>CAZFJL010000063.1:0-23718 GCA_964518905.1 uncultured Geitlerinema sp. | reverse complement strand
GGGGAGACCGATTCAAAGTCCCTCTCCCAACTTGGGAGAGGGATTTAGGGTGAGGTGACACAAATGGGATGCTCCCTGTGGATGTTTACGATCATGTTGATCATTCATATTTTCTTGGTGTATTACTTCGCCTAATTTCTATCGAATCGATTAGCCCTCTGATGATGATTTCATTCGTTATTTAAATCAAAAATCAGATCACATTAGATCACATTAGATCACATTAGATCAGCGATGAACTCCGACTCTTCTACTACCGACTCGTCTACTTCCAGATCGTCTACTTCCAACCCAACAGCGTCACGATCAAATCGTCGTTCCATCATTGCCATGACCGTGGCGATCGCCTTCGCGATCATCACCTTCGTCATCACGCGCCCATCCATCACAGCACTTGACAGCTCGCCCGTATCGGGATTGATCTCCCTCAAGGCCGCAGCACGCGAGAGCGTCGATTATGGTGTCGCACTTACGGACGGTAAACCGACCCTGATTGAGTTTTATGCCGATTGGTGTACGACCTGTCAGGCGATCGCCCCGACGCTGCAAGCGCTGAAGTCGGACTATGGCGATCGAATCGACTTCGTGATGCTCGATATTGACGATCCCCAGTGGCGCGAGCCGATCGCAGCGTTCAAAGCGACAGGCGTACCGCAGCTCAGTTTTCTGGATGCTGACGGCGCACCAGTTGAAACGTTGATCGGTAAAGTTCCTAAATCAGTGCTGGATCAATATTTAAACCGTTTGCTTCAGTTCAGCTAACGAATCAATCAACAGACCAAATCTTAAATTTATTGGAGTTGTATTCATTACGACTTTAAAATATTTCTCACTCATTAAAACTATCGTATATAAATTCTTTCCGGTCTCTGTCTTTCCTCCTTACCCCCTAAAAGAACGTGCGCCTAACTATTCTTGCTGGTTTCCTTCAGCTACTCAAAGGTATTGAACAGGTCGGTGAGTTTTTCGAGTTTCTCATCACGCCCACAAGCCTTTCGATCGTGCTATGCGGTCTGAGCTATCAGATGCTCCTAAACGGTGGCTGCGATGCACCAACTGCCGCTATCCTCGCCAGCTCGATCGGTCTCACACTCAGCGCGACCGTTAACCAACCCCAATAATTCAGACCTCGTACGTATCAGCGCGACGAATCTGGGTGTGGTTGCACACAGTACAATGACAGTCGTCTATTATCTGTACTTCACTTCAACGTAGGCGTCGTACCGTCTATTACAGCGGTCGCTCATCCGGCAGTGTGCATACCATGGCTAAAATCCTCATTGTCGAAGATAACGAAATGAATCTCGATATGCTCTCGCGTCGTTTGAAGCGCAAAGGGCATGAAATTGTCTCTGCGATGGATGGTGGCCGAGGAGTTGAGATGTCGCAGACGGAAAGTCCCGACATTATCCTGATGGATATGGGTCTCCCCGTGATGGATGGTTGGGAGGCGACGCGGCGGATTAAGGCGGAGCCGACAACGGCGAAGATTCCAGTTATTGCTTTGACGGCTCACGCGATCGCAGGTGATCGCGAAAAGTGCATCGCGGCGGGTTGCGACGACTATGATACGAAGCCGATCGAGTTGCCCCGTTTGCTCGCAAAAATCAACGGTTTGCTGGGGATTTGCTAGGGTATGGGGAAAGGGTGATGTTTCGGTTCGTCCAAACTAAATTGAATTAAGTGAATTTAAAAATAAATTATTGTCATGATGCGGTAGAGACAAGCGTACAACGCAGATGATTTCGAGCTGTGGAGATGAGATCATTTCAGGTGTGTCATTGTCCTAATATCAGTAGTATTACTGTCTCCAGCGCTGCGTATCCTCGGGCTACGTTCGATGAGCCCGCCCCTTTGCACCTCGTTTACTGCCTTCGATCATGACCCCCGATCGCGCTTTTCTGCCCCACGTGGCCTTGCGGTATGCCCTCGCTGGATTTAGTGCGGGTCTCGGTGTGCTTATGTTGGCATGGGCGATCGATTTGCAAGCCAGTCGCCTGCGATCGCCCCAAATCCGCACGGCTGATGTTCCTTTTGTTGCCATGTTGGCCGATCGCCATCGCCAAAATCCTGTGCTTTGGCTGATTGATGTACTGCCGATCGCTTCGGGGCTGGTCGCGGGGCAAATTGGTCGCCAAATATCTCAGAAATCGTTAGTCGATGCGGCTCGTAAACGATCGTTAGAGCGCCAGCGACGCGCCTCTAGTGAACTGGCGCAGAATAGTCAGGCACATCTCGGTAACCTCTATGCAACCTTGCGTGGGATTTCGACCACGGCAGCGGAAGCGCTGGGGCTAGATCGGGTCAGCATTTGGCGCTATGACAGTCCGGAACACGAGCGTTTAGTCAGTCTTGAATGCTATAGCGTGGAGACCCATCAGCATGATTCGGGTCAGGCGTTAGAGCTGTTCCATGCTGAGGATCAATCGAAGGCGATTCTCTCCGATCGCGGGTTTGCGATCGCGGACATCACGCTTGAACCCTTTGCGTCCGACATCATTCGCGTCTACTGTCAGCAACACCAGATCCTGAGCTTGCTCAGTGTGCCGGTTTGGCAAGATGGGCGGGTATGTGGATTTGTCTGGTTTGAGCGTAATGCCCCGCCCCGTCGTTGGTCAGAGGATACGCAGCAGTTTGCCCACTCGATTTCTGATTTTATTTCGCTGGCGCTCGAAACGAGTGTGCGGACGTCGATCGAGAAGGCGCATTGGGAAAGCGAAGAACGGTTTCGCTGGCTTTCCGAGGCGACCTTTGAGGGCATTATTATCTACGCTGATCGCGTCATTGTGGATACGAATCAGGCCATCGCCACTTTGTTTGGCTATGATTCCGATGAGCTAATCGGTATGGACCCACTGGATTTGCTGGCTCCGGCATCACGCCCAACGATCGAACTCTATGATCGATCGGGGTCAGAGCAGTCGATCGAGGCGATCGGTCAGCATAAAAACGGCTCGATGTTACCGATCGAGCTACAAGGGCGTCAGTTGCCCTACTATGGCAAAAAAGTACGGACGATCGCGGTACGCAACATTGCCGATCGTCATCGCGCTGAAGCCGCACTCCGGGACAGCGAGAGCCGCTATCGAGCGATCTCACAGCTCACCTCCGACTACATCTATGCGGCGGACGTATCCCCCACCGGTGATCTCAGTTTTGAGTGGGTCACCCAAGCCTTCGAGCGAATCTCGGGCTATACCGCCAAGGATCTCGAAACCCGAGGCTGGATGAGCGTTGTTTTGCCTGACGATGTCGATCGGCTCCGTCAGTTTGCGATCGATCGGCTCGTCGGGTCGGGCAGCCTGGATTATCGTATCGTTACCAAAACCGGGGAAATCCTCTGGCTCAGGGATTATGCCCGCCCTCACTGGAAAAATAATCGCGCGAACGATCGCAAGCTGCTCGGAGCCGTCCAGGATATTACCCCCGCCAAGATCGCCGAGGAAGAACTGCGCGATGCGAAAACCACCGCTGAAAAGGCGAACCGCCTCAAAAGTGCCTTTTTAGCCAATATGAGCCATGAATTGCGGACACCGCTCAACGCGATTATTGGCTATAGCGAGATCATGTGCGAGGAAGCGGAAGATAGTGGCGATGAGGATGCGATCGAGGATCTGAAAAAAATCAGTACCGCCGGAAACTATTTGCTATCGCTGATTAACGATATTCTCGACATCTCCAAGATCGAAGCAGGCAAGATGGAGTTATATCTTGAGCCGTTTGATCTGACCGTCTTTATCGAAGAAGTGAGTCATACGATCGCCCCGCTCATCAGTAAAAACGGTAATCACTTTGAAACCCGCTGCGAGGTCACCCAGCCGATGCGTGCCGACCTCGGCAAGCTACGCCAAATTGCCATCAACCTCTTGGGTAACGCCGCAAAATTCACCGAAAACGGAACCATTTCGCTCATCATTGAACCCTATACCGAAGCGCTCGACGCTCAGTCTGGCAATCCGCATGTGTATCTCGATACGGTGCAACTGCCGAATGCTGCGGACGCGCAGGCCGTGAAAATCTCGGCGATCGATGAGCCAGGGACGGCCTGTGAGGCTTCAAATGAGACTTCAAATGAGACCTTAGAGGAGACGCCTCAGCCTGAGCCCGCGTTTATTGTGCTGAGTGTTCGTGATACTGGCATCGGGATTGATCCCGATCGCCTTGCCGTTTTGTTTGAGCCGTTTGTTCAAGAGGATGCGTCCACGGCTCAACAGTACGGCGGTACGGGCTTGGGTCTGACGATCGCCCAGCGTTTTTGTCACCTGATGGGCGGTCGGCTGGACGTCGAAAGTGAGGTCAATCGCGGCTCGACCTTTCGCGCGATCTTGCCCCTGGATGTCCCCGATCGCCATTCCCATAGCGTGACGCCCGATGCCGCAACGTCCCTGTGATACAAAGTGGTTACCAAGCAAGCGCTATATTGGAAAACACGATCGTTAGTTGCGTTCGCGCCTGCTGCGATTCGTTGTGATTGTGTGATCGCGCAGGCGATCGCCAATAGCCGTCCCCTTCGTAATCATGAGATCAGATGACAGCGGCTCAATCTGCAAGCGTGTTGGTTGTTGACGACAACGAAGCCAACCGCGATTTGCTGAGGCGGCGATTAAAACGGCAAGGCTATCGTGTCACCGTTGCCGAAGACGGGTTTCGGGCGCTTGAGCTGATCCAAGCCAGCGAGTTTGATCTCGTCTTGCTCGACATTATGATGCCGCGTATGAACGGCTATCAGGTGCTCGAAGAGCTAAAAGCAAACCCTGACCTCCGTCATATCCCCGTACTCGTTATTTCGGCGCTCGACGATCTCGACAGCGTGGTGAAATGTATCGAATTGGGTGCGGAAGACTACCTTCCTAAGCCGTTCAATCCCATTTTGCTCAAAGCGCGAATCAGCGCTTGTCTGGAAAAAAAGCGACTCCGTGACCAAGAAAAAGCCTATTTAGACGAGATCAGACGCGAGCGGGAGAAATCCGATCGCTTGCTGCTGAGTATCCTCCCCGAGCCGATCGCTGAACGTCTCAAGCAAAGTCCTGAGACGATCGCCGATAGCTTTGCGGAGGTCAGCGTCTTATTTGCTGACATTGTGGGTTTCACCAAACTCTGGTCACGGATTTCACCGGTCGATTTGGTGGAACTCCTGAACGAAATTTTTTCGGCCTTTGACCGACTGGCCGAAAAGAATCACCTCGAAAAAATTAAAACCATTGGAGATGCCTATATGGTCGTGGGTGGGCTGCCGATCGCCAGCAATAATCATGCCCAGGCGATCGCCCAAATGGCACTCGACATGCAGCGCGAGATCGCCCGGTTTAACCTGGGCAATCACGAGCCCTTCAGTATTAGGATTGGGATCAACACAGGCCCCGTAGTGGCAGGTGTGATTGGTCGCAACAAATTCACCTATGACCTTTGGGGCGATACCGTCAACACCGCAAGCCGGATGGAATCTCACGGGATCGCCAATAGTATTCAGATCACAGAGGCGACCTACGCGCTGATCAAAGACACCTTTATCGTCCAAAAACGGGGCGAAATCGAGGTCAAAGGTAAAGGCACAATGACGACCTATCTTTTAATTGATCGCCAGCCTTCAGCTTGAAATCGCGCCACAATAGACAAGAACATTAGATAGTAGGTTTGAGAAACCTAGCACCTCACATCAAGCTCACATCAAGCTCACATCAACAGGGACATCAGGCGGACGATCGCGGCATGAAACGACAGATATCACACACAGCAAGCAGAGCGATCGCGTGGTTCCAATACTGGAGTGCATCCCGATCTAGCACGATTCACGGCAATGGACGCATCAACCGTCGATCGATTGCGCGGGCGGTCGGGATTTTCACGACAACGCTGGCCATCGCCCAACCGACACCAGGACTAGCCGCCAGTGACATCTCTGCACACTGGGCGCAATCCTGCCTCGCCGAACTCGAAACGCGCGATATTCTCCAGGCCGACGGTCGCAATCGGCTCAAACCCGATCAACCGCTGACACGCGGTGATTTCGCCACGATTATCGCCCAAGCCTTTGGCGATCGTCCGCTGGTTAATCCGGCTCCCGAGTCCGCTGATCGTGCCACCCGTTTTCTCGATGTCACCGCCAAACACATCGACGCGATCGGCATCGCCCGCGCTGATCGCCTCGGATTTCTCGATCGATATGTCGATCGGGTGTTTTATCCCGAGCAGTATCTCAACCGCTGGGAACTCTGGACGAACGTGGTTGACGGTTTGAATCTTCCCACACCCAGCCGGATTGATCGGCTGTTGGCTCGTGCGTTTGACGACGAAGCCGCCATCCCCAGTGAGGTTCGCCCCGCGATCGCCAGTGCGGTCGATCGTCGCTGGATCGCCAATGATCCCGACCCGCGTCAATTAAACCCCAACGCCACCGCCACCCGCGCCGATCTCGCCGTCATGATCTGTCGCATCCAGGCCGATCAGCTACCCGCCGATGTGATCCCCCGTGCGGCGATCGCCTCCTCACAACTGCAAGAACTGCGCGGCGTCTGGCTCACTAATATCGACAGCACCGTCCTGTTTTCGCGTCGCAATCTCGATTTCGCCTTAACCCGCCTCGCCGACCTCCAGTTCAACACGGTTTACCCCACGGTCTGGAACTGGGGTTATACGCTCTATCCCAGTGCGGTCGCCGAAGCCACCTATGGGATCGCGATCGATCCCCATCCCGGTCTGCGCCGTCGCGACATGCTCGCCGAAGCCATCGATCGCGGCCACGAGCTCGGCTTGCGCGTGATTCCCTGGTTTGAATTTGGCTTCCAGGCTCCATCTGATTCCGAACTCGCACGCCAACATCCCGACTGGCTGACCCAAAAAGCTGACGGTAGCTTGACGACAATGGAAGGCGAGCATGAGCGTGTTTGGCTCAATCCGTTCCATCCCGAGGTGCAGCAGTTCATCCTCGATCTGGTGGTTGAGCTGGTGGAAAATTACGACATCGATGGCATCCAGTTCGATGATCACATGGGATTGCCGGTGGATTATGGCTACGATCCGCAGACGATCGCGCTCTACCGTGCCCAGCATGACGGCAACGATCCCCCCGCCGATCCCAACGATCCGGCCTGGGTGGCGTGGCGTGCGGATCAGATTACGCAGTTCATGAAGCGTTTGTTTTTTGCGGTGAAGGCGATTAATAATGAGGCCGTGATTTCCGTCGCGCCAAATCCCCAGGAGTTTGCCTACAGTCGTTATTTGCAGGACTGGGAGCGCTGGGAGCGGATGGGGTTAGTCGAAGAGCTAATCGTGCAACTGTATCGCCGCAATCTAGATGGGTTTGAGGCGCAGCTCAACACGCCGGAACTGTTGGCGGCGCGAGATCATATCCCGACGGCGATCGGTATCTTGGCAGGGTTGCGCGATCGACCGGCGGATACGGCGTTGATGGCGCAGCAAGTCGAAACCGTGCGGGCGAATGAGTTTGATGGGGTTGCGTTTTTCTTTTATGAAAGTCTCTGGCAGTGGTCAGCGGAGACACCGGAGGAACGCGAAGCGGCGATCGAACAACTGTTTGAAGAGGAAGCGATCGCGCCAACAGTTTACGAACCGTAAGCTTGCGAATTCATTCCCAGGAGCCCCGGTACAATGGAGACAGTCGGATACTAAATCTGTCTTGAATACAATCAATGGGTAAGCCCTCCGACTCCGAAAAACTGCATGATGGGCTTCGCAACGACTCCGCCAAAAACTCCGCTCACGACTCGTTCGGTATGTTTGAAGCTTGAGTATGCTTTAGCAGATTTAGTCTGACGCCACGAAGTAGCGCAGCAGCTTGGTCTGTTTGCCTAGCTTTAGAATCCTCGGACTTGTAGTCCGAGGAGCATGTCAACATCATCTATTTGGGAGACCCCAGTGATCAACATTTCTCTCATGAAAGCCAAACATGCGATGTGGACGATTAACCTCAGCAGCTACATCAATTCCAACGGTGCTGAGGCACCGCTGACCGGGCTAACGGACTCGCATCGCTGTGGTTTGGGTCAATGGCTTGATTCCTCGGAGGCGCAAGCCTATCGGCACTTTGGAAAATTTCAGGACTTAGTCCGAGCGCATAACCATCTCCATCAGGAGGGGCAGGCGATCGTTGCGTTAAAACAAAACGGCGAACAACGAGAAGCGCAAGTCCGTGTGCTGAGTTTGTCTGAAGCCAACGAGCGTATTAGCCCGCTACTCGATTGGCTTGAAGCTCAACTTCATACACCAACGACTTGAGACTGAGTTCGTTCAAGAATCAACACAACGGGTCGTGTGCAACCTACCTGTTTTTAAGGATAAAAAAAGCCCGATCGCAGCAAGTGCGATCAGACTTTTAGTTAGCGATGCCCAAGCATGGTGGGCAATGCCCACCCTACGAGAAGATCGTTGATCGTGAAACTTAGGACGCCGCTTGACGCTCTTTCGCTTCCTTGATCACCTCTTCCGCGACGTTACGTGGACACGGCGCGTAATGGTCAAACTCCATCGAGAATTGACCACGACCCGAAGTCATCGTCCGTAAGTCACCGATGTAGCCGAACATTTCACTCAGCGGCACTTGCGCTTTGATGCGGACACCCATCGGGTTCGACGACTGCTCGCCAATCATGCCGCGACGACGGTTAAGGTCACCGATGACATCACCGACGTGGCTATCCGGCGTGAAGACATCCACCTTCATGATCGGCTCCAGGATTTGCGGGCCCGCTTTCGGCATCGTCTGACGATAGGCCGATTTAGCCGCAATCTCGAAGGCGATCGCCGAAGAGTCAACCGCGTGGAAACCACCATCCTTAAGCGTGACTTTCAAGTCAACGCAGGGGAAGCCAGCAAGGGGGCCTTTATCGATGCTTTGCTCGAAGCCTTTGTTGACCGCAGGCCAGTATTCACGGGGAACGTTACCACCCGTTACTTTCGACTCAAAGGTATAGCCCGAACCCGGTTCACCCGGTTCGATCGTGTAGTCGATCTTGCCGTATTGACCCGAACCACCCGACTGTTTCTTGTGGGTGTAGCTATCGTTAATCGCTTTGGTGATCGACTCGCGGTAGGCCACTTGGGGTTTACCGACTTCGACTTCGACGCCGTGGGTGCGCTTGAGAATATCGACTTTAATGTCGAGGTGAAGCTCACCCATGCCTTTGATGATCGTTTCGCCGCTTTCCTGGTCGGTTTCGACTTGGAACGACGGATCTTCCTGCACCATTTTGCTTAGAGCCAGACCCATTTTCTCGTTGCCGCCTTTGTTTGTCGGCGAGATGGCGATCGAGATCACCGGGTCGGGGAAGACCATCGGCTCTAGGGTTGCCGGTTGCTTCGGATCGCAGAGGGTGTGGCCGGTTTGGACATTTTTCATGCCGACGATCGCGATGATGTCGCCCGCCTGTGCGGTGTCGATCTCTTCGCGTGAATCAGCGTGCATTTCCACCATGCGACCCACCCGATCGGTTTTACCCGTTGCGGTATTGAGGACGGTGTCGCCTTTTTTGAGCGTACCGGAGTAGATGCGGGTGAAGGTCAGCGCACCGAAGCGATCGTCCATGATTTTGAACGCCAGCGCTCGGAACGGCTGTTCGGGATCAACGATCGCATATTCGCCGGTTTCATTACCTTCGAGATCCACCTCGGGCTGGGGCTTAACTTCTGTCGGACTCGGCAGATAGTCGATCACCGCATCAAGAACGAGCTGAACGCCTTTGTTTTTGAACGACGAACCGCAGTAGGTCGGGAAGAAGATCAGCTCGCGCGTACCCTTGCGGATGCAGGCTTTGATCTCATCGATCGTCAGCTCCTCCCCTTCCAGATACTTCTCCATCATGTCGTCGTCAGCTTCGACGGCCACTTCGATCAACGCATTGCGGTATTCCGCCGCTTTTTCCTTAAGATCCTCGGGGATATCGGTGATCTCGTAGTTCATCGGATCTCCCGAATCATCCCAGACCCAGGCTTTTTCGGTCAGTAGATCGACCACACCGACAAACTCGGTTTCCATCCCGATCGGCAGCACCATCACGAGGGGCTTGGCCGCCAGAATGGTTTCAACTTGATTGACGACGTTGTAGAAATCAGCGCCGGTTCGATCGAGTTTATTAACGTAAATGATCCGTGCGACTTTCGAGTCGTTCGCGTAGCGCCAGTTGGTTTCCGACTGAGGCTCAACCCCGCCGGAACCGCAGAAGACGCCGACGCCGCCGTCGAGCACTTTCAGCGAACGATACACTTCGATCGTGAAGTCAACGTGACCCGGCGTATCAATAATATTGAACTGGTGATCTTTCCAGAAGCAGCTCGTCGCAGCCGACTGAATCGTAATACCGCGTTCTTGCTCCTGCTCCATGAAGTCCGTGGTAGCTGCACCATCGTGCACCTCACCGATTTTGTGGATTTTGCCGGTGAGCTTCAGAATGCGTTCGGTGGTCGTCGTTTTTCCCGCGTCTACGTGAGCGAAGATGCCGATATTGCGATAGCGAGTCAGGTCTTTCATGTTTTCGATCTAGGGTCGGGTGCTATGAACGGTCATTGACCACGAGCCTTACCCCAAGGGGGAGCAGGAACGTTTCCGCGCAGACAAGTCCGATGGATTCTGTGATCCTTCGGAGATGCGGGAGGGCCTGTTTGTGCCCATAGCGACAGTATTTAGTGTTAACCGATTGTAAAGCCCTTTGATACAGAGGTAAATCAACTTGCGATCGCAGCAATTTTAGATCGCGCGAACTGGCTTGATGTTGCTTTGGAAAAGGTCTCATTTTTTGGCAGGTTGAGACGTGCCAAATTTGCCTGTGCAAGTCGTCTCTGCACGTCGTCTCTGCACGTCGTATCGATCCGTTTTAAGGGGTAAGACCCGGCGAACGCGACTGTTGAGGCGATCGTCCCCATTCTGGTGTCTGGACCAGAAGCTGGGAGGCTTGATGTGGTGCGAGAGGGGGAGAGAACCAGTAGCCTTGACCGTAGTCACAGCCGAGAGCTTGCAGAAAGCGAAGTTGCGCTACGGTTTCGATCCCTTCGGCGATCGTCTTGAGCCGTAGCGTTCGTGCTAGAGCAACGATCGTTTTGGCGATCGCCTGACTTTCACGGCTGTGTTCGAGATCCTGAACGAAGGATTTATCGAGCTTTAACGTTTGTACGGGTAAACGATGCAGATAACTCAGGGATGAATAGCCCGTACCAAAGTCATCGAGTCCGAGGTTGATATCGAGTTTTCGTAGTCGCCGAAACATCTCAAAGGTGGCTTCAACGTCCTCCATCGCCGTACTTTCGGTGATCTCTAGTTTGAGTGCTGCACTGGTGATGCCACTCTTGCGGATGACCTCACGTAGGCGATCGATAAAGTCTGGCATCTGGAGCTGTTTGCCGGACACATTCACGCTCACAAACAGCGGATGGGTCGTCGGTACATGGGCGGCCCACTGCCGAGCTTGGTGGCAAGCCTCTTGTAAAATCCATTGACCCAGGGGAATAATTAAGCCCGTTTCCTCGCATACGGGAATAAACTCGACAGGAGACACACGCCCGCGACTGGGATGTTCCCAGCGCATTAAAGCCTCGAATCCGCGAAGTTCCCCGCTGCCCAGGTGAACGATCGGCTGATAGTTAACGCGAAACTCTTCGCCGAGTTCGGAGTGGGGAAACTGTGAGCTATCTTCGGTGAGTTCTAGGCCACGAACATCAGCATTGCTGTCAAATGTGGAGCTCAGAACACGGCTGTGGGAGATCGATTCGCGCAAATCGATTTCGAGCTGTAGCTTGGCGATCGATTGGGTGCGAACAGTTTTATCAAAGACGGCTGGGTAGCGTTGACCGGTGGCTTTCGCGCGATACATGACGACTCGTGCTGCGCCTAGGGTTTCGTGTAGTTCGCCGCCGTCGCTGCTGGCGATCCCCAAGCTCAGGGTGATAAATAGAGGCTGACCATCCGCCCAAAATGGGCGACGCATCAGGCGACGGACGGTATTGGCGAGTTCTAAGGCGCGGGGAGAGTTGGACTCGGCGGAGAGCACGATCGTAAATTCGTCCTCACCGGTTCGCATCAAATATTCGTCTTTCGTCAAACTGCCTTTGATGCGATCGCTGACGCTCACGAGTAGGTGATCGCTCACGTCGCGCCCTAAGCAGTAGCGAATGGTGTTGAAACGATTGAGATCAATGGCGATCGCCCAATGATTTTTGACTTGACGTTGGCCAAGGCCAAAAGCACGATAGCGTAGCCAGCCGATCTGTCGTGGCAGACCGGTTAATGAATCAAACAGGTGCTGACGAGCCAGACGATAGCTGAGGACGCCACATCCGAGACCGATCGAACCAAAGGCACCAACCGCAATCAGTGCGAAAGAAACAGACATAAAACTGCAAGGGGGACAAATGCTGCGAGATTAGTGGTGCGTGGAGAAGGGTTCATGTACCGAGTACCGACTTTCAGGCGACTGGTGAGTACAAATCCATCAATTTGATCATTGCCAGGTCGGGATTTAACGAGACTGTGCGAATGTTTGATTGGGGAATGTTCTATATGAATGTTCTGTGGCTGGATGGTGGATCTACGTAAGCCAAGCCTGCCGTAGATTGAGGTCGAGGTCGAGGTCGAGGTCGAGGTCGAGGTTGGGGCTGAGGTTGAGGCTGGTTCAGCCACCACCGACAATCGTGACGATTTCGAGCCGATCGCCGGGTTGCATCATTGTGGTTTCCCAAAACTGACGATGCAAAATTTCGCCGTTATACTCGACCGCCACCAAGCGCGGATTGAGTCCCATCTGTTCCAGAAACTGCGGCATTGCTGTTCGGGGGGGACAGGTGCGGGATTCACCATTAACGGTGATTGCAATTTCGGACATGGTGACCAAACGTAGAATGGATGATGGCGAGATCTCAAGATGGCATAGTGTGATACAACTCTGGGGGTTTCGTGGGCATCGATTCCGCTTAGGTCCCACAACTCAACTCTCGATCTCAGGCTCAAACATAGCGCCTTAGGGACATTTCGTCGCGATCGGTCTCACCGATCGCGAGCCGCCGCCGCAAAAATCTCGCAGTATTGCCGATATCCTCCCGCCAGCACCACGTCAAGCTGGAGCGGATCATCGAGGTCGCGATCGTCTCCCGGCCCCGAGATTAGGATCGGCTGATTTGCGACATAACCCAGCGTGACCGCTTGACGATTTTTGAGTTCACCTTGGCTGCTATCAACGTAGACGACTAAATTTTCGCGCTCAAACTGAGAGCCGATCGCCTGCACCAACTGCAAAAAGTTGCGATCGCTGCCGCCACGTCGTGCAACGGGTTGACCGTTTACAACCTCGACCGTACTAGTCACGGTATCGCCCACCCCAACGATCGTCGGCATCTGTAAGGGATCGAAGCGATCGACGACCAACGCGAGTAACGCCTCATGGGTTCGCGGAGCCGTGCGAGCGCTGAAGTCATCGCCGAGGGGAGCGATGCCAGTGCGACGACGATAGTAGCGATTCAGCAGCGCCAGCACGCCCGCTTCTTTGATCGCGCCGCCCAGCATAAATTGGAAATCCGTCGTGCCGGAGTCGCCGTCGGTGGCGTAGCGTACGAGTTCGATGCCGCGATCGTCGCGCCCGAGGTTGGGGGCGTAGTGAATGAAAAAGGAGTCGCCGAGTCCCTGCTGTTTGGCTTCGGCCAAGAGCGTTTCCATTAGGGTTTGCATCGATCGCTGGATCTCGGCGTAGGTCTCGGTATTGCCGTTGAGGAGATGGTAGAGGGCGTTGAGGTTGGCCGTCGGTGAGGCGATGTTATCGAGGACGGCGGCGGCGATCGCGTCGTGGATCTGTTCCGGGTCAAGATTTAGAGCCTTTAAAGCGGCGGATCGATCGGCAAAGTACGCCCGCAGCGTGGCGGTAATGCGATCGGGAACCGTTTTCAGAAAGGCCAATTCGCGATCGCTGACGCCGGGATGGGACACGATGCCATCGCGGTCTTGCCACTGGACGCCACCGGCAGCGAGTCCCGGTAAGTATGATCGCTGCGATCGCGCCGTTTCAGCATCCCCAATCTCCCGCTCAACGATACGATTGACGCCGCGCGTGCCGGTATGTTCGCCGTTGGTCAACACGAAAAAGTGTCCCTCGTACGCCTGGGACGCATAGAGATAGCCGCGATCGATTTGACGAGTCAGCGGATCGTTGACCAAGTCCATGCACACGCCGTCAAGGTCTTGGATGATGAGCAGATTTTCGGTAGTGCTGAGGGTGTGGGCGAGGCGATCGGCTCCGATCGCGGTGAGAGGGGGAGTCATGGGGATCTTGGTGGAACAACCAAGGTTTAGGCTAACGGATTGAGGGCGATCGGGCAGAATATGGGGTGCAAGACGAATCAGATTAGGCTTAACTTAACTGATCGCTCGATTGGTCTGATCACTCGAATATTTCTATCCTTGTGTCGGCAATCCGTCTGTTCTTTTCTCTCCTGCACTGCAAGCCGTCGTGAAGATCTACCCCAGCGATCGCCATGCTGAACTGCAAGCGGCGATCGATCGCCTCTACCATCGAGCCAAAACTCCCCCCTTAACATCACGTCCGTTTCAGGGCTGGTTTACCCGCTTTGAACGCTGGTTTGAACGAACCTGGATCGAAATACGGCTGCGTGAATTGGCCGATGTGCTGGAAAATTTAGCACTGTTTAAGCTGCTGCTGCTGTTTGGGCGGCTGGCGTTGCTGTTGGCGATTTTTAATTGGCTCAATGGTAGCGATGCGCGGTTGGCGCAGAAACATCGCGAGGCTTGGCAGGTGATTAACTCGGCGCTGGTGACGCCGTTTGAGAGTGGGCAAAGTACGGGCGAGGGTGGACGGATCAAGGCGATCGAGACGCTCTATCGCGGCAATCAATCGCTGTCGGGACTGTACGCGCCGGGGGCATATTTGGCGAAGCTGAATCTTTCGCGGGAGTTGTGCGTCCCGAGTGAGCTATCGGATTTTAAGTTTGACGTTCTGTTTGATCCCCGTGCTTATCTGCCCTATTCGCATACGAACTACAATCCTCGCTGGCAGTGGCATTGGCCGATCGCGAACGTGATCCCCTGGCAGACGCGCTGTATGTTGACCCGTGGAAAATTTTCGGCCTTGGCGATCGGCGCCAATTTGCAGGAGGCAAACTTAACGGCGGCTCGTTTGGGCAATGCGGCGCTGATGGGTGCGAATCTATCTGGGGCACGTCTGGCGGATGCAGATCTAAGCAATGCAGATTTGGATTTGGCTAATCTGAGTAACGCCAACCTCAGTCATGCCGACTTGCGGTTTGCGTTGCTCGTCGGCAGCCAGCTCCCCGACGCTAATGTTCGACGCGCTAATCTGGATGGGGCGCTATTAAGCAAAGCGGATTTGACCCATGCCAATTTGGAAGATGCCAGCCTCGATCGCGCCCAGCTCGAACGCGCCAATTTACACGGGGCGATTCTCTGGCGAGCCAGCTTGCGGGGGGCGTCTCTGAATACCGCAGACTTACAAGATGCAGAGCTTTTAGGTGGCGATTTGAGTAACGCGGAGGGACTGACCCCATCGCAGTTTTTGGGATCGAGCCCGCCGTTTGTCTGTCATACCCAGTTGCCTGATACGCTCCAAATTGACCCCGATCGTGATTGCGATCGGTTTGTTCGCTACCGCATCGAGCGCTTCGGCGACTCTCAGGATGTCGCCACGGGACGGGTCGAAAGCGCGGCTCAACCTGCGATACCGGTAACAGAACCCGTCTCCTAAGGCTCCTACACATTCAGCTCGCGCCACTCGTTCTGATTAACCCCCATGCCGACCTCCTCTGTAACGTCTCGCGCCCAGGTACTGAAACGCCTGAAAAGTTTTAGCAATTTGCTCGATCGCGCGATTCCCATTCCCGGTACGCCCTACCGCTTTGGTCTCGATCCGATTCTGGGTTTATTGCCCGGTGGCGGGGATTGTCTCGGCGCGGTGTTTTCGGCCTATATCATCTGGGAGGCGGCGAAGGCGGGCGCTCCGAACGAGGCGATCGGCAAGATGGCGTTTAATGTGATTTTCGAGACGCTGGTGGGGGTTGTGCCGGTGTTGGGGGATCTGGTGGATGTGGCCTGGAAAGCCAATGTAAAAAATGTCGAGCTGCTCGAAGCGCATCTCGATACGCTTCCCGACGCGCCCGCCTCTGGGGTGCTGCGCGACGCTTCGCCTGCGGCTTTTCCCGAGATGCGATCGGCGCAGCCCTCGGCGAAAACGATCGCGCCGGGGACAGAATCGCGATCGAGTCAGGGCGTCGCGGTGGTCGCGATCGCGGCGATCGTGGTGGTGACGATTTTGGCGATCGTGGGAACGGTGGCGATCGCGCGGCTGGTGTGGGGTGCGCTTACGGGTAGCTAAGTCGGTGAGATGTTTGAAATCGAGAAATCGGATCTCGGATCGTTGCGAGAAAATTCATTCCGCCGAACTGTTGCGGGCGATCGGAATGGTGATATTATTTTTACCTGCGAAGCAAACAGCTTGCACGCGGGCGATTAGCACAGGGGTAGCGCACTTCCTTCACACGGAAGGGGTCACTGGTTCAAATCCAGTATCGCCCATACTTTAAAGTTGCAAAGGCCGGGTTTCTGCTTAGAAATCCGGTCTTTGCTGTGGTGTAACGAGTGAAATTTAGTTGAATAGTTGAATTAAATTGATCGAAAACGGGCGTGCAAAAAATCCACCAGCAGCCGGATTTTGCTCGAAAGGTGACGGCTTACGGGATAGAGCACCTCGATCGCGAGGTCTGGCGAACGATAATCTGGCAAGACGATCGCCAACGCGCCCGATCGTAAAGGCTCGTCGATGATAAAACGCGGCAGCAGCGCAATCCCGAGACCACGAATTGCTCCATGCATCAGCGCTTCGCCATTATTCGAGCAGAGCGATCCCTGCACCGAGATCGTATGCTCACCATCGGCTCCCGTGAACGTCCAGACATTATGCTGGCTGGCGATGTGTCCGTAGTACAGACAAGAATGATCGCGCAAATCGATCGGATGCGTCGGCGTTCCGTGGTTTTCCAGATAGGCCGGAGACGCGCAGAGTAAACGTTCGGCGGGCGCTAAGGGCTGCACCAGCAGGCTCGACGTGGGCTGCGGTTCCGCGATCCGCACCGTTACGTCAAACCCTTCTTCGATCGGGTCGATAAAGCGATCGTTCAGCGTGAGCTGTACCCGCAAATCGGGATATTGCGCCATAAAATCCGCGATCGCCGGAGCCAGATGCATCGCCCCAAACGTCATTGGTGCGTTCACCCGTAGCTTGCCCTTCGGTTCTGCCTGAAGCTGCATCACCGATCGCTCCGCCTCTTCCCAAGTCGTCAACATTTCGACACAGCGTTCATAAAAAGCCAGCCCCGTTTCGGTCGGGCTGACGACCCGCGTACTGCGATGCAGAAGCTGCACCCCCAAATGATTTTCCAGCGCGATCACAAGCTTGCTCACCGCCGATCGTGACACCCCCAACTCACGCGCCGCCGCCGCAAACCCGCCTGACACCACCACCTGCGTAAACGCCCGCATCTGCTCTAGCCGATCCATCATGGTGATTCATTTAATATTGTCGCTGTTATGGAAACAGTGAGTCCTTAAAATCAAGTATTGTCCCCTAAAAGAATTAATACCATAATTAGGGTGTCCCCAAAACACTCTGCTCACTTACCGACATCGATATATCACGGGAGATCACTATGATTACGATTCGACAGGCACACGATCGCGGCTCTGCCAACTTTGGCTGGCTCGATAGCAACCATTCATTTTCCTTCGGTAGCTACTACGATCCGCAGCACATGGGATTTGCGAGTTTGCGCGTGATTAATGAAGATAAAATCGCGCCCAGCCGTGGTTTTGATACCCACGGACACCGCGATATGGAAATCATCACGTATATCTTGAGCGGCGCATTAGAGCATCAAGACAGTATGGGCAACGGGTCGGTAATTCGTCCGGGAGATGTGCAGCGAATGTCTGCCGGGACGGGGGTTCGCCACAGCGAATATAACGCTTCCAAAACGGAGCCGGTGCATCTATTACAAATCTGGATTCAGCCCAACGAATTTGGCATTCCTCCGAGCTATGAAGAGACTCATTTTAATCTCAAAAACACTCGTAATTCCCTCACCTTAATCGGCTCGAATGATGCGCGTGAGGGATCGGTCAAAATCCATCAGGCGATCGATCTGTACGCTGCGGTGTTAGCGGATGGTCGATCGGTTGAGCATTCGGTGAGCCAAGGACGAGCGGCCTGGTTGCAGGTGGCGCGTGGGTCGGTGTTGTTGAATGGTGAGACGCTGACGGCGGGGGATGGAGCGGCGATCGAGCAGGAAACACAATTAATGCTGACGGGTACGTCTGCGGATGCGGAAATCTTGCTATTTGATATGGCGGCGATGTAGGGCAAATGCCAACGCTAGAAAGTCGGGAAATTTGCGTTGGCGGCTGCGGGAACATGAAACCCACGATGCATAATGGAATGCAGCCCGATCGCGTTGAGACCCGTTTAGATTTTCGGTCATTCCAGATCGTCAGCCATCTAAGCAATCTCAAGCCGATCGAGGTTTGGAACAAGTAGAACAAACCGCCAAGACAAAACGCATAGCGTTGGGACGAGCGTGATGAATTTTCAGGGCGATGCTGGTAAGTCTAGTAAAACTGCGAATACGTGGGAAACGAGCAACATCGGGCAGCTCGGGGATGGCTTGAGCGAGCTGATTGGCGATCGCATTCCCACCGTGGCGCAACGCTTCGATCGCGAGCTGAAGGGCGAGGCGATCGACCTGCCGGACGAGGCGGCAGACCTGAGCGTGTTTACCGACTGGCAGACGGGTAAGCTGTCCTCGCGTGTGGCCTCGCAGTTTTGGAAAATTGCCAAACCCAAGGCGAAACAGCGCTGTCTGGATATCGGTTGCGGTATTAGCTTTTTGATTTATCCCTGGGTCGAGTGGGGCGCGTTGTTCCACGGTCAGGATATTTCTGGCGTTGCCCACGACATTATTAAGGCTCGCGCTCCGCAGCTCAACTCGAAGCTGTTTAAGAGCATTCGCAAAGCTCCGGCGCATTTGCTGGACTACGAGCTGCAATCGTTTGATCTGGCGATCGCCACGGGGTTTAGCTGCTATTACCCGTTGGACTATTGGGCGATGGTGTTGGACGCGGTGCGAAAGGTGCTGAAGCCCGGTGGTGTGTTTGTGTTTGATGCGATCGATACGGAAACGGATCTGGTAGACGATTGGGCGCTGCTGGAGATGTATCTCGGGCTAGAGGTCGAACTCGAATCGGCGACGGTGTGGAAACAGTTGCTCAAAGATGCGGGCGTGACGAAAACCAAGCGCAAAGAAGGCGAGCTGTTCACGCTCTATCGCGTGTCGTGGGATTAGGTTTGGCATGGCAACGTTAGGCCAAAATTGAGCAAATGAGGGTAAACGCTTGAACGGCGGACGATGGACGATCGCGAGTGGGCGATCGATAACGATCTTCGGGCTGATCGTGCTGTCAGGCTGCGGGGTGATGTTGGCGCAGGAGCAGCGGGAACGGCGATCGCGGGACGGCTCGCGGGATGTGATCGCCGAGCTGTATTCGGTCTCCGACTCCGGATCGCTGGACGAAGTCACCCCCAATCCCGCCGCGCCCAATACCCGATCGTCGATCGCGCCGTCCAACACTCTCGGCAACACCGCGCCGATCTATGAGCCAATTTCCGGCTTTGGCCGATCGCCGGATCGGGTGGTCGATGCCACAAGTCCGAAAGAGGCGATCGCGAAACCACCTGAACTGGTCAGCGAAACGCCGGTTGAGCCATCTCGCGATCCCAAGATTGAACCCAACACCGATCGCCCCTTAAAACCGGTGGATCGGCTCACTCTGGTCGGCGATACCGATCGCGATGGGGTGATTGGGGCGAGTGATTTGGCTGATCGCGATCAGTGGCGCTGGTCGCGGGGCGCGTTTGTGCCGGTGAATCTCGATGATGACGATCGCGACGGTCAACCGGATGCGCTCGATCGCACAATTCAGGACAAGGGCGACGATCGCGATCTCGCCACGCTGCGCCTGCTGTTGCCCGCCAGCATCCCCGCCACCGCCAAACTCAGCCTCAGCCTTGATCCTGCCGCCCGTCCCTACGTCAATCTGTTTCAGCGCACCGCACGCGGCTGGAGCGCCATTAACACCAGTGGTAACGCTCCGATCGTCTTTAGCCGAGACGTGGTGTTGGGCATTGAAGCGCGAGCCTTTGCGACGGGATTATCGAAAAACAAGGGCGCTGCGGTGTGGGATGGCCGAATGACGATCAAGGCGATCGTACGGGATCAGGCCAGCCCGAAAACGGAGACCCGCGATCGGCTCCAGCTCCGGGTCACGCCCTGGCTGATGCCCCCGAGTTTTGCCCCGGTGGAAACGGTCTACGTGACGGATATTCCCGATACGCGCCGGTTTGCGACGCAGTTGGCGGCGATCGTCGAGCCGCGTGGTGTCAACGTGGTGCGCGAAACGGTGGGGACGCTGTGGATGCAGGACACGATGGAGCTGGGCTATACGCAAACTCCGGGCGTGGCGGGGTTTGCGACCTGGCAGACGACACCGGTGGTACTCGACGGGGTGCGGCAAAATTCGCCGGGGGTTTATGCTGAGGATCGGTTTGCCAAGACGTTACTGGCGCCAAATTTTAGCCTGTTGCGAGTGACGACACCGCGATCGCTCCCGGAGGCCGATCGTTGGCTGGACTGGTACGGCAATCTGGAGGTATCGCCGCCGGTTCCGGGGTTTCCCTTGGGGCGAATTTATTACGGGCGATCGACCTCCTCGTTTCACCCGGATTTAATCAATTTTTTGGCGGCGCAGGAGTTGCAAGCTCCGGCGGTGGAGCTTGACACGAGCTGGCTACACATTCGTCATGTGGACGAAATTATCGGCTTTTTGCCGCATCCTGAGGGGGGCAACGTGGCGACGATCGTTTCGCCCCAGGCGGGTTTGGCTCTGCTAGAGGCGTGGCGTGATCGTGGGTTTGGCGGGGAGTCGCTGACGTTGCCGAATGGGACGGTGACAACGGTGGATCGGCTGTTGGCGGATCGGGATTGGGTGGCGCATAATCAGGCGATCGAGCGGGATCGTCTGGCGGTGGTGCGGGGTCAGTTGCGATCGGAGTTTGGCTTAAGTGACGATCGGATTGTAGCGTTGCCGGTGGTGTTTGATTTGGAAGGGCGGGCGATTTGGTCGAATCCGGTGAATTCGCTGTGGGTGAATGGGGTGGTGGTGGTGGGTGATCCGGTGGTGGGTCGGGGTGGCGAGAATCCGGTGCGATCGGCGGTGTCGGCGCGGCTTGGTGCGTTGGGGTTAGGGGTGGAGTTTATTGATGATGGGTATTATCAGTTGCGAAGTGGGAATGTACATTGTGCGACGAATACGCGGCGATCGGCTCCGGCGGTTCCGTTTTGGCGGTTGGATGGTTTACGGGTGTTTCAGCGGTGAGGTTTTGGCGGTTGGCTGGGGTCCCAGGGGCCGATGATGGGTTCTCCGGCTTTTTCTTTGGCGGCGAGTTGGAGGTTGAGGTTGAGGAGTTGTTCGAGGAGGTCGTCTGTTTTGCTGAAGCCGTAGGCTTGGAGGGTGAGTTGGTCGAGTTGTTTATGAAGTTTGTAGAGTTGGCTGGCGGGTTCGTGGAAGAATTGGTTATAGAGTTTGGTGATGCCGTATTGATGTTTTTCCATCATTTGGCTGCGATAGTCGTGGAGGTCGATCGCGGTTTGGCGGATTTGTTGGACGATTTTTTCTGATGGGGTTTGGGGAAATGGGAAGGTTTCAAAGCAGGTATTGTGGGTGTAGGAAATATCCGCTTTGAGTGTTGATTTCTGGGAATGCATCCAAACTCGGTGCAATGCAGAGGTGAGTACACCTAGTAGATAAAAGTCCTCGGAGGCAACGACTCGTGTTCTGGCATTGGGAAGCCAGTTGATTGAGCAAGGAACAAAGATTGCCCACTTTGATGTTTGAGGAACGGCGAAGTATTGTGACAAGTTTTTTAGGGCTTGACGCATTGCCGATCTTTTCTCACCGAGCTTCCACCAATAATCTTTATACGTCGATCGTCTATTTTTGAATCTTTCTGGCTTGACGCTCTCTTCAACCCATTGAAAGGGTTTTTTATACGTGCTGGCCTCCTCAAGACTCATATTGTTAAAGTCAATAATCCATTGATCTAATTTTTTAAGAACTCCAGAAGCAAGAACTCCCCCCTCAAGTAAAGGGACGACGACAGAGGCATATCGAGGATCTTCTTTGATCCATGCTTGTGCTTGCGTAGAGGAAACAATAAAACCTTTTCCAACCGGAGTTACCCCCGTGTAGCATCGATCCATGTTGGCAGTAAGTCGATAGGATTGGCTGATATCGATTAAGCTTTTCAAGGAAGAGTTAATATGTTCAACTGGCTCATTATCTAAATAGCAAATGTCTGTTTTTTTGTAACTCCAGTTAGTAATACTCACATGAACATTGGCATCACCCGACCAGACCTGTGAGGAAATTGCTTCATGAATGATCCCCCCATTTTTGATAATGTAGTCTAGCGAAGCTTTTCGACTTTTACCTTGGCTAATAGAGTTTGTGGCAACCAAGCCAGCGCTGCCATTCAAATCTAAGTTTTGGTGTGCTATCCGAAACCAGTAGGCACAAAAATCAACGGAATCCTTAACATCAGAAAATTTAGTGAATATTCGATTTAGGTATTCTTCTCCCAAGTTTTTACGCATGGTTTTTCCACCTAAAAATGGGGGATTACCAATAATTACGTTCGCTCTTGGCCACTTATAAAATAATGCGTCTTCACACACAACATTATTATCCAAGGTATCCAATGGCAAGGCAGGTTCAAGCAAATCTAACCGATCGATCGCCACTTTTCGCGCGATCGTCAGTGTCACCCGCGCCAACTCCACCGCAAACGGATTTTTATCAATCCCAAAAAACTGTAACGGCGTCACAAACCCCATCTGGATTTGATCACGCGGCGATCGTCGCCGCTCCGCAATCTTGTCCAACAAATCCCGCTCAATTCGCTTCAACTCCTGATACGCCAAATAAAGAAAATTCCCCGAACCACACGCCGGATCAAGCACCCGATAATCCCGTAACTCCGCCTGTAACAGCTCCAACGCCGCGATCGTATTCGCCGCCTCGATCTTCTCCTCCCAAAACCGCGAAATCGTCGGACGCACAATCTGCATAATATCCGCCTCCGACGTGTAATGAATCCCCTGCGCGTGCCGCTCCGACTGGTCGATCGCCGACTCGAAAATATTGCCAAAAATCGCCGGACGCACCTTTCCCCAATCCTCCAACGCCGCCACCTCCAGGATTTTCAACTCCTGAAGCGTCAGATCCAAACTGTCGATCGTCGCAAACAAACCACCATTAAAATAATCCACCCCCGCAAACCGCCCCGCCGCCGTCATCCCCGGCGTATTCATCTCCCGAAACAACCCAAGCGAAATCACATCATAGGAACTCTCGCCATTAATACAATCCTGCACACACCGCACAAACAAACTCTCCGGCAATAACCCCCGATCCTCAGCAAACATCGCCAACACACACTGCAACACAAACCGCTGCGCGATTAAATCTGCATCCCCTTGCGATCGCTTTTGCTGCCTCTTGATCCGATCGCGCAACCCCGGATACAAATCCCGCCCCAACCGCCGCGCCGCCTTCTCCGTCACCTCCACCTGATTATTGCCAAACACCGA
>CAZFJL010000062.1:0-24483 GCA_964518905.1 uncultured Geitlerinema sp. | reverse complement strand
CCGGCAAAGCCGTCCTGGAAGGACGGGGTTTTAAACCCATTTTTCTGATAAATTTTGTCGCCCGCCGCGATCGCGCGAGAGCCTCACAAACGACGTTCTTGCGTATTATTGCCTAGGCTGGCTGTATCTGGATTAATCCGCACTTGTAATGTTCCAGTAAAGAATACGGCCATCACGATCGCGAGAAATAACGTCCATACTAAAGGAAACCACGTATCTCGATTGGCGCTACGATTTGGCATTGAAGTCTTGGAAGCATTTGATAGAGACTGTTTTAGCATCAGCGATCGGGAAAAGCCGCAGCTTAAGCATCCCCATTCATTGGCTCCAGTCTGGACGATCGTATGTTGTTTGCAGCGCGGACATTCGGGGCTTGTGTGTGCATCCATGATACCGACACCTCAATCGAGATGACGTGAAATTACTTAAGCAAGAAGGCTGTCATATTTAGTCACACCAATCTCGGTGGTTTGTATTACGTAAAACAACTCAAAAAAAGAAAGAAAGTTCATAACTTAATCATCGATCTACGTGGATACAACGAGTTGGCGATCTTGTCGCTGTTCAACTCACAGACATTCGACGACTGGATGGTTGCTCGGGGTCTGCGGAATTTCGTTAAACGCAGGTGAAATCATGACAGAAAGATACTGACTTAAAACATCACCAAAAACGTTTATGTCTCAACCCTTTTCGATTCCGCCGACCCAGCTCCAGCCCTGGAAAACCCGCCGATCGCACTGGGAAGTCGATCGGCCTTGGTGTCGCCTGCGTCGCGATGAGGTGGATCTACCCAACGGCCAGCAGATCGACGATTTTTATCTGTTTGTTCGTCCCGATATTGCTCTGGTGTTGCCCGTCACGCCCGACGATCGCGTTATCTTCGTGCGGCAATACCGCCACGGAGCCGAGCGCATCTTGCTCGAACTGCCCGCCGGTCGCGTCGATCCCGGTGAAGATCCCATCGTTGCCGCCACTCGCGAACTACGCGAAGAAACCGGCTACACCAGCGACCCCCTCGAACCGATCGTCACGCTCTACGACAACCCCGTCAAAACGACCCATTCCACCCATATTTTCCTCGCCCGCAACGCGATCGCGACCCATCCCCAAGCCCTTGACACCACCGAAGATATCGAAGTCGTTGCCATCCCCGTCAGTGAGTTATGGTCGTGCCTTCAGCGCGGCGAGATTTGCGTCGCGGGGAGCGTTTCGGCGTTGCTATGGTGGTTGCAGCATCGATCGGCGATCGATCAAAACCAGACCAAAGCAAACGCTTGATCGCGATCATGAAAGTCGCAATTCTCCGTCAATCGGCCAATATATCGACCATGCCCAATCATTGATCGCACAATATACGATGCGATCGTGCGATCAATACTAGGCATCTCATTTCCTCGCTTAACCATGAATTATTCATTTTCATTACCGATCGGATTTATCAGTGGTCTCCTCCTTGCGGCTCCGATCCAAGCGCTCACCGTCGGCGAATATTTTTGCCAAGATGTCCACAGACTCAGTGTGGAAGGCTATTGGACGCGATCGGATGGATCGTTCACGATCGCCATCTCAGACACCACATCCACGAGTCAGACCGGGCGAATGGGTGATGGGGGCATGGGAACCTATCGCTATGAATCTACGAGCGAGAACTTTGGCAATTTAACCCTCAATGGCGGCGAGGCGACCAATACCGGATTTTCTTGGGTGTATACGTTTCGCGCTAACGACAATACACTTTACGATCTGGAAGACTTGTGGGATGGCGGGACATATCTTAAGGTGTATGACCCCTATGGCACGAATATCTTAGATGCAACCTGTGTCAGCTTAGATGAAGCGCAATAGGGACTTTAGAGGGACTTTAGGTTGCTCTAGTTTTTCTGAACATCGGGCAGGCGAGACACCGATGACGAGACGCCTGCGCTACGAGTGCCCGAATCATTTCGCTCTTTGCCATATCAGAATCAGCACAAAAGCGATCGCCCTGCGGTTTCGTCCACAGCACGATCGCCCAATTTGTCGTCGATTAAGCTCTGGAGCTCCAGAGCCACAATCTATAGCACTTGCTCAACTTCAGAAATTTCGGGGATGTATTCGCGTAAACGGCGCTCGATTCCCATTTTCAGAGTCATCGTCGAGCTGGGGCAGGTTCCGCACGCGCCATTGAGACGCAGCTTGACGATCGGGCCTTCGATATCGGTCAGCTCAACGTTGCCGCCATCTGCGATCAGATATGGGCGCAGCTCATCGAGAACTTTCTCGACGTTTTCGGGCGTCAGTGCCAGGGTTTCTGTTGCCATAGTGCTTATAACCTTTGTTGAACCCGGACATCAATCCGAGCATGAATTTAAGAGTGGGGACGATCGAGAGTGTGCGCCCGGAGGCGTCCTGATCATCGAGATGCAATATCTTGACCCGTCTCCGCGACAGTTTTGCGACAGTGCGAGCAAAAACACCTCTCTACCTTACTTTAACAACCAAAAGCTTGTTTATCTCACTTTGATCATCAATCAGCGCGTCGCGATCGTCCGTACGATCTCCGCCGCGATCGTCTCACTGCCCCGTTTATCCAAGCCATCCGAACACCGAGGCGCGATTATGTCTGACCGCAAAAAGTCCCACGATCGCCCGAAAAACTCGTTCGGCGCAATCACCTGATGCCAGCCGTACTCTCGCAATCCCTCCAGCAAAATTGGCGATTCGGCGAACCCCTCCCGCGTCAACGTCACGATCGGCACATCCAACCGCAGCGCCTCCGCAAACGTGCTATACCCCGGCTTCGACACCACCCGGCCACACAGCGGCATGAAGTCCACCGGGCGCAAGTTGTAATCGGCAACCAAGCGTAAATTCGGCAGATCCGGCGCAGCGCGATCGAACGTAATAAACTGCCAGTCGGGAAATTCGGCCAGGTTTTCGTAAGGGATTTTCGCCAGCCCGAGGCCGCCAAAACTGAGCAAAATCGTCTTGTCGCGCGGTGCATCGATCTGAAACTGATCGCGCAACACATCCGCGTCAACCTTCGGCGTCCCCCCCGTTAGACCCACATCCTCGATCGCCGGAAATGCCGACATCTCCTCATGCAGCGGCAACCGAAACAGCCGATCGCACTGCCCAAAACACTCCGCAATCCAATCCGCCTGCTCGATAAACTCACCCCCCCAAGGCCGATAGATGAAATCCCAGCCGAAATTGCTCGTCATCCAGCAGGGAATCCCGGCGGCTTTGGCGATCGGGGCGAGCAGCGGCGGGATATCGCCGAACACAAGATCGACGCGATTCGTGCGGAGAAAATCGGCTTCGCTTTTGATGAGCTGCGGGGCGCGATCGCGGATTTCGCGCAGTTTCGCCAGAGTCGCGTCGTAGTCCATCGTCAGGCTATCGGGCTGCACCACGCCGATATCAAAGGCACGGGGACGGTAGATAAAGTCGCCGGGGATATAGGATTCGAGCAGCCAGCGCGGCGCGGTGGTCGCCAGGATGAGCAGGATATCGGGGTCGAGCTGCTGAATTTGTGCGGCGATCGAGGCGGCACGCACGGCATGGCCGAAACCGTGATTGGTAATCGCGAGGTAGAGAGTTGGGCGCGGCATGGTGTTTCGGCTTGAGGGTAACAATCGATTGCTTTAGCGATGTTTGCAACGACTGGGATTACGGAACGATTGTCCCATCGAGATCTACTGTCCAGAGGCGGGCGCGGGATTGGGATTTGCGGGATTGGGATTGGCTGGCTCGACGACGGGGTTACTGTCGAAAGATTCGAGTTGATTGAGGATGTCTTTGGTGCTGGGGATGCTGCTCGGATCGAGGGTAAAAATGGTTTCCGATCGCAGGCGAGCCAGCTCATTATCGACATACTCGATAAAGGTTTTTGGTTCGTAAATCCACGAAATTGTTTTGACTTGAGCGGCTGGGGGGGTCTCTGCTTCTGCGATCGCACCGGCGATCGGCTCATCGGTCAGGGTTGCGTCAGGGTCAATGGCCTGCTGTGCTCGCGCCGATGGGAAAAACGGCGTCAGCGTGATACCCGTGGGTTTGACATAGAGGCGTCCGGTGGCGAGATAGCTTTGAACCGATCCCTGTAGTTTTTCGTATTGGGTGAAGAGTTCGACTTGGCGGGCAATGTTGTTGTTGTAGTCGAAAATCAGCATAAACGCTGAGGTTAACACCGTCGCACCAAAGGCAACTTTAAAGGTATCGATCGTCAGTTCATCGGTTTGCGCCCAGCCGTTACGCCCGATCGCGAAGATGCAAAAGGCCGCTAATGCCGAGGCAAACGGCGCAAACACCAGCGCGGCTAAATAGTTGACGTACAGCATTTCCGTTAAGCCGATGTGGAATGATTGCCGCTGAAGGATATCGGTATATTGCCGCTTGATGCGCTCGGCCTGAATCGCTTGTAGAGTAGGATAAATTTCGGCTTGAAATTGGGATAAATAGCGATCAAACTCTGTTTCGCCAGAGGCCGGATCAACAACTTTCAGCGTTATTTGGTGGGTGTTGGTTTTGAGGGGACGCAGCAAACTTTTGACGAGTATCCAACAGGAAATATTAATCACGCCGTAGAAACCAACGGCGATCGCGATCGGCAGGATAGGCGACGGAATCGCGCGTAAGCGAGCGATCCAGCGTGCGGAATTCAGATCTAACATGATGGTTTTCGATGGGTAGATGCGCGGTCTAGAGGCTCTTAACTTTAATGGGCTTCGTCAGCCTACGGTCTCACAGACACTCTCATAGGCGCTCTCGCGGCGTGTGGAGGACACGATCAATAATAGACAGGCACGATCGTTACCGTGGGTTGCGACCATCACAACGGCCTGTGCCCACTCTCCTGTGTCCACTCTCCTGTGTTCACTCTAAAGTGTCCCCACGCCCACAAAATCCCAGCGAAATCCCATGCCTGTAGATTGCAAACTTCCAAAAACCTTTATGTTGCTCGGGTCGGGTGAACTCGGGAAAGAGTTCGTCATTGCGGCTCAACGTTTGGGTAACACCGTGGTAGCGGTTGATCGCTACGCCAATGCGCCTGCGATGCAGGTGGCGGATGTGGCCGAAACGATTTCGATGCTGGATGGTGACGCGCTCGCGGCGGTGGTGGCAAAACACCAGCCGGATTTCATCGTGCCGGAGATCGAGGCCATTCGCACTGAAAAGCTGCTCGAACTCGAAGCAGCGGGCTACACCGTCATCCCCACGGCGGCGGCGACGAACTACACCATGAACCGCGATCGCATCCGAGACCTGGCCTCGCGCGAGCTAGGGGTACGCACGGCGAAATATGCCTACGCCAGCTCACTGGAAGAGGCGATCGCGGCCAGCGCTGAGATTGGGTTTCCCAACGTGGTCAAACCGGTGATGTCGTCGTCGGGTAAGGGTCAATCGACGGTTCAAGCGGCGGGCGAGGTTGAAACGGCATGGAATTACGCAATCGAAGGCGCACGGGGCGCGAGCAGTAAAGTCATCATCGAAGAATTTATCGATTTCGAGCTTGAAATTACGCTGTTAACGGTGCGTCAGTGGGACAAACCGACGCTCTTTTGCCCGCCGATCGGCCACCGCCAGGAGCGCGGCGACTATCAAGAATCCTGGCAGCCGACGGGGTTAACGGCGGCGCAAATTGCCGATGCTGAGGCGATCGCCGAGACAGTGACCGATGCCCTAGGGGGTGCGGGAATTTTTGGCGTTGAGTTTTTCGTAACGCGTGATGAGGTCATTTTCTCGGAGCTGTCGCCGCGCCCTCACGATACGGGCATGGTGACGCTGGTGTCGCAAAATCTGAATGAGTTCGAGCTACACTTGCGAGCGATTTTGGGGTTACCGATTCCGTCGATCGAGCTTAAAACACCAAGTGCGAGCGCGGTGATTTTGGCCGATCGTCAGGCCGATCAGATTTCGTACACCGGTGTTGATCAAGCCCTGAGCGATCCGGCGGTGGATGTGCGTTTATTTGGTAAGGAAACGTCGCGGCCTTATCGCCGGATGGGGGTAGCGTTGGCGATCGGGGATAGCGCCGAAACCGCTCGGGAGAAAGCGACACAGGCTGCGGGCTGCGTGCAATTGCATTACGATCGCGATCGGGCTGACAAAAGCTAACGTGCAACCTGAGTCGGTTTGTAGTTTGTAGGGTGGGCATTGCCCACCATCACGGATACTGATTCGCGGGCTGATCGTGGTGGGCTGTGCCCACCCTAACTGGCGCTATATTTAGTTGGACTTTCAACATTTCTGCGGCTATATTCAAGTTCTTGAATGTTCAACCATAGCAAAAAACGATTTTGTTAGGACGTACAAAAAAGCTGAGAGCACTGAGCTTGTCGAAGTGCGGTTTTTAGCTTAAACAAGAGCATCCTAATACGATCGGTTTCTGCTATAGCTACCAACTCTATTCATCCTTAAAATGATTATCAGAACGCTTGATGAAATTATTGATACTGAAAGAGATGTTGCCTGGGGAAACGGTCAAAGTCGTCGGTTTCTTCTGGAAAAAGATGGAATGGGCTACTCACTCACTGACACGATAGTTGAGGCCGGTACATCTTCACTTTTGGAATATAAAAGTCATTGGGAAGCTTGTTACTGTATCTCTGGAGAAGGGACGATCGAGGCCGATGGCGTCGTACATCTCATTCAGCCGGGGACTATGTATGCTCTCGATCGGCATGAAAAACATTATTTGATAGCCAAAACGACTTTGAGACTAATATGCGTATTTACCCCCCCATTGCAGGGAAAGGAAGCCCACAACCTAAACCTGGATCAAAGTTCTTGTTACTAAGTTTTGTAGGGTGGGCAATGCCCACCATCACGGAACTGATTCGCGGGCTGATCGTCGTGGGCTGTGCCTACCCTACTGGCTGGGTAGATGTCGCTGTAGTGTTAGGATTCAAGCAATCCTTGACGGTTTCCTAAGGTGGCTGCTGTGAACCCATTCCCACGCGATTTGCTCAACCGTGCCACCGTGGCGATCGCGACGGCGGCCACCGTTGGATTTTCCCTGCCACATGCTGCTATGGCCGAACTGTTCGTTAGCTATCCCCCCCGAGAACACAGGACCACCTCCGATCAAATTTTCATCATCGGTACATCAGAGGATGACGCTCCAATTTCGATCAACGGTGAACCGATCGAGCGCAGTCGTGGCGGACATTTTGCGCCGATTCTACCGCTTGACCTGGGTGATAATACGATCGTCGTAAGTCAGGGCGATCAAACCATCGCGCTACAGATTACCCGCACTGAATCGCGGACGGTATACGACCCCGAAAACTTTACGGCGACGACGATCGAGCCTTCGGTTGCGATCGAGCGTCAACTCGGCGAAACCCTCTGCTTCAGCGCGATCGCACCCGCCGCGATCGATAACCCCACCGTCACGATCGGCGATCAAACCTTACCGCTCTACCCTGAAGCGACCCCGCTGGAACTGCCGCCAAACTCCGCCGTTCTAAACAATCGCAACGAACCGCTTCCAACCGCATCAGCACTGACCGAGCCTCAATTTCAGCGGTGGAGCCACTGCACAACCTTTAATCAGCCCGGAACGTTCACCGCACCGGAATTTCGCGCCATACTGGACGGCCAATCGATCGCCCAAACCGGCAGCGGTAGCGTCACGATCGCACCGACCAGCCCCGTCGAAATTGCCACGGTCAGCGTCCCCGAAGCCGTCGCCCGCACCGGTTCCACCACCAATCACTCACGCCTGACGCCCCTTCCCCAGGGAACTCGCGCCACCATTACCGGACGCGATGGCGAATGGTTGCGTCTCGACTATGGCGGCTGGATTAAGGCCGCAGAAGCCACGATCGCGACCCAGGGTCAGCCGGTACACGCCACGATGCGTAGTGCGGCGATGGCAGATGTGGGGGACTGGATCGAGCTGCGGGTTCCCCTACAGTCGGCGGTTCCGGTGTCGGTGGATCAGTCGCGGGACACCCTGCGGCTTCAGCTTCACAACACCACCGCTGAAACGGATATCATTCGCTGGCTCGATCTGCCTTGGCTGCGCGGTATTCAGTGGCAACAGCTCGACCCCGATCGGGTTGAATTTCGGTTTGAGTTTGCACCGGAGGTTCACGCCGGTCAACAGTGGGGCTATCGTGTGCGCTATGACGAAACAACACTGGTGTTATCGCTACGCAAACCGCCTGTGATTTCCGCCGATCGCCCTCTGGCTGGCGCCACGATTTTGCTCGATCCGGGGCATGGTGGCCCGGAGGATTTCGGCACACGTGGGCCGACGGGCTACCCCGAAAAAGAGATGACGCTGACGATTTCTCGGTTAATTCGCGATCGGCTCGAAGCGCGGGGCGCACGGGTGGTGATGACCCGTGATGATGATGCCGATCTGTGGCCGCGCGATCGCGTGGCAGTCATCGATGCGGTGGAACCGACGATCGCCCTGAGCTTGCACTACAACGCCTTGCCCGACGGGGGCGACCCGATCGCCACGCGGGGAATCTCGACCTTTTGGTATCACCCCCAAGCGGAGGATCTCGCCCGTTTTTTACACGGTCAGCTAGTAACTCGTCTCGATCGCGACTCCTACGGAGCGATTTGGTCAAATTTTGCCCTAACGCGACCGAACAATACCCTGGCGGTACTGCTAGAGTTTGGTTTTGCGATTAATCCCGATGAATATGACTGGATTGTCGATCCGGAGGCGCAGCAAGAGTTAGCGGAAACCGTCGCTGATAGCTTGGCAATTTGGATGCGCGATCGAAGCGAATAATTGACGTTCAGTCCGCAGAGCTAGGGTTTTCGCTATATGAGCAAAAAAGGCACGATCGTGGGCAAGACTGACCCGACCGCTATAGAGTTTTCTGTAGCCGAATTTTTGAGAGACCTCGATCGTGACGACTAACCGCCAACCTCGCGTATCCATCATTGGAGCCGGTCGCGTCGGCAGCACCCTTGCCCAACGCATCCTCGAACGAGACCTCGCCGACGTGGTCTTACTGGACTTACTCGAAGGCTGGCCCCAAGGCGTCGCCCTGGATTTAACCCAAGCCTGCGCGATCGAACACCATAGCCGCCATATCCTCGGTACGAACGACTACGCCGACACCGCCGACTCCGACATTGTCGTCATCACCGCCGGAAAACCACGCCTCCCCGGCATGGATCGCGCCGACCTGATCCAAACCAACGCCGCGATCGTCACCGGAGCCGCCAAAGCCGCGATCGCCCACTCACCGGACGCGATCATCATCGTCGTCACCAATCCGCTCGATGTCATGACCTACCTCGCTTGGAAAGCCACCGGCCTCCCGAGCCACCGCGTCATGGGCATGGCCGGTGTCCTCGATGCGGCGCGACTCGAAACCTTCATCGCCGCAGAACTCAACGCCGATGTGCGCGACGTCCAAACCTTAATTCTCGGCAACCACGGCCAGCAGATGATCCCGATCGCCCGCTACTGCACCGTCAGCGGCGTCCCGATCACCGAACTGTTAGAAGAAGACGCGATCGAACGGCTGCTCGATCGCGCCCGCAATGGTGGCGCCGAAATCGTCAACCTAATGAAAGTAGGTAGCGCTTTTTATGCGCCCGCCTCCTCGGCCTGCAAAATGGTGGCGGCGATCTTGCAAGATTCACCTCGGATTGTGGGCGCTGCCGCCTATCTGGATGGCGAGTATGGCGTAAGTGATGTCTTTCTCGGTGCGCCCTGTCGGTTAGGACGATCGGGGATTGTCCAGATTCAGGAGGTGGATCTGAGCGATCGCGATCGTCTCGCCTTCCAGGCCGCTGCCGCTGCCGTGCGTGAAAATATTGAGGCGGCACTCAAAATTGTGGATGTCTAATTCATCGTCCGGCTTGCCCTAGCTTTTGTTAGGATCACGCAACCTCAGAAAAATCATTCCACGGCGGACGGTTGAAAAGGTGTCACGAGCCGGTATGAATGAGGAACCACCCCCACCTAAAGTGAAAACAGAACCGGAGCAGGAGCCGCACTCGCGTCAGGCGAACAAGCACCCCCAGACCTTAGCTCCGATCGCATTACGAGAGGTCGAACCCCATGCTTACGAAACGCCAGTTAACCCAAGCCGCAACCCTGCTCACGCTGACTCCGATGCTGGGTGGTTTGATGTTGTTCGCACCGACCGCAAACCGTGCTGGAGCCGAAGTGTTGCCGCCGCTACCGCACACGGTCGAAGGGCGATCGGGCGGGAATTCCTACACGAACGATTGCGGCTATGTTGGTGATACCGCGAACTACACATTTCACCTATCGCAAGCAACCAGCGACCTATCGGCTAGCGTGACCTCAACCGCGATCGGGGCGGATATGACGCTCACCATCAAAGGGCCGGACGGTCGCACTTGTCTTGACGATACCAATGCGAGTTTAATGCCGAGCTACGATGGCCCTTGGCCTGCCGGTGAATATCAAGTCTGGGTCGGTGACTGGGGCGATTCGCAACCGTTCTCGTTGACGTTTTCTAATTAATCGGATCAACTTAAATATTTGTCCTGAAATCCTTGAGGCTCGACAATTTCCGACTTAGGATGGTGACAGGGTTTGTGTTGCATCATCATTCAGTGAACTTGGCCGGACACCTCTAAGGATTTCGATCGCGTGGACATTACCGTTGCAATCTGCACCTATGACGGCGCACAACGTCTGCCGCGCGTCCTCGATCGTCTGCGAAACTGCTATTTTTATATGCGGGATCAGCACATTGAGCTGCGCTGGGATGTGTTGGTCATCGACAACAACAGCCGCGATCAAACACCCGAGATTGTCGCCAACTATCAAGCCAAAGGGTTTGTCGATCGTCCACTGTTCTATGTGCGCGAAACAACCCAAGGGCTAGCCTACGCGCGGCAACGCGCGATCGAGACGGCATCCAGCCCGATCGTCGGTTTCCTCGATGACGATAATTTGCCCGAACCCAACTGGGTGATCGCGGCTCATGAATTTATGATGGAAAAACCCCGAGCAGCGGCGATCGGCAGTCGGGTATTACCAGAATATGAAGTCGAACCGCCTGCAAATTTTGACCGGATTCGTGGATTCCTGGCGCTCACCGATCGCGGCGATCGTCCCCTGCTTTATCAACCAGCGGCTCGCATCTTGCCCCCCGGAGCGGGTCTCGTCGTGCGGCGCGATCTGTGGCTTAAACTCGTCCCACCCCGCCTCGAACTCATCGGACGTGTCGGGGAATTTATGATCGCCAGTGAAGATCTCGAAGCGATCTTGCACTTTCAGCGAGCCGGTTGGGAGATTTGGTACAACCCCAAAATGGTGGTACATCACCATATTCCCGAATGGCGACTGACGGAAGACTACTTATCTCGGTTGATGTACGGTATCGGCCTGAGCCGCTATCGGACACGCATGATGAAGTATCGATCTTACCAACAGCTTCCGATGTTGCTGCTCTATACGATCAGCGATATTTTTCGCCTGTTGCGCCACCGCTGGCACTACGGTGTTCACTGGCGATCGAATGTTGTCGCCGTTGCCCAGCGTCAGCTTTACCTTGGGAGCCTGCATGGGACAGCACGTGCATTCAAAAAAGTGATCACTCAAGCTATTGAGAAGATATGTGCAACACCACGATCGCACCTCAAGTGATATTCCAGCTCCAATGACGTCCCCTGAGTCCATCGTTGGTCACGGCCAGTCACCTTGTCTAGATTCGAGTGAGTCCGACGCAACTCCGCCAGATCCAGATCTAGATCCAGATCCAGATTCAGATCACAGCATCACGATCGCGATCTGCACCTACAATGGCGCGACGCGATTGCCAGACGTCCTCGATGCCCTTCGCGACCAGCGCAACACAGAGACGGTGGCATGGGACGTCCTGATTGTTGACAATAACAGTACCGACAACACCGCCGCGATCGTCGAACACTACGCGCAACACTGGCGCACTGACGCCCCACTGCGCTACCGTTTCGAGCCACGCCAAGGCACAACCTACGCCCGTCAACGCGCCTTTCACGAGGCGCATGGTTGTTGGGTCGGCATTCTCGACGATGACAATATCCCCCCGCCGGATTGGATCGCCCAGGCGATCGTCTTTATTCAACAATCCGCGATCGATCGACCCAAGCTCGGCGCTTTTGGTGGCAACATCCGGCCACTTCTCGAAACGGAGCCACCGCCGGAATTCGATCGCCTCGCCATTTTGCTGGCCGTCTACGATCGCGGCGATCGTGCCTTTCCCTACCGTCGCGATGTCCCCAATCGGATCGTCCCCGCCGCTCCAGGCTCTTTTATCCGTCGCCGCGCCTGGTTCGAGACAATCCCGTTTGATCGTCTGCGCTTAGGCGGACGCGACGAACACGGCGGAACCTTTGTCGGCGCTTGCGAAGATCTCGAAGCACTGTTTTATCTGCAAAATTCGTCCTGGGAAATCTGGCACGCCCCAGCACTTTACGTGTCGCATCGTCTGCCGCCCCACCGCTGCTCCCGATCGTACCTCGTCAAAATCGCCCGCACATCCGGCCTCTCCAACCACGCCCTACGCCTTGCCCGCCTCGGCTGCGATCGTCACCTGGAAATGCTGTGGCGCGGACTCATCTACTTTGTCTCGGACGGCCTAAAGCTCGCAATGTATCTGTGGCGCACCCGCAAACAGCGCGATCGGCTGACGGTGGCCTGCGATCGAGCCGCTCATCTCGGACGCTGGCTCAGTCCACTCATCTGTAGTCCCATATTCCGGATGGGACGATCCAAACACTAGCCATCATTCTCTCTGCTAAGTAGACCAAGAAAATTAAAGTTACATAGGTCACGTAACTCAACCATCCTGGTTGCAGACAAGCTAGAAGCTTGTGCTACGCATAGTCTCGATTAATGAGCTTGGCCTACTTAGTTCGCAATCCTATCCTAAGCCGATTGCAGGTTAGTCTATCAAGCTGTCTGTGACAGAAAATACAAATAGCTCTCGAATTATGCCGTTTTATAAAGAATTATCTGATGCTCGGTGGCGATATAATTTATGCGAAACTCAAACGAGTTTCTATTATTTTGAGATTTCAACTCATTCTGGGTTTCAACACAATCTAAACTTAAAGATGAGTTCTCCCAAGCCGTGAATATCTCGCTAGACTCTCTCGACTTTATTGAGTGGGAGCGCATCTCCTACTCCGAGTCTTGAACTCACAATTGTAATCACAGTCAGTCCCTGCTTAATCAGCCTAAAATGTTACGGTGGAATTTAGAGCGCGTTCCCCTCTATCCATATGCCTGCATACAAGACAAAACACGGCTGTTTTTTTCGAGCCTCAGCTATTAGACAAAGTGGCAAGAGGAGAAGCCTCAGCGTCACGCCATTCCGACTGTTCTCGCTAAAAAAAGCTATTAGAGTCTGATCTCTACTCGTAATGTTAGGTAATGTCAGGTTTTCGACAATATGTCACAGCGCCATCTCAACCCATTGACGTTTTTGCGATATTTGACGCTTGCTTTGGGCGTTAGTCTAACGGTTGCGTTTGTAGCTATATTCATCGCCGACCAAGATCATTCACGTCGCAAGCAAGACCCGGCGACGATGGCAGCCGCCACCGTTGTTACTCCGGCTCCGCACTACGTCTTCGCCAGTGTTGCGAGTAATCAATTCAAGCGCGGCGGCGAGCGGGAAAAAGTAGGGCTTATGGTTCTCGCCGGGGGAACTGCACTTTTGGGGATTGGCCTGTTATGGCAGATTCTACGCAGGCAGAGAAAAGCGCCTAACGTTGCGGCTTCGATGCCGCCGACAATAGGCCAAGATTTTAGTAATAACAGGAAGAATGACGCTTCGGGGATGACGACGAACCGTGAATCGATCGATTTTAACGATCGTCTAGTGCACTGGTTATTTGATCACGGTTCGACGGTTATTGCTCTCTGTTTGCCAGACGGCTACATCTTGCTGGGCAACGCCGCACTTAATCAGCTCTTTGCAAAAGGAAACGAGACGGTGAGCGGCGCGAGCCTGTTTGACCTTTGCTTGATTCCGGCCGATCGCGATCAGGCTCGTGCGGTCACGACTCGATTACGGCCTGATGCGTGGGAGCAGTTTGGCGGTCACTTAATCGATCGTCGCGGCGATCTGCGTTGGTTTGATTGGCAAGTGCGATCGATCACGCCTCAGTCGGACGATCAAATCCTGGATAGGATCTGGGATAACGTCAAAAGTCATGCGGATATGGCTCTTGATCATCGGGCCCGATCGCCCGAGGAAATTTATCTCTACGTTGGCGTTGAGAATACCGATCGTCAACGAGAACGAGATCTGATCGACCTGCAAGACCAACTCACTCAGCACACCGTTGCGGCCCAGACTTACACCGCTGCGATTTCGGCTGTATTGGCATGCTTATGTCAGGAACTGCCGTGGAATTGTGCTGAAGCTTGGCTCCTCGACGGTACGAGCGAAATGGACAGCGATCGAGATCTCAGTCAGGGGCTACAGGTGGCAAAAACCCTGTACTATTGTCCGCCTCATCAGCAAGACAAGCCGATCACAAAATATTGCTGCACTCCACTGACGGATCGCCGGGGTGATTTTGACCTGGGGCTGCCGATCCTCGAAGCTATCCAAGCCGGTCAGCCGCAGTATCTTGAGTCCCTAGACCGTCTCAAAAGTGATTATTTCAGCCATCGCGATCTCGCGCTTGCGAGTGGACTCAACACCTGTTTGATTTTGCCGATCGGGTCTCCCAATACCCGCATTGTTTGTTTGTTATTCGCAACCCGATCCAGCGCTGAAATCGCCTATGCAGTGACGCTGGCGGAACGAATTACCCCACAAATTAGCCTGCTGCTCTGCTCTAAGCATAAAAACGGTTATTCCCCTCCGCTTGATTTAGATCTGACTCAGCGCCCCTTTGAAAATACAGTTGAGGGCTTATTTCGACTGTCACCCGATGGACACTATGTCTATAGCAACGCTGCGCTCGCTCGTATGTTGGGCTATGAGACCTCAGCAGAATTGATCCGCGCTCAAGTTAGAATTCAAGGCCAATTTGTTACGGACAGTCGACGTATCAAGTTTGAGCGTCATCTTAGTAGTGCTAGCCCGATCGATAATTTTTCGGCGGAACTCTACCGGCGCGATGGCACAACGATTTGGATTGAAGCGGTCGTGCGGGTGATGATCGATGAGTCTGGGCAAAATATCGGCTATGAAGGGTCGATGATCAACATTACCGACCAACAGCGCACAGAGGACAAACTTCGCTATGGCGCAACCCATGACGATCTGACGGGGCTGTGGAATCGCGCCTGGTTTGTGGAACAACTGCAACGCATTCTCAAGCGAGCCCGACGCTACGATCGCTACACCTTTGCCGTCCTATTTGTCGATCTCGATAACTTCAAGCTGATTAACGATACCCTCGGTCACATGGTAGGCGATCGACTCTTGGTCGCGCTTTCCCAACGTTTGAACGGTGCGCTCCAGCAGGGGCAGTCGCTGGCGCGATTGGGGGGCGATGAATTTACGCTTTGCATCGATCGCATCTCCGACGAATCAGAAGCGATCGCGATCGCCCAAACCCTCTGTCATCAGCTCCAAAAACCGTTCCCAATTGGCTCTCACAATTTGATTGCCTGCGCTAGCATCGGCATTGTGATTGGCTCCCGGCAATACGAAACACCGGAAATGGTATTGAAGGATGCGGATATTGCGATGTACAACGCCAAGGCGCGGGGCAAGATTGGCACGGTTGACGAGTCGCGGTATGTGCTGTTCGATGCCGAAATGGGTCGCGCTTCCCAGCGCCGCTTGCAACTCGAAGATGATCTCCGACGAGCGATCGAATACGATGAACTCTCGCTCAATTACCAGCCGATCGTGGATCTGGTCTCCATGCAAACGATCGGGTTTGAAGTGTTGTTGCGCTGGCAGCATCCCAAGTATGGGGCGATTTCTCCTGTGGAGTTTATCCCGATCGCCGAAGAGTCGGGCATGATTGTCAAGCTGGGCGAATGGGTCTTATTCCAAGCCTGCCAGCAGCTTCAAACCTGGAAGCAAACCGGATTAGAAGCCGGAAAACTATCCCTCAGCGTCAACGTTTCGAGTCGCCAGCTTAGTTCCGGCTTAATTGCTCAAATTGATCACGCTTTGCGGACTTACGAGATTCAACCGGGTGAACTCAAAGTTGAGATTACAGAAACGGTCGTCATGTCCGATATTAATCAAGCCAAGCTGGTCTTGAAGCAGATTAAAGAGCGGAAAATCCCCATCTTGCTCGATGATTTTGGGACGGGTTATTGTTCGCTCAACTATCTCTATGAACTGCCGATCGACACGTTAAAGATTGATCGATCGTTTGTGCGTACGATCGACGAACGTCCCGATCGTCGCCAGGTACTTGACACCATTTTTCAGTTGGCCGACAGCCTTGGCCTAAAAGTGATCGCCGAGGGTGTCGAAAATACCGATCAACTCGCTTACCTCGAACGGCAAAACCGCTGTTACGGCCAAGGCTATCTGTTCTCGAAGCCGGTTCCCGCTCTGATTGCCCGGACGCTGCTCGGACAGGTTTGGTCAGAGCTCGCCGTTTGATGCATCGGTCGCGCGGATCGATCGCGCTATCATGTGCCGATCTCAATCCAGAAACTTCGACGGAACGACCGTGAATCAAGTCGGTATAATACCGTAGCCTTAAGGACTTGACACGCTAATCTAAATCGAGTCAAACCGTATCGATTCAGTCGAGATTCTTGCGATCATTTTGTTCCTCATGGCCGCTTTTGATCACGCTACAGCCCCTACATTTCCATGAAGCCTTACCTCGCTGCCGCTGTTCAGATGACCAGCGTTCCTGACCTTGACGCCAATCTTGTCCAGGCCGAAGATGCGATCGATTTCGCCGTACGCCAGGGAGCCGAGCTGGTCTGTTTACCCGAAAATTTTTCCTTCTTGGGTGATGAGACCGAAAAAATCGCCCGATCGAAAGACATCGCTAGCAAGAGTCAAGTGTTTCTTAAAACCATGGCGCAGCGCTACCAAGTCGCCATCCTCGGCGGCGGTTTTCCAGTGCCGGTAGACGATCACCGCGTCGCCAATACTGCGCTGCTTTACGATCGCAACGGCATTGAGTTAGCTCGCTACGAAAAAGTCCACCTCTTCGACGTCAACCTCCCCGACGGCAACACCTACAAAGAATCGAACACCGTACGGGCTGGCAGCACACTGCCGGACATCGCTCATTCCGAGATCCTGGGAAACCTCGGCCTTTCCGTCTGCTACGACGTCCGCTTTCCAGAACTCTATCGCCACCTCTCCCAGCAGGGAGCCGACGTTCTCTTTGTTCCCGCCGCGTTTACGGCCTTTACCGGCAAAGATCACTGGCAAGTGTTGCTCCAAGCTCGGGCGATCGAAAATACCTGCTACGTGATCGCCCCCGCGCAAACCGGCTGCCACTACGGCATTCGCCGCTCCCATGGTCATGCGGTCATCATCGACCCGTGGGGGAATATCTTGGCCGATGCTGGCACGATGCCGGGAATTGCGATCGCGGAAATTGATCCGGAACGTCTCGCCAGCGTGCGTAAGCAAATGCCGTCATTACAGCATCGAATTTTTGTGTAACGCGCGTGGCCTCGCTTGTGCCACTCGTTCGTGCAACTCGTTTGTGCAACATGAACCGATTGCGGGTAGCGGGTGGCGGTTGCAATACCTGCATCTATCCAGAGACCGCACCCATGCTCGCCTCATGTAGCCCTGCAAACCAGAACAACAGCGGCAGAAAACCAAACTCGAAAAAATCTTCGAGAAAAGTTTGCACATCAAAAATCATGTGTTACTATACCTAAGCGCAAAAACGCATGGCGGGCGTAGCCAAGTGGTTAAGGCAGTGGATTGTGATTCCACCATTCGCGAGTTCAAGTCTCGTCGTCCGCCCTTTTAAAAGTTAATTTGAAGATCAACCCCGGTTAGATACACGTCTGGTACGTTGTCTCTAATTTCAGTCTCTGCACGCTATCTTGAGAATTCTAGTATCGAGACTGGGGAGGGTGAAAAGTTCGACTTTTTCAAAAAGTTGGACTTTTGGAATGAGTGATTATTTCCGGGTCATGCTTTCAAAGCAGCGAGGCCGCGATCGCCAGACCCGGAATCAGGAAAAAGATGCCGAGAATGTAGCCCGCGATCGCCCAGGGGTTATCCGTCGATCGGGCCAGCCATCGCGCACCGCGCAGAGGTAGCGATCGGAGTTGGGGGATGCCGTAAATCGTGAGAATGCCGAGGGTGTTATGCAGCAAATGAGCCAGGGCAATTTGTAGCGCGGCCAAGCTGGTCGATCCCGTCACGGCGGTGGCGGCGAGAAATGCTGTCGTACAGGTTCCGATATTTGCGCCCAGTGTAAACGGGTAGATCGTTTCCAGCTCCCAGGCGCGACTGGCGGCAAGAGGAATCATCAAGCTCGTGGTGGTGGATGAGGATTGGACGATGACCGTGATCCCCGTGCCGGTCAGCATGGCCATCAAGGGATGCGCCCCGATCGCGCCGAACAACCGCATCTGCCCGACTTGCTCGATCGCCAGCGTTAGAGTTTTCGCGAGAGCTGCGATCGAGATCAACACCGTCAGGATACCCAGCCCGAGCCAGACGGAACCGTGCAGGATCGGCGGTAAATTATGCGTCAGCGCGATGGTCGCATTCACGAAGGGCGCAATCAGCAGCTTCAGACCCACCTGGTTTTCAAACACTAAGCCCCAGTCTTGAACGCGATCAGCGAACACAGCACTAAGGCGGGTTAAAAAGTGGGTCGAGATTTCCAGCGGCAGAAACAGCGCGACACAAAGCAGATTAAAGCAATCGTGAATGGTAGCAGCGGCAAACGATCGCTCGAAGCGATCGCGATCGCCAATTTGCCCCAAACTCAGCAACGTATTCGTGATCGTTGTGCCGATATTCGCGCCCATAATAATCGGGATCGCCGTCGTGACGGGCATTCCAGTGGCAACGAGGCCGACCACGATCGAGGTAACGGCACTCGACGATTGCACCAAAGCCGTGGTGATGACACCGACGAGTAGCCCTAGCGCCGGATTGGTGGCGAAACCGAAAAGCTGTTCAACGCGGTCGCCGACTAGCTCGCTGAGACCATTGCCCAATAGTTTCAGCCCAAAGGACAGCGTGACGATCGCCGCGAGGGTTCCGACCCACCAAAACTGATGAACCAGCGGACGATCTGCGAACGTCGATGACCCTTCCGCTGGCGTCTTGGGATCTGAATCTGGATAAGCCATATGGGGCGTAATTGGGCTTAAGCCCTATGAACGCTGGGATTCGCTCAGGGGCTGAGGTGGAGCTAATGGAGTCTTCGTGATGGTGGGCAATGCCCACCCTACAAAACTACTACAAAACTACAAAACGACTTTTAGATGAGTCGCGCTAGTAGGTCGATTTCAGCACGGCGCTGCCACCTGCAACACGGGATCGATCGCCTCCTGGGGGCCGACCACCGAAACGTAGGGGTCACGGAAATATCGCCGTGCCGTTTCGCGGGCAGACTCGGCAGTGACCGCTTCGATCGCCACCGGGAAAGCCGCATCAAACCCCGTTCCCAAGCCAATCGCCTCATACCACCCCAAGATTTGCGCGATTTGGGCGTTGGTTTGTTTGCCGAGGGCATACTGGCCGAGTAATTTGCTCTTGGCTGTTTCTAATTCCTCGTCATCGAGCAAGCAGTCCATTAGGCGATCGACCTCGAATTTCAAGCCATCCAGGGCGATTTCGGTATTTTGAGGAGCCGTACCGATATAGGTCACGAATTGCGAGGTTTCGATGCGGGTGGGATAGAACGCGGAAACGTCATAGGCAAGGCCGCGTTTTTCGCGCAGTTCGACGAATAGGCGACTGGAGAGACCATTACCCAGGTATGTGTTCAGCAATTTCAGAGCCGCGTAATCGCTGGAAATGACACACTGGTCGAAGCTCGCGGAATCTTCTGGGGTGACCGTAGCTGCTAAACGGGCTGCTAGATCGTCTTCTTGAGTGGTCGGAAAATTCGAGGCATCGGCAGCTAAGACGGATGGGGTGAGATAACCCAGCATGACGATCGACTGTTGTGTCTCCTGAGCAAACCCAACCCGGTGGGGACGCGGGGTGAGGCTGGGCAACGAGGGACGCGCGATCGGCTGGTCGGGATTTTGCCAGTCACCGAAGCTGGCCTCAAACTGGGCGATCGCCTGTTCGGGATCGATGCAACCCACCAGGGTGACGATCAGATTGTCGGGACGCAGGTGGGTGCGGTGGTAGCGCTGTAGCTCATCGCGGGTGAGAGTCTCGACGCTGGCCTCGGTTCCGAGGGTGGACAGGGCGTAGGGATGGTCGGCATACATCGCCGATCGCAGCTCAGAAAAGGCGATCGAAAAAGGCTGTTCGCGTTGCGATCGAATCGATTGCAGCGTCAGCCGTTTTTCCAGCTCGACTTCGTGTTCTGGAAACGAGGGATCGCGGACAATTTCGCTCGTCAGCTTCAGCATTTCCCCAAAGTCTGACGAAATGGTCTTCAGGCTCACGAGAAAATAGTCCGCGCTAGATTCGGTACCGAGACTGGCGCCGATCGATTCGACCTGTTCCGCGATCTCCATAGACGACTGGCGCGATGTGCCTTTGGTCATCACGGTCGCCATGAGATGACCGGTGCCAGGGATGGCGTCATAGCGGCTACCGGCACGAAAAAACATCCGTGCCGCCATGATGTCGGTGCTGGGATTGTTGACCGCGATCGCCACGATTCCGTTAGACAGGGTTTTGCGATGGAGTTGGTGGTGGAGCATGAAGGCGGAGATGTGGCTAAGGGCGATGAAACGAAACTGCGGGCAAATCTGAACGCTATACGCTCGGTTCGCTGATGCCCACGACTGCTAGATAAGCATCGGGCGTTAGATAGCGCTGGGCGATCGCCTGTAATTCGTCGGGAGTGATCGCGCAAATTTCGGCTGGGTAGGCAAAGGCGTGATCGGCGTGAGCCAGGGTGTGATAGTAGCCGTACAGCCCCGCGAGCTGGCTCGGTGTCTCCGTCGAGAAGACAAAATCGTTACACAGTTGACGCTGGGCGCGACGTAATACGGACGGATCTACGGGACGCTGACGGATCTGGGTGATCTGGGCGATGATGGCCTCTTCAACATTCTTTAAATAGATGTCTTCGAGCCAAGCGGAGATCGAAAACAATCCCGAATCCCGCTGAAGCGAAAAGTAACAGCCAATGCCCTGTACCCATTGTCGCTGTTCACGGAGATCGCGCACGAGTGGCGAAGAACGCCCACCGGCAAGAATGGTCGCAATCAGATCCAGGCCGTAACCATCCTTGAGGTTGTCCGCGCCGGGGCCAGACCAGGCTAAATGGAGGCGAGCCAGTTCGAGGTTAGGCAGTTCGAGAATTTCGCGCGTTATGCCGGTGGGCGAGACGAATGCAGGCTTCGGCAGATCCGCTCGGTAGTCGGTCGTGGGGACAAAGTCGCAGCAGTGCTGATCGATCGCCGCTAGAGCTCGCTCAAAGCTGACGTTACCGACGATCGTCACGGTCATATGTTCGGGCTGATAGTACTGCCCGTGAAATTGACGCATCAGATCTGGTGTCATGTTCGCCAGCCGATCGCGCGTGCCGAGTACCGGACATCCATAGGCCGCTTGTGGGTACAGTGCCGCCATCATCGTGGCAAAGAGGCGATCGTCTGGGTTGTCGTGATACTGAGCAATTTCCTCGTAGACAACCTCGCGCTCTAGGCTAAATTCATCGTCGGGGATCTTGGCATGTAGCAGCAGATCGCAGAGATGCGGCAACGTTGACTCGAAGTCGCGATCGGCGGTTGTGATGTAAAAGTGAGCGTAATCATGGCTCGTGGCGGCATTAGTCGCGCCACCGCGTCGCTCGATCGCGTAGTCAAACTCTCCCGGCAGTTGGCGATCGGTTCCCTTAAACACCATGTGTTCGAGGAAGTGAGCGATCCCGAGATGCTCCGGGTGTTCATAGCGTGCGCCTGCATCAACCCAAATGTCAGTCACGACAACAGGAACAGCCCTGATTTCTTGGTGAATCAGGGTCAAACCATCGTCACGGCGATGGATATTAACCGGCGGACAAGTGGATAAGGTGGATGCGATACTGGCGTTCTCGTTGGACATGTAGGACATCAAAACGAACGTGTCGGCTAAAACATTATTGATCAGACACCAACCTGTTTCAGCAACGAGCTTAACCCATCAATAATTAATCGATAACTAAGGATAACGCGGGACTTTGCTTTGCGGGACGGATATCGCCACCGCTCGATCGTTCCCTTAGCTTGGACAATCTCTTTAAAATTAACGGAGCGACGAACTGATCAACGATTTGATGACTCGTTTGATGACTCGATCGCCCGGTCACTCGATTGCCCCCCGTTTTATCCCCTCAAATAACACCATGTTTTTATTCGGACTCGGTAAAAAACTCGAACTCCCCAAACCCAGCGACGCCCTACCGGGTCGATCGGACAAAATGCCCGTCCCCGCCAAGCACTTCGTCAACGGCAACCCGCTACAGCCCCCGTTTCCCGCCGGGATCGAACTGGCGATGTTTGGCCTGGGCTGCTTTTGGGGAGCCGAGCGCAAGTTTTGGCAAGTTGACGGTGTATTCAGTACAGCGGTGGGTTACGCGGCAGGGTTCACGCCCAATCCGACCTACAAAGAAGTTTGTTCGGGTATGACGGGGCATAACGAAGTTGTACTGGTGGCCTACGACCCGAAGATCGTCAGCTACGAAACGTTGCTACGGGTGTTTTGGGAAAGCCACAATCCGACCCAGGGGATGCGCCAAGGCAATGACGCGGGAACCCAGTACCGATCGGGGATTTACACCTATTCGGAGACGCAAAAGCAACTGGCAGAAGCCGCCCGCGATCGCTATCAGACCGACCTCAGCAAAGCAAACTACGACGCGATTACCACCGAAATCATCGACGCGCCCGAGTTTTACTACGCTGAAGACTACCACCAGCAATATCTCGCGAAAAATCCTGGCGGCTACTGCGGTCTCGGCGGCACAAACGTCCCGTACTGCACCGCGTAAGCACACCGCGTCGGATGTCTGCGCAACGCTCATCTGTCGGGGCGTATGGCGATGCGCCCCGGACATTCAGGGGGAAGCGATCCCTAGGGTCTGTCTACCTCCAGCTTGATTGATCGAACGGGTGCGCCTTTAACCCATGCCCGGATCAGTATCTCGGCCATCGGGCTTCCGGATACGTGATAGTATTTCTAAAATCTAAGAAAAGCCTTGAATTAAAAGGATTTCAATCATTATGGAAGCAGCTCTGCTCTTGGCAAAACTGCCGGAAGCGTATCAGGTCTTTAACCCCCTTGTGGACGTTTTGCCGATCATTCCGGTCTTCTTTTTACTGTTGGCTTTCGTTTGGCAAGCCTCGGTGGGTTTCCGCTAAATTGCGCCCCGTCCGATCGATGATCGGCACATGCCCTTCAACATTGTTCGATCGCGATCGAACCAATCAGAGCCCGATCGTATCGGGTTCTTTTTTTATGGCTTTTAGGGCTTTTAGGGCTGCGATCAACGATCGTTCGGACGTCTGTATAAGTCGAATCCTGGATTCAAGCAACTCTAGCGAGAGAAAAGCAAGACTATCTAATCCTTGGATTTTGGATTTTGTCCATCAATCAGGTTGAACCGTGCCGCATTCTTTACAGTGAGGTAGGTATTTATAGGTTAGCTGATGGCAGTGATGGCACTCCTGATATTGATAGTAGCCACAGTGTGGACAATGGAGATCATGCGGCGCTAGTTTTTTCGCACACTGGATGCAGCGGGACTTTTGTACACGGTTCGCGGCTTGGGTTTGGGGATTGAAAATAAAATATTGGAACAGCTTGATCAGTCCAAATCCGACTAATGGGATCAGCAGGATGTAGACATAGCTAACCAAAAATAGTAGAGAACCAAACAGGGCTTTGATTAAATCAAAAAGGAGATCAAATAAAATCCCAATCTGTAAAAATTCAAAGATTTTCAGGACAAGCGGGATTGAAAAAATGACGAGCAAATGCCAGCTAATCAGCGACATCAGGCCATAATGCGATCGCTGTGCAAAGCGATAACTCACGAAGGCAGCGAGGAGGAGGGGGACTAGGAATAAGGCTTGAAATGTAAGTTGGAGACTTGGATACCAAAATGTTGCGCGTTGATATCCTTGGTCAACGATCGAGAAGCTTGAATCTTGCTGTAAAAAGGCGAGAAATTTTGAGCTACTGGGGTTAGAAATGAGATCGGCTTCTAATGTTGAGACCTCAGCTTGTAAGGTGCTAATTTGAGCTTGATTTTGATCGAGAGTTTGCTTGGCTTGAGCGGCTTCAACTGGGTTGATCGATTGATCGCGTGGCTGGTCTGCGATTTTTTCCAAGAGCGAGGAATCGTACCGATCGCGGATGGTGTTGCTGCTCGCTTCCAGATTCGCGATCGCGATTTGCTTGTCTGAGAGGACTTCTGAATAAGTAGTTTTACTTAGGTCAATCGTCTCAAAAGCAG
>CAZFJL010000061.1:0-24593 GCA_964518905.1 uncultured Geitlerinema sp. | reverse complement strand
AGAGATTCCCTCTCAGCCCCTCTCATCCTGAATGCCTATTTCCTTGGAGTACTCTTAAGGAAAATTTCCCGAGTTCTACTCGTAATTTCAACCATTTAACCAGAGGTATTGGCTAGCGTAGATCTAGAAGTATCACCAAGAGATTTGTCATGGAAGGTCCGTTTATCCTAATTGTCGCGGCCATTCTCGGAGGGTCTGCACTCTCGGGCTCCGTCAAGATTATTAATCAAGGTGATGAAGCCTTGGTTGAAACGTTGGGTAAGTACAGTGGTAAAAAGCTCCAACCAGGATTAAATATTGTCACCCCTTTTCTCGATAACATCGTCTACAAAGCGACGATACGTGAGCAGGTACTCGACATTCCAAAACAGCCCTGCATCACCTGTGACAATGTTTCGATCTCCGTCGATGCCGTGGTCTACTGGCGCATCATGGATATGGCCAAGGCGTACTACAAAGTGGCGGATTTACGCCAAGCGATGCAAAATCTGGTGTTAACGCAGATTCGCGCCGAAATGGGCAAGCTGGAACTGGATCAAACCTTCACAGCGCGTACGGAAGTGAATGAATCGCTTTTACATGAGCTGGATGTGTCTACCGATCCGTGGGGAGTCAAGGTCACGCGGGTTGAGCTACGGGATATCGTGCCATCGAAGGCGGTGCTGGATTCGATGGAGCTGCAAATGTCGGCGGAGCGGCATAAACGGGCGGCAATTTTGACGGCGGAAGGTGAACGGGAAGCCGCGATTAGCGAAGCCGAAGGGAAAGCCCGAGCGCAGGTTTTGGATGCAGAGGCGCGTCAAAAGTCGGCAATCCTGACGGCAGAAGCTGAGAAGCAGGTGATTTTGCTACGATCGGAGGCTGAACGCCAAGAGCGACTCTTGAAGTCGAAGGCAGCAGCCGAATCGATGCAGATTTTGGCGAAGACGCTAGAGGCGCACCCCAAAGCGGCGGAAGCGCTGCAATTTGTCCTGGCGCAGCAGTATCTGGAAATGGCGAAAGTGATCGGCGCAAGCGACAGCAGCAAAGTGATGTTTATGGACCCGAGCAATATTCCGGCGACGATGGAAGGGATTAAGGGCATCATCAGCGACGCGAACAACGCGATCGTGATGCCGTCGAACCGTCACAGCTAGGGTCGCGAGATTCCCCAAAATCAGGCATTGTCTAACACCTGGGCGATCGCCTGACGATACTCGCTTTTTTGCTTGACGCCGCGCAGTTCTGCAACTTTGGCTTTCTGCTGGAAAATTTGCAGCGTGGGTGTGCCGACAACGCCTGCGGATTGCGCAATTTCGACCTCGGCTTCGATATCAATTTCGATGAAGTAAACTCGATCGCCAAACTCATCGACGATTGTGTTCAGGATGGGTTTGAGGATGTGGCAGGGGCCGCAGGTGGGCGAGATGTATTTGACGATGATCGGGCGATCGGTCTCGTGGTAGAGCTTGCGGAGGGCGTAGCTGCCGACGTGTCGCACGTTGGCCGGATCAAAATCCGCTTCAAGATCGTTGGACTGGCTAGATGTTGTTTGATCGGAAGGCGTCGGATTCTGGCGATCGGTTCGTTCGTTTGGCTCTGTTGATTCGGTTTGCGTACGCTGATTCGTTCCGACCGCATCGCTCTCGTTCGTTTCCGCCGATTGATCCGCAGGTGGATCGCTTAATTGATCCGCCGATTGACTCTCCCGTGGCGTCTCAAACTCCGTAATCAAATCCTGCGCCGACAGCCAGCGCTCGCACAGTAGCGCCGCCATGCAGCCCGTCCCCGCTGCCGTCACCGCCTGACGATATTCGTGATCCTGCACATCGCCCGCCGCGAACACCCCCTTAAGACTGGTGGCCACCGATCGCGGCTGCGTCACGATGTAGCCCGCCGAGTCGAGTTCGAGCTGACCGGCGACAAGCTGCGTATTGGGCGTGTGGCCGATGGCGTAAAACAGGCCGTTGACCGCCAGTTGGCTAATGTCCCCGGTGTGGGTCTGTTTCGTTTGTAGTGCTGTGAGTTTGCCCGTGGCACGATCGCCGATCGCGTCGATCACTTCGGTTTGCCAATGCACCGTGATATTCGGATGGTTCAGGACGCGATCCTGCATGGTTTTGCTCGCACGCAGGCGATCGCGACGCACGATTAGATGCACCCGAGAGCCGTACTTCGTTAAAAATAAAGCTTCCTCAGTGGCCGTATCGCCGCCACCAACCACCGCCAATTCCACCCCCTGAAACTGTGGCGCGGCTCCATCACAAATCGCACAGGCTGAAATCCCAGTGTTCCAAAAATCCGCTTCGTGGGGTAAATCCAAGCGTTTCGCCGTCGCGCCCGTGGCAATGATTAAACCGTGGGTTTTGATCGTGCGATCGCCCGATCGCACCACAAAAGGCCGCTGGCTCAAATCCACCGCGACCACATCTTCGGTATACAGTTCCGCGCCCCAGCGCAGCGCCTGAGCTTTGAGCCGATCCATCAACTCCGGCCCCGTCAAACCCTCGGGAAAACCGGGAAAATTTTCCACCTCACTTGTCGTCATCAATTGACCGCCGGGGATGCCCCCCACCTGGAACCCCTCGAAGACCACCGGCTTAAGATGAGCGCGACCGGCATAGATCGCCGCCGTATAGCCCGCTGGCCCCGACCCGATGATCACGAGATTTTCGATCGCGGCCTGTTGTTTAGCACTCATAGCACTCATGGCGTCATTGCCGTTCAAACCCGTTGAACACACTGCGGCAAGCACGATCGCAGCATGGCGAAACGCTACGAGCATACCGCCGATTGCGGACATTCCGCCGGGTGAACTTCGCGAAGCGGTGGCGATCGTGCGTCGTTTCAAGCCCTGGGGGATTTCGTAAAATCACAAGACAGCAAGGCACACCAACCGCCACGTCACTATAATGACTGTCTAAACCCTAGTGGTGATGAGGACGTAAGGCCGTGGCTATTCAAATCCAGCAAGCGATTTCAGTTGGTAAATATCTCGTTGAGCAGCGCATCAAAGGACGCAAAAAGTTTCCCCTCGTGCTGATGCTCGAACCCCTATTCCGCTGCAATCTCGCCTGTAGTGGCTGCGGAAAAATTCAGCATCCGACCGATATCCTGGCGCAAAACCTGACGCCGGAACAGTGCTTTACGGCGGTCGAGGAATGCGGCGCTCCGGTGGTATCGATCCCTGGTGGTGAACCGCTGTTGCATCCCCAAATCGATCAAATTGTGGCGGGCTTGATTGAGCGCAAGAAGTTTATCTATCTCTGCACCAACGGCCTACTGCTCGAAAAGAGCCTCGATAAATTCACGCCGTCGCCTTATCTGACCTTCAGTCTGCACCTAGATGGCCTGAAGGATTTGCACGATAAATGTGTCGATCGCGATGGTGTGTTTGACAAAGCGATTTCGGCGATTCGCGCGGCGAAAGCTCGCGGCTTCCGCGTCACCACCAACACCACCGTCTTCGATGGCACAGACCCCAAGGAACTGCAAGACCTGTTCGACTACCTAACGGAACTCGGCGTTGACGGCATGATGGTTTCGCCGGGATATAGCTACGAGTGGGCCCCGGATCAGGATCATTTCCTCCAGCGCGATCGCACCCGTGCCCTCTTCCGCGAAATCTTCGCCCCCTTCAAAAGCGGCCAGAAAAACTGGAGCTTTAACCACAATCCGCTCTTCCTCGATTTTCTGACCGGCGACAAAGACTACGAATGCACGCCCTGGGGCAGCCCGAGCTATAGCGTTCTCGGCTGGCAAAAACCCTGCTATCTGCTCAACGAAGGCTATTACGAAACCTTTGGGGAGTTACTGGAGAAAACCGACTGGGAGAGCTATGGACGCGCGAGCGGTAACCCGAAGTGTGCCGACTGCATGGTGCATTGTGGCTATGAACCGACGGCGGCTCTAGACGCGATGGAGCCCTCGAACATGATGCGATCGCTCGGTAGCGTCTTGGGTATGGCGCGGTAGTTTGACCGCCTTCGATCCTGAAGTGAAGGGGGCGAGAAGTCCGACTTTTTGGAAAAGTCGGACTTCTGGGGTTATTTTCGGGCAATACTCTTAGATGCTTCTCGACGTTGAAGGCTCCGGCTTTTTAGTGAAAAAACGCCCCAAACGCGAATAAGCCCAACCAACCGGTCGGGCTTACATAACGACGTTACGTAGACTTTTCAAGCAATTCGCTCTGAAGGCAGAGCTGTCAAAATAGAGCAAAAAAAACAAAATAAGGGTTGACCGCATCATAGCGATGACTGACCCCTGCATCGTCGTGCCTTTACGGGCGTAGGTTTGGTGAAACCTGCGACTCTGCGAGTTACACCACGCTTCTAGGGCGGTGCAGGGCAGCAGCTACGAGCCGAAGTGACCGTTCGATCGACACCCCAACGATCACTTCATAAAGATTGGGTTGATTAAAGGAAGACTTAGTGTCTTGTCCCCCTCGGGTGTATGGATATACACTAACATCCGGTCATCTTATCTCACTCATTAGTTTAACTAACTTAATAATTACGGAAAAAGAGCGATCGGCGCATTTTTTTTGCTAGCATGGTTAAGCGCTAGAAAAGTTAAGCGCAGTACGGCTCGGTAGCTCAGTTGGTTAGAGCAGGGGACTCATAAGCCCAAGGTCGCGTGTTCAAGTCACGCTCGAGCCATAAAATTTATGCATAAAGCCTGGTGTGAATCAAAGTTTGATGTAGATAACGGTCAAGCGGTCTCGTTGTTCTAGGTCTGTGTCCTCAAGGGTTCTAGGGTTGCGCTTGCCTAGACCTCCGTAGCGTAGACGAGCTGCTCTGATAGCTCCGCTTCGGTATCGAGTACCGCGATCGGCTGCACTCCTCGCGCCAGATCGTAGACGAGGCCAACGGCACGATCTTCGTCGATACCGTGAAACTGTGCGACTGTTTCTTGGATGAGTTGCTCGATCGCCATGCACTGCTGGTTGACCACACGATCGACCATAAACTCTGCGATCGTCTCGATCGAGGGGAAATCATTCGGGATCGCGTTGGGCTGCATCTCAAAAAAGCCGAACTGTTGCAACAGCGTGCAGTTTTTCAGCAATTCGGTTTCGCGCATCAACGCTTGGAGGCGCAACAAATCCGGCGTGCTATCGCCGACGACCAGATCGCCCGAAAGTGCGTCGTTAACCAAAGCGTGATAGGTCACGAGGTAGTGAACCGAGGCAAGATCCGGGATGAAATGCTGGTGGTGATCATTATGGAAAATCTCCTGATAAAGCTGATAACCGCGATTGCTGGAGACACCGAGACTCTCGGCGCGAATTAGACGCAGAGCCGTACAGCGATCGGCGGCGAGGGCGTCGTTACACGCCTTGAGGACGTTATACAGCTTGACTAGATTGATGTCTTCCGACCAAACGACGCCGACTTTTTCGCCAGTGACGGGCGATCGATAGCTGATGGAGTAGCTGGCGTAGGTGCGGCTTTGTAGGACTCGCGATCGCACGTCCGCGATTTCCAGCACGTCGAGCACTTCCGCGAACATCTGGATCAGCTCCGGTGTGGCGTACTGGCGAATTTTTTCGACTCGCGCTTGGGTTTGACTGAATTTTTTGAGCCAGACCAGTTTGAAAGCGGCGCGGGGATCGGCTTCGGCGTTGCGGCTCGCGGGCGCGATTGGGGTGCGGACGGGCGGATCGGTGGCGATCGTGTCGGGGATGATTTCGGCGTCGATGATCGCGTTGCGATCGCGGGACGATTGACGGGGCGCGGCGGTCGAATCCTGCTCGACCGAAGCATTGCCGAGGTTTCCCGTAGCGACTTCCGATGTATCAATCAGTTCTGAATCCTGAGACGCAGGAACAAAGGCGATCGTGTCGCTGCCCGTCAGCGCGGCGCGGGGTTGATCGGAGCTGACTAACGATTGTGGGTTGCGTTGGCGTTCATCGAGGTCGTCTTGCAGCAGGGCGATTTTGGTTTCTTGAAATAACCGTCTTCCCAGGATTAACGTGTTGCGCGGTCGGGTTTTGCCGCCGGGGAATTTTTCATCGAGGTGATGGCGATGCAGCGGATAGATCGGCGATTCGGGCTGCGGTCGGGCTTGGTAGTGCAGCAGGTAAAGACGGCTCGCCCATAGGGCTTCCGCTTGATCGAGGCCGATTTGCTTGAGCTTGAGGAAGTTGTCGATCCGATCGCGATCGGTTTGGGGAATGCGATCGGAGTTTTGCCGCCAAGTGTCGGTAATGATGCTAATCAGAACGAGGAAATTCTTCAGCTTTTGGGTGTGAATAATCGCATTGACACGAAAGAGCGCTTCGATATCGAGCTGACCATCGCGGTTACGGGCGATGTTATCGAGCTGATCAAAGCAGAGAACGATCGGCTGGGTTTCGACGGCAATGCGGCCAAAGTTCGCCATCATTTTTTGTGCCGCTTCTTCGGTATCGATACACGATCGCACCCCCAAACGTCGCAGCGTTTCATCATCAAGATCATCGCCGCGCAACCATTCGCACGCTTCCGGGTAGGTTCGTTTATCCGTCAGGCTAAACAGCACGCCGAAAAATTCCTGGGCGTTGTAAATCCCCGACGGATACGACTCCAGCAATTTGCGAATAAACACCTGGCGCTCGCCGCGCAGCCGATCGATCATCGATCGTTGCTTAAAGGCTTTCATGCCCTGGAGCCAGAGCAAAAGCTGTGATTCGTTCCGTCCTTCCGGCGTTTCGAGCAAACTATCAACGGTGTAGCGCAAAATATGACGCCAAATGTAATCGCTCGCCGTGAACGGTTCGATGTAAGCGAAAAAGGCTTTGGGGTTGAGTTTTCGCTTGATGCGACCGAGCAGATAGGTTTTGCCGGAGCCGGTTTCACCGTCGAGGATGGCGGTACGGGTGCGCCGATCGACCGTGACGCGATCGAGAATGGCTTCGAGTTCGTCGATCGTTTCCGCATGAATCGAATCGACCGTCAGATCCGGGTTTTGCTCCTCCTGCCAAAAATTCCCCGACCAAAACGTCTCGGTGTCGAAGGGGTTGGGGTCACGCTGGATGATGCGATCGATCGAAAGCATGGCGGCAAGGGGTGAATGGCGAAGAATGACGGAAGAGAAAGTCGAAGATCAAACGGAGCGGTCAAGCCGTTGGTCGCGCGGGGAATGGATCAAACGACGCCGCTAGGTGCGAATCAGGAAAAAGAGCGGGCCGCCGATGTCTTGGGGAATGCCAGCATTGACCTGTTCGGCGGTGTAGTGCGCCGCTTCCTGGAGCGAGCTGAGTTCGATGCGGTCTTCCCGCTGAAGGGCGTAGAGGGCACGATCGAGCGTGTCGCGATTCATCGCGGTTTGCAGGCGATCGCGGAGATAGTAGATCGGCAGATAGTTATTCGTGTTGTATTCGCGGTCAAGCTGGGCAATCAGGCCGTACAGTTGATCGCCGGTGATTGGTGTTTGAGGGGGCGAATTTTGTGCCGTGGCTTCATTTGGCGCGGCGGCGGTTGAAGCGTCCAAGGTTGGGTTTAGAGCGCGATCCATGTTTGAGGGCGACGCCTCGATCGGTGTTTCGGGTAATGGGTCGATAACGTCGGCAGGTGTCGCGCTGGCGGGATTGGTCGCAGTCGGCGATCGCGAAGTTTGCGCCTCGGGTGAGTGGGTCTGAAATTTGCGGAGAAAGCGCAGATACTCCGAGAGATGATCGAGGCTGAGTTCGAGCGCCGTGCCGCTGGGCGAGAATTCCTCGCGCAAATAATCCAAGCCGCGCTGGGTGAGCCACACCGTTTCAATCTTGGTTTTTTCCGATTTAATGAAACCCCGATCGAGCGATCGCCCGATCGCCGCCTGGAGCCGATCGCCCGACAGCAGAACGTCTTTCACCTCAACGCTGCCGTCACGACCCGCCTGCAACAGCGTAATTTCATCCTCCGACACCGGCAAGCGCTGCGTATCGAGCTTGAGCAGCGCCCGCCCCGCCGGAGCGAGACGAAATCGCGTCACCTGCTCATCGCAATCCACCAAACCCCGATCGCGCAAAACCCGGCACAAACTATCGCGCTCAGATGCTTTCGTGCGTAAATTTGGCTTGATGGACGCGATCGGAGCCCGGTAATCTGGCGATCCCACAAGCTTTAGGACAAATTTTAATTCTCGCGAGTCCATGATGTTGGCCGAGCAGTGGACGGTAACGACGTAGAGCGATCCAGAACAATTCAGAACAATTCAGAACAATTCAGAACAATTCAGAACAATTCAGAACAATTCAGAACAATTCAGGCGAATCGATCGCCTGTAACCCTAGCTTAAACCCTGAATCGATGGGCGATCGATGGGTTCTATCCTAACCTGTTACTTCTGGTGTGATGCAGGCGGCATGATTTGAACCCGATCGCCCGCTGCTTGAGCCCATAGCAGAAACTGATCGTATTAGGACGCTCTTGTTTAAGCTAAAAACCGCACTATTCGCAGAGCGAAGGCTACGCCAACGACAAGCCCAGTGCTCTCAGCTTTTTTTGTACGTCCTAACAAAATCGTTTTTTGCTATAGCCCTCTTTTGTCACTCTTCATCAAGAATCGCTGTAAGGCTGATTCCTCCGTTGCTATTCTCATTTAGTTAATGCCTGAAACAACGCAAATTCGTTGAGTTATCGGAGAGTGACAAAAGAGGGATAGGCGCTGTCATCAATTAAATTTTTAGCCTTGATTCAGTAAGGGTTTCAGCCCCTTTTTTTTGTTGGGTCGGGCGTGTAACCGCCGGGGAAGTGGGTCAAAGACGACGCATCACATCGGCCAGCAGTGGAGCTGGAATCGAGGAAAATACGCGATTTTGGGCGCTGAGTCCTTCACGATCGTGGAGCGAGCGCAGGGTTGTCGTCAATTCATTGAGAATACTGTCGTAGCGCGGATCATCATTGCCGTAACCCTCGATCGCCCGGATATAACAGGCCACGGCTTGCTCATAGCAGCCCAGCCGCTCGGGGGAATCATCCGTGCGCGATAGGCAAGTTCCGAGGTATGCGTAAGCCATACCCAGATTGTCATAGGTCGCATGGAGGTCGAAATTTAGCGTTAGGTCAGTTCGATCGTGTACCTGGGAGGCGATCGCAATCGCCTGCTCATAGGCATCAATCGAGTCGCGTAAACTCGCAATTAACGCCTCGCGTTCTTGCCGTATATCAAACGTTTCGGCCAGATTCCAGTAGGCTGTTCCGAGATTATTTTGCGTGGCAGCATAGCCCGTCGGATGATTCTCGGCGGTACGATGCACGAGAGCCAACCGATAACAGCGAATCGCAAACCGCAGACGATCGCGTTGGCGATCGTAGCGGGCAAGGTTCCAGGCCGCTGTTCCGAGATTGGTTTGCAGCATCGCGTAGCTGAACGGATCGCGCTCGGCGGTGAAAAATTCGAGAGCCGTACGATACGCCTGGATTGCTTGTTCTAGATAGATCACAGGCTCATGGATCTGCGCTAGATTCCAGCAGGCCGTTCCGAGATTGCTATGAATCGTCGCGAACTGTTGCGGATCAAGCTCCGGTAGCTGATGGCGTAGAGCCGCATGATAGGCCGCGATCGCATCTTTCCAGATTTTGATTTGTAGCGCTGTCGCCGTAGCCATGCGGGCTAAATCACTGCACAGCGATCCGAGATTGTCTTGGATCGTTGCCCACGCATAGGGTTGCTCGATTTCATTAAGCCGCTCAAGGGTATAGCGATAGGCCGCCTCGCCTCGCTGCAAGCTCAGAATGCGATCGTCGGTCGTATCCACACAGTCGGCCATCATCCAATACAACGTGCCGATATCATTGGCCAAGATGGGCAACTGACGATCGCGCGTATCGTCAACATGCTGGCTCTGATGCCAACAGGCTAAAGCACATTCATACGCTTGAATTGCGACCATGACGCACCGCAGATCCGGACGATCGGCGTCTAGGCGATCGCGGTAAATCGTCCCAAGGTGCTGATACGTGGTGGCCAGGGTTGCCGCCTCGGTCTGAGTGCGCTTCAGCTCAAACAAATGCATCAGGACTTGCTGCGGATCAACTTCCGCAGAGGCGACCAAATGGCGCGTTTCCCGGACATTCGCAACTAAGAGCGGCTCGATCGCCTGAGATAGCTCGCTAAAACTGAGATCAAAACGTTCGATCGTTTTGCTTGCACTGTTCCCTGACGCTTCGGCCTCTGAGGAGTTCGTTAAATTGTTGACGCGCAACGGGGCGATCGAGATGGTCGCATCTGTAGATTGTTCCGATGTTTGGCTAGATGCCGGAACTTCAACTTCGATCTCAGGTGCATACAGGCGATCGCGCACCATCGGCACAGCACTAATACGCCGAGGAATCGGTTCGCCGGTGAATTCAAAAATACCCGAACAACAGCACCAAAATTCCGGCGTGGATCGCGCGATCGTATAGCGCCAAGGACGCGACATCCACAACAAAATACTCGAATCCAGCTCCGACAAATGTTCCGGTAGCCGTCGCATATGTCCCAAAAATGACCATTGCACAGCCGCCGACTGACGAATTAAGGTTTCCACTCCCAAAATTTGAAAACCCGGTGTGATCGAGGACGGACGATCGTAGTTCGCAGTGTGATTCGTTGCATCATGTACCACCGACATCGGTTGCGGATGAGCTTGCGGAACCGGATGGGGAAACGGGGGCGATCGGCGCTGGAGCCAACGGCGAATCTGTGCAATTGGATCAGGATTATTCAACTGGAGATTGAGGCTAACCAAACCCGGACCGCGACTCAAATGGGGGCCAATTTCGGACTGAAGTCGAGCCGCCAGGGCATCCGTTTGCGCCCAGTCATCACAGACCGCGACAAAAATTTGATGCTTTAACCCCAACTCAAACGCGAGTTTGAGTCGTTGATAAACCTGTTGGTTCCAGGCAGACGGATGAGACGGAATAATATTGGCCATCGACCAGGCGTCATGATTCAGACGCGACAAGCTACGCGGGGCGAATCTTCCCGAGGGATAGACGAGTCGCCCGACGGTGAGTAATAGCGGGGACAGATGCAAAGCTCTTCCATTCAGGACGGACGCAGAAGGCCGACTTCTGAACGAGCCATCGCCGTCCCAGATTTCAGAACCCAGATTTCAGAACCCAGATTTCAGGACAATGCGAGAAGTCGGACTGCTAACCCGTCTTGCGTAAATCCTGCCATTGTTAAGCGCAAGGATCGGATTCATCGTCGGATCGTGCGGGGAGTTTGCAGACTTCAAACACAACCAGTCCAGTACCTTCAAATAAAACCTACGATCGGCAGACGTACTCTGTTCTTCGATAACTCGCGCAAATGATCAGGACAGCGAAGACAGTGATGTGAGTCGATGAAGCTGGCGACTGATTAACGCACGATTATCAAAAAAGTTTAGATCGGCGGCACAGTATCCGTGGCACAGAGTAGATGCTCTCCCTCAACGTTAACTGATGGCCAAAGATTAGCAGCCTGGTAACCCACACTATTCGGCAATCATCTGCGACCTTACGCATCGATTTTCGGATCTCAAGCAAGCGGTATGGGCAAAATAATGCGTGGCAATTATACGCTTACGCGCCTGCGTGTTTACACTGACTCTAAACAGCTCCGGAGACAGGCTATACCGATTTATAGTGATTTTTATTTAGCCAAGAACAATAAAGACTCTTCAGGTATCAGAATCTGAACATTCAAACAAGATGTTCTCTGATTTTATACGTAAAAATTATGATAGAAGTTCATCTTCTCTTTAAGTCTTCGTGATAGGCAGGAGTGGCGCTTTCATTCCTGTCGTTTATGAGTTAGGCATGTGACTATCGTGAAAATCTAGAGGGGAGTTATGGCGGCTTGATTAGGGGATTACGTAGCTTGAGTCTAGTATGAGGTAAGGACTGTACGAATTCTCTCTACTCTCGATCGAGAGCATATGACTCAATCTAAGATCGAGCGATCGGCATTGACTCAAAAGCTGTGACAAGACATGTCGCAATTTGAATTTCAGCAAAAATTTGTCTTACAACGCCAAAATTGTTAAATCTTTGTGTGTGACACAAGCTATTGAAGCTACGGCCAAAGATCATCACTGTTATATAACCGAAACGAAGAGAGAATAAAGCTCCTTCGGGCTGCTCTTCAGATCGAAGAAACGTCTATAGATCTGGTTATAATCAAATCCACGTCAAAAGGTGCATACTATGGTCGCAACTCGTTTATTCAGCAGCCTATTAACTTTGGGGCTATCGTTCGGTGCTCTAGCATTTGTGGGAAATACTGAAGTCGATTTATCGACAAAAGGAATGAGTGATTCGCAGGATCAAAGCGTATTAGCAGAGGGATTTGATCCGCCGAATGATGAAGGGCGTCCCGGTAGTACAGTGGGTTAGTTCGGGTCGATCGAAGCAGTCTCCAAAGATCTAGCGCTAGCATGTTGCTACGAGTATTTGGAGCGTGAGCAGCGTAAGCATGGTGGAGTTTCGCTGGATTGAGGGTGCAACCCAAAGCGGGAAGACGCAGCGATTGATCGAAACGATCGCAGCTCAAGTCGATCGCTGGCTGGGTCAGGGTTTGCCCCAACTGCCCGCCAGCATTCCCGCTCCCTTGCGTGTTCCCCAAAGCGCTCCGCCGTTGCTCATCCTAGCGGCGAATGGCGATAACCGCAGCGTTTTGAGCGATCGTCTAGGGCAAGTCTTGGCGGGTCGGCATCCGGTGGAGATGACGACGCCGCTGGGTTTTTTTGAGCGTGAGGTGCTGCTATTTTGGCCGCAAATCGCGGCGGATCGCGGTTTAACGACGGCGTTTCCGCTGCGGTTGCAGTCGGAAACGGAGCTGGAGTTGGCGCGGAATTTGTGGGCGGAGGCGCTGGAAGATGATGGATCGCTGCAACAACCGGGGGTGAGTGCCGATCGCCAGGTGCGTCGCATTCTCGATTTGCTGCAACTGGCGACGGCGGCGGGCATTGACCTCGAAGAAATTGCCGATCGGCTCGATCGTGGGTTGCCTGATTATTTGGCCTGCCCTGCCTTCGCGATTCAGGCAGCGGCGATCGACTGGCTTAACTGGACGCTGGAGCGAGGCTTTTTAACCTACGGGACTATTCTCGGGCTGTACCGTCAGCATTTGCTCGCGAGCGAGTCCTATTGTCAAACGCTGGTCACGCGGTTTAGCGGGATCTATGCGGATGATATTGATGAGTATCCGGGGATGTCGCGGGGGCTGTTCGAGGTGTTTGCCCAGGCGGATCGCTTGGGGACGCTGACGTTTAACGCTGATACGTTCGAGCTTGATGGCGATCGCGAGATTAAAAGCACGAGCATTCGTCGGGGAATTAATGCCGATCCGGATGCGCTGTGGACGCTGCGATCGCGGGCGACATCGGCCAATATTGAAGATCTCAATCATCGGGCGGGACTGTCTACGAATCTGCGCGATCCGATTTTTTCAGCCGTGTATCAGCCATTTGAATTCACGCCGCTACCGCCGGAGATCGTCAAGCTCTCGACGGTGTCGCGATCGCAGCTTTTACGTCAAACCTCAGAAACGGTGATCGATCTCGTCTGTTCAGGTGAGGTCGCGGCGGACGAGATTGTCATCATCGCGCCCGGTCTCGATGCGGTGTCGCGCTACGCGATCGCGACGATCCTGTCGGGGCGAGGCATCCCGGTGCGGACGCTGAATGTGCAACGCCCCCTCAGCGGTTCGCCGCGCGTGCGAGCATTGCTGACGCTGCTGGCGCTGGTCTACCGTCTGGGCGATCGGCTCGATCGCGATGCCATTGCCGAAATGCTGACGATGCTGTCACCCCGGCGACGTTCCTCGGACAGCGGCGCGATGGACTTGCCACCGATCGCGACGGATCTCCCCGGCACGGCCACGTTTACCCCCGATATTGATCCCGTCCGCGCGGGCATGATTGCCGATCTTTGCTACGTCCCCGATCGCACTGCGCCGGATCTCGTGCCGCTCGATATTTTTCCGCGTCGCGATCGGCTGGGCTACCGCGCTTCGACGGCCTACGGGTACGTGCTGGAGTGGCTCCAACAGGTGCGGCAAGAGTTGGCGGCGGGGCAGCTAAACGCGCTGGCAATTTTGGAGCGGATCGTCCGCGATTGGTTTTGGCGGCCACAGATGGCCTATGACGAGCTGATCGAGCTGCGAGCCACGATCGAATCGTCGCAGCATTATTGGGATGTACAGCGTCAGATGGCGCGATCGTCGTCCGGTTCTGTCGCGAATTCGGCGTGTGTGGCGGAATCGGAGACCGAGCGGGCGATCGTCGATCGGTTTGTGCAGTTAATCCGCAGCGGAGCGATCGCCGCCGACCCGTTTCCGGTGGGTTCGGCGTCTGGCGATCGCGATCCGACGCCTAGCGTGCTGCTGAGCAATATTTTTCAGTATCGATCGACGCGCCAAACCCATCGCTGGCAGTTTTGGCTTGATGCGGGGTCGTCGCTCTGGGCGCAGGGCGGAACGGCGGAACTGTTCGGAGCGCCGTTATTTTTGCAGGAGTGGACGGGCGAACGGCTAACAGAGGAGTTTGAGCTGAAGACGAACGATTGGCGGTTGCGCTACGTGTTGGGCGATTTGGTCGCGCGAGCCAGTGAAAAAATTGTGTTGTGTCATAGCGATTTGGACACGAACGGGGCGGAGCGTTTGGGGCCGTTGCTGCCGCTGGTCGAGGCATCTTCGGACGATCGCCTTCAACTCTCAGTCTGTTCTGGAAATGATTGAACGGACTATATCCCTCTTTTGTCAGTTTCCGATAACTCAACGAATTTGCGTTGTTTCGGGCATTAACTAAATGAGAATAGTAACGGAGGAATCAGCCTTACAGCGATTCTTGATGAAGAGTGACAAAAGAGGGATATAGCAAAAAACGATTTGCTTAGGACTTATCAAAAAAAAGCTGAGAGCACTGAGCGGAGTCGAAGTGCGGTTTTCAGCTTGGAGGTTTTGGAAACCTCAAAGGTCTCGCTCCCCGCGATCCATTCATGTTTTGATAGGGGTTCAAGATTCTATCGGGTCAATCCCGTGACCACTGCGACCACGGATGTTGCGCCAGATTAGCGTTGTAGTAGCGCGGATCATCGGAAACCTCAGCGCCAATCCAGTCGGGGGGCGTGGGTCGATCGGTTTCGTCGGTCAGTTCCACTTCGGCGATAATCAGCCCTGCATTTGCGCCCAAAAACTCGTCTACTTCCCAGAGATAGCCCTCGATCGGGATTTGATAGCGATATTTTTCGATAATCGGCGCATCGCAGAGCGTATCGAGCATCGTTTGGGCATCAGCGATCGGGATGGCATACTCACATTCCAGGCGACGAATTCCGTCATTTTGGCCTTTAATCGTGAGATAACCGCGATCACCAACGATTCGCACCCGCACAGTCGCCTTGCCGCGTGCAAGATAGCCCTGACGGTACAGTTTGCCCTCCGCCAAAGACCGCCAGCGATCGCCATTCACCAAAAACTTACGCTCAATTTCCGTCGCCATCGATAATGATCCTCAAGAGTCCTCAACAGTTTGATCGTGATCTATGACTTTTGCCCAGCGTTTGGAACAATACACCCTCAAGCATCCGAATGATGTCCTGATCATCGACGCCGAAATTGAAGGCGAACCGGATTGTGTGATGGTGTTTCGCGGTTTTTCCAGTTCATTGATGCGATCGACGGCCTTCGATCCCGATGTGCCGGTGTTGCCCGACACCGCGATCGCGCTGCGTGCTGATCGGCTCCGCGCTCCCTATCAACCCGACAATCCGCAGTACCTCGAACGCGACCTCGATCGCGATCGGCTGGTCGAACTATGCGATCGAGCCGGGGTCTGATGGTTAGGACGGACGCGAATCGTCGGGGTTATTCTGGATTTTCGTCTGGATCTGCGGCGGATTCTTCGCTTTGACGTTGGCCGTCGGTGAACCGTTGGCTTGAGCAAACGGTAGCTCGTCGTTCATCTCGTCGATTTGCTGCTGTTCGCGTTCGTTGACCTGGCGGATATAGGGCAGCAAGATTTGCTGGAGGCGCGAATCGTAGAAGCGATGCACGCTGTAGTTGGGCGTCGCCGGAAAGCCGCGCCGTTTTTTGTGGCGCCCACCGGCTCCGGGGTCGAAGGTTTTGATGCCGTGTTCGATCGCCCAGCTAATCGGCGTGTAATAGCAGGCATCAAAATGCAAACAGTCGATATCGTTGTCGCTGCCCCAGTAGCGCCCGTAGAGCCGATCGCCCTTCGTTAAACAAAAAGACATGCCCGTCGGGTGGCGATCGTCGCGTTCATCGTAGGCCGCGACAAAAACGACGCGATGGCGATAGGAGTGGTGCAGCCGCTCGAAAAAGTCGGACGTGAGATATTTACTGCCCCACCAACCAAATTTATCGCAGGTATTTTCATAAAAGCGGTACATCTGCGAGAAAAACGAGGTCGGAATCGCATCGCCCGTCACGACCTCTAGACGTAACCCCGCCTTGGTTACGGCCTTGCGTTCGCGTTTAATATTGCGGCGCTGATTGGCGTTAAACACCTTCAGATAATCGTCAAAATCATCAAAGCCGTGGTTCGTCCAGACGAAATTGTGATGCTGCCATTTGCTAAAGCCGCATTGCTCGATCGTCGATCGCCACTGCGGATCGGTGTAGAGAAAATGACAGCCCGAAATGCCGTTGCGATTGCAAAATCGATCGATTTGCTGCACGATTTGCGCGGTCATCTCCGCTTCGTCTTCGCTCGGATCGATCAAAAAGCGGTAGCCCTCGGCGGGGGTGAACGGACTCATGCCGAGTAGTTTGGGGTAGTAGCTGACGCCGAGGCGATCGGCGAGTTCGGCAAACTGTTGATCAAAGACAAATTCGCCGTAGCTATGGCCTTTCAGGTAAAGCGGCGCGGCGGCCACCAGTTGACCGTCACAGCGGGCGATCAGGTGACAGGGCATCCAGCCCGCTTGGGCGATCGCGCTGCCGGATTTCTCCATATCGTTGAGCCACGTCCACTCAAAAAACGGCGTGGCGAGCGGAACCGCTAAGGCATCCCATTCGGATTGATCCACCTCGCTGACGTGTTGAAGCCACTTGAATTCATAACGACCCTGTTTGAACATAAATCTGGGCGCAGTAGGAAAAGAAGTACAGAAAAGTCAGGGTTAGAGCTGTTCGCAGGTGATCACCGATCGCCGACGACATCCGCCGAAGTCCCAGTTTTAGGCAAATGCGGCCAAACTAGAATTAAGTCGATGGACGATCGTCGAGTCCGGCTTGATATGAGCCGGGTTCCCGAATTAGGTCGGTCAACGTTGGAGAGACTCAGTAAATACCCGGAGAATGACTCGAATCAATCCGGTGCACGATCGAGTTCGTCATTAACGATTTGATGATTCCGTTGTCGTTTCGTGCCGTTTGAGCGTCACCGGGTGGGTCACACCGCCTGTACTATCGCATTTTCTTCCCGACCTTGCCGCCCCTCTCTCCACTTCTATGCTTTTTGCTCCAATGACTTCGCCGACCTCACCGACTTCATCGACTTTAACAACCACGATGCTCATGGCAATATCTACGATGTCGGCTCGATCGTGGCATCGCCATTTACTCCTCTGGATCGCACTGCCCTTGGCGATCGTCGGCGGCACTCCCGCCCAAGCCGAAGGATTGACCCGCATGGATCATCGGGTTATCGCAAAAATGATGGAGTCCGGAGGGCGCGGGTCTGGGGCGAGTGTGATCGCTCAGGCGATCGGTGAAGGCGATCGATCCGCGCTAGATGGCGTGGTGCGATTTGAGCCGCCGACCGATGATGACATTGGCGAAACGGGCAGCGGTGCGACCCGAAGTTCCTGCACCGGCGTCTTTGCGCTCTTGCCCATCGGCACAACCGATCCCAGTCTGGCGCAAATGTTTCCGTCACAGCGGGTGAACCAAGTGCAAGTCGATCGGCTAGATCTGTTTGTATACGTCAGCCCGATCGCGACGGAAATCAATCAGGAGGTCAGTATAAGTGAGGAAAATCAAGCAACTATCCGCCTCCTCGATTTGGGACTGGTTGAAAGCAATGCGGCGATCGAGAACTTTAATGAGGAAACGGACGGTGCGTCTCCGTCTCGACGCCGCATCTACGCCGCTGAGGGAGGATACATTCTGCGCGTAAGTCTTGCCGCCGACCCCGAACTTGAAGCCTCGGAACACCAGAATCGCTCGTTCGACTGGTTTATGAACATTTGCCCCAACGCTGACGAGGTTGCGATCGGACAATTTGGCGCTCTACAACCCATCGAAGCACCCATTCTCCTCAGGGCAGAAACGATCTCAGAACAGATCGAACAGGCCGCAACCTTGGCGAACGCAGGGCTGTGGCTTGATACCCTAGCGACGCTGGATGATGCACGGCGTCTCGCCAAAACGCCTGAGGAAACTGCGCTGGTTGAGACCAATTGGATCTCGCTGTTTGAGTCGATCGGCTGGGATTTTGCCACTTACCCGATCGCTGGTGTTCCAGTGCTGACGATCGAAGAACTGGAGGCGCAAACTGAGATCATGAAAGAAGCTGACATGCCTTAAGCTTAGGGAAACGGCCAACGCTCAGAGACCTCTTAATTAATCTCGACAATGCCAACCTACCAACGATTTCACCAACCTTTCTTGTTCTCTCGGTTTATACACACCATCGGACATCATCGGTATCGAGGTAACCCGAAGCCTTCATGAATTCGCTACAGTCAGTCAAGAGGCTGGCTAGATCCAACGTGCTGATGCTGTCTCGATCTTGCTCTCGCTATGGATTATCGTCGCTTTCTGGGAGAACATCCCGGCAATGCCACAAGACCGCCAGCATCCTACTGGTCCAACGTTCACGATCAATTAGACAGTGACGTAGATCCAAGTATTCTCGCGCTACTCGATCGCGCGGCAAGCTGTCTCGAAGCGGACGAGATTTATGTCGAAGTGGGTCGCGCCAGTGGGGGTACGACGATCGCCGCGCTGGCGCATAATCCGGACGTGATGGCCTACGCGATCGATGATCCCCGATCGCGCATCGGCGTGCGGGTTGGTTCTCGCGCTGTATTGCCCCGAACGCCGGAAGAACTGATTCAAGATTTTGAGGCTTGGGGCATCGCGGATCGTGTCTGGTTTTTGCCCACCAGCATTGAAGAGTTTTTTGTTGAGCTGCGACAGATGGGCAGCACGGATCGCATTGGCCTCTTTTTTTACAGTGGGCCGTGTGATTATCGATCGCTCTTGGTTAGTCTGCTGCTGCTGGAGCCTTATCTCGCCGATCGCGCTGCGATTGTGCTGGCCGGATATGAGCAAGCGGGAACACAACAGGCGATCGCCGATTTTCTCAATGTTCGGCTGGCCGGTTGCAAACTCGATCCGGCGACGTTAACCGAGGATCTCCCCTCCGACGTTCATGTACTGCTGTGGGATCATCAGGCCGAGCAGTCCAACTGGCCGCCCCACATTCTGACGTACCCCGTTGAACGCATCGTCGAAGACCCGACGACGAGTGAGCGGTTAGCCCAGGCGGATCTGGTGCGACCGGAGCGACTCCTCTCGATGGTGTACGACGAAGCTAGGTTTCATCATGCTGAAAAACGGCTTGATCGCGCCGAACTTACCTATCAAACCGTGCTGCGCCGCGATGCTCGACACACCGGCGCACAGCTCAATCTGGGCTTTCTGTACTACGAACAGGGGCATTGGAATCAGGCGATCGAGGCTTTTTGGCAGACCCTTGCCCATGATGAAAACAGCGCCGAGGCTTACTATGGCCTGGGGTTAACCTACGTCAAACTCGGTGAACCTGCCCACGCGATCGCGGCTTATCACCAAGCCTTAGAGCGTCAGCACGATCACTTCGACGCTCTCAATAATCTCGGAAATCTGTACTACGATTTCGATCGTCTCGATCACGCTGCCGAACTCTTTGAACAAGCGATCAATGCACAACCCCAGCGAGCCGGGGGATATCTCAACCGCGCTCGGATTGAGCTGGAGCATCACAACCTTGACGCCGCGATTAAGTGGTACAAGCAAGGACTCGAACATCATCAGCGTCAGCCCGATATTGAGACAGATACTGGCTGGGGAGATCTTCTGCACAACATTGATGTTGTGCAGAACTACCAGCTTGAACCTTGCCCGCTCTATCGCCAGCTCGCCACCCATGCCACGCAACAGGCTCAACCCCGCCGCGCTCTGAGGCACTATCACAGCCTTTACCACCACCAGCCCACGCCGATCTATGCCCGATCGCTCATTAACTGTCATCGCACGCTGCATCAATACGAAGACGCACGCACGATCGCGATCGACGAGCTGAGTCGGACACCGCAGGATGTCGCCCTCAATCAGCTCGTGATCCAGACAGAGCTGGATCTGGGGCAATTTGGACAGGCGCGAGAGCGAGCCGATCGGGCGCTGCGTCGATGTCCGAATTCTGCCAAGCTTCGGCTACAACAGGCGCTCTTGTTTCCGATTCTCTATGAGAGCCGATCGCAAATTGAACAATGTCGCGCGGACGTGTTTGCAGGTCTTGCCCGGTTAGAGCGGGAGATTGATCGATCGCTATACGCGGCTTCGGTGAACGTCGGCACAAACGCAGAGGAACAAAGCGCGGTTAACGCAGCGGACAGTCTCTCGGTCGTTCGATCCGTCGATTTTTCACAAGATACCGCCAATTCTGTCCACTCTAGAGACAGCGAGATAGACAGCACCGCCGATGACATTTCATCGATCGCCATCACACCGTCCGACTGGCTAGAGGCGATCGCGCAACAGACGAATTTTAGTTTGAGCTATCAAGGCTATGACGATCGCCCGTTTCAGGAGCGTTATGGCCGTTTAATTCATCGCCTTGTCCACGCTGTTTATCCTGAGTTTGCCGAACTCAAAACGCAGTCCCGCCACGATCGATTGCCCCGCCACCGCATCAAAATCGGCTATGTGTCGTCGAGCATGGGGCCATCACGACTCGGCGAATTAACGATCGGCTGGGTCGAGCATCATGATCATCAGCAGTTCGAGATTTTCGGCTACTACACGCAATCAAGCTGCGACGCGCTCACGACACAATTTCGTCAAGCTTGCGATCGCTTTCGTCACCTACCCGATCGCGATCTCAAAATCATCGCCCAGACGATCGCTGACGATCATCTTGATGTCTTGATCTTCACTGATCTCGGCATCGATCCACTCCTGGGCGTCCTGGCAGCGATGCGCCTTGCGACCGTGCAGTGTACAAGCTGGTCGCATCCGATCACCACGGGACTCGAAACGATCGACTACTTTCTCAGCAGTGCCGCGATGGAAATCGAGACAAGCGACCCGCACTATTCAGAAACCCTGGTACGGCTGGCCGATATTGGGATTGTGTTTCCTCGTACTGTCGTGCCCGACGCCGCGCCGCTTCGATCTAGCCCAAGGATGAGTCCATCAGAGGCGATGGCGATGGAGCCGCTGGAAACTCCCCCCGCTGATCGCGTTCTCTCTGAACCATCACAACTGCGTCAACAGTTTGGTTTGGCGATCGAAAAGACCCTGTTTTTATGCTGTCAGTCCCTGTTTAAATATTTGCCCCAGGACGATTCGATCTGGGCGGCTATTGCCGCCGGTGTCCCTGATTCTCAACTGGTGTTTATTGCCCATCCGAGCCCGCAGATCACCCAACAGTTTCGACAACGGTTAGAGCGATCGTTTGCTGAACAGGGTCTGGACTTCGATGGGTCTGCGATCATTCTGCCGCGTCTGAGCGAAGCCGACTATCTGCGAGTCAATCAGTGCTGCGATATTTTTCTCGATAGTTTTCACTGGTCAGGTGGCGTGACGACGCTCAAGGCGATCGCCTGCGGGCTGCCGGTTGTGACCTGTCCCGGCGCACTGATGCGATCGCGCCATAGTTTTGGCATTTTGCAAACGCTGGGCGTGATCGAAACGATCGCCACCACCCCAGTGGAATATATCAACATTGCAATTCGTCTCGCGCACGATCCTGCGTGGCGTCATCAGATCCGCGATCAGATCATGGCACGACAGGATCGGCTGTATAACAACATTGCCTGTGTGCAAGATCTCGAAACCTTTGCGATCGAGCAAATACTCCCAGACAAGCAACAGCCCCTCGCAACATAAGCACCAAACGAGTGACCCGTCACGAACTGGCGATCGGTGATGCGGCGCGGCGCTCACCCCAGTTCCGTTCCGCACCTGTCCATTCCGCAAACCGATGGAGTGGCAATATCCGCCAGCTCGGCGCGGGTCTTTCCCACTCGTGCCACCGTTACCCGCTTGGCATAATGAGAAGCAACACAAAAGACCAAACCCCAAACCACCGATCGCAAGTCAGCCTTGCGGGAGACACCATGCAAAACCTCGTTAGTTCGTTTTATGACTGGTATCGCAACACCCTACGCCACACGCAATACCGCTGGGTGTTGATCGCGGCGACGCTGCTTTATTTGGTCAGCCCGATCGATATTTCGCCGGATTTCATTCCGATTTTGGGCTGGATCGATGACGGCGCGATCGTCGCTTTGCTCGTCGCGGAACTCTCAAGCTGGGCGATCGACACGGCTCGCGCTCGCCAAACCATCCAAACCCCAAGCGAAACCCCAAACAAAACCCAAAAATCAGCCGATCCGAACACCGTGCTTTAAACGCGAGAAAGCGAGCGATGGTAAGCGATGAATCTCGGGGCGAGGGAATGGAGCCGGGATCGGATGACATGCTGCGATCGATATCGCACTGGCATTGACGGCGATCGAGTGTGATCATTGCTAAAGTCAATTCCTTGTCCCATTGCAATCACGTTTAGCCGTTAATCAAGCGCATGATGTTTTTTCGCTACCTAACCACCGCCTTGCTCAGTGCCAGCTTGATCGCGATCGCCACGCCAGCCTCGGCACACTCCCACGGGTCACAGCCCACCCATAACGACCACGACACCCATCACGGCCACGACGAGACCACTGCATCCACCGAGGCCGCTCCCGAACCGACAATCACACTCATCCCCGTCGCGGAGGGGGTGTATATGTTGATAGGCGAAGGCGGCAATATTGGTCTGTCGGTCGGTGAAGACGGGGTCTTTGCGATCGATTCGCAGTTTGCGCCGCTCACCGAGAAGATCCAAGCGGCGATCGCCACCATCTCCAGCGAGCCGATCCGCTTTTTGCTCAACACGCACTGGCACTTTGATCACACCGGTGGCAACGAAAATTTCACCAACACCGGCACGGTCATCGTCGCTCACGATCACGTCCGCGAGCGCATGAGCCGCGACCAGTTCATCGCAGGGCTGGGAATGGAGATACCCGCCTCCACTGCGACGGCATTGCCGATCGTCACCTTCAGCGAAGACGTCACCTTTCACTTCAACGGCGAAACCATCCATGCCGCCCACGTTGACCCCGCCCACACCGACGGCGACAGCATTGTTCACTTCCAATCCGCAAACGTGATCCACACTGGTGATGTCTACTTCAACGGACTCTACCCCTTTATTGACGTGTCCAGCGGTGGTGGCATTAACGGCATGATTGCAGCCGTCGATCGCGTCCTAGCGCTAGCAGATGACGACACGCAGATCATCCCTGGACATGGAGCGCTCTCGAACAAGGCAGAGCTGGAAAACTACCGTGAGATGCTCGTCACCGTACGAGATCGTATGCAAGCTGCGATCAATGCTGGAGACTCAATCGAAGCAATCCTAGCGATGGATCTCAATGCAGACTACGACGCAACCCTAGGAAACGGCTTTCTCACACCGGAACAGTTCTCGCAGATTTTATACACCGATCTAACCCGGTAGTTGATACGCTCAGTTTCGCTAATGTTTGCCTTTATTGTGATCGTGCCGGTTGAGCTGTCGCACGATCCAATAGCTAACCGTCAGCGTCAAAATTGTGGCCGACAAACCGATCAGGTCGTTGCTTGAATCCACAGACTCCAAATCAAAAATCACTATCTTTCGGGCGACCGCAACCAACGACGTCACAATCACAAGCTCAAGTTGAAACTCATGCTTTTTGAGATAGCCAGTAATATTCTCTATAATCTCTAGAGCAATGAGCACCGTTAGGAACAAACCAAAAATCTCGAATAACGTGCTTTTGAGATAGGTTTTGTAGTTTGAGTTGATTAAATCGTCGGTCACCAACTCCAGTACCGCTCTCGATACATCCCAAACCGAAACGAGGATAACCACCAACATGATCAGGGTTAACACCTTGGCCATGAGCGTCTCAACAACCTCGACGAGTTTGAGAAACCCTTCGTCACTGACCGCAAAGCGCAGCCATTTTATCCACTTTTGCACACTCAGACTCCCCAAGTACGACGCTGATTGATACGCGAATCCATACGCTACAGGATAATACGACGGCATCTCATACAACGCTTGAAGATCATCGCAGAATGCCATCTGGATCAAATTTCAAGCATCAGGATGGGAGCAGAGATGCTAGGAGAATGGGAAGTCGTGTCGTGTCTGGCTTTGCATCGTACCAGTTTCGGGCGATCGTCAAGTCTGCTACCGCAGGGGCCAGGGCAAACGCATACTCGGCAGACCCTCACCCTAAATCCCTCTCCCAAGCCGATGGAGAGGGGCTTTGATCTCTAAAATCTTGCCCCCCTTCTCCCATTTTGGGAGAAGCGATGCACTGAGCTGGTCGAAGTGGGGCTGG
>CAZFJL010000060.1:0-24667 GCA_964518905.1 uncultured Geitlerinema sp. | reverse complement strand
GGGAGAAGGGGCTGGGGGATGAGGGCATTCATTGGGAGTATGCGTTTGCCCTGAGCAAATCAACCACCCCATACGGCCTACGATCGCCAAAGCGCTAGAATTAAACCCGCTCGCTGCCTGAATATTGCCGATTTTCCCGATCGCCAAGCCGTTAACGCTGCCGAAGGAAATATCGCGCGATCGCCCGTCACGAGCCTGATTTTTCGTTTGCCACTGACTGATGACTTTGCAAATTCGCCGCCGCCATCCGAACCCTAGCGTTCAAGCCGATACCTGTAGCTATCAAGTCCCGATTCCCGGAGCCGAGCCACAGCATATCCTCGAAGAAATTGTCTGGCACAAGGAGACCGAGGTCGAGCGCTGGCGATCGGTACGGACGCTGATCGATCTGCGGCGTGCGGTACAGGACAAACCGGCGGCTTTGGATTTTGTCGGAGCGCTGCGATCGGGGAAAACCCAGCCCGCGCTGATCGCTGAGGTCAAAAAAGCATCGCCCAGCAAAGGCGTGATCTGCGAAGATTTCGACCCCGAGGCGATCGCGACGGCCTACGCCCAGGGCGGCGCGAGCTGCATTTCGGTGTTAACCGATGCGAAATTTTTTCAGGGTAGTTTCGAGATTCTCGATCGCGTTCGCGCCACGGTCGATCTGCCGCTCCTGTGCAAAGATTTCGTGATTTACCCCTATCAAATCTATAAAGCCCGCGCCCACGGAGCCGACGCCGTGTTGCTGATTGCGGCGATTTTGCAAGATCGCGATCTGTCCTATTTCCTGAAAATTGCCCGCACGCTCGGCATGGCCGCACTGATCGAAGTGCATACCCTCGAAGAACTCGATCGCGTTTTGGCGATCGACGGCGTTGAACTCATCGGCATCAACAACCGCAATCTCGAAGATTTCTCCGTGGATCTCGCCACGAGTGAAGCGCTGATCGCGGCTCGACGCGACGCTATCACGGCGAAAAATATCACCCTCGTCAGCGAATCCGGCTTGCATACCCCCGCCGACCTCGATCGCGTCGCCACTGCCGGAGCCAACGCCGTCTTAATTGGGGAATCCTTGGTCAAGCAGGCCGACCCGCAAGCGGCGATCGCGGCTTTATTTCAGCCGCAGGCTAGCTCCTAAGCTCCCGTCACGATCATCTAAAAAATCATTCCCAAAGAGGCATTAGACCACGGGGTATAATGCCTCCGACCCGATCGCGAGGTGGCGGCAACCTTCGATGATTGCCCTCCGGATACCTTTCATAGACCTCGTTTGCCCATGCAGCCCATCCCCTTGCCATCGCATATTCACTACGAACTGTTGCTGCAAATGCTCGAACGTCAAACGAGCCACGCCGTTCGTGCCAATGCGATCGAATACGATCGCGTCAATCAGCTCATCGCAACCCTGCGGAAAGCCTTGACCTTGCAAAAGAGGCTCGAAAATGATTGCGATCGTCACGGCATCCCGTATGAGTATCGCTGGTCGATCAACGAGAACGATGCCGACCAACATCGGGATCGCGACCAATAAATGCACGTATCACGCGCATCGGTAGATTTCCCACCCAACACACCACGCCATGACCGATCGCTGAGATGGTTGCACGCAGGCAAAGCGCAGATTAACGAAACCTCTAATGGCTTGAGTTTTGTGAATTTTGGTGTTGCAAGCATAGCCACAGCTTAGGATCAATCTCTTTAGGTCTTGATCGGGCGATCAAACTCAACAAGATCCGACGGCTAGCCGCGCGATCGCGATCGGGCAAATCAGACAAATTTGTACGAATCGCACCAGATCTGGGACAATTCATCCCTCATCTAGCCCGCCTCCGATTCTTTCGATTCTCTCGAAACCATCCCTACCTTTCACCCCCAATTCTGAAAATATGGACGACAAAACAATGCTGATGATTCCGGGGCCGACCCCGGTTCCTGAGCGTGCTCTCACCGCCCTTGGCAAACACCCGATCGGTCACCGCACGGGGGAATTCAGCGCTCTGATCGGCGAAGTGAATGCCGCGCTGAAATGGCTCCACCAAACCGAAAACGATGTCCTCACCCTGGCGGCGAGCGGCACGGGCGCGATGGAAGCCGGGATCATCAACTTCCTGAGTGCGGGCGATCGCGTGATTGTCGGCTCGAATGGTAAGTTTGGCGATCGTTGGGCGCAGGTGGCGAAAGCCTACGGTCTCAAGGTGGAAGTGATCGACGCTGAGTGGGGCAAGCCGCTTGATCCCGAAGCCTTTCGCGCGGTGTTGGAGGCGGATACCGACAAAACGATCAAGGCCGTTGTCATCACCCACAGTGAAACGTCTACGGGGGTCTTGAATGATTTAGAGGCGATCGTGGGCTACATCAAGGCTCACGGTACGGCGCTGAGTATTGTGGACGCGGTTACGAGCCTGGGCGCGTACGACTTGAAGATAGACGAGCTGGGGCTTGATGTGGTCGGTTCCGGCTCCCAGAAGGGGTATATGATTCCTCCGGGTTTGGCGTTTGTCTCAGTCAGTGAGAAAGCATGGACGGCGTACAAGACCGCCAATCTGCCCCGTTTTTACCTCGATTTGGGCAAATATCGCAAAACCGCAGCGAAAAACAGCACGCCGTTTACACCGCCAATCAACCTCTATTTTGCGCTTCATGCGACCTTGCAGATGATGCAAAGCGAAGGGCTTGAGGCGATTTTTGCGCGTCACGATCGCCTCAAGCGGGCGACCCGTGCGGCGGTGAAGGCGATGGGTTTACCGTTGTTTGGCGCGGATGAGTGCGCCAGTCCGGCGATCACGGCGGTGGCTCCAGTCAGCGTTAAAGCGGAAGATATCCGATCGCTACTCAGTAAAAAATTCGATATTGCCTTGGCGGGCGGTCAGGATCACCTCAAGGGCAAAATCTTCCGCATTGGTCATCTCGGTTTCGTGAGCGATCGGGATGTGCTGACGGCGATCGCGGCGATCGAGGCGGCGTTAATCGAGCTGGGTCATGAGGGTGTCGCTCCGGGTTCGGGCGTTGCGGCAGCGGCTCAGGTGCTGAATGCGGGCTAGGGTCTGTCGTTCCTGAGACTTGTACAGTCAGTTCAATAAAAAACGAGACATATTGACTCTGTTCTGCTTACTCAGAAACCGCGTTTCGACTCCGCTCAACGCTCTCAACGTGTTCTGAGAATAATTGAACTGACGACATAATCGCCCATCCCAGAAGTCCTACTTTTTCAAAAAGTCGGACTTCTCGCCCTCCTCATTTTTTCCATCAAACCGAGTCGTTGCGATCTAGCAGCGATGCTATTTTTTGCTATTTTTTGCTATTTTTTGCTATTCACGCGAAGTCGTCGCCAAATCGATCGTCACGGTGACCTGTCGATTACTCGATCGCGCAGCAGCACGGCTTGAGGACTCATCCAGACGAATCCGCACCTCCACAATGCGAGCATCCAGATTAGCCGCCGGATCGATATCGACCTCGCTTTGGGTCTGAACCTGGAGACCGATTTGATCCACCGTGCCACTGAGGGGCTGATCAAATCCGGCAGCGCTCACGGTCGCCGTTTGGCCGATTTTCACGTCGCCAATATCGCTGTCGTAGACCTCGGCTACGGCGTACATCGTTTTGGTTTGGCCGAGATCGACGATCGCGCTGTCGCGGGCAGACTCTCCGGCACGAACATGAAGTTTGAGGATTTGCCCGTCCTGAGGAGCGCGGACGAAGGCATCGCGATAGGCGGCTTGGGCTTCGAGTAGAGCGCTACCACTGGCGGCGAGTTCGGCCTCTGCGAGGGCGAGATCTTCGGGGCGTACTTCGGCGATCGCGTTCAACGTGGCGTCGCCTTCGATGATGCGATCTTGGAGGGTTTGCACCGTGCGATCGAGCGTGGCGCGGGCTTCGGCGATCTGGGCGCTGCGGCTGGAGAGAATGCGATCGAGTTCGGCGCGGGCTTCGATCGTCCGTTCGCGGGCGGTTACTGCCCGGAGACATTCGCTATCGCGGCGCTGGGCGGGGACGGCTCCACCGGCATAGAGTTCTTCGTAGCGATCACAATCGGTTTCGGCGTTGTCGAGTTCGGCGTTGAGGCGATCGATCGTGGCGATTTGGGTGGCGCGTTCGCCGTCGAGCTGGGATGTAAGGGTCGCGATCGCGGCGCGTTGACTAGAAATTTGCCCCTGAAGTTCGGCGCGGTTTTGGTCGGTGCGAGCCGATTGAGCTGCGATATCGCCTGTTTTTGCCCCGGCGGCAATCAGATCGCGTCGCGCTTCGGCAATGCGAACATTGTCGCGAGCGCGATCGAGCGACGCTTTGAGCCGATCGTGATTATCCAGAATGGCGATCGTCTGACCGGATCGCACCTGCTCGCCTTCGCTAACCATGAGCGTTTTGATGCGGCTACCGTCAAAGGATGGCGGAGCCGCGACGGCGATCGTTTCGCCCACGGGTTCGATCCAGCCCAGCGCCGTCACGGTCGTGATCTCCGGCGCGGGAATACTCTGTGCCGCCCGTTCAGATTGCGCCACCTGTTGAACGCGAATAAATTGCCACAGACCCAAGCCCATAACGGCAACCGTCACCGCCACGATCGCGCTCGTCATGGGTGTTTTTTGGCTAACCGGAAACCCCTTACGTTCGGTCATGGTGTGCAAGTGCCCTAAAAAATCGATGTAGCTTTGTTTCTCATCTTAGGGACTTCAGTCTAAATCGGTCTGAAACTTCGGTTAGTCAGAGAACCGGTTTCTTGGCATTTCTAAGCGATCGTGATCGCTTAGAAATGCTGTGGCCTAACCTTTCACGCAAATCACCTGACGTAGCGTTGCGATAATTTCCACCAGATCCGCCTGTTGCGCCATCACCTGCTCGATCGGCTTGTAGGCCGCCGGGATTTCATCCAGCAATTTCGCATCCTTGCGGCATTCGATTCCCTCGGTTTGCGCGATGAGATCATCGAGCGAAAACGATCGCTTCGCCTTCGATCGCGACATCAATCGCCCCGCTCCGTGGGAACAACTGCAAAAGCTTTCGAGGTTGCCCTTGCCTTTGACGATGAAGGATTTTGCGCCCATCGATCCGGGGATAATGCCGTAGTCGTTCTCGCGGGCGCGAACCGCTCCCTTGCGCGTGACGTAGACCTCTTCGTCAAAATGCACTTCGCGTTCGGCGTAGTTGTGGTGACAGTTGACTTCGATCAGTGGTTTTGAGGGTTTGCCACCGCCGAGAGCGCGATCGACGATCGTCTTGAGTCGTGCCATCATCACGATGCGATTGTGCCGCGCGTAGTCCTGCGCCCATTGCAAATCGTGCCAATAGGCGTCAAATTCGGGCGTGTTGCGCACGAAGTAGGCCAGGTCGCGATCGGGGAGGGGCGTATTGCTCAGTCTCGCCAGGTTTTTGGCGGTGGAGATATGGCACTGGGCAAGTTTATTGCCGATATTGCGAGAGCCGGAATGGAGCATCAGCCAGACGCGATCAGTTTCATCCAGACAAACTTCAATAAAGTGATTGCCACCACCGAGCGACCCCATCTGCGTCGCGGCCTTATTGTGCAAATCCTGCACACCTTTATGTAAATCCTTAAAACTGCGCCAACCCTGCCAATTTTGCGCGGTTTTATCGGTTTTCTTGTTACTTTCAAACCCCACCGGGATCGCTGCTTCAATTTCCTTGCGAATCGTTTTTAATTTGCCATCCAGCGACTCCGCCACATACGGCGTCAGGATCGCGCCCATGCCGCAGCCGATATCGACCCCCACCGCCGCCGGGACGATCGCATCCTTCGTCGCCAGCACCGATCCCACCAGCGCCCCTTTGCCCAAATGCACATCCGGCATCAGCGACACATGCTTAAACACAAACGGCAAACTCGCGACGTTTTGCGCCATTTGGATCTCGTCGTGGCTCAGGTCGTGATTCGCCCAGGAATAGACGGGTTTTTCGGTTTTAAACGGAACTTCGGAGTAGGGCATTGCGGCTAAGTTCGTTAATGAAGTGCAACGGTGATGTTGCTCTGAATTTATGCCTTATTTGAGATCGAACAACACAATATCGTCGGCGCACTACTGTGACGATCCGAGTCGCTTCGATGTTTCGGACTATCCAACGTGCCGCAGTGTTCAACCGGTTTCGCAGCGAACTAAACGGCTTCCTCAAATCCGAGGGCGATCCGCAACACATCGCGATGCATTAGGGCCCGATCGGCCAAAGAGTAGCGCTGATCCTCCGATAGCACCATGCCCGTTTCCAGAGCTGTGCGCCACACCTGGGCGATCGCCTCGGGATCATGCGGGATCTCGTCCAATTCCCAGCCCGCTAGGTTCAGCTCGGACATCAGCGCCGTAATCTTCGGATCGTAGCCGATCGCCCAGCAGCGACAACCCTCCGCCGCCGCCATGATCAGCCCGTGGAGACGCATCGAGATCGTCAGATCCAGATCGCGAAACAGCCCTTTCAGCTCGCGCGGATCGTCAAGGCAAAGGATTTCGCAGGCGTGGGCATTCAGTCGCAGTTGCAGGCGTTCGGCGAGGGCGAGATCGGCGATCGGCTGAAATGGCAACAGGATAATTTGGGCGTTGGTTTGCTGTTGCAAAAGCTGGAGGCCGCGCGTGAGCCGATCGAGCCGTGCATCGGTCAGTTCGGCATGGGTGCGTAAGACGACACCGATGCGAGGATGAACCAGGGATTTGAGCCGATCGCTGGTGCGTCCCTCCAGCGCCCACACGGGATCAGGAGCTTGAACGTAGGGAAAATGCCACTCGTGGAGAAATTTCGCGGACTTGCCGTCACGGATGCTAATGCCTGTACAGCCGCCAAAACTGCGTTGAGCCAGCTCGCGAGTCAGCGATCGATTTAGCGGGCCAATGCCCTGCGCCCAAGCGATCGTCTTCAGCCCCAAGCCACGGGACAACCCCATCAAACCACCGTAATACAACGGATTGAGCGCACTGGTCGCATCCTGCATCAAGCTACCGCCACCCCAGATAAATGCATCCGCCGATCGAATCGCCTTCAGCACCCGCACCGATTTTCGCGCCACCGCTTCGACGCCGTAGCGCTCATAGGTACGCTCAGGATCGCCACTGAGAACGATCGGCTTGACGGCCTGGGGCAACATTTGCAGCAGCGACGCGAGGAGTGCCTCGTCGCCTGCATTGCCCATGCCATAGTAGCCACACAAAACGGCTCGCACGCGCATCTCCTAAGTGTTTTGAATCGAGAAAGAATTAGATCTACGATCCCATAGAATCAGGGTCGGATCGGTCTATTAACTTTTATGACAGCGGTTAACTGTTAGATTGATCACCAGCAAACCGCCGCGCGATCTGGCGATTTCGACTCGTTAGACTCGCGGTCAGCATCGCTCTTATCCTCGCCTCGATCTATGTCCCAAGCCGTCCCCTCGTCCCGATCGCCCTTTTGGCGTTTACTCCGCTATGGTCACCCCTATCGAGGCTTGGCACTGCAAGCGTCGGCCTATTCCATCCTCAATAAAACCTTCGATCTGGCTCCCCCGGCTTTAATCGGGATCGCGGTGGAAGTGGTTGTTAAGCAGGATCAGTCGTTTTTGGCGGCTTGGGGTTTGGTCTCGGTGCGATCGCAGCTCATCGCGATCGCGGTTGCCAGCGGTATCATCTGGGCACTTGAGTCGAGCTTCGAGTATGCCTATCAGTGGGTCTGGCGCAATCTGGCGCAGTCGATCCAGCATGATCTACGGCTCGATACCTATCACCACGTGCAGTCTCTCGAAATGGGTTATTTCGAGGAACGCAGCGCCGGGGAGTTGATGTCGATTTTGAATGACGATATTAATCAGCTTGAGCGGTTCCTCGATCGCGGCGCGAATGAGGTTTTACAGGTTTTAACCACGGTTGTGATTGTCGCGACCTCGTTTTTCCTGCTATCGCCGTCCGTGGCGTGGCTGGCGATGCTGCCGATCCCCGTGATTTTGTTTGGCTCGATCACCTTTCAACAGCGTCTCGCGCCGCTCTACTCCGATGTGCGCGATCGCGTCGGCTGGCTCAACTCCCAGCTCTCAAACAACCTCGGCGGGATCGCCACAATTAAAAGCTTCGTCGCCGAAAAATTTGAACTCGATCGCATCGCCCGCCTCAGCGACGGCTACCGCACCAGTAACCGCCGCGCGATCGCCCTCAGTGCCGCCTTTGTACCGCTGATTCGGATTGCGATTTTTGCCGGATTTACGACGACGCTGATCGTCGGTGGTCTGGAAGTGGGAGCCGGTACGCTGGCGGTGGGGTCGTATAGCACGATGGTGTTTTTAACTCAGCGCTTGCTCTGGCCGCTGACTCGTTTGGGTGAAACCTTGGATTTATACCAACGATCGGCGTCCTCCACTCGACGAATCTTTCGCCTGCTCGACACCCCCGAAATCACCCCCACGGGCGATCGCATCCTCGATCCCCTGGCCGGTTCGATCGCCTTTGATCAAATCGATTTCGCCTACCGCGATCGCACCCCGCTACTCACCAACTTTTCGCTCCAAGTCCCCGCCGGTCAAACGATCGCCGTCGTCGGCCCCACTGGATCGGGCAAAAGCACCCTGGTGAAACTGCTCCTACGGCTCTACGACACCAACTCCGGCCAAATCACGATCGACGGCGTCGATATTCGCGATCTCGACTTGCAACATTTGCGTCAGGCGATCGGCTGGGTCAGCCAAGATGTGTTCCTCTTTCACGGAACCGTAGCCGAGAATATTTGCTACGGCAGTTTTGACGCCAGCGCTGCACGCATTCAAGAGGCGGCAGTTCTCGCCGAGGCCGATGAGTTTATCCGCGAACTGCCCCAGGGTTACGACACCATCATCGGCGAACGCGGCCAGAAACTCTCCGGCGGCCAACGTCAGCGCCTCGCGATCGCCCGTGCCATCCTCAAAGATCCGCCGATTTTGATCCTGGATGAAGCCACGAGCGCCGTCGATAACGAAACCGAAGCCGCGATTCAGCGATCGCTCGATGTGATCACCGCCCACCGCACGACGATCGTCATTGCTCACCGCCTATCCACCGTCCGCAATGCCGACTGCATTTACGTCATGCAAAACGGCGCGATCGTTGAGCGCGGAACCCATGATGAACTCGTCGCGAATTCGCGTATTTATGCCGACCTCTGGCGCGTCCAAACGGGCGATCGGCATCGTGAGCCACAGCAGCCCCGCAGTCTTCGCAGTACCATATAGACCTCTTCGAGCCTCCGATTATGTCGTCATCTTTCCAGTTGGTTTTATCCCTAATTGCTACCGGAGTTTTAAGCGCATCGGCAGCAATGGCAGCCGATCGCGACGTTAAAATCACGCCCCTCGGTAGCCACGACGGCGAATTTTGCGCTCGCGATCGCGCCTTTGTCTTGGAAGACCCGAACGGACTGCGGATTCTCTACGATGCCGGTCGCACCGTTGCCGGAGCCGATGATCCGCGTTTGGGAAACATTGATGTTGTTCTCGTCAGCCATGTGCATGGTGATCATCTCGGCGATCGGCGCATCGCCAACGTCAACGACGGTTCCTGCGCGGCTCCCCAAACCGAAGTCATTACAACCCCGAACTCGAACAGCGTCGAAATCGCCGTCGGACAAGGCGCTCGCATCATCGTCGGCAGCGAAATGGCGGAGTTTCTCGCCAACAAAGTCGATCGCCTCGGTGGTGACCCTGACTCGGTGCAGCTTGTGCGGTTTGGTGCGTCCCGCAATGTGGACGGCGTCAGTATTACCACCGTACCGGCAGTTCATTCCAATGGATTAAGCGGCGACTTTATTGAAGGCCACCTGGGAGAAAGCCTCAATCAGGCGGGTTTGTCGGCCTATGTGGGGCCACCGACGGGCTATGTCATCACCTTCTCAAATGGTCTCGTCGTCTACCTGTCCGGCGATACCGGCGTCACCGCCGAACAAGAAACCGTGGTCAGAGACTTGTATAGCGCCGATCTGGTCGTGATGAATATCGGCGATACGTTTACGACAGGGCCAACGGAAGCGGCTTTCGTGATTAACGAGTTGATCCAACCGCAAGCTGTGATTGCGTCCCACGCGAATGAAGCCGCCACCCAAGACGGGCAGCTTCTGGCCGGAACGAGAACCGCCGCGTTCATCGAAGCGACCGATGTACCGGTCTACATTCCCCTCAGCAGCCGCACGATGACGTTTGATGCGGATGGCAACTGTACGGCAGGCTGTTTGTAAAAAATCACGCAAAACACGGGCAAGCTTGACCCGGTTTGGCATCGCGAAGGTTACGAAGCGCAACAAACTCGCGCCCGATCGCGGCTTGCCCCCCGTAATAATCTCTAAAATGAACCTATATAGATTATAGATCTATGAATACGATGACGGTTTGCGATCTCCGTCTGTAAGACCCCTTCAAAGCCCCGTCAAGATCACCCATCAAGATCACCCTCACGCCTTCGCTCTGCCTTTTTTATGACTGACTCCTATCTCGACCCGACCTTAACGGCTCACTTAAATGACGGCTCGAATTCTGAGATGAATTCTGGAGATCAGGTCACGATCGAAACGATCGCGCTGGATGTGGGCGGCATGAAATGCGCGGGCTGCATCAAAGCGGTGGAGCGTCAGCTTGATGTGACGGGGGTGGTGTCGGCGTCGGTGAACCTGGCGACGGAAATGGCCGCAGTGCATTATCGATCGGGAAGTCTCGATCCGCAGGATTTGGCGCAACGGTTGACCGATGCGGGATTTCCGAGCCAGATTCGGACAACGGAAGCGCTATCGATCGAGGAGATCGAAGCGACCGAAGAGCGCCAACACCAGGCCGCTCACGATCGGCGGCGGCAGCTCGTCACGGCGATCGTCTTGATCATACTTTCGACGATCGGTCATGCGGAAATGCTGGGCTTGCCGTCGATGCCGCTCTTTAGCAATATCTGGTTTCATTACGGTCTGGCGACGCTGTCGTTGCTGTTTCCCGGACGTCCGATTTTGGTCGATGGGTGGCGCGGCCTGACCCACGGTGCGCCCAATATGAACACGCTGATCGGCCTGGGGGTCACGACGGCCTATATCGCCAGCAGCGTCGCGATGCATGTGCCGAGTCTCGGCTGGGATTGCTTTTTTGAAGAGCCGGTGATGCTGCTGGGTTTTATTTTGCTGGGGCGATCGCTGGAACGCCACGCTCGCGATCGGGCGGCGTCGTCGCTGCGGGCGCTGGTGGGATTGCAGCCGCGCACGGTGCATTTGGTCACGAAGGGTGACGATCTCGATCAGCTTGACGATCGCAGCGTGGTCGATCTGCCGTCGAATCAGGTGCGCGTCGGCGATTTTCTGCGGGTGTTGCCCGGTGAAAAATTGCCGGTGGATGGGGTCGTGATGGCCGGGACGACGGCGATCGATGAATCGATGCTGACGGGCGAACCGTTGCCGATCGAGAAACATCACGGCGATCGCGTCACCACCGGCACGCTCAACCAGTCCGGCGCGATCGTGGTTCGTGCCCAGCGCACCGGCAAGGACACCACCCTGGCGCAAATCGTCGAACTCGTCCGCGATGCCCAAACCCGCAAAGCGCCGGTGCAGCTCTTCGCCGACACCGTTGCGGGCTATTTCGCCTACGGAATTATGGCGCTGGCGGTGGTGACGCTGCTGTTTTGGAGTTTGGCCGGTGTGCCGGTGTTTGGCGATTCCATTCTCCACGCCCAGGAATGGCCAATGTTGGGTCATGCCCATCGCGCCATGCCCCACCACGGTTCGCCGCTGCTGCTGGGAATTAAGTTGATGATCGATGTGTTGGTGATCGCCTGTCCCTGCGCCTTGGGGTTGGCGACACCGACGGCGATCCTGGTCGGGACGGGTCTCGGAGCGTCGCGGGGCTTGCTGATTCGTGGCGGTGATGCCCTGGAACGGGTGCATCAATTGCAGACGATCGTTTTTGACAAAACCGGGACGCTCACAGTGGGACGCCCGACGGTTACCGATTGCGTCACGATCGCCACCGTCAGCGAAACCGAAGCGATCCAGCTTGCGGCCTCGGTGGAACAAGGCACGAGCCATCCACTCGCGGCGGCGTTGGTTGATGCGGCGAAGACCCAATCGATCGCGCTACTCCCGGCGACGGATTGCCAAACCGAGGCCGGAGCCGGGGTTACGGCACTGGTGGACAATCGCACGATTATTGTCGGTAATCGTCCCTGGCTCGAAGCCTGCCAGGTTGCGATTCCGGACGAGCTAACCGATCGTGCTGACACGTTGGCACAGGCGGGTAAAACCGTAATTTTTGTCGCGGCGGACGGTCACGCGATCGCCACGATCGCGATCGCCGATGAGCTACGCCCGGAAACCGCTAGCGCAATCCGTGCTCTGCAAAAACTCGGACTCCGCGTGATGATGCTGACGGGTGATCGGCGGGCGGCGGCGGACGCGATCGCCAAACAAATCGGTCTTGCGCCGGAAAACGTGATCGCCGATGTGCGACCGGCGGAAAAATCCCAGGCGATCGCGCGGCTGCAACAGTCGGGGCAACCTTCTCGGCAACGGGTCGCGATGGTCGGTGACGGGATTAACGATGCTCCGGCGTTGGCGCAAGCGGATGTGGGGATTTCGCTGCACGGCGGTACGGATGTGGCGATCGAGACGGCGCAGATCGTCTTGATGCGTAGTGATCTGACGGATATCGTGGCAGCGATTCGTCTCAGCCGCGCAACGTTTAACAAGATTCGCCAAAATATCGGCTGGGCGTTTGGTTACAACGTGATTGGCATTCCGATCGCGGCGGGTTTGCTGTTGCCGAGTTTCGGAATTATTCTCAATCCGGCGTTTGCGGCGGTGGCGATGGCGCTGAGTTCAATTAGCGTGGTGACGAATTCGTTGTTGTTGCGCGGGGCGTTGGGACGGCGGTAGTCGTAGTGATCGGCGTAGGGTGGGCATCGCCCACCATCACGAAATTCACCCACAGATCGCCGACATCTTGCCCGTAAATTGATCGTGGTGGGCAGTGCCCACCCTACGACTACGTTTGTCCAAGCTTTCGCAAGCGGGAACGAATCGCGCCCGGTTCACGCTGAAGTTCCGCCGCGATCGCCTGTACCGCAACCCCTTGGGAATACCGCAGCTTTAATAATTCATCCTCCTCGTCGAGCCACGGCTGATAGGCGCGTATGTAGGCATGACGATCATCTTTCGTACTCGGTTCGATCTCGCTGACCGTCTCACCATGCGGCACATCGGCCATAACTGGCGAGCGCAATTCTCGATCCGGCGGATTTGCCTGAATTTCTGGATTTGGGGTCTGAATGCGAACTGTCTCGAACCGAACGCGGCCAGCGGCGATCGCCCGTGAAAGCGCCCGTTGATGCGGGGAGAGCTTCGCTTGGCCGGTTTTGACCTCAAGGAACACAATTTCTAAATCTTCAGGCGTGGTTTGACCATCTTTAAATTCGCTATAGCCATCGAACACCACATAATCGATCGGATCACCAAGAAAACGCGCATCGGAGGGTAGGTAATGAAAACCGGGCAAAAACGGGGCAAGCTGTTCGGCAACTTTGCCCTTAATCACCAGGCGGCTGGTATTCAGGCTGGCTTTCTTGGCTTGTTTATTTTGTTCGGTCAGATTGGTGATCGCTTGGCGATGCGCTTCGTTTTGCTGATTTAAAGTGTTTTGATGCTGCTGTTCGAGTTCATGCAGCCGGTGCTGATGTGAAGTCAATAGTTCCGTCCGTTCCGTCTGTAACGCCTCGAATTTCGTGGTATGGGCTTGATTTTGCTCACGTTCCTGATCCAGACGTTGCTGCCAATAGCTTTCGATCGTCTCGATCCGCGCTTCATACTGTTGATGCCAATGCTGTTCGCGTTGCCGATCATGTTGCCGATCGCGGTGTCGATGCATCGCTCGTACAACGACGATCCCCACGATTCCCCCAAGGATTAATCCCACCAATAAACCCAGCACCCAATCCGTCATCGCCTTTTCGTCGCCTCGCGTTTATACAAAATTTCGTCAATACCAGAATTTTAATTACATTTCTTCGTAGGGTGGGCATCGCCCACCATCACGAAATTTACCCACAGATCGCCGACATCTTGCCCGTAAATTGATCGTGATGGGCACTGCCCACCCTACCGGTCGTAGAACAAAACAAGCATCCGTTAACCGCGCTGACATGCGAAAATACCAGACCAGCGATCGCCCAGCACCTCGCGCGATCGCCGACTCATCACCCCGCGTCTAGCGAACGTTTAACCCATGGCAACAGCACCGATCGTCCAAAAATTTGGCGGAACCTCCGTCGGCTCCGTCGAGCGCCTTCAGGCCGTAGCGCAACGGGTAGCGCAAACCGCGAAGGACGCGCCCGTGGTGGTGGTGGTGTCCGCAATGGGCAAAAGCACCGATACCCTGGTGGCATTGGCGAACGAAATATCGAGCAACCCCTCGCGGCGCGAGATGGACATGCTGCTGTCCACGGGCGAACAGGTCTCGATCGCCCTGCTCAGTATGGCGTTGCAAGAACTCGGCCAACCGGCGATCTCGATGACCGGCGCACAGGTGGGCATCGTCACCGAGGCGGAACACTCGCGGGCGCGGATTTTGAAAATTTCGACCGATCGCCTCCAGCGCCAGCTCGACGCAGGTAAAGTCGTCGTCGTCGCGGGCTTTCAGGGCATGGCCTCCGGTGATGAATTCGAGATTACGACCCTGGGGCGTGGCGGTTCCGATACCTCGGCGGTGGCATTGGCGGCGGCACTCCACGCCGATCGCTGCGAAATCTATACCGATGTTCCCGGCATTCTTACCACCGATCCGCGTCTCGTCCCCCACGCGCAGCTCATGGACGAAGTGACCTGCGATGAAATGCTCGAACTCGCGAGTCTGGGGGCGACGGTGCTGCATCCACGGGCGGTGGAAATTGCACGGAATTATGGTGTACCACTGGTGGTTCGATCAAGCTGGACGAATGACCCCGGCACGCGGATCACGGCTCCGGCTCCCCTCGATCGCGCCTTGCAGGGTCTCGAACTGGTGCATCCCGTCGATGCGGTGGAACTCAACCCCACCGAGGCGAAAATCTCGTTTGTGCGCGTCCCCGATCGTCCCGGCATCGCGGCGAAACTGTTCAGCGAACTCGGTCGCCGCAAGCTCGATGTTGACCTGATCGTCCAGTCGATCCACGAGGGCAACACCAACGATATCGCCTTCACCGTGGCCGATGCCGACGCCGAACGCGCCGAGGCGATCGCGCGGGAAATCGTGCCGATGTTGTGTGAAACCGAGAGCGGTGAGGTCTGCGATCGCGACGTGGAAGTGACGGTGAGCCGCGATATTGCCAAAATCAGCATCGTCGGGGCGGGCATGATTGGTCGTCCGGGGGTGGCGGCGCAGATGTTCGCGACGCTGGCCGCTGAGGGGATTAGTATTCAGACGATTTCGACCTCGGAAGTCAAAGTGAGCTGCACGATCGATCGTGTCGATGGCGATCGGGCGGTGGCGGCATTGTGTCAGGTCTTCCAGGTGGAGCAGTCTCCAGCGCGTGCGACGATTCCGAGCACGGCTCCGAGTGTGCGCGGTGTGGCGCTCGATCGCGGTCAGGCACAGATCGGCGTGTTGCACATTCCCGACAAGGCGGGCATGGCGGCGCAGATTTTCGCGGCGCTGGCCGATCGCAATATCAGCGTTTATACGATCGTCCAGTCCGAGCGTTGCCGGATGGTGAATGACTTCCCGACGCGGGATCTGTCGTTCACGGTGAATTCGGAGGATGCGGATACGGCGGTGGTGCTACTGAAGGAGTTGGCGGCGACGGTGGGCTATGAGTCGGTGACGATCGAGCGGGATATCGCCAAGGTGAGCATCGTCGGGGCGGGGATGGCGAACGAGTCGGGGGTGGCGGCGGCGATGTTTACGGCGTTGGCCGATCGCGGGATTAATATTCTGTCGATTTCGACGTCGGAGATTAAGACGAGTTGTGCGATTCGGGCGGATCGGGCGATCGAGGCATTACAGGCGGTGCATACGGCGTTTGGGCTGGATGGTACGACGCCGATCGAGGTGCCGAAACCGGCGCGTCATGATTAATCCGGTTTGGTTCAGAGGGTAACTGATCGTCCTGTGTTGCGACTGGTCGTATTTTCGAGCTTTGAGGCTTGGACGATCGCGGCGTCGGCACAGCGATCAGCCAGGGCCGCGATCGACAATTGGGTTTGGGGATCGCGCCAGTGGGGGGCGATTTCGGCAAGGGGAACGAGGACAAAGGCGCGATCGCGAAAGTGAGGATGTGGCACGCTAAGAGTCGGCAGATCAATGGTGTGATCGCCCCACAGGATGAGGTCGAGATCGAGGGTGCGTGCGCCCCAGTGTTCGTTGCGGACGCGTCCGTGGTCAAGTTCGATTTGTTGGAGTTGCGCTAAAAAGTCAAGAGGTCTGAGGCGGTCGGGGACGGTGGCGATCGCGCAGCCGTTGATGTAGTCCGGCTGAATGGGGCCGATCGGGGCGGTGCGATACCAAGATGACACGACGAGCTGATGAACCTGGGGAAGCTGTCTGAGGCGATTGATCGCGGCATTGAGCAGGTCTCGCGACGAACCGGCATCACTACTGAGGTTGCTCCCCAGGGCGATCGCGATCGGTACGGATGTCGGCATAGGGTTGGGTTTCGGATTGGGAGTGCTGGACGAACGAGAAATCTAGAGCAGAATCGATCGCGGGCGGTATGGGAAAGACCGGCCTATGGCAGTATGGTTTCAAGCTCGGAATTCATTCATTATTCATTAGTTGCAAGCGCTAGCGATGGAATTGCGGGCGATCCCCGCTCAGACTTAGCAGGAAGGAAAGCATGAACATATTGAGACGCTGGTTAAAAATTGTGCCGATCGCGGCCATCCTCATGTCGTTATCCATTGGCCTCAGTGGGGCCTGGTTTGGCGATTCGGATAACTACCGGGAAAGCCGGATGCCGGTCGGTAATGCCGTCACGGATTCAAACGCGATTTTGCAATATGCCTTGCCGATCAAGAATGCGCCGGTACGCCGGATGCAGCAGGCGATCGAGGTGATGTCGCAGGATCTACGCGGTGGACAACGTTGGCCAGCCGTGTCTAGCGATATCAGAACGGCGAAAAATACGCTGACGATTAAACGTGACGAGCTACTCGCGGATGTTTCCGCCGATCAGCAGGCCAAGGCGATCGCCATTATCGATGCTCTGAAGGAGAATGTCGCGACGATCGAAGCGGCGATCGACGATCGCGATCGCGACACAATTTGGGCGCAGCGTCGAGTGATGTTGAATACGATCGGCGATCTCGAAGCGCTGATGGTCGGTGAATTTCCGTTTGAGATTCCGGCAGAATATGCCAACCTACCACAGCTCAAAGGTCGCGCCACCGTCGAACTAGAAACCGAAAAAGGTAGCGTTGAGGTGATTCTCGATGGCTTTAACGCACCGATTACGGCGGGTAATTTCATAGACCTGGTGCAGCGCGGATTTTATGCGGGAACAGAGGTTAATCGCGCGGAAGAATCCTACGTGGTTCAGGCGGGCGATCCGCCGGGTTCGGAGGATGGATTTATCGATCCGGCCACGGGTGAAGAACGCACGATCCCCCTGGAAATTAAGGTGACGAGCGAGCCGGAGCCGGTTTATGGTGCAACCCTAGAAGAGGTGGGTCTCTATCGTGAGTCGCCTGCTTTGCCGTTCTCGGCCTACGGAACCGTGGCAATGGCGCATCGAGACTATGACCCCAATACGGCCTCTTCGCAATTCTTTTTCTTCTTATTTGAACCGGAGCTAACGCCGCCCGGATTGAATTTGTTGGATGGTCGCTATAGCGTTTTTGGTTATGTCAAGAATGGTGGTGAAGCCGTGCTGTCTCAACTAAAAAAAGGCGACAAGATTGTTAACGCGCGTGTGGTTGATGGTCTGGAGTATTTCGTTCCGGGTAGTGATGCATAGCTGAGTTGTTTTGGGAGCATCCCGTTTATGCAACTTGCCCCTCATCCCCCAGCCCCTTCTCCCAAAAAAGGGAGAAGGGGAGACCGATTCAAAGTCCCTCTCCCAACTTGGGAGAGGGATTTAGGGTGAGGGTGATACAAATGGGATGCTCCCGTTGTTTTTAACTCTGCTAATCGTTTGAGGTTTCCAAAACCTCAAGGATCTGAAATCGCCGTTTATTCTCTTGGACTACTTAAGAAAAGTAAACCACCGATGTTCTTTGGAACACCGGTGGTTTTATGTTTGGAATGATGGTGCTGTGCTGAGGCAAATGGCAAATTAACGCCCGACGATTCCACGCGTGTAGTTTGCCCAGAGTGACGCCGCCAGACTGCTACTGCTGCCCGTTGGTGCGTTGTCATCGTTGCCGAGCCAAACGCCGGTGACGATCGAACGATCGGGCACATAGCCGATAAACAGCAAATCAACCCCATCGTTCGTCGTCCCCGTCTTGCCCGCCTCGCCGAGACCGATCGCCGCCGCGCTACCTGTACCGCCCGCGACCCCGCCGCGCAACATCTCCGTCAGCGTCATCGCCGTATTCACCGACAACACCTCCGCCAATGCGCCCGACTCCGTCGCGAAATCGTAGACCACCCGGCAGCTCGTCGGATCATTGCGATCGGCGCAGTCACCACTATCGAGAATGCGCCGAATCAAATGCGGACGCGCCCACTGGCCCCGATTGGCGATCGCGCCATAGGCTCCCGTCATCTCAAATAACGTCACCTCACTTTGACCTAACACCAAACCCGGAACCGGATTTAGCTCCGATGTAATGCCCAGATCCTTCGCCAAACGGACGATTTTACCGAGGCTCGCTTCCTGCGCCACCCGCAGCGCCACCACATTTTCCGACTGCGCCAACCCGGTGTACATATTTACTGCGCCACTACTGCGCTGACAGCCTTCAAAGAACTGTCCTTTCCAGTCAAGACCCTCGCAAGAGTAGGCCGTGCCGGGAGAGATGCCCTGCTCGATCGCCGCAGCATAGCCGAAGATCTTGAAGGTGGAGCCCGGTTGACGTAACGCTTGAGTCGCGCGGTTAAACTGGCTTTCGCCATAGTCCGAGCCGCCGACCATCGCCAAGGTTTCACCATTGCGAAAATCCAGCGTCACCATCGCCCCTTGGGAGACATTCCCGTTAGCTGCAAGCCCCTGCTCTAGGGTCGCCTCCATCGCGATCTGCATATTCGGATCGAGACCCGTTTCGACGATCAGATTGCCTTCGCGGGCAAACTGCGAGCCGAGCAACTCTTCGATTTCAAGGAAGATTTGATTGTAGAAATAGGGCGCGATCGTCTCTTCGAGGATTTTCTTGGCGCGGGGGTTGATTTCGACGCGCGATCGTCGAGCGCGATCGGCCTCGTCTTGGTTGACGTAGCCCTTGGCTCGCATCCGGGCGATGACGCGGTTGCGATATTCCAGCGCGTCGCTGTAGCTATCGATCGGGTTGAGGCTATTTGGCGCGGGCAGGATGCCGACCAGGGTGGCCGCTTCGGAGAGGTCGAGATCCTTAGCCGCTTTGCCAAAGTAAAACTGGGCAGCGTCCTCAAAGCCAAACAAATCAATGCCCAAAAACACGCGATTGAGATACAGCATCAGGATCTGATCCTTGCTGTAAAACATCTCCAGCTTCAGCGCCACGATCGCCTCGCGAATCTTGCGCCCCGCCGAATCCTCCGTCCCGACATAGTCCCGATACAGGCTCCGCGCCACCTGCTGCGTAATCGTACTCGCCCCTTCGCGAATGCCGCCACCGCGCACATTCGTTACCACCGCGCGGGCAATCCCCAACGGATCGACGCCCAAATGCCAGTTAAAGCGCGTATCTTCCGAGGAAACGACCGCTTTCGGCAAATAGGGGCCAAACTCCGCGAGGCTCTTGTGTTCGACGTGGGTGGTGCTGTAGGGCTCGCGTAGGGGTTTGCTGTTGCGATCGTAGATAACCACCGGGCCGATCGTCGATTGAGGCAGCGGGCGCACCTGGAATTTTTGCCATTCCATCAGGATGAACAGCGCCAGCAGAGCTGACACACCCGTCACACCGTAGAGACCGTATTGAAAAATCTGGACGTAAATCGGTGGTGGATCGACAAATTCGAGGGTAACGCCGTCTGCCAGGGCAGCGGGGCCGAGAGTGAGGGTATCACCGTGTTTGAGTTCGATGCGTTCGATGCGCTGTTTGCCGCGATAGAGTCCGTTGGTGGATTTACGATCTTTGATCACGAAGGGCGATCGGCGATCGTGGCTGTTGCGCGAAATCGATAAATGTTCCTTGCTGGCGATGCTGGAATTGACCTTAATTTCGCAGCTCGACGATCGCCCGAGCAAATAGCGCTCGCCAATCAGATCAAACTCCCACGGTGCGCGATCGCCCTCCGTCACTCGCAGCTTCGGCACGCGCACCTTCTCTTTCAGATCTGGCGGCACAAAGCCAATTTTTTCCGCCACCTTCATCACCGTACCGATTAGCGTTCGGGACGGCTGTGTGGCTGATGGTGGATTGGGCGGCGATTGGGCTCCTGCCGGTGAGGAGGGACGGGGAGATTTTGGATCGGGGGGGACGTTCATACACTGCCTCAACGCAAACTCGCGATCGACGGAGTATCGCGGTAATTCAATCCGAGTTTAACGGAAAGGTCTACGGAATTTCGGCGAGAAGCCCGACATTGCGATAACGATCGTCACAACTTGAAATAACGCCGAAGATAATTGGTTTAGCGATCGAGCCGCACACGTGGCGTCAGCAAAATCGCGCGGCGACTATCGACCAGCATGGGCCAGAGTCCCGCCTCGCTCAAGGCATCAAGCGTCGCATTGGCCTCATTTTCATCTTGACTAAAATCCGCCATCAAAAACGGACGCTGACCGTAGGACACCAATCCCACCGCCTGACCGGTGATCGCTGCGACGTCGGTGGCAATACTGGGATCGTTGAAATAATCCACCAACACCACGTAACCATCCGCGATGAGCTGCGGATTAAAGGCCGGTGTGATCACACCATCATTGATCCGCATTTGAGCTACATCCGCATCGGTGACCCGCACGCCTGCCGGTGGCGGGACACGATCGCCATCGTTGGCCGATCGTGGCGTTTGTATGGTGTTTTGATCGGGGCTAGCGATCGGTGACTCGGGGCGTGTCTGATTGGGCTGAACGTCGGCGTTGTCCTCGATTTGCGGTGGTGGCATATCTGCCGGGGTGAACACCGGCAAATCATCATCATCGGTCTCCACTGTGGCCTCAGCGTCGCTCTCCTCCGCTGCTACACCCGGAGTTGCCGCCGGTTCGCTACCGGGAGCGGGTCGCGCTTCCACCACCTGCACTTCGGGTAAATCGATCGCTTCACCGTAGGGGCGCGGCTCAAATTGGGGCTCTGCCGAAACCGTTTCCGCTTCCGGTAACCGGGTCACAAAAGCCGATAGACCGAGATCATTGGTCAGGCTTCGCGCGAGATCGCTGGCTTCGCTCGATGCTTCAAAGCCCGAAATGCGGACAACGGTTTCGCCCAAGTACGAACAAACCTGCGTCGCCAAGCCATTATCAAGGTCGTTAACAACATCGATCGCGCTGTCGCGATCGCGCTCTGCATTGGCGATCGTTAGCAGGAGATATTCACCCGGCGCGGGAGCGGGACAGGGCGCATACTCCGAGGTCTGGGCGATCGCTGCGCCTGCCCCAAGCCAACTGACGATCGCTGCACTGCCAAGGGTGCTGCACAGGGTCGAGAGGGTGCGCAAGATGGGATGACGCATGGGGTTTGGGGGGTAGCGACGAGGGAGGAGAACGAACGAAGCGCAGGATATCGACAGGAGATCGAAGCTAAGGTGTCGATTTAAGCCCATTAGACCAAGATTTTATCCAGATTTAAACCGAGGTCTCAATTCTAGATAAAATCCAGATTTAAACCTAAGCCGTGGTTGCTAGTGAGGCGAGCGGATCGGCGATCGCGTCGCTGGGGGCTTCAAATTCGCCGGTGACCACATGCTCGACGCGGAGTTTAAACCAGGTGATGAAGACGGGATCGGTCGAAACCATTGCAGCAGCGGGCTGGGGACATTGGGCTTTAACGGTGGCGAATGCGGGCAATTCCAGGAAGGCGGGCTGATCGATCATCCAAAAGTCGATCGCTTTTTCGCGTTCGTTATAGTTCCGAATGCGTTCTTCGATTACTTCTTGGAGCGGTTCTTCTTCGAGCAAAAATTTGCGGCTGGCAGCGGCGTAATAGTAGGTTGTCATCGTCAGATTTTGGAACGTTTTTTATGGATGAGTCGGGCGATCGACGGATCTTGCGATCGCGATGTCTGCCCAGATTATAATGATCATGAAGGATTATAATCGAGCGATCAAGTGTAGACGATGCTCGTCGGTGACCGGTCGCGGTCAAACAAAACTTCAATAAACCCCAGGATACGATCGAACTCGCGCGGGTGTGGTTTCGATGGGAGTCCGTCAGGATGCCGTGATGATCGCGGTGCGCAGGAGCGCGATCGCTGGCGAGTCGTCTTCAACGGCAACGCATCGAAGACATTGCGGGGCGTATGTTTTGACGCAGGTAACGTACGGGCGTCAGCGATGGTTATGTGACGATTTGGCGCGATCGGCGTTACGTGGAGCGATCGCCAAGGTTGGCCGAAAATATCCGTTCAAAATCGAGGCGTTTGTATTGTTGCCGGATCATTTTCATTGCGTGTGGCGGTTGCCGGAAAATGATGGAGATTTTTCGGTGCGGATGCGGTTGATTAAGAGTGATGTGACGCGATCGATTGGCGATCGGTTGCGGTTGGAGTTGGCGGGAACGGCATCGCGGGAAAGGCGGCGGGAGCGGAATTTATGGCAGCGTCGATTTTGGGAGCATCGCATTCGGGATGAGGTGGAGTTTGCAGCGTTTTGCGATTATGTTCATTTCAATCCGGTGAAGCATGGGTTATGCGGGTCACCGACGGATTGGCCGTGGTCGAGCGTGTATCGGTTTATTCGTGATGGGGTTTATCCGCCGGGTTGGGGACAAATTCGGTAGTCAGTCCTGAAGATCGAGGACAAATTTTAGTACGGTGTCGATGTCATGCATTACGGAGTCTGGCAATTTACCAAGGCAATATTCCAAACGAGCGAAGGGAATCGAGCTAATACCTTGCACGTTGACGAACGAGGTTTGTCGTAGAAATCGTAGGTTGGGTAATGGAACTTCGTAAGGGCTGTTCCGATATTGAGTTGTAAGCGGAGCGTAGATGGCGAGAGCGCGTGGCGGATTTTCGTCGTTGCGGGACACAATGACGACGGGGCGAGTTTTAGCGACTATGCCGAGGTCGGCGAGCCAGACTTCTCCGCGTTCAGGGTTCATCGATCGCGTCCAGCACGTCTTGTTCGACTTCGCGAGGGCGGGCGATGTCGAGAATATTGAGGTCGGCGAGTTCGATGAGTTCGAGGATACTTTGGCGGACGCGATCGGCGGTGTCGGGCGACCAGGTTTGGAGTTTGGCCTGGAGTTCTTGAAGGACGAGTTCCATTGTTGTCCTGGAGATGGATAGTCCTAGGTTAGCAAGCTGGGTTACTGGAGGTTATAAATCGGGTATTCGGCGGGGGATTTGTTGGGCGGGTTGGGGTGACGATCGATAGGGGTCAAGCGGAATTTATGGCAGCGTCGATTTTGGGAGCATCGCATTCGAGATGAGGCGGAGTTTGCGGTGTTTTGCGATTACGTTCATTTCAATCTGGTGAAGCATGGGTTATGCAAATTACCGGCGGATTGGCCGTGGTCGAGTGTGTATCGATTTATTCAGGGAGATTTATCCGTCAGATTGTGGCAGACGGTAAACTTAGGTGAGCAACAATCATCATCAATACATCACACGTGAACGCCCTATGGTTACAGTCTCGCTGAAGGTTTCTGATGTTCAATGGGCGCGTCTGCAATCGCTGGCAACAGAGTATGAATTATCACCGGAGCAGCTTTTGGCGCTGAGTCTTGACGATTGGATGATTGATCGCGAGGCAGAGTTTGAGGCGATCGCGGAGCGAGTACTAACGAAAAATGCTGAACTTTACGATCGCTTGGCATAGATGCGCTATTTATCGATCATTCAAGTTTTTTCGTTGCATCGAAAAATTATTGCGATTTCGGGCGGGGCTTCGGGGGTTCGCGATATTGGTTTGTTACAGTCGGCTTTGGCGCAACCACGGCTAACGTTTGATGGGGTTGAGCTATATCCTGGTCTGATTCAGAAGGCGTCGGCGCTGGGGTTCTCGATAATTTTGAACCATCCGTTTATTGATGGGAATAAGCGGGTTGGTCATGCGGCGATCGAGGTGTTTTTGATGCTCAATGGCTATGAGATTGATGCGGGGGGTGATGAGCAGGAGCGGGTAATTTTGGCGATCGCGGCGGGGGAGATGAAGCGGGGGGAGTTTACGGAATGGTTGCGGGGTTGTGTTTGTTTGCTGGGGTGATGGGCGATCGATGTGGGGCAGAGCAAATGATTTTGGTGGGATGTGTTGGGAATGGGTTGGGGAACGAAAACACACCCACCAAATCACCCGGTAGGGTGTGTTGCGGCCACGGTCGATTTTGGTAAAGCCGGAAAATGTTGAAAAGCCGTAACGCACCGAGGATTTCGCGGGAAAGCTGGATATGGTCGCGGTGCGTTTTTGCGGTGAGAATTGTTCGTGTTTTGGATGATTGATTCAAGCAAAAACACACCCTTGTATGTAGGAGGGGTCGGAGGTGGAAGTGGAGAGAAGGGATT
>CAZFJL010000059.1:0-25315 GCA_964518905.1 uncultured Geitlerinema sp. | reverse complement strand
GCTATTGACCCCTTATGTACCTATGGCTGTATCGCCGCGATCGAGCGGATCATCTTGGCTTCTCTAAAAAAGGCGTTGGCGTTGTTGGATCGAGCCAGGATGGTACGCATAGCCCAACACTTTACCCTCAATTCCACAACGCTTTCAGCGAATGGCAACAATCGGCATCCTGTCTGAATCCAACAACGCCAATAACCCAAGTTGAAGCGCTCGATTCGTTTGCTACTTCACTACCTGAATCTGAATCCGTGGCAGGTTCCTCTACCTCTATGCCACTCCGCTTTCATCCCCTAAATCTGCCAGCCAAGCTCTATCGTTCCTACGCAGAGCGCAGGAACGATGCAAAGCACTTTTAGGTGAGTCGCGCCAGTAGGTTGTTACTGGATTTGGGTGATCGTGTGTCGCAAGATTGGCGCTTCGTTCTCTTTCTGACTAGAGGCAAACCTGACGAAGCTCTAGCGCTTTCGTTGCTATCCTTAATTTCAGCCCTCTCTACGTAAGCGTATGCTGCTCGACTTTTTGGCTCAAGCCACATCCGACTCGGAACTACTGAAACAAAACATCGAGTTTCTCAAAGAGCAAATCAAGTTTCTCGAAAAAGCGAATAGCGACCTCGTCGGCACGTTTAAGTTCTTCGTCGGCATTGCTGGCAGTTCGATCGTGCTTTCGGTCGTCGCGTTTTGGAAAAATTTAAACGAGGCCAAAAAGATTATCGACAGCAGCGTTAAGGAAGCGGTTGATCGGCGGATATCTACCGCCCTCGAAAGCCGCATTGATGATATTGAGCGGACTGTTTTGACCGAAATCCGCGTCCGCGAGACTCGGGTTGACTATTGGATACCACAGCTAGGTCTCGCACAACCGAGCGAATTTCAGATTTTAGAAGCGCGTGGCTTCCAACGCCTTAAGTGCATCAACGGCGATACCTTCCAGCAGCGGTTTGGTGATGTCGTGGTCGTCGATCTCAACTGCTTTCGCCCGAAAGAGCGAGAAATACCTGAAAATCTAACGAAAGAGCAACAAACCGCAATAGCTAAGGAGAACGAGACGGCTAAAGCTGAAAGCGAAGCAAAGATAGCAGCAACGCTAGGACAAATCACGGGACGAATGACCGATCGTGATGTGCTGATTCCCTACATCACTTGGCACTCGGGCGAAATTAACAAGATTCGCCAACGTGGTCTCGTCCGCAACTTCCTACCAGCAACAAGTCCCATGTCACTGATGAGCAACGTTGTTGATGCTGCTTACTTCGCTCACGCCCAACACATCAAAGCTTCGTGATGCTTTAGATTTCATTGACTCCGGTGCTACTTTTTCCCCAAAGCAGCAAGCCATAGCTGAGCGTCTGAAACGTTTTTAACCAGTTTTGAGACACATTTAATGGCTCGAATGCCTCGGACGGTAACAATTGAATATGGCTAGACGCTTCAACCGCTTGCGGTCGATGCTTAAAGCGATAAACCGTCCCCGGCGGCACAAATGCCCGCTGTGGCAAAACCGAAAATTCTTGCTGCTTGGCACTCTGCGACTGATCCCCTGACGCCGTGCGATCAACCTTAGAAATTCCGCCCCACAGCACAGGCTTATCCGTCGCGCATCCTTGTAAGCTGCCTCGCCACGTTTCGGGGTAGGCCACATAGCGAGTCGTGGGCGCGTGCTTTTGCAGATGCCGATCGCAAAGCGGTTCGGTTGTTTTGGCGAGACCGGGGGTTAAAAGGTAGGCGAAACAGTCTGCCGAATCAGCAGGCGCGGCAAGATGCCGATCGCAAAGCTGTGTCCAACAGGCAGGAGTGCCGTCGAGTTGGGAGACGATCGCCCGGTGGCCTTCCCCACCCAAACGCACGACCGAGTTCGATAGTTTGACATCCGATGATTCCGGGTCTGTGCTCTCCAAGGAGCGATCAAACCCCACAACAAACGACCAGCCCGGATCGAGGCAGGTTGAAACTTCCGTAAAATACCCCTGACTGTCTTGCACCTGGCGAACGTCAGAAGACTGCATGTGGATATGCGGTAAGACTTGCTGATGCCAGGGGTTGTCAGTGAAGTCTGTCGGCTTGAAGTCCTGATGGCCGTCTAGATATCTCAGCAGTTGATCCAGCTTCATCCAAGGTTGCGGAACGCCGCAGATAAACATCGGGGTTGATGAGTTTGGAGCAGTTTGCTTTGGCGCGACGAGTGGCGGAAGCGTCGTCCGAGAGGTGATTATCTGCCACTGGGCGGGCTGTAGGCGAACGCTCGATGCCCCTTTTTCTCTCCACTGTGCGGGAGAGAGTGCGTTCTTTCCCGGTTCCTGATAGTTGGTCGATTTTTCTAGCGGCTGCATACAGCATAGGTCTTTCGGAGTTGGAACCCAGAGCGTTCCGAAAGTGTCGCAGAGAAATGCACCGAAAAACCGTCGATCACGAGGTTTGGCGTGGCGCATTTGCTGGCGATCGTGATAATTCGGATCGAGGGTCAGCAATGCCTGAAACATTGTGCTGGGCAACGGCGGGAAAAGCCCCTGCGCCCATGAGCCTTCGCCGGGATTGAAGGGCTTCGCTTCGCGGAATAACAGCGTGTCGATCGGCTCGACGCTGTACCAGCATGTGATGGAGTTGAGTGAGGTGGTAGCGGTTTGTGGGCTGGTTTGTGAGGCCGTTTGTGAATCAGTCATGCGGCATTCTCTCCAGAGGTGGGCTGACCGTCAGCATCGGACTGGTGGCGATCGCCGTTCGGGTCGTAGGCGTGCCAGTCATTGCGCTGCGCGACTTTATCGAGCCAGAATGCGGTGAAGCGCAAGATAGCACTGAGGTCTTCGGCTCGGCATCCGACGGGGATCGGGTTCTCTTTTAAGTTGCGATCGCGACTTTGGTGAGCGTAGCGATCGGTCTCACTGACCCAAGTTTCCCAGCGTTCTACCCAGCTAACGAGACCGTGCTTTACGTCTTCATCGAGGTTCGTATCGCGACGAGCAGCAATGACCTGAGCAGCTTTGCTAAAAAGGCCGATACGATTTTCAGTGAACCAAGCGCGATCGGGTAGCTCTTGAGACAGGCGATAGAGCAGTGGTGAGAGTGTATTCTCCCGCGAGCTAGCATCCTGCATCGGCTTGACGACGAAATCCCACCAATCATCGAGTAACGTTCCTTTCATTGGTGCTTTGAGGACGTTGCCGTTTGCATAAGCAATCCGAAAACACAGGCCGTTTTTCTCTTCAAATCTTTTTGCGTCTTGGCTCTCCGCTTCCCAAAGATTATTGAGCACCGTCGGCAGGGGCACAGCTTTGTTGGCAATGACGATACCGGCGCTCATCGTCGCGCCTTTCCCCATCGTAAAGTGTGGACGCATCTCGATCGCTGCTGCGCCTTCTCGACCCTCGAACCGTTCTGCCCGTGGATGCCAGTAACCGGTGAGATTATCAGGATCGTTGCCGTTCGCGGTGGTATTAAATTCTTCTTCCGGGTCAGGGTCGCCACACCAGGCGGCACGTAGCGATCGCAGAAATCCCGGCAAGTCCTCCAGAGGCACGATCGCCATCACGTCATCACCACCGCTGTAGACCACCCGACCGCAGTAGCGATGTTCAGTGATGTAGGGAACGAGGCGGTTGGAAAAATCGAGTAGCGCACGGTTGAGGCCGACGTGGGTTGCTGGAGTCATGCGCTTTTGGGTTTTAAGTAAATCCGGCCAATGCTCGCTCTGTCGATTTTCCTCGCTGACAGCGTTGGGAACGATGTAGTGCTCGTAGCCCTTGAGCTTCGTTCCGGCGACGTACTGCCCCATGCCGTCTCCGTCTGCTAGCACGATCGCCCACCAGTCGCTCGGAGAGCCGTCTTTAAACCCGGCTGCGCGATGGCTTTCATCGACCATTTGGCGCAAGCGACCGAGGCGATCGCTCGGGTCGAGACTCACCGGATCGAGGCTCATATCGTCCGCCAGCCAGCGAGCCGAAAACATCGTGCCGTTGTAAAAGCGCTTGACCGCTTCGCTGGTGTCCGTTGCGCGATCGGTTTTTGGGCACTGGGTCGGGCGGCGGGTTTTACGATAGAAACTCCGACGCTGGAGATAGGTGAACGTATGGCTTTCGCCGTTTGCTTTTTGAACAATCGCGTTACTCAGAAAACGCCAGTACCGCGCAACGATGTTGCTTCTGGTGGGGTCGTCGTCTTTTAGGTCGAACTGCTTTTGAATGAAGCGGGCGGCGGCGATCGAGCTGAGATTGGGGAAGCGGATTAACTTTTCGTAGTCGATCTGCTGCGTCTCGCTGCTTTCGTCAATCGTCTCTGACGGATCTAAGTCACTAAAACCGCTTGGCTCCTCTGCTGGAATCTCTATGGGTTGGAGGTCGTCCCGTATAAACGCTTCGACCCCCAGCTCGTTAGCGAGTCCGCCGTATGCCCAGGCCATCCGTTTGGTCAGCTCTAGGGCGTTGAGCATCTCCGATCCGTTGAACAGTCCTGGAAACACCTCTTCCATCAGCCGCCAGAACAGACGCATCGATCCAGAATTGATACCCGCACCTTCACGAAAGTCGCGATCACGGCCATCGATCCGGATAGTGCGATAGTTCAAGAACGGATGCACAGCACTGAACTGCCCCGAAAGAGTCGATCGCAGGCCAGGAGCAGGGGGAATCTGCCAACTACGATCATTTTTGATGGCTTGCAAGGCGTGACGAGTGCGAGCCTGGACATTACTCCACCAGGTTCCGATATTGAGCTTTCCGTAGAGTGCGGTTTCGGCGGCGGTCAGGGTTTCGCGACCGGGCATTGGCGGGGCGATTTCATCCTGTGCCTGAATCCAGTGCTCGATCGCATCTGGATCTGTCTGCGCCTCGATTTCAGATCGTTGCTTGGAGTCACCGAGAGGAATAGCTGTCCAGTAGGGTTCCCAGGTATGGTCGATCTGCGCGTCCCAAAGGTGCGCCCACTGCCAATTGCTGTCGTTGTCTGTGAGGAGGCGAAGATCTCGACGGTTGGGATTCTCCTTTATTCCCTCTAAGCTGCTGCTCGCGTCTATGCCTTCAGCTTGTGCGAGAGCCTCAACAATCGCATTTACTCGGGAACGGTATTTCGGTTCGCCCAGAAATTCACGCATGTTCGTGCGAATGGTGTCCCGCACCTGTTTGGCGATCTGTTGCCAGTGTTCTCTCAGCTTCTGCTCTAGCCCCTCTGCAATCTCTGCGGCACGACGACCGGGAACGATCGCCGTAATCGCATTCGGGAAGCCAGCGGTCACGAGGCTCGTTGATGTTTTGGCCGCAAAGCGCTCTTGGGGTGTTTGGCGGTCGTGGGCGTAGTGCTTCAAATCTTCTCTAAAGTCCGATGCATAATGCTTGCCGAGCAGAGCATCAATAACTTCCTGATTCCAGAGCGATGGAATAATGATCGCATCGGCTCCTAAATCTTCTGCGAGAGACCAACACAGTTGGGCGCTGAGGTAGTGGAGCAGGTAGGAGCCTGCCCAGAAATCGACGAATTTTCGCGAGGCTTTGATGAACTCCTGGACGGGGGAAAAGCTGAACAGCAAGATGTGCACTCGATCGGGTTCGCCGCTACCGTAGGCAGACTCATCGTCGGGGAACATGGCTCCGGCGATCGCAGTGACGGTGGTGATGTAGCTGTGGTGTGGGCAGTCGGGGATGGTGCGATCAGCGGGATAAAGTAGCATCGTGCGGTTGTTGGAATCTATGCGGGCAAGTTCGGCAGGGTAAAAACGCCAGAGCCAAAGGAACGCAGTTTTCGGGCTATCGGTTGGCATTTTGTCGAGAAAGGTCTGCCAGTCGATCTTTGGAGGGTTCTCGATTGTTTGGGGTTCGCCGCTGATGAGGTGGCGAGTTTCGATGGGGGTGGGAAGATCTGAATGCTGGGTAAGACCGACGCGATCGCTCGATCTGGCGATGTCTTCTAGGCATTTCCCGTATATGTTCCACCAGGCTTGGAGTTGTGGGTATTCGTTCCCCCAAAGGGGAAGTGCTTGAATGAGAGCGTTGGGGCAGTCAGCGAGGGTGAGAAGAATATAAAGTTTGCGGCGAAAATATGAAGAGTGTTGAGTCACGCGCAATACCTAAGCAGTAAACAATTGAGAGATAAATGATTTTCTACGACAACTTTTTAAGGCAAAAGTATACTAAGTTCTATTTCCGCTGGAGTAATTGCATTTTGCAATAATTGATTCAAATAGTTTGCTCGTGTTTCATGATCTACACCAAAAATGGTAACAATTTGATAATAGTCTGTATTAGTAATCCAAACAGGAGACGGTAAACTTTGACCACCACAAAGATCAGAATCATATTCTCTGAGGTTCTGTCGTGCGAGTTTGTGTAATGTTGCAAGTGAGTAAGGCTTTTGTCCCTGCCGTTCTCCAAGACATGCAACGATCACACAATTTTGATCCGCAACTTCTTCCCAGTCATGTTCACTCGTTATATTTAGCAAACCATTTATTTTTTGATGTGATAAATGGTTTAAGGTTTTATAAATAGTTTTGAGTTTTGCTTTCAATTGATTAATAAAGTCTTGCGGATTTTTGGGGAGTTCCCAGTTTAAGTTATTCCGACTAACGTTAGTGATTGTTAGTTGCGATCCGCGTTTATAAGGTGGGTTGTTGCGAGAGTGTAGTGGTCGTCTTGCACCTTGACCAATACCACCTAGATGGAACAGAATCCAGGTTAAGCGTTGGACTAGTGCGATGACAGCTTTTTGGGACTTGGGTGGTAGAGTCGAAAAGCTTGGAGCTTCAGATATGAGGAGTGTTCCAGTTTGTCGCGGAGGGTCATCATCTTGCCATGAACGACCGTTAATGATGTCAAATTTCAGCCATCCCCAAGAACACTTTGGTTCAATCGATCCAAATAAGTTTCCTTCTAGTATTTGGACTGTTTGGGTTGACAACACACCACGAGCAAAAACTCGAAACCAGTAGCGCATCATATTTTTAAAAGCAATAGCTCGAACCTCCGGGCAAGGCTCGGGAGTCATTTTTAATTTTCCATCTCTATTCTCTGTCCAGCCTGTGAATTTTTGATAGCTATGTATAAGTTGACCTTCTAGTTCAAAGTCAACCAAGATAATTTTTTCATAGGGTCTTGGTGTTGGTTCTTTAGTACAAACTACTTCGCCATATCCTGAATTAATTTGTGAGCCAATTCCTGCCTTGAGTCCTTGTATGAGCCATGTCTTAACTTTTGCAAGTATATCGTCTTGATCGCAGTGGTTAGCTAGGGCTAAACCCAGACAAAATATTGAATCTTTAAGTGAGAAAAATAGATTTGGATTAGATTTATATTTAAGATCACTTCCTTCCCAACTCCAGATATTATTCGCCATATCGAGTGATAGGCCAGCATGTTCTGGTAATGGATAAGCATCAAAAAAGATCACTTTTCCCATGTGATCGGCTTGATTGGGTGTCTCCAAATCTCCAAAGATTTTTGCTGCCGCATCTTTACCAATATCTTGGACGGCTTGCGTTCGAGCCACACCGCGTAAACTGGAGGCTGGAATATACGGTACGCCCTGAGCATCAAATGCAGGTAATAAGATATTTTCCGGGCCATGAAGTCCACCGACACGTATCCGCCAAGCACACTGAACCTCTAAACACTCACCGTTTCTATATTCAATCAGTCGCCGGAGTTGCTCTATTCGACGTGTTAAGTAGGTGTCAAAGTTGGCGGTTTGTGCTCGGCATAGTAAATCGATCTTTTGTCCATCTTTATATTTGGAATTATTCGGCAATCGCATCCAGCGTAGATATTCAACGAAGCTCGCTTCTTCATGGGCTTGGAAGTCGTAGTCTTGTTTGAGCCAAGGTGATGGGTTAGGCATTAATCAACTCCCGCTGAAATATCGTGGTATACCGCATTTGCCCAGAAGCTGAATTCTTGGGCGATCGCTAAGCTGATGCCTGTCAAACCCAGATATTCTTCAGCTTCGAGTCGTTTTAGTGTCCCTAGTCCAGCAGGGCCGGTGAGGTCGTCGCGACCTGATAGTTGTTGCAGACAGCGAAAATATGCCTGGACGACATCGCGTTTTCCGGGCGGTTTGCCATCTTGGCTGAGAACCATCTCCTCTGCTTTGAACCGCATCAAACCCCATACGGAGATGTAGGTGTAGATCTCGCGAGCGAAGCTCTTCTGCTCGCCGCGTCGCTTTCTCTCTTTTTCTTCTTGGTCTGGATTGATGCTAACGCGCTGTAAGCACTGTGAATTAATTTCCGAAAGTTGTTCGTAAACCGGAGTTCCCAAAGTTCGAGGGTCGTAGGTCATGCTCTGACGCTCCTAAAAGTACTGCGACAAATCAACTCAAGTTGCCATTTAAAGGGCTATGCGGCGGGCGATGAATAGCGCCACTGTTCGACGAAGCCACGCCCTAAGCTTTCCTGACCTCCGATTTGTAGGATTTCGGCTTGGTCTAGCTGCTGGGTGAATTTGCTGAGGGCGGTTTGTTCGTTTTGGGCTGTGGCTTGGGTGGTCAGCCCCCAAGGAAAGTACATGAGGGTGTCGCGTGGGATGGCTTCTTCGTAGCGGAAGCTGCCATCGACTACTTGCTTTTCTTCGCCGAGTTTGACTTTGACCTGGCGGGCGAGCGCCATCTGAACTAGGGTCTGAAAGTGGCGATCGGGCAAGACGAGGACGCGATCAATGTCTGCGGTGGTGTCATGTTTGGGTCGGAAGGATTCCCAGCTCGATCGCCAGTCCTGGAGGTCTCCTGCTGGCAAGATGGCGTCTTTGAGATAGATCTGGCGGCTGGTTCCGAGGTTGGTGCTGTACTCGGGAGGGATGGTTAGGCTGCTTTTGTTGGGCTGAAGTTTTGCCCAGCGGTGGAGCAATAGCGGGGAGCTGACCCAGACGACGCCGTGGCTGAGGGAGGAGACGGGAAGCCAGAGCAGGGAGCCGTCGCCGATCCAGATCGCGCCTTGGGTGAGAGCGCCATAGTCTTCTGGATTGTCGTCTTTCCTCTCGGCTTTTAGGCTTGCACCAAAGAGTTGTTTGCGGTCTTCTGATGTGGTGACGGAGGCGCGAAGGCGACCACGAATCGTGCTGGAGGGAATGTAGGGCAGTTCGGTATGGACTTCGCGGGCGATGCCGAGGACGTTGCCTTCTTGGGTTGCGCCGCCGGTATGGAGTGGGGCGAGCAAGAATAGATAACTGTGGTGGATGTCCATACGGTGATGTCTGAAGTGAGGGGAGGGTACGGGTTTCTCGAAGTGTTGTCTTGCTTGTAGTGGGGTTAGTGTCTGTTTGCTCAGTCTAGTTGCTCAGTCTAGTTGCTGTTTTTTTTGCGTGGTGTGGGTGTTAGTAATCCTGATAAAAGTTCATAATTTTTCATTGGCTGATCGGGGTTGTCAATGTTTAGTCATGGGGTTTGTTCTTTTGTTGTTGTTTTTGAAGTTTGGTGTCTATAACCGATGGGTTTATATCGGTTTGTAAGGGAACGTTTCTGGGTCATCTTGACCGAGATTGCTGGGTAGCTTGTGGCGTACGATCTGACGTGGTGTGGTTTGGAGGGGTTGAAGAGATTAGCGGGGCTTATGTTTTTTGTGTTTGTGTTATCGATCCGGCGGGGTCAGCGGATCGCTGAAACCTACGTTTTTTCGTGGAGTGCCGCCCTTCGCTTACACTGTCAGGGTTTCAGCGTTTCAGATCGGCTGTTTTGGGGCGGATTTGCTGAAGATTTGTGTGTGTTTTGCGACCCCCCCGGATCGTGGGGGTTAGGATCGCCTCGGAGCACGGGTTTCAGACCGGTGCTCTTCCAAGCTTCCTAGAAGCTGAATTACTGGAAACTTTGGGGCCATTAGCATTCGTACCAGGATGTCTTCTTCCAAGCTTCCTAGAAGCTGAATTACTGGAAACCCTAGTTGTAGGGGCACTTAGGGGTTGCACACCGTCCTTCCAAGCTTCCTAGAAGCTGAATTACTGGAAACCATTGACCTTCTTTGCGCAGGTTAGCATGAAACGCTCTTCCAAGCTTCCTAGAAGCTGAATTACTGGAAACTTGAAAATTAGAGACAACGCAAGCAAAAAAACTAGTAGCTTCCAAGCTTCCTAGAAGCTGAATTACTGGAAACCGGTGATTTCATACCCACTGTTTTTGAGGGAGTTTACGATCTTCCAAGCTTCCTAGAAGCTGAATTACTGGAAACGCCCGACTCGATTAACATCGAGCGGGCGTTTCCAATGGGGAGAAACTTCACCCACCATCAACCAAAATCACAGCCCAACCAATCGCATCCAGTAAAATCGAAATACACCCATACCTAACCTACTTAATGGCTCGCGATCGCTTTCACGAACTCGTCCGCCTCGCCCTAGAAAAAGATGGTTGGTCAATTTCCGATGACCCGCTACACCTGCGCTGGGGGAAAATAGACCTCTACATCGACCTCGCCGCTGAACAGCCGATCGCCGCTGAACGTCATGGCGAAAAAATTGCCGTGGAAATTAAGAGTTTTCTACGACAGTCAAGTGTGAACGAATTTCATACTGCGATCGGGCAATATACAAGCTATCGCGTCGCATTAGCCCGAGAAGATCCCCAGCGCGTTTTGTATCTCGCAATCCCGGCGGTGGTATTCGATGATTTTTTTACAACACCCTTCGCAGAAGCCGTAGTACAAGCCAGTCAAGTGAACTTATTGGTCTATAGCCTAGATGTACCGGAGATCGTGCAATGGCAAACATGGTAGATATTGACGCAATTCTCACAGCATTTTTGCAAGAAGTCGCAACGGATTTACCCCCAGGTAAAGGGATTCACCAGGAACTCGCGATCGATTCAACCCGTGGCGTTTACCTACTGATGCATACAGGCTGGAGCCGGGGACGCCGCGTTTATGGCTGTTTGCTGCATTTCGCCGTACGTGACGGCAAAGTGTGGGTCGAACACAACGGCACAGAGATCGAGGTCGCGGATGAACTCGAAAAACGGGGAATCGCCAAAGCGTCGATCGTCTTTGGGTTTCATCCGCCAGAAATGCGGCAGTACACAGAATTTGCGACTGGGTGAAGCGGCTTTCTAGACACTGAACTATAGGAAGTCAAAAATCGTACACAATTAACCACTGAAAAGCCCGCGCCAATCCCAACAGCACGGGCTTTTTCATGCCAAAACTCAGACCGATCACCACCCCAAAACCAACCACAACACAGATCCGGGCAAGCCAACCTAAAACCGTACCCATCACAGGCTTGCTGACACCATGCAGATCGCCGATCGACGCCTGCACGAAGCATGGCGCAAAGTCCGACGCGGGAGCAAATCCCCCGGCATCGACGGCATCACCGTCGAAATGTTCGACCCCATCGCCACCGAAAACCTCGCACAACTCAAACAACAACTCGCCAACGAAACCTATAACCCCCGACCCGCCAAAAGCTTTTACCTCCAGAAAACCAGCGGCGGAAAACGGTTAATCGGCATCTCCACCGTGCGAGATCGCATCATCCAGCGCTTGCTACTCGACGCCCTCTACCGCCCACTCGAAAACACCTTCGTCGATATTAGCTACGCCTACCGCCCCGGTCGCAGCATCCACCAAGCCGCCGATCGCCTCGCCATAGCCTACCGCGACGGCCAGCAATGGATACTCAAAGCCGACATCGAAGCCTTCTTCGATCGCCTTTGCCATGCCCTCCTCATCCGCGACCTCGAACAGCTAAACATCCCCGACACCATCCGCGCGATCGTCGTGCAGTCCCTCCGCGCCGGAATCTGGCTCAACGGCCAAATCCGCCATCCCGGCATGGGCGTCACCCAGGGCAACGTCCTCTCCGGTGCGCTCGCGAACCTCTACCTAACCGAATTCGATCGCCGCTGCCTCGATGCTGGATTTAACATCGTGCGCTACGGTGACGACCTCGCGATCGCCTGCAATACCCCAGAGCTAGCCGACCATGCCCTGACACGCATCACCGGCTGGCTCAACGCGCGGTTTGTCTCCCTCGCACCCGAAAAAACCAAAATCTTTGCGCCCGATGAAGCCTTTGCCTTTCTCGGATACCGCTTCGATCGCGGTGAAGTCTTCGTACCGCCACCACCACAAATCCGCACCGGCTTCGCCCGACCCTACGGCGCAACGCCCACCATCCGCAAACCCGGACGACGCAGCGGGCGTCCGATCGCCTGCGCCCGATCGCGATCGAAACTCACACCGCTGACCGTCTCACCGCTGCAATACTTCGCCGAACCCATGACAACGCTATACGTCACCGAGCAGGGCGCATATCTCAAGGTGAAAAACTACCAGTTTTTGGTGTTCTACCAGCACGAATTACGGTGTCAGGTTCCCGCCAACCGCGTGACCCATATCGTTCTATTCGGCTGCTGCAACCTCTCCCATGGAGCGGTGAGCTTGGCGCTTCGGCGGCGCATCCCGGTGATGTACCTCTCGCAAAAGGGGCGCTACTTCGGACGGCTCGGCGCTTCGGGTGAAGCCAAGGTGGAATACCTGACGCGACAGGCGGCACTGGCGGAAGACCCAGCGTTTGCCCGAGAGCAGAGCGAGGCGATCGTCCGCGCCAAGCTGCACAATTCACGGGTCGTGCTGCTACGTCTCAGCCGAGGACGCCGGGACGATCGCACTAAAGCTGCTCTCAAGCTACTGGCGACCCTCATCGACGATCTGCCGTTGGCGCAAGACTTGGAAACTCTGCGGGGTTATGAAGGTAAAGCTGCCACGACCTACTTTCAGTCTTTGGGCGGACTGGTGGCCGCTTCGTTTGGCTTTGAGGGACGGACGAAGCGACCGCCAAAAGATCCGGCGAATAGCCTGATGAGTCTGGGTTATACGCTTCTGAGCCATAACGTCCATGCCTTTGTCGAAGCGATCGGGCTACACCCCCACTTCGGGACGCTCCACGCCAACTACGATTCGCGTCCGGCGCTGGTGTGCGACCTGATGGAGGAGTTTCGCGCCACGGTGGTTGATGCACTGGTGGTGTATTTGCTCAACTCGAAGATTTTCACGATCGAGGATTTCACCCCGCCGGATGAGCGCGGCGGGGTGTATCTCCATCAGGATGCCCTACGGACGTTCGTTAAGCATTGGGAAGAGCGGCTACAACTGCGCGTAACGCATACGGTGACGGGGCTTGAGGTGACCTATCGGCGCTGTATTGAGCTGCAAGTGCGTGAGTATGTAGCCTGTTTGCTGGGGGATGTGCCGGTGTATCGCCCGATGGTCTGGCCGGTGAAGTAGTGGAGGTGAAGTGAATGAAAACGACGGAAACGCTGTATCTGGTTTGTTATGACGTATCGGGCGATCGCGCTCGGTCTCGTTTGGCGAAGCGCTTGGCGGTGTTTGGCCTACGGGTGCAGTTTTCGGTGTTTGAGTGTGTGCTGACGGTGGCAGAGCGCGATCGGCTGGTGGCGTTTGTCGAGAAGACGATCGACCTGACGACGGATCGGGTGTGTTTCTATCCGATTTCGCGGGCGGCGCGACGCAAGGCGGTCGCCATTGGTCTACTGCCGGATCTGGCGATCGATGACGATGCATTCATTATTTAGCGGAGGAACGGATGGCGTTATTTCATTACGGCTATGGGGGTCGCGATCCGCCCTGGGTGCGGTCTGGCTGTTTAGTTTCACCTTAGTTTCGCGTTCATGTGGGAGGTGTGATGACTCGGTTACGGGTGCTGGGCGATCGTGAGCGGCGGTTGTTGCGGGTGTATGCGGCTTGGGATTGGGGGGTTGATCCGGTGGTGTTTTATCACCGTTGGGATATTCCCCAGGATGGGCTGTGTGCGATCTGTGGCCGATCGCCGTCTACGGTGCGCGGTTGGTTTAAGCGGGGGCGGCTGTATCGTCGTCCGACGCGGAACGATCGGCTCCGGCTGGCGTTGGCGGATCTGTTGCTGGAGCGTTATGAGGCGTTTCCGGGCTGGTTGCTGGCGCGGGTTGGGTTTGATGGGGATGGGTCGGATCTCGATCAGCTTGTCTAGGTCAGCGTGACCTATCTTTGGCGGCTCGGGGTTTCTATGGTGTTGTCTAAGCCGGTTGGAGGTTGCCGATCGGTGGCGCTGTTTACAGCGGAATTAATGGAAACAACCTGAGCCGCTTTTCGGCTGATGGCTGCCTCTGGCGTTTTTGGCGCTGGGGGCAGTCGTCTACAATTGGATCAGTTATTGTTGTGTTTTCCTATGACGGTTTTTACCGAGCTAGAGCTTCGCCCAGGACTGCGGGTTGATCGCGTCCGGCTCGCCCAGCTTTGCGATCGATGGAATATCGAACGGCTCGAACTTTTTGGGTCTGTGCTGCGTGAGGATTTCCATGAGGGCAGCGATATTGACGTTCTGGTCGAGTTTCAGCCGGGGAAGACTCCGGGGTTACGGTTCATCACGATTCAAGATCAACTGACGGAGTTGTTTCAGCGATCGGTCGATCTGAATACGCCGCAAGATCTGAGCCGTTATTTTCGCGATGATGTGGTTACCTGGGCTCGTCGGCTTTATCCTGAGGTTTGATGATGAAGGCCGATCATGTGCGTGTGCGGCACATTGTTGATGCTGCAAGTAAGGCGATTGCGTTTACGCAAAATCGAGAGCGTGGGGATCTCGATCGTGATGAGATGCTGGCGCTGGCAACGGTGCGGCTGATCGAGATTATCGGCGAGGCGGCAAAGAATGTGTCGGAGGCGACGCGCGATCGTGTACCGGAGGTTCCTTGGCGGGAGATAACGGGAATGCGCGATCGGCTGGCTCATGCTTATTTTAATGTCAATCTGGATGTCGTGTGGGCGGTGGTTCGGGAAGATCTGCCGGTGTTGTTGCCTCAGCTTGAGGGTTTGCTGGAGGAGTTCAATCGATCATCCGATTAATCGGGCTTATGAGTTTTGTATTTCTGATATCGATCCGGCGGGGTCGGGCGATCGCTGAAACCCTTGATTTTTCGTTGACTGCCACAGTTTCTTTACGGTGTAAGGGGTTCGGCGATTTGGAAGGACGTTTTTATGCGGTTTTTGTTGAAGTTTTGCATCGGTTTTGCGACCCCCCCGGATCGTGGGGGTTAGAATTGGCTCGGAGCATGGGTTTCAGATCGGTGCTCTTCCAAGCTTTCTAAAAGCTGAATTACTGGAAACACTGCTAAGTAGCTCTGTATGGTTTGCTACTGGAATAAAACGCTTCCAAGCTTTCTAAAAGCTGAATTACTGGAAACTTGTTAGGGCGCGTTTTTGAGGTGCCACATTCGTGGCCTTCCAAGCTTTCTAAAAGCTGAATTACTGGAAACTGTGGCAACCTGATCGTTAGTAGTGGAGATTTTATCTTCCAAGCTTTCTAAAAGCTGAATTACTGGAAACAATTTTGGCCAGGAATCAGGGCTGACGGAGGGGTATTTTCTTCCAAGCTTTCTAAAAGCTGAATTACTGGAAACAGAAGTCAAACCATCGGACCAGTTGACAGAAAAGTCTTCCAAGCTTTCTAAAAGCTGAATTACTGGAAACAGAAGTCAAACCATCGGACCAGTTGACAGAAAAGTCTTCCAAGCTTTCTAAAAGCTGAATTACTGGAAACGCCCGACTCGATTAACATCGAGCGGGCGTTTCCAATTCAAACCATTCAAACTAACCCAGCGGAAAATTTTCTCCCTCAACGCAACCGCCCCAACCCCAAAAACAAATCCTCCACCGCATAAGAAACCCCAACACTCCCCAACACCAACCGATCGCCCGCCCGATACACACTCGGAACCCACAAACTCCCCGCCTCCCGTACAAACACCTCCACAATCCGATCGTACTGATGCACCAAAACATACTCCTGTAGCGTCTCGATCGCCTGATAATCCGCAAACTTCTCCCCGCGATCAAACGCCTCCGTCGTCTTCGACAACACCTCAACAATTAACCTCGGAAACCGCAACGCATCATCATCCGCCTGGAGATCGCGATCGTCACAGCTCACTACCACATCCGGATAGTAAAACGCATTCGACGCCTCCAATCGCACCTTCATATCCGACGCAAACGGGATACACCCCGACCCGCGCAACTGACCCAACAACAGCGCCGACACATTCCCCACAATCAAGACATGCGCCTTGCTCGCACCCGCCATCGCCACCACCAGCCCTTGTAAATACTCATGCTTAATCGGACTTTGGCGCTCTAGTTCCAAATACTCGTCTGGCGTGAAATAAGCATGAGACCGTTGCGGGGAAACCATAGGTCAGGAAAAATGCGGCTACCTACACTATATCGGCACATCCGCTACAAACCCCGCGCCCGATAAATCCGCACCTTCACCATATCCGGCGTCCCCTCGTGACCCAATAACGCATCCAATAGATCCGACCCCGCCCCAAACTCCGCCACGATCGCCATCACCACCGCCAACTGATTCGCCGACGGCAGCGGCTCCGCCGCCGCGATGCAATCCTCCCGCACGATCCGCCCCAAAAACGCCATATCCACCTTCGCGACCCGCGCCAAAATTCCCGTCACCAATTTATTATCCAGCTTCGATAAATTCGACACCCCCAATACGCCCCGCGCCCGCACCGCGATCGCAGGCCACCACTCCGCCCGATCGCATAACGCCATCTGCGCCAACAACAAAAACGACACCCGCGCCAACGGACGATGAAACCTCGGTTCCGCGATCGCCCGATCCAACATCGCCAACCCCAACCGCACCGCTCCCACCGGAACCTGCTCGCCCAACTTCTGCTCCCGCCAGACGATCGCATCCACCGCCGAAATCACCTGCTGACATACCTCCTCCGTTTTATCTCCCATAAACCGCTCCAAACACGACACCGCTTTTTCTGACGCCAACCAACCCGCCTGAATCGCCAGCTTGACAATCTCCACCGACCACAACCGTACCCCCACATAAGGCGAACACGACGCGATCGCCGCCAACTTCACAAAATCCTCCGGGAACCGATCGCGATCCACCCCATCCCGCAATAACCGCGCTGCCAACTGCGCCACATCTTTCGACTCATCGCCACAGGCCAACACCAACGCCGTCACATCATCGATTTCATCCGATCGACGTACCAACAGCCGCCGCGCCTCCTTCGTCCCCAGATCCTGCAACCACGGCACGATCGCAGGCGGCACAGACCGCAACTTCTTCAAAATATTCGCCACCGACTTCGCTGAAAGCTGCGGCAACACAACCCGCAACCGCTCACCCAACACGTCCCGCAAATCGCGATCGTCCCCGATACACTCATCCAGCGCCAAAATCACCTGTACCGGCTGACGATCAACCTCCGGCAAAAGCCACGCCACCACACGCCCCTTCAATTCCACTGACAGATCGGACAGCGCCCGCACCAGATCGCACACACTCGGGAGGCGACTCGTCGTCAGATCCGCCGGTTGACGCATCAGCAAACAGGAAATCGCAGGCGGTTCGGCCACCGATGCCCGCGCCGCCTGTTTGAGCGTCTGCACTGTCAAGCGATAATCGCAATTGTCCGCTGTCGCATCCCACAGCCGATCGCATAATCGTTCCAGCACCGCCCGGTTTTCCTGACACGCCATCGCGATCGTCTCCGCCAGCATCGCCGACCAGCGCCCCTCAATGCGTGACGCCGCCACCCGTAACGCCGACTCCCAGCTTGCGCCGAAAAAGGTATCGCCCGCCGCGATCGCAGGGGGCAAAACACGCTGTAAAAGCTGGGCGGTGGCCTCGCGCTCGTCGTAGGTCGGCGATGGCGCAACCGTCAGGATTGTTTCCAGTAAGCGGAAAACATCCGAGACACTCACGCCAGGGCGATCGTGTAAGGCGACGATTTTGCTCCGGGCGTAGGTTCCAAATTCAAAGTATCGATCGCGCAAAATTTCTAGCACGCCACGATCGACGCGATCGTTCGTTTGCTGACGCAGTTGCAGATCGTAATCGTGCAAAAACTGGCCGAGCAATGCCAGCTCTTGACCGTCATCCTGACGATCGCGAATCACGGTTAGCACGCGGTCAAGCCGTGCCGCTGCGCGATCGCCACTACGCGCCAGCCACAGCGCACAGGTTTCCGTTGCCCGGTTCGTCAGGCTCGCATCCACCCGTTCGAGCAGCTCGATCGCGGGCGTCCAGGCGATATCGTCACACTGACGCGGCAGTGAGTTCAGCGCGATCGACAGCGTGGCGTGAAATGTACCGTCACGATCGCGGGCAAACTGGTGCAACATCGCCAGGTTCGCCGCTAGCTCGGCCTGGGGACGGGCGATCGCTGCGAGGGTCAGCGTCCGAAACGGTACGCCAAATTGGAGCGGCCATAGCGCTAGCCAGTCCTGAAATTCACCGGCGGCGAGCAACGTCAAAAGCTGACGCCCGATCGCCCAGCGGAAATAGGGCAGGGTTTCGGGGGTGTCGATCGCGTCCTGCAAAAATTGCGGGCGTGCCGTTTCTCCCTCGGTGGTACTCGTTAACCAGCGGGCAATCGCATATTCCAAGAAGGTTTGGTGAAAAAAAGCGAGGCGATCGTTACCGATATCTTTTAGGACGCCGTCACTGAGCAGCGCTTGATAGGCGGTTTCGGTTTCGGGTGCGATCTCAAGGTCGTGACTGTAGGCAAAGTCACGCAGCCGATCAACTGAGGTGTGCCAAAGCTGTCGCGCTAAGTTCAGGCACAGCCGGGATTTTTGGCGTCCGAGCTGGGGGTCGGCTTGGCGGGTACGAATGATGCGCATCGACCAGTAGGTGTCATAAAGCTGGCTCACCGTCAGGTCTTCGGGAATTGTGCCGGTGGCGGCAAAAAGGTCGCAGCAAAGGGCGAGGAGTAACGGGTTCGCGACAATTTCCCGCAGGGAGGATCGATCGGCGCTGAGGTCGAGGAGATTTTCGGCGAAGCGATCGCGTCGTTCCTGAGCGTCGTAGCCCGCTTGGGTTTGCAGGAAGCGATCCACTGCCGTGCGGATTTCATCGTCGCTGAAGGCTCGAACCCGTAGCTCGGCGACTTCGTTACGAAATCCGGCAAAGCTTTGGTGGTATGGCTCAAAGAAATCGCAGTAGTCGCGATCGCGACAGGTGAACAGAACGCTGACGTTGAGGGCGAGGAGCTGCGGCAGGAGCTGGCGCAAGCTGGCGACAAGGCTACGGCTGAGGATGATATCGAGGGTATCGAGGAGCAGGACGCCGGGATGCGCTGCGGGTTTGGTTTGGGCGATGAGCTGCGGCAAGGCAAGCTGGCCGCGTTCGGTCTTGCCCAGCAGTCGTTCGCTCAGTTCTTGGCTCAGGCGATCGCTCCCGTCGATCAGGTCGTCGCAGCGCACCAAGCCGAGCCAGAGTTTAGGTTGATCGCCTTGATCACGCTGATCGCGCCGCTCTTGCAGTGCGTCATAGACCGATCCGAGAAAGGTGCTTTTGCCGTAGCCTGCTTCCCCGAGGATGGAGATGATGCGGGGCTGACCGCGTTCGGTGCGATCGATGTCTCGCAGGCAGCGATCGAGCAGGGCTTGGCGCGGGATGGGTTGGAGGACGTAGGGATCGAGGGCGCGGCGGAGGCGGTCGCTTGTGGCTTGGAGCCGATCGCGTTGCTCGAAGTGCAGCTCGGCGGGCGGTTGGCGGTCGTGATCGAGCAGGTCACTTACGTCTACGGCGTCGGGCATCAGCGCGATGTCTTCCCATTCCAGTTCTAGGGCTTCGCAAATTTCGGTGAAGTAGCTGCGATCAACGGGTTTACCGTTGAAGAATTTGCTGACGGTTGACCAGGAGAAGGCTAGCTCTTGGGCAAAGGCTCGCTGGCTGAGGTTGCGGTATTCGAGTTTGAGGCGGGCGGCGCGTGTGCCGGTGGGGGAGGCGCGAAGGGAGCGGGACATGGCGTCGGCGGGGGTCGCTTCTGAGTTTAATCCTAGGGGTATCGATCGCCCTCTGCTAGTTTAAGACGTTTCGGTTTGCCTCTTTTTTCCCAAGACCGCGTGTCGATTTTGTTCTGCGATCGTGGATGTCGTTCGTTTCGCAGACCGGAATGCAGACCGGATCTCTGATCGTGATCGCGATGATACGGGCATTGTTGCGATCGGAGCTTAACGAACGATGACGGTGTTATACGTAACGGAGCCAGGGTCATACCTGGCGGTGAAGGCGAAGCAGGTGCAGGTGTTTCAGGGGGAGGTGCTACTGGCGGCGGTTCCGGTGGTGCGGCTGAGTCACGCGATCGTTTTTGGGCGCTGTACGGTGTCGCATGGGGCGGTGAATTTGCTGTTGCGGGAGCATGTGCCGGTGTTGTTCCTGACGCAGTCGGGGCGCTATTGCGGGCGGTTGGCGTCGGAGCGGATGGCGGATCTCGATCGCTTGGTGCTTCAGGTGGATCGATCGCGGGATGAGGCATGGAGTTTGGCGATCGCGCGGGTGTTGGTGGCGGGAAAGTTGCGGAATGGGCGGGTGTTGTTGCAGCGGCTGAATCGATCGCGGCGCTGCGCGATGGTGAAGGGGGCGATCGCGGAGCTGTCGGGGTGGATCGATCGGGCGGGTGCGGCGGCGACGTTGCCGGGATTGTTGGGCTGTGAGGGGTCGGGGAGTAAGGTGTATTTTCGTGGGTTGGGGGCGTGTGTGCGATCGCCGTTTGAGTTTAATGCTCGGACGAAGCGGCCTCCGACTGATCCAGTGAATGCGTTGTTGAGTTTGGGCTATACGTTGTTGCATCAGCATGTGTTTTCGCTGGTGCAGGCGGCGGGGTTACATCCGCATTTCGGGTGTTTGCATGTGCCGAGTGTGCGTCATGCGGCGTTGGTGTCGGATTTGGTGGAGGAGTTTCGTGCGCCGATCGTGGATTCGTTGGTGTTGACGTTGGTGAATCAGAATTATCTTTCTCCGAAGGATTTTGCACAGCCAGACGGTCGCGGGGCGGTGCTACTTCATCCGCAGGGTTTGAAGGTTTTTCTGAAGCATTGGCAGGCTCGTTTAAGCACGCGGGTGATGTATCCGGCGTTGAAGGAGCGGGTGGTTTATCGGCGGGTGTTGGAGCTTCAGGTTTGGGAGTATGTGGAGGCGTTGTCGGGCGATCGGGAGATGTATCGTCCGTTCCAGGTGAAGCCGTAGGTTGGTGAGTTTCGCGAGGTCACGATGACCTATTGTTTTTTGTGGCCTTGCGATAGCTTGAATGCTCGGTGTGATGTTTGGTTGTTCGATTAGTGGAGCTTATGCGTTTGGGGTTTGGGTTATCGATCCGGCGGGGTCAGCGGATCGCTGAAGTGCCTGGTTTTTCGTGGACAGGCGCAATTCCTTTATTCAGTAAGGGTTTTGGCGATTTTTCTCGGGTGTTTTTGGGTGTTTTTCTTAAAGTTTTGCGTCGGTTTGGCGACCCCCCCGGATCGATGGGGCTATACTCCGCTCAGAGCAACGGTTCTGAATCGGTGCTCTTCCAAGCTTCCTAGAAGCTGAATTACTGGAAACATTTCAGATACTGAATCAAATGGTACCCCTTTGTTAAAAGGCTTCCAAGCTTCCTAGAAGCTGAATTACTGGAAACAGCAGCGAGCGCTTGGCGGAAACCCTGATTACAGGCTTCCAAGCTTCCTAGAAGCTGAATTACTGGAAACCGGCAAGTACTCTAGGCGGTTTTTTTGTCTTGAGGCTTGGAATCTTCCAAGCTTCCTAGAAGCTGAATTACTGGAAACCAGCAGAAGCCCAGCCGTCTTTTGTCATCGCTGATGCAACACTTCCAAGCTTCCTAGAAGCTGAATTACTGGAAACAAAGAAGTGACTTATTGATGCCACCCCCCATCTCCGCTTCCAAGCTTCCTAGAAGCTGAATTACTGGAAACATTGTCATTGCCTCGGCCTGCGCGAACGAGATCTGCAAACTCTTCCAAGCTTCCTAGAAGCTGAATTACTGGAAACTCATCACCACCAAGAGCGATAGTCCAGTTTTCCCAGCTTCCAAGCTTCCTAGAAGCTGAATTACTGGAAACCGAGTCTCCTATTCCGATTGTTTCACCAGGTGTGGTCCGTGCTTCCAAGCTTCCTAGAAGCTGAATTACTGGAAACGGTTATTGCTGTATTTTGCCCCCGTGTTTAAATAACTTCCAAGCTTCCTAGAAGCTGAATTACTGGAAACGCCCGACTCGATTAACATCGAGCGGGCGTTTCCAATTGGGAGAAACCTCACATCAACCACAAACCGATCGCACCTTACCCGTCACGCGATCGAACCTAATATCAGTGCAACTTTCATCCCCAATATAATCGAGCCAAACCCACCCAATATCTCAAACACCGTGATCGCCACCCCCCAACCCCAACACCTCACCGCCACCGAATACCTCGCCTGGGAAACCCAACAAGAACACCGCCACGAACTCGCCGACGGCATCGCGATCGCCATGACCGGCGGCTCCCTCGCCCACAACGACCTCGCGATCCGCCTCCTCAGCTACCTGCTCCCCCACATCAAAAACTGCCGCATCAACCTCGCCGACGCCAAACTCCAAATCAACGACACCACCTACCGCTACCCCGACCTGATGGTAAGCTGCGACGATCGCGATCGCACCGCCACCGACGCCCTGCGCCACCCGAAACTCATCGTCGAAGTCCTCTCCCCCGAAACCGCTGCCCGCGATCGGGGCGAAAAACTCCACGAATACCGCAGCATCGCCAGCCTGCAAGAATATCTCCTGATCGAAACCCAACAGATCCTCGTCGAAATCTACCGGCGCAGCCCCAGCCGCTTCTGGCTCTACGACACCTACACCAGCGGCGAAACCCTCCATCTCGATAGCCTCGATCTAGACCTCGCGATCGACGACCTCTACGACAACATCGCGATCGGCTGACCGTCGCCCCCCACTAAAAAACAAAAAAGACAGACCCCCCGCACACCAGAACCCAGACCAAAACCCAGACCGCCCCCCGGATCGTGGCAACTGTCCCCTATACCGACAGACCATGAAAACCGATCGCCACATCCACAACACCCTCATCCTTACCAACCCCAAAACCCAAATTGATCGCGCCGATCGCGCCCTGATTCTCCATCGCCCCCACCAACCCACCCAACTCATCCCCCTCCATCAGCTCACCCGCCTCGTCCTCATCGGCTCCATCCCCCTACGCCGCCCCATCCATAACACCCTCATCCGCCACCGCGTCGCCCTGCTCCAGCTCGACCCCCTCGGTAACCCCCTCGGCTCCTGGCATCCCGATCGCCAACCCTCCCGACCCCGCCACGACCTGCGCCCCAGCCTCGATCGCGCCAAAACCCTCCTGCATCACACCCTGACTCAGAATCTCGCCCTCCTCGATCGCCTCACCGCGATCAACGCCACCCCCAGCATCAGCACCACCCGCCGCATCCTGACCCTCCTCCGCCACGACCTCCACACCGCCGAAACCCTCGCCACCCTGCGCGGCTACACCCACACCGCAATCGGCTACACCGATCGCACCCTCCACGCATGGCTCGCCGGATACGCCGCCCGCTACACCCACACCCGCCCCATCCTGCCGATCGCCGCCGCCCTCCGCCTCGCCGAAGCCCTGCTCTACGACGACCTCGATCGCGCGATCAGCCGCGCCGCCCTACCCGACAACCTCGCCACCCTCCACAACCTCAAAACCTGCATCGCTCCCCTCGTCTGCGATGCGATCCTGCTGCTCCGCTCCACCTGGGTCGATCAGCTCGTCGTCCGCTGGCTGACCGAGTGGGCGATCCGCGATGACCTTGATGCGTTTCTATCGTACTGGCTGGCGATGACTGCCGATGCGGATTACGATGCGGCCATCATCGCGGCGATCGCGCTGCTCGGCGATCGGATCGAGCTGGCGGGATAGCGCGAAGGGAAGGCTGTCGTTTTGCTCGATCGCTCGGTGGGGGCTGGATGCTTTTCACAGCGAGCGATCGGGCGGTTTTTGGCGAGATCGGGGTTCGCGCTGTTGATGGGGTCTGGGTTTGGGCGGTTTTTTGGTGGGGCGATCCGGGTTTGGGTTGGCGATCGGGCTAGGTTCGCGCGTTTTGGGGGTGAAACTTGCTTGGGGATTGGGGTTAAAATGGGGGCGGTCTCAAAGCTTCTCTTGAAGCTGAATTAATGGAAAGAAGCGCAATCCAAGCTTCAAACCTCGTCAAATTTGGTCTCAAAGCTTCTCTTGAAGCTGAATTAATGGAAAGAAGGTTCTCAAGGCTCTGGCAAAGCTTTAGCGATCGTCTCAAAGCTTCTCTTGAAGCTGAATTAATGGAAAGCCGTCGCGATCGCCTCATCGCAAACGCCGATCCAAGTCTCAAAGCTTCTCTTGAAGCTGAATTAATGGAAAGTTGTTAATTGGTTCCCTCTATTTTACTTCTTCCAGTCTCAAAGCTTCTCTTGAAGCTGAATTAATGGAAAGTTGGCCTGGGTTTCCGAGGATCTGCCCCACGGCACTATCAGGTCTCAAAGCTTCTCTTGAAGCTGAATTAATGGAAACATCTTTACGAACTTGCGCGAGGTCTGCAAGGAATTGAGGGTCTCAAAGCTTCTCTTGAAGCTGAATTAATGGAAACATGTGGGGTGGCGGTGGTAGTGGGGTGGTAGTGGTGTCTCAAAGCTTCTCTTGAAGCTGAATTAATGGAAACATTGAGTATTATGCAATGGATGCAGGTCGTTATAGTCTCAAAGCTTCTCTTGAAGCTGAATTAATGGAAACACCCCGATAAACTAGCTATAAATGCTACTTACGGAGTCTCAAAGCTTCTCTTGAAGCTGAATTAATGGAAACCGCAAGCGGCACTAGTGACCTACAGACCGCGCGGCGTCTCAAAGCTTCTCTTGAAGCTGAATTAATGGAAACTCAGTAAATGTTTGAGGAGCGTCTGCTACATCACGAGTCTCAAAGCTTCTCTTGAAGCTGAATTAATGGAAACCTGCATCAATCCGAGCTGACCAAGGTGATATCGCGTCTCAAAGCTTCTCTTGAAGCTGAATTAATGGAAACTTGCCGCTACCCATCGGGGCAAGCCTCAGTACGGGGACAAAAGTTTGTGAAGGAAGGCTAAGACCGAGGTGTGGAAGGGTATTGACAGTCTCTGAGGAGAGGAGGTTGAGTGGAATAACCACAAACCAAACCCAACCCCCTCATGAAAGAGATTAACAAGTTGCAAGCCGCCCTGTCTGCTCACCTGTCGTGGCATGGGGCACGAATCAATTTCCTGGCACTGTTCTTGGTGGCACTGTTCCGAGTTCGCACCGTCAACTTGACCGAGATAGCCGGGGCTTTCAGGAGCCGAGCGAAAGTGGAGTCAAACGGCAAGCGACTCAAGCGTTTCTTTTCCCAGTTCGAGTTCAACGAGGAGGAAATAGCTCGGTTGGTGGTGGCACTGGCCGGAATCCCGGAACCGTGGACGTTGAGCCTCGACCGCACCAACTGGTCGTTTGGCTCGGTTCACTTCAACATCCTGATGCTGGG
>CAZFJL010000058.1:0-26447 GCA_964518905.1 uncultured Geitlerinema sp. | reverse complement strand
CTTTCGGCTGCCTTCCCTCTCTCACCTTCCACTTCTCTTTACCTGAGTAGTTACTCACACTTTTTTCCGCCGTGGCGGCAAACTTTGGGGCATAGCGATGTAAAGCCATGCCGATACTGATGGGGACTAATGTGATTACAGCAATTTGTATAACGGTTTTAACAAAGGGCAACTGTAACGTCGTCTCAGCTTCCAGAAAATGCCGCATCGCAACATTAATAATTAAGGGAATCGTCAGGACTGTAATCACACTACTGATAGCGGTTAATGTGATGGAAAGTGCAACATTTCCTTTGGCTAAATACGTCATTAAATTAGAGGTCGATCCTCCCGGACAGGTTGCCAAAATCACGACCCCTACGGCTAATTCTGGCGAGAGGGGGAAAAGGGTCGCTAGGCCAAAGCCTACTAGTGGCAAGAGCAAGAGTTGAGCTATGAGGCCAACAAGGACTCCTTTGGGTTCAGTAAAAACCCGTTTGAAGTCGTCAATTTTGAGTCCCAACCCCATGCCCAACATGATGACGAACAGAGCAAGGGGCAAAAAGACCGACGTTAAAAAGTTTGATTCCATAATATGAGAGCATCCCACTGTTCCTTTTGGTATGTATAAAAACGACGAAATATTCAGCCCTAATACCGCACCAAACGCGACAAGAAAAACATCGTTAACGCTGCAAAACCCGCTCCCACAATCAAGCTAAACATTCCTGCATCAAAACTACCGGTTGCCGCCACGATCGACCCCGGAATAAATGATCCACCGATGCCGCCTAACAACACTGAAATTCCGTTATAAATCCCCGTGCCGGAACCCAGCCGATCAACGGGTAAAATGCGCTGAACGATCGCATATTCCTGCGCGTTGTACGCACCTTGGAAAAACACCGCGAGGGCAAAAAATGTTACGAGCGGCGTAACTTCGGTACTTTGCGCCGCCAGGAAAACCATCCAGCCCGCTAACACAAACCCAACCGCCGCAAGCTGAGTTCGATGGCGTAGTCGATCGCCCAAAAATGCCATCAAAAAAATACCGACAATGCCCGAGATAAACACCAACGCCAGCGGCCAACCGAGCTGTTCAAAGTCGATCCCCTTCGCACGGTTAAAGTAAATCGGTAACCAGTTGAGAAAGCCAAACGCACAAAACCCGTTTAGGCAACTGGCGATCGTGGCGATCCAAAAAGGAAGCGTACGCAGATAGTCGAACTGGCCGGATGTTGCGATCGCGGCCTCCGCCTGCGGGCGATCACTCCTCTCCGTTACGTTGCTCATCAACTCGGGCGGACGATCGCCAAACCCGAAATACACCAGTGGCAACGTCAGCAAACAACCCCCCGCTCCCAACACCGCAAACGCCGGACGCCAACCCCAGGCATGAATCGCCGGAACCAACAGCAGCGGCGCGATCGCCGTGGCCAGGAAAATCCCACCGATCCAAATGGCATTAGCCCGCGATCGCTCATCCTCGGGAAACCAACGACCGATCAGACTACTCAACATCGGCACATGGACACCCTGCGCCACACCGAGCAACAGTCGTAGGCCGATCAGTAATTCGAGCGAGTTGCCGAAAATGGCACACAGGACCGTGATGAGCGAAAATGCGCCGATCGTCAGCATGAGGCTACGTTTTGCGCCCATCCGCTCGGCGATCGGACTCAGCAACATATTCGCCAGCCCGTAGGACACAAAAAACACCCCGAGGAGCAGCTCACCATTCGCGCCCACCTCGCGATCGCTCCAGCCAAAATCATCCGCAAGGCGCGGCAACGCTAACGACAGATTATTGCGATTGAGATAACTGAGAAGGATCGTCAGCGCCAGGATCGGGGGGATGCGCCAGCGTTTTGGCGCGATCGAAATCGGAGGGGATGAACTCGACATGGAATCAGAACAGGGGATAAATCACGCCTTAGTTTAGGGACGAATCCCGATCGCTGCACATTGTTAAGTCCGCAGTTCAGCTCATAACTTGTCATAAGGCAAAATCCGCGTTCCAATCCAGCGAAACAAACCTCTACGGCTTGATCGTAAATTCACACCGATCGCGCGACGAGAATACATGGGTAAAGTGATCATTGGTGTAGGTATCACTCAGCTCCAGATTATAAAAATCGATCGTCCCCTCCTCGAAATACGGCCCCGCGTGCCACGTGCCGCGATTCAGCTTCAGGAAACAATCGCCTGGAACCCGAAACGCCCGCAGCCGATCGCGATCCGGCTCTCGACTCGCCGCATTCGCCGGAGCCACCGCAATCCACCAAGTTTTCCCCCGCAGCGACCCGATGCACTGCGTACAGCGATCGTGCCGCGTAATTCGATCGAACGTTAAACCCTTCGCCGGAATCTGCATGATGTAAAACCGTGGCACACCGTCACCGAATTCCACCTGGGCATCCGTCGCATCAAACGGCTTACCGTCCGGGCTCGCCGTGATCATTTGACCATACGGCGCGAACAACTCTGGCGAGACCGGCGCGGCGAAAATCTCAATCATCTGGAGCGAATCATTTCGTCCCCCAGCACGTGAAATAAGCGGAGCGATCGATGGGTTTAGATCTGTCACGATTTTTAAGTCAGACTTTACATTAATATTAGACTTGCGCTAGGGCGGGAATTGCCTCGATAACGACGTCAGAAAATCACGCCTGCCGATCGCGGGTCTCACCTACGGTGTAAGACATTGCCGCGATCAGCAGCGCTCGATCTAGGCGATCGATCCCCCCACTCCAGCAGGTTTTTTATGACCGCCCGTATAGCCTGCACCATCGGTGGTAGTCTTAGGGGTGGCATATTTTAACAGTATGTAATACTGCCAACCCCTAGCACGGTTCACGTATTTGAAGACATAAGCATGGTCACCACGGCAGAAAAAACGAATAGCGGCTTTGTAACCCAAGTTATTGGCCCGGTTGTGGATGTGAAATTCCCCGCCGGAAGCATGCCCAAGATTTATAACGCAATTAAAATCCAAGGTAAAAACGCCGCAGGCAATGACGTTTCCGTCACCTGTGAAGTGCAACAACTGCTCGGCGACCACCAAGTGCGTGGCGTCTCCATGAGCACCACCGACGGCATCGTTCGCGGTATGGAAGTCATCGACACCGGCGAAGCCATCAGCGTTCCCGTCGGTAAAGCAACCCTCGGTCGTATCTTTAACGTCCTCGGCGAGCCCGTAGACGAAAAAGGCGCGGTCACGTCCGATGAAACGATGCCGATTCACCGATCGGCTCCGAAACTCGTTGACCTCGAAACCAAACCGGCCATTCAGGAAACGGGCATTAAGGTTGTTGACCTGCTCGCACCCTACCGTCGCGGCGGCAAAATTGGTCTGTTCGGCGGTGCTGGTGTCGGTAAAACCGTCATCATCATGGAACTGATCAACAACATCGCCAAAGCACACGGTGGTGTCTCCGTCTTTGGCGGCGTGGGCGAACGTACCCGTGAAGGGAACGACCTCTACGCTGAAATGACCGAATCGGGCGTTATCGATCCCGAAAACCTCGAAAACTCGAAGGTTGCACTTTGCTACGGTCAAATGAACGAGCCGCCCGGAGCGCGTATGCGTGTCGGTCTGTCGGCTCTGACCATGGCGGAATACTTCCGCGATGTGTCGAAGCAAGACGTTCTGCTCTTCATCGATAACATTTTCCGCTTCACCCAAGCGGGTGCTGAGGTCTCCGCACTCCTCGGTCGGATGCCGTCGGCTGTGGGTTATCAGCCTACCCTCGGTACGGAGATGGGCGAACTTCAAGAGCGCATCACCTCGACCAAAGAAGGTTCGATTACCTCGATTCAAGCCGTCTACGTCCCCGCAGATGACTTGACCGACCCGGCTCCGGCGACCACCTTTGCTCACCTCGACGCCACCACCGTACTGTCGCGTGCGCTGGCCTCGAAAGGCATCTACCCCGCTGTCGATCCGCTGGATTCCACCTCGACGATGCTCCAACCGAGCATCGTGGGTGACGTTCACTACAACACCGCGCGTGCCGTTCAATCGACGCTGCAACGCTACAAAGAACTGCAAGACATCATTGCAATTCTGGGTCTGGACGAGCTTTCGGAAGAAGATCGTCAAGTTGTTGCGCGTGCGCGTAAGATCGAACGTTTCCTGTCGCAACCGTTCTTCGTTGCTGAAGTCTTCACGGGTGCTCCTGGCAAATACGTCGATCTTCAAGACACCATCAAAGGATTCAACATGATCCTGGACGGTGAACTCGATCACCTACCTGAACAAGCGTTCTACCTGGTAGGCGACATCGAGGAAGCCAAGGCTAAGGGCGAAAAACTCATGGCTGAATCCTAGGCGATCGCCACGGGGTTTACACCTACACCTCCTGACGACAGTTCCGATCGCAGCTTGATTGATTAATTTGGAGTTGATTTGGAGTTAACTCCGTTACTTCCAAGTTAAACAGGTTGCGATCGTCAAATGCTGAACTCGTGCTGTGCTGTTGTTTAGTTCATATCTTTTCGTTAAAAATCGATCAGGTGTGAACCAAGCAACAGCCCGAAGAGCTTTAAAAGACGTTTCTCAAATCGCTTCGATTGATACCGGTATGACCTTACAAGTACGTGTCATCGCTCCCGACAAAACGGTTTGGGACGCGGAGGCTCAAGAAATTATTTTGCCGAGCACCACCGGGCAGCTCGGTATTCTCGGCGGTCACGCGCCGTTGCTCAGTGCGCTCGATACGGGCGTCATGCGTGTGCGTGCCGATCAAAAGTGGTTGTCGATCGTCCTGATGGGCGGCTTTGCCGAAATCGATAATGATCAAGTGACGATTCTCGTTAACGGTGCAGAAACCGGCGAGGGTATTGATCTCGCGACGGCAAAGTCAGAGTATGAGAGTGCTCAAACTAAAACCGACGCGGCGACGACCAAGCAAGAAAAGATTCAAGCCAAGCAAGCTCTAAAACGTGCGCGTGCGCGTTTTCAAGCAGCGGGCGGCATGTCTTAGGATTGTTCCTTAGATGTAACAGTATTAGACGCTTTTTTGCAGGTCGGCAAGCACTATGATGTGCTGAACTCACTGCACTTTTAAAGTTTTTGAAGTACTGATCATCGTTAAATAGATAAATTTTAAGTTCAGAAAAGGGGTGCAAGTTTGCACCCCTTTTTGATGGGTTTTCTGAACACCTTGTTTAGCGCCAACTGCCGCGCGTCATCGCGGTTACCCGTTCAGCATTGGCGAAGAAAAAGCTGCCGGTAACCCCGGAACAGGGCGGTTCGATTTCGAGTTTGACGATCGAATCCGACTTAATACAGATGGTTTGGTCAATGAGCTGAAAGACCAAGAGAGGCGCATCCAGTGATATTTGGAGCTGTTGCAGAAACATTTCCGGGGTCATCGGCAAGCTAAAGGCTTCTTGCTCACCGTCCTTAAGATGGAATGTTACTTGGGTAACAGGGTTGGACATAATTGGAGATTCCCCAGCAAAACATCGGGTAAAACCCTAACAAGATCCTAGCGTTAAGCGGTTATATTTATTCCTCTAGATGTTCCGGATGCGGGTTGATTTGCGGCGTAAAATAGTAGACACGATGACCGCTCACGATAGTTTGTAGATTAAGAATAGAAAAAACTAAGACGAGTTACGTCTTCTTGCAAGCCTGATGTGGCGGCGTGTTGATACATACACGATCGCGATCATGACGCTTCTTATGTCCTCTCCAATCATCCCGATCGGCCAGATACGGGATCGATATGATTCATTTTGCCAGACGAGTTTGAACCCTAAGGCTATTATCTTTGTTGACGATCGTCTCGCAGATCTGGCTATCCTCCGCAACGCTCTCCAGCCAAACGCCGAGCTCATTATCGTCAACCACATTGAGCGTGCTTTTAATCGCGATCGGCTCAAGGCTTATACCCACAGCTTCGCCCCGCCGAACGTCATAGCGCGATTGTGGGTGTTGATCTTACTCATGATTCGCTGATGTTTGTGGCGATCGAGCTGGATCAGGTAAAGCATTGCTATGACCAGAACTACCGACACCACCCACCACGATCGCCAGTAACCTTCACACCAAACCACGATCGCACTTACCTCAAAAATGTTCGGCAAACAACGCGATCGCCTCACCCTTAAAACTCAACACCGCATACGGCTCGCGCTCATCGCCCATTTCCATCCCCGGCGACCCGATCGGCATCCCCGGAACAGCAATTCCCGTCACATCCGGCTTCTCCGCCAGTAAACGCCGCACATCTTCGGCTGGAACATGACCTTCAATCACATAACCATCAACGATCGCGGTGTGGCACGACACCAGCTCCTCCGTCACCCCATACTGTTGCTTGACCGCCTCAAGCTCCTCCGTCACCGTTTCATTCACCGTAAATCCAGCCTCCTGCATATGCTGCACCCAATCGCCACAACAGCCACAGCTCGCACGGCGGAACACATCCAGGCTGGGTTTGTTCGTGGTGGTAGCTTGGGATAAATTCGCCAGATTGAAGCGGCTACCACCGATAGCGGCGATCGGGAGTACACCAAGGGCGAGGGATTGGCGAAGCAGTTGGCGGCGTGAGATCACGATGTATGTTCGTTGGGTGAATGGAAGGTTGGGGGACGATCGGCACAATAGCGAGCAATATCTAGCTTTGGGCAGCGTTAGAGCGCCATTCGATCCGTGACCGCACTATTACTATTTGCTATTGGCTTCGCAAAGGCTACACCAAACCCAGTGATCAAATTCTAACGGTGTGGCGTATAGAAAACCCCAAATGTACGCAATACGATGTCTGGGGTCAGATTCAGTTCTAACGGCGCGGAACAGTTACATTCGTGCGATAACCCAGGCGGGGATGCCGCAGTCTTCGATGTAGACATGGTGATATTTTTGGGCGATCGCTTCCCAATCAATCCCCGTGTCACCCAACACCTCCGCTGCAAATACCTCTAAAGCGTTGCCCGTTACACCTTTTTCGAGACAACGCTTCATATTCAAACGACTCTCGTCCACTTCACCAATACATTCAAAGGGTGTATGGGCTTCTAATCCAATCATCTGGCGGAAAATCAAGGCCAGGTCAGGATCATCAAATAAGTTCCGTTGAAAAACAGCATCGACCACATCCGCAGGGAAAGCGGCCATCAACCCTAGCCACACATAGGCACATTTAGGACACTTTTTGCACCAGGGTTTTTGGATGTTGCAAGAATGGATTTTGGGGACAACCTCGGGATAGCGAGCAAGGCTGGCAAAAATCTGTAAATCGTAGAAGGGTTGCAGCAAACTGAAATAGGTAAAGTTTGAGATGAAATGATTTTGAATGAATTGGTTTAGGAGAATTTCCGCCTCAAAACTTTTGCCCCATTGGTGATTCACTTCTTGACCAATAGCATCCCAAAATAGATTGCCTTTGTTGGCACTTTTTTCGTGAGCAAGGTTCAAATAGGCATAGTTCCATTGCAGCGCTAGGAGCAGAGATTCAAACACTGAGACAGGGGTTTCCGGTGCTGTGATGCCGGAGTTATTGGGAAAATAGAGAGAAAAAAGGGGATTGTCCAGGAAGTCGTCATAGATGGAAATGCGATGACTTCTGACAGGATTGGTGCAAGTTAAAACATCCTCAATGAGTTGATGTTGGGTGTCAGCTTTGCCATAAACACTGTGAGAATATTGCATGGTGGCAAAGGGGATGTTGGCGGCTTCGAGCAGCTTCATGGCCAAAACGCTATCTTTGCCGCCGCCGCAACCGGTGAGAATGGTGGGGAGTGGCGTAGAATTTTGAGCAGGATTCGGTTGATCGAGGGCGATCGCGCCACATTGGACTAGTGATCCCCCCAACGTTTTCCTCGGAAAAACTAGCTCCGGTCCTCGATAGTTCGTGACCTGGTTCTCATACCAATGTTGGGCAAAAACACCTGCGTAAATTTGTGAAAACAGCGATAGAGTTTCGGGGAATAGATACTCGGCGACTGGCGAGACGTCATAGGTTTCGGGAAACAGTGAGCAGAGTTTCATACCCTCAAAAAGGGCGATGTGTGCAGTGATCGTATCGATCAGGGGTTGGGGGTAGCGCGATCGCAACCCATGCAACGACACATCATGGTAGAAAACCTTGGTAGAAAATTGAAACTGATCCGCACGATAACCAATTTCTAAATGGTGATCGTGAAGCGTGAGATATTGAATCGCAATTTGCGTGACGCCGCTGCGATCTCCTACATTCTGCCCCATACCCTGACCACTCCCTAAACGTATCGTTTACCAGCCCCAAGTACCAGACCCACCCTTAAACGGGCCAACAATGTTGGCCGTAATCCAGCCACCATAAAAATCACCCGCCTGGGCCATTACCTGTTCACCATCGACATAGCAAGCATCCATCACATTCGCAAAAAATGCATAGTGATCTTGAATCGCTTCAAACCCGGCCGTGGGGATGTAATATCGCCAAGCGGCATGTTTGAGGAGCTTGTCACCGACCCGTACATCATAGTATTTGTATTTGCCTTTCCATTCGCAAATATTGACCTTTGGGGTTTCGATCAAGGCATCTATTTGAATATCCTCGGGTGGAAAGTAATAGGTGGGCGGGTGACTGGTTTCCAGGACTCGTTTGCCTCGGCTTGTTTCTGCAAGCACCGTGCCATTACAAATTACTTTCAGATGTTTTGACGTGTCTTCTAAAATCGCTGGACGGGGATAGTCCCAGACAGATTCTTGGCCGGGTTGGGGAGCAATACGGTTAGGATGCATGGTGACATTCTGGGGGGTGGGTCTCAAGCCCCGGACTTTTAGTCCGCATCTTGGCTCTATCTGGTTAGAATATACCAAGTCGCCGGGGGATACTCGGAGACCCAAAACGAACATGGAGGGCGCATCAGGCTAGCTTGCTAGCAATGCCCGTTGAAGCGTTAAGCCACAAAGTAGAGCCGCAGCCTAGCCTGTTCGCCTAGCTTTAGAATTCTCGGACTTTAAGTCCGGGGAGCATGTCAATTAGCTAACAACTAAACGACTCAGTAGGTTTCGAGCTAGAGGCTAGACCCACCAAGGCGTTTCGCCCGTACGTGGATCGCGCTCCGTCCAGGGCGAGACCACGATCGCCTCGTTCACAACCGCGACACGAACCAGCTTCAACGGACGATCCGCTGGGCCGCGTTCCACCGAACCATCGGGGGCGTAGCGCGACCCGTGACAGGGACACTGAAACTGTTCCGCTGTCGGATTCCAGGGGAAAGTACAGCCCAAATGCGTACAGCTATCGACTAACCCCCGGTCTGACAGCGTGCCATCGGCATCGATCGTCAAATACGTCGGATCGCCCGCAATACCGGCGATCAAAGCTCGTGTCCCGATCGGCTCCGCCAAAATCTGAGCCGCAGGAATCGGGTTTCCGAGTTTATCTTTCGCGATGACGGCGCCGCTGCCGTCGCCTTCAACGGGAGGCAAAAAGAATCGACCCACGGGGTAGAGCGCTGAAGCTGCGGTCACGGCGACAGCTCCACCGGTAAGGAAATTCAGAAGTTGCCGCCGGGACATTGACGGAGTAGCAGGATTGGGAGTGGAAGAGAAATTAGTCATGAGTGTTGCGGCGTAAGGAAAAGCGGAGACAGAAAGTTCTAGGACGCACCACGATCGCGGGTATCAATCCCGAACAAGCGATAGAGAAAACAGGTTCCGAGTAAACCGCTCACCCCCATCAGGATTGCGACAACAAGGAATAGATGACCGAGGTCGCTACCGCTTAACGGTGCGAGACCGAGATAGGCAAAACTGATCGCCAGAACGAGGCGCAGCGATCGATCCAACATGCCAACATTTTGCATAGTACGTTTCCAAAACAGGACACAAAACAGATGAGAGTGGCATCCAAGCTATCTCGGTCAAAGTCTCTCTGAGGCTCACCCGTTTGCGTCGCACGAGGGTGTTTGATGATGAACAGGAGAGTTGGAACTCTCTCGCTGCCCCAGAATGCAACCCCGACTGGATAAAACGTCGAGCGCGTGTTGGCTGGATGCCATCGCTTAATCTGACCCGATACTAGCTATATAGCTACATAGTCAATCAAGATGAATAGATAGTAACAGACTATGTAACGAATTAGTTAATCTAAATTAATATTTTGAATACAAGTCGATCGTTATGCCTTCAGGCTGAGGCGCGTCGAGAAGGCACGATCGCTCACGGTCTAACTCAATTCTAGGGATATCTTTAACGCCTGGGATGGAGAACAACCCGGTATCTCCGAAACCTTCCCCCAGACGTGGCTCAACTCAATCAGCCGCATTATCAAGCATCCAGCAGCTCAAAAAAGCCCGCATCCAGGTCGTATCCCAACATCTTCGCAAACGCCATCGTTCGCGCCTGGTGCGGCAACTCCGCCCGTTGCAACCAGATCGACAGCTCAAACACCTTACGCATCAAGAAAATCTCCAGCGCTTCCGGATTAAACTGAATCCCCTCCGTCGGGTGAAACTCGTGGGGGACGAGCATCGCCACGTATCGCGCCAGCTCCGATTTCCAATCGAGAAACAGCGGAATCCAAGGGTAGGCCGCTTCGAGCCGCACGAACCAAAGTCGCACCTCGGGGATTTCCGATAGCTCGCGCGGATCGCTGGGCTCACGATCGAACTCGATCGCAAACGCGATCGCCTGCTCGAAATCCTCGGCAGAAAAACGACCCGCCTCGATCTCGCTCGCCCACGCGGCGATCGGGCTAAGGTCAAGGCGGTAGATGGATTCGGTGGTGAGGGCGATCGTTTGCGTCATCGTGCAGGGTTAGGGGTAATCGTTCAGCGCTTTAATAGGTTACCGGCTCGATCGCTGGATCGAGCCGATCGCGGCAATCTAAAATTAATTTAAATCACTTAAATCACAACGTTAGATCAATGAACCTAGAGATTGACCGCAATCACTCGACGTTTGAATTCCGCGATTAACTCTTCTTTGGTTCGCTGCTTTTGGCCGATATTGACATAAAACTCGGTCAATTTCTCAAACTCTCCGTTTAAAACCAGTGTCCCCACCTGCATCGCGCCGATACCCGAAAAAATAAACGAGTCATTGGCGGCATGATTGGCAAGATTTGCCTGGAAATATTCGGGTAGGCGATGCCATTGCACACCAGGGTTTTCGTGGTGTTCAACGTGGTAGCCATCGTTGAAGTTGCGGGAATTGGAGACGGTGTTAATGCAGGTGAATGTCGATTTATAGTTATTATCCGGCTCATCTGGATCGACGAAAATGTGTTGCTTCCAGTTGCCCTGCATCATGGCAAAGGAGATGAAGACCACGGGAAAGAGAAAGACAAAAAAGGTCGCGATCGGGCGTTGCGAAAAGAGATAGGCCGATGTTCCGAAAAAGAACAGCTCACCGGCTAAACATTGCGTCAATACTTGATAGCGTCCTTCACGAAACAAGAGGTACGGTAACTCAACCCAGATAGCCACCGCAAAGCGCAGCATGTAGAGAAAATGATGCCACTTGGAATCGCGCCGATAGATCATCGTTGAGCTGAGATCCTTGGGTGCGACGTTATCTTCGCAATGGTGCATTGCGATGTGGTGCGCGTAGTAGATATTCGGCGGGATACCAAAAAAGCAGGATAAGAAGCTACCGTAAATATGCTTTAACCCACGGAATTTTTTGTTGAAAATTGATGTGTGGGTCGAGTAGTGCAGCGCGAGGATAAACGATCGCGCATAAGTCACAAAATGGAAGGCAAAGTAACCAAACCCCAAACCAACCATTAAGACCGGATGAATCTTACCTTCGAGCAAAAACAGCCCGATCGCCAGCGGAATACTGGTCAGCAAAATATTGACAGCCACCAGAAAAACATAAATATTTTTCTCTTCGTTGCGCTTCAGTAATGTGTCAATCACCCATTGACGCAGCGAGGCAGGCAGGTCAAAACGATGTTCATTACGAGGCTGATCAATATCGAATTGATTGATCGCCTCAGCCGTCGGGCTTGGGTATGTTTGCATGACAAATATCGTTATATCGAAGGGAGGATAAAACCCCTGTCACTATAGCGATTTCCTGGGGAATGGGTGATTTTGGAGTGTAGCGTGAGAGCGACGAAATGGCATTTAGAGGGGAATGAAATTCCCGAATTGGCCGCTTTCACGGATCAGGTCACGGAAAATTCAAACATGATTACGCGTCGATCGCGCCTTCAATTTGGGCATTAAACCCGTACACCTCGCGGCGACCGACGTAGGGAACGAGGGTCACTTCGCGATCGTCTCCCGGCTCAAAGCGGACGGCGGTTCCGGCGGGAATATCGAGGCGCATTCCCTTGGTTTGGGCGCGATCGAACTCCAGTGCGGCGTTGACTTCGTAGAAGTGAAAATGAGAGCCGATTTGTACCGGACGATCGCCCGTATTGGCAACGCTAAGGGTTAACGTGGGACGACCCGCGTTGAGTTCGATCGTGCCGTCGGGCGTGAAAAGTTCACCGGGGATCATAGTGGGCCGTCTGAGATTCGTGGGGTGGTCTGTTTGCGGGCGAGATCGCGATCGGGTAGGTAGGCCGCTGCGATCGGAAACGCCAGCTCGATGCCCTCTAGTTTATAGCGTTCGTGCAGCCGCTTAATTAGCTCCGTGCGTAATTGCAAACCGGCCAGGTAGTGTTTTGCATGGACAAAAATTCGACAGTCTACGCTGAAATAACTAAAGCTTTCGTAGAGAAAAAAGGGAGCTTTGCCGGGGAAGGCTTGTAAGCAGCAATTTTGCAGTTCCCGTGCTACGTCGAGTGTGACGACTTCGACCTGTTGTAAATCAGAGCCGTAGGCAATGCCGATGCGTAGATCGATCGTTAGATTGCGATTCGGCAGTCCATAGTTTTTAAACGCCGACGCCACGATCCGCGAGTTGGGAATGACGATCTGGTTGTCGAAGATATCTTGGATGACGGTATAGCGCCATTCCACGTCGGTCACGTAGCCCGATTCGCCGGTTCCCAGCTCGACGTAATCACCGGGGCGGACTTTTTTCGACATGATGATATTCAGGCCGGAAAAGAGGTTGGCGAGGGTATTTTGCAAGGCCAAACCGATCGAGACACCGCCGACCCCGAGGGCGGTGAGCAAGGGCGAGATTGAAATCCCGAGGGATTGGATGACGATCAGTAGGCCAATGCTGAAAATCGCCAGCTTGGTCAGGTTCTCAAATAGCGAGGTTACGGGTGAGGCGTTGTCGTTTTTGTCGCTGTAAAGTCCGATGAAACCGACGGCGAGACGGGCGATGACGATCGTGGCCGAAATCAGCGTGATCGCCAGCAGGCTTTTATCAAACAGCGATCGCAGTTGGGCGTTGAGATCGAGGCTCAGGCTAGCGCAAAAAAAGCCGAGCAGGATAAACCAAAGCAGAGTAACACCGCGCAGGGACGACAGCACCAGGGAATATCCCGGCCAGCCCGTCCGCATGGCGATCGCGCGGAGATAAACAATCGCACGACGCTCAAAAATGACACCACCGATCGCGCTGAGAAGCACGAGAGCCAGAGGCCACAACAGTTTTGCGAGGCTAAGGGCGTCCGTCAGCATAAGCTACGATCACACATCGAGGTGTACTGATGTTGCGCTGATAGTCGCTGTGCCGACGATCACTGCACTGATATTAAAGCCGACAGACTCACTTTATTTCAGAAAAATTTAGAGAGTCCGTCGCCGTGTTCTAGGTTTGTACGGCAGAGAGCCGCAATGAACGATTGAGTTTTAGAGTTGACCCGAAGTCGTCATGACACGTTCCGGTTGATCGATGTCATGAGTTTCGAGGGTTGAAGCGGTTTTGGCCATCATCGCAGGTGACATTTCAAACCGGCGGACAACTTCGGTGACGGTTGCTCGATTCGCTTGTAGGGCAGTTTTCAGGAACTCCAGCGCTTTTTGTGGTTCTCCGGCTCCACAGAAGAAAATATCGGCGGCAAAATACCCGTATTCTGGCCAGGTATGAATGGCGATATGTGATTCTGCCAGAGTTGCAGTTGCAGTAACTCCGTGGGGGCTGAACTGGTGAACACACAGGTCAATCAGCGTTGCACCTCCTGCTGTGATTGCATTCAGGAGCGCTTGGCGAATGCACTCGGGGTCATTTAACAATTCGCTCGGGGCTTCCCATGCATCGACGACCAGATGGGTTCCAATGTTTTTTTGCATCCTATCGATTAATACTCCATAGCCAAATTGACGACAAAGTTAGGCGCGATCATATTACGTGCCTACCTTCCTTAATTTTGCAGCTTCAATCGCCAAACCGCTATGCTTTGCTCCGATCGTCGTGTTCCAAGACTTATTCCAACGGATGCTCCAGAATTGCCAGCGCCTGATCAAAACGATCGTCTGCGTCTGCATCAATCCAGTGGATCGAGGTATCTTTTTGAAACCAGGTGCGCTGACGTTTGGCGAACTGTCGGGTATGAATCGCAGTCAGCTCGATCGCCGTATCGCGATCAATTTCACCGGCTAAGTATTGACGAAATTCGGCGTAGCCCAAGGTATCGAGTAACGGCAACATGTCGCCATATTGGGTGCAGAGCGATCGCACTTCCTCCACCAAGCCCGCCGCGACCATCTGCGCTGTACGTTGCTGAATCCGCCGATCGAGCCGATCGCGATCGCAACTCAGCCCGATTTGCACGATCGGATAATTCGGCGGCGCTTCGCCCTGTTGCGAGGTTAGCGATCGACCCGTCACGTAAAACACTTCGAGGGCGCGAAGGGTTCGATGGATATCATTGGCGTGGATTTTATCCGTGGCGGCGCGATCGACCTGCTGCAAAAAGGCGTAACACTGTCGCTGTCCGAGGCTGGCTAACTGGTCACGTAGGGCGTAATTCGGTGCGACACGAGGGATTTTCATGCCCCGGACGATCGATTTGATATACAGCCCCGTCCCGCCCGCCAGGATCGGCCAGCCGGAACATGGATGAGAACAGGAATCCTCAGAATTGCCGAGACGCGATCGCGCTTCTAACATGGCGTGTTGTTGATCAATAATCTCGCGAACCTGCGTTTGATAATCCGCCACCGTTAACGTCTCGCGCGGATCACAAATATCGATCGCGTAGTGCGCCACCCCCTGCCGTTCCGCCTGCGTCGGTTTCGCCGTGCCGATATCAAACCCGCGATACACCAGACGCGAATCGGCGCTGATCACGATCGATCCCAGTCGCCGCGCCAGCTCGATCGCCAGACTCGTTTTCCCCGTCGCCGTCGCCCCACAGACCACGATCAAACCGGGTTGATTTTGACCCGCGTTCAATCGCCGATCGGATCGAGGCTCGATCGATTCGCCCGGTTTTGGTTCAGTTTTACGTTCAAGATCGCCCTGGATCATCATCACCCCATAATCGCCGTCGCCGATCGGTATTGAGCCGATCGTGAGTGTCCCGCAGCAAGCGCGGAATGTCGAGCCGTTCCGGGCAGCGGGGCAGGCAGTCGCCGCAGTCGGTGCAGCGATGGCCGCGCCGTCCGGGGAACCAATGACCGGCGTTCTCGAACATGCGATAGCGATATTGCCCAAAACTCGTCATCTCGTGACCGATCGCCAAGTTCCGCAGCCGCAGCACCTCGGGAATCTGAATCGCTTCGGGACAGGGTAAACACGCGTAGCATTGGGCACAATGATCGGCTCCGAGGGCGTCGCGTTCGGCGCGATCGAGCCGCGCGAGGATCTCGCGTTCGTCGGCGGTTAGTGGCTCAGTGGCATCGCTCCAGGACAGCGGCGTCGCCAGTTCGTCAGGGTTCGCCGCGCCGAGGCTGAGGGTCGTAATGCGCCGATCGCTGAGGAGAAAGCGATAGTTTAAACCGAGGGGCGAGAGCGGGGCGCAACGATCGATCAACGTCTGCGGCGGCGTGTGGAGCTGTCCGCCTTTATCGGCGGGGGAAATAATCAGTAGGCCGAGATCGCGCGATCGTGCCAGATCCAGCAACGGCGCGTGACGCTGAAAAAAAAGATAGTAATGCAGATTGACAAACGAAAACGCCTCGATCTGCATCGCAGCGGCGATCGTCTCGCGGCTGCCGTGGCTGGAAAAGCCCAAATGACGAATTTTTCCCGCTTTAACCGCGTCCGTCAGCGCCGCCATGCAGCCATCCGGCGACGTGACCCAGCCCAGATGTTCGGCGGTATTGAGGCCGTGAATCGCGAGATTGTCGATGTAATCGGTGTTGAGGCGTCGTAGCGAATCCTCGATCGCCTGGGTCATCGTCGCCGCGTCCGGTGTCGGCGGGATCTTCGTCGTGATGTAAACCCGATCGCGATCGATCTCGTCTGCCAGCGCCGCCCCGAGAAATGCCTCACTTTGGCCGTAGCCTCGCGCCGTTTCGATATGGTTAATCCCGCGATCGATGGCCGCGCGAATGGTGGCGATCGCGTTGGCCTGGGATTCGAGATAGCGCATCGTCCCCAGGCTGAAAACCGACAGCATCAGGTTCGTACGGCCAAAACGGCGATATTGCATGAACTTGTTCTTGAATGTATCCAGAAAAAATCCCCCTCCTGGTATGAACCGAGAGGGGGATGGCCAAGTCTCTAACCTGTAACCACCTGAGTCCCCTACTCGCTAGGAAACTCACGTTTTTGGATGGCACTCACTCGATCAGCAAAGGGCGATCCGACATTGGCGATTCGATTATGCGCTTTTTTGGCGGCGACGGCTGGTGAGGAGTGAACCGGCAACCAAACTTAAACCGAGAACTGTAGCCGGTTCAGGGACAGAAGCAGGAGTGGCGTCGGTGGTTCCTAAGATTTTCCAGTCGGGGCCTTGATAGGAACTTTGGCTAATCATCCGGTAGCCAAAAATGGAATCGCTGGTGCTTAAACCAAGATCGGCCAAACTCAAGCCGATCGAAGCGACTTTTTGAGCGCTACCAATTTCCTTTGTATCAATGCTATATCCAGCATCGGTCCAACGGCAAAAAATCTACTTTAAACAACCTTTTATGAACAGAGGCTTGTTGTTAACATCAACATTCTTTATTGGAAGATAAATTCATCGTAAACAAAAAACGAGACGCCCCTAGAACCTATTCAGAATAGTAAGAGATCCATAATGAAGATGTAAATGTTTCTTTGGTATCTTCTCAATATCTTTAAAAACTAGCTTTGCAACACCCTATCTCTCTGTATCTCTATGTGTCTGAGTCGTTCACGATGTGAACCGTATTCTGATTTTTTGACACGTAGTAATACTGAATAAGCACCATAGATCAGGAAAGATAGACCTCACTGTGCGAGAAAATATCATCAGAGGGTGGATGTCTTACGGAAAATCACTGGCAACCAGGCTTACGGAGAAGACTTGAGGCACTTAGGATGACGATCGAGTCACTGGAACGGCGGATTCGATCGACCGGATCAAAAGGTCGAGTTGCCCATGATTGTACTTATCTCGTCGCCTCAAACCGATCGCTGATCGCCGTTGTGATCGCTTGCTCAATCTCTTCGGTAATGATCGTATTGCCCAAAGAACTGAGGTGAATCGAGTCGCGAAATAAATCTGCTGGGGCTTCCGTACGGGCTTGAAATAACGGCAAAATATCGACCAAGGTAAGCTCGCGATCGGCCACAAATTCTGCTAGCTGTTGCCGCGCTTTGGCCTCATAGTCCCGCTGATTGGGTTCGACTTCCCGGAGCAACGGCGTCAAAACAACGACCACAGGGACACCATCCGCCTGCAACAGATCCTGAATCTCGCCGATCGCGATCCGGTTCGCTTCCTCGACGCCCACCGGTCCCGGTTCCGGCGGCAGTGGAAATTCGGGCTCCGGAAAAAATTGGCGCTGGACGAACTCGATAATGGCGGAGATGGGTTTGCGATCGGGATAGGTCACCTTGCGGCCAACGGGCAACGAATTGGGCGGCGCGGCGAATAAATCATCGGTATTAATCAGCAAAATCACGAGATCGGCTTGAAAATGGCCAAAACGTCGTAAATAGGCCAGCTCGTTACGCGGCCCCCAGGAATTCGCGGAGGCATTCAGCACTTCGATCGCGTCGATCGGATACTGCACCGGCGTTTCGTCTGCACCCGTGCCGATGATGCGATTTCGCCCGCGCCAACTGGCTAACCGCTGTTGCAACCGCGCCGAGATCGTCTCGTTTTGATCCGTCCACCAGCCGCCATTGGCGATCGAATCTCCAATCAGCAAGATCCGCAGCGTCGTCGGCAAGGGCGGCATCGCGATCTCGCCATCGTTGCGCATCGAAAAGCGATCGATCCGAATTCGGTTGCCGAAGCGCCGTGTTTCTTGATTGGGAGCGAGTCGATAGCCGATGTCGTCTTCCGCCAGATAGAGCAGAGGATTACCGAAACCAAAGGTAAGCCGCAAGATCAGCTCGACGAGGAAAATTGACCCGATGACGATCGCGAGAAAAATCCAGACGAGTTTCATAAAGTTTAGGTGGATTATTTGGGTTGTTTAGATTGGGGGTGTTCGGAACGCTTGCGGGTCGTCAACCATACAATAGGCTCGCCATCGTCCATCGAGCGGTTCGCGCACGATATGGATCGCGATGATCGTAGCGCGATCGCGATCTGTAGACCCATGCGTCAGGTTTAGCGAGCGGCCCGGTTGCCCCTATCATGGTTTGGAAAGCGGTGGCAGCTCAACTCGTTTGATCGATGGAACTGTACTACATAGATAACTCGGATAGCCCGGATAAACCGGCGGTGAGCGTATCGCCGTGAGGCTCGATCGGACCTTGTCTCGATCGCCTCCGGTACAATCAAATCCTAAAAATCCAGCGGTCAGCTCATCGAGATGAGTGCCGCAAGATCCGCTCCGTATCGCCTACTTCGTCAAAGTCCGAACTGAGAAAACACGTGGACTGTCAACACATTTTTAAGACCCCGAACCCGATTATTGGTGTCGTTCACCTTCTCCCCCTGCCTGCCTCGCCGCGTTGGGGGGGAGATTTTAAAGCGGTGATCGATCGCGCCGAACGAGAAGCGGTCGCGCTGTCTGCCGGTGGCGTTGACGGAATTATTGTCGAAAATTTCTTCGATGCGCCGTTCTGTAGTGGCCGAGTCGATCCCGTGGTTGTAAGCGCGATGACGACGATCGTCGGTCGGCTGATGGGTCTCGTTGCCCAGCCGATCGGTATTAATGTTTTACGCAATGATGCCATCAGCAGCATGGCGATCGCGACCTGTAGCGGCGCGAAATTCATCCGCGTTAACGTCTTTACCGGCGCGATGGTCACCGACCAGGGCATCATCGAAGGCTGCGCCCACGAGCTGTTACGCTACCGTCGTGAACTCAGTAGCGACGTCAAGATTTTTGCGGATGTTTTGGTTAAACATGCCCACCCGCTCGGGACACCAAACCCGACCCTAGCCGTGCGTGAAGCGCTCGAACGCGGTCTCGCCGATGGTGTGATCCTCTCCGGTTTGGCGACGGGAATGCCGCCCAGCCTCGAAGATCTCGAACTGGCGAAGCGTGCCGCGAAAGGCAAACCGGTGTTGATTGGTAGCGGAGCCGATTGGGATAATATCTCGGAATTAATGACGGCAGCGGATGGCGTGATTGTGTCGAGTTCGCTCAAGCGTCACGGCAATATTGAATCGCCGATCGACCCGATCCGAGTGAGTCAATTTGTCGAAGCGGCACAGTACAGCCTGACTCATCCGGCCCAACACGACGCTGCGAACAATCACGCGGGCGATCGCAACTCGCACCGTGCCGCTGAATCCGCGATTCCGTCTTAACCCTCAATTCAGCTTCCACGCGATCGTTGTAGATCCAGCCAGATTTAGCTAGATTTAGCCCGTCATCGTCTTCCTTTGTCTCCATTGCCGAGAACCCGAGAACCCTCCGCTATGACTGACCGTACGACCTCGGCTCGATCGAGCCTATCCCCCCTGCAACGTTATGCTCGCCCTGCGATCGCCGCGATCGCCAGCCTCGGCGCGATCGAAACCGCGTTCCTCACCTGGGTGGAGCTGAACGATCGCGTTGCGGATGTTTGCTCTAGCGGCGGCTGTGACACCGTTTTGACCAGTGCCTACGCCAGCCCCTACGGTGTGCCGCTGCCGATCTTTGGACTGATGGCCTATGGCGTGATGGCGATCGCGGCCTTGATCCCACGTAACATCGTCGCCGAACCGTTCCGTGCTTCCAATACCGAGACGATTACGTCATGGATCTTGGTCATCGGCGGGGCGATCATGGCGACGACCAGCGGTTATTTGATGTATATCCTGGCCACGCAGCTCCACGCCGTCTGTCCCTACTGCATTGCCTCCGCGCTGTTTTCGTTCACGATTTTCATCCTGGCGATCGTCGGTCGGCGCTGGGATGACCTCGGCGGTGTCGGCTTTACCCTAACGATCGTTGCTGCCGTCACCTTAACCGGCATTTTCGGCGTATTTGCGAATGTTGCCCCCGCCACGGCGACCACTACGATCGCCACCGTTACCAAAGGCGGCTATACCGGCGCACCCCTAACCCGCCACTCAGACCCCGACTCGATCGCTCTGGCGCAACACCTCACCGCGATCGGCGCCCAGCAATTCGGCGCCTACTGGTGTCCTCACTGCCACACCCAAAAAGAACTCTTCGGCATCGAAGCCTTCGCCGCGATCGACTATGTGGAATGCGATTCCAAGGGACTCAACCCTCAAGTCGATGTTTGTCGCGCGACCGGCATTCACTCGTTCCCCACCTGGAAAATCAACGATGAGCTGTACGAAGGCATCCAGGAGTTAGAGGAACTGGCCGAGCTATCGGGCTATACCGGCGGGCGATCGTTCAAGTACACGCTCGCCAACACAGGTGTCTAATTCTCAAAGCGGTGCAATTCGTGCGGCTGTGCGCAGAATTTGACCCGCGAGAATGGCCGCCCCAAAACCGTTATCGATATTAACCACGCCAATACCCGCCGCGCAGGAATTGAGCATGGTCAGGAGTGGCGCGAGTCCCTGAAAATTCGCCCCGTAGCCGATGCTGGTCGGCACGGCGACGACGGGGCAATCCACCAAGCCCGCCACCACGCTCGGTAACGCGCCCTCCATGCCCGCCGCGACGACGATCACGTCCGCCTTTTGCAGCAGATCGCGGTTATCGAGGAGCCGATGAATCCCGGCCACGCCAACATCCCACAGCCGCATCACGCGGAAGCCGCAGAGTTCGGCGGTGACGGCGGCTTCTTCGGCGACGGGGAGATCGGAGGTTCCGGCGCTGACGAGGGCGATCGTGCCGGGATGTTTCACCGCGCCGAGATCGCGACCGAGGGCGGAAATGCGAGCGAGGGGATAGTAGCGCAGGTCAGGGACTTTAGGCTTCAGGACGGCGTAGGCTTGCGGGTCAAGGCGGGTCACCATGACGACGTCGTTACGATCGCGCATGACGCGGACGATCGCGGCAATTTGATCCGGCGTTTTATCCTGTCCCCAGACGGCCTCGGGAAAACCGGTACGAAGCGATCGATGGTGATCGACTTTGGCGAAATCACCGACGGGCTCGTAGGCGAAGTGTTTAAAGCGATCGATCGCTTGGTCGGGGTCAAGCCGACCCGTGGCCACGGATTGAAGGATGGTTTTGAGGTCTTCGGGGGTCATGCAAGTTAAAATTTCGGAGCTGATCCATAGACCAAGCTAATTAATGGCTACTATGCGTAACATAAGCTTCTAGCTTGTCTGCAACCAGGATGGTTGAGTTACGTGATTTAAGTCGCTTTAATTCTCTGGGGCTACTTAGCTATTTTCTGGCATCAACTGAAGTATTGAAGGAAAAGTATGGGTTATGTCCACAAGTGAGATTTTGGATTGGGTGGCGGTGTTTGGTTATTTGGGCGTGACATTTTTTGTGATGTATCAGGTTTTGCTCGCCGATCGCCCCTAACGGTTCCGATTTTGCGTAACTCCTGATTAGCCTGAAACCTTCTTCTCTGCTTGCCGTTCCCTTGTTGCTGAATTCGTCGCTATGGCGCACAGACTCCCCTTCACCCATCGCACCCTGACCAATCTGATCATCGGCCTCGCGGCCTGTGGCGGCGTTTGGGGTTTACAGCTTCAGCAGCTCGATCGGCTCGATCAAACGCCAAACTACGAACTCGCCGCCCAAACCGAAGCCACACGACTGGCCGCACGACGCAGTACGCCGACGTTGGGTTTTGAAGCGTTGGTCGCCGATTGGACGTTTTTGGATTATCTGCAATATTTTGGCGATGATGAGGCGCGTGCCGTCTCGGGCTACGGCTTGGCGGCGGACTATCTCGATCGCGTCACCGAACTCGATCCGCGCTTTCTCTTCGTCTATATTTTCGTCTCGCCCGGTGTGTCGTACTACCAAGGTCAGCCGGAGCGTGCCGTCACGCTATTCGATCGCGGCATTGCAGACCTCTCGCCCCAGATTCATCCCAATGCCTTCATCGTGCCGAAGTTTAAGGCGCTCGATCTCTTCCTCTTGCTCGGTGATATCCCCGGCGCGATCGCGGCCTATCAACAAACCGCAGCCTGGGTCGATGAAACCCCGTTTGCGGACTATCGCCCCGGCCTAGAGCAAACGATCGCCTACCTTCAGGCAAATCCGGACAGCCTGCGGGCGCGTTATATCGGCTGGAACGATGTTTATAGCAATGCGGTCGATGCGGTGGTGCGCGATCGGGCGGCGGCGGAGTTGCGATCGCTGGGGGCGCGAGAGGTTGAACGTGAGGACGGCTCGATCGGCTTTGCGCCGCCGCTCGGTTTATGAGGGTCGGTGGGCTAGTAACCCCGGTTAAATATGGGGCCGATTGCGGGCCGCGAGACCTGTGAGGTTTTAGAAACCTCAAAGGTCTGAAGTGAATGCTAGAGATGCAAGAGAGAACAGAAGATTGATCAAACCGAAAGCAACACAAATCGCTGGAAAAACGGCACAGGCCAAGTGGCGTCAGCGGATTCGCCGATCGCTGCTGGTGTTGGTCAGTGCGATCGCGATCGTCTTGACCTGGCGCACGGTCTCGCTGGTGATGGCGTCACGACTGCCGGTGGATGCCTGGTTTATTTTGGGCGGCAGCATTAAACGGGAAATGTATATTGCAGACCAAGCCGCCGTGCTGATGAGATTGGAAGCGCGATCGGGCGGAGACTCCGATGGGGGATCGCAGCCCAATATGTCAACGACCGGGAACATACCGATTTTGATTTCCACCGGCTCAAAGCTGCCCTGTATCTGGGCGATTTTCAACCGCGCGGGGGTAGACCTCGATCGCGTCTGGGTGGAAGAATGCGCAAAGTCTACGTTTGGCAATTTCGTTTACAGCGTACCGATCCTGGCAAGTTGGAACGCGCGACACGTCAAGCTCACCACCTCCGCAACCCACTATCCGCGAGCCCAGTGGATGGCGCAAATTGCCTTCGGGTTTCGGGGGATTTGGGTCGAGTTTGATCCGGCTCCTGAGATTGGCGTTCCGGCAAATCAGGAATCGCGCCGTAAAACTGTACTAGACCTGACCCGTATGATTGCCGAGTCGATCGTGGCGCCGATCTTGCCGATTCGCTGCGATCGCCTCACCAATCTTGCCCAGGTTGACTGGTCGCAATGGCGCGATCGGGACGCTAAAAGCCTTAGCTGTGAGCATCAGGCGCAGATCTCACCCGAGGAATTACCGCCAGAAATCCGCCGCTGATCGCATTAGGGCGGAGTCGCCTCCTACAATTACACAAGGGAAGGCGTCCCGATCGAACCTGAACGCACATCGAGCTTAATTTTTAAGGAACGGAAGGAGCATGGAGACCGCGCAAGCCTGGATTTCTGAGTGGCAAACGCGATTGGAGCGAGATCATTCCCGACTTCCCGCCCCCTGGCACGCGGCGATCGCCCAGTGGTTGGTCAGCGATCATCCGGACGAGATCGACGGGATGGACGAGGCTCGACAGGCGATCGCGCGTAAATCTCAAGAATTTTGCTACAGCATTCTCAAACAGCGCTACCTCAACGTTAGCCCGGATGCGGCCTATCGTCGTCTGATTCGTCGCCTGAGTAACCTGGTGTTGCTGCGTAATAAAATCCGCACTTGGGTCGCTTTGAGTCGCGATCGCCACCGCAGCACGATCGACGTGGTGCAAGAAATCGTCCAGGAAATGCTCCATAGCGATCGCTATCTTCAGCGTCAGATCGTCTGGATTGCTGAATGTACCGACGATCGACGCCTGCGAAACCTGCTGATCGTCGCCAGCGTTGAGGAGTATTGCCTACGCCCAATTCGCAATCAGCCGTTACTGGTCTATCGCTTCGTGAATTATCTGCGGCGATCGCAGCGCGGCGGCGTCACCCAAGTGCCATCCAGCAACAATATCCGTCTGGTCTCCGCCGAAGTTTCCGTCGGATCTGAGGGCGACGATGACGTCAACCTGATCGACACGCAGACCCTTGATGCCTACGAACACGATCGCGAATTTGCCGAAATCCAAATGCTACGTCAGACCGTCGAGCGTAACTTTCGCGATTATCTCGCCGACAATGTCAGCGAATTAGCATCAAGCTGGGTTGAGCTCTACCTCAAGGGCTACACCCAGGACGAAATTGCCACCCAGCTCGATATACCGATCGCTCAGATTTACCGTCTGCGCGAAAAAATCAGCTACCACGCCATCCGCGTCTTTGCCCTCAAGCAAGCCCCAGAACTCGTCTCAAGCTGGCTCAAGATTTCCCTCAAAGAACACCGTCTCGGTCTCACCCTAGAGGAATGGACGCAGTTTTATAGCCATCTAGATAATCATCAGCGTGATGTCTTGCATCGCTTGCAAGCGGGTCGAACGCCCGAATCGATCGCCGAAGAATTCGCCTTGAAAACCACGCAAATTGTTCTCGATTGGAGCAAACTCTATCTACTCGCCCAAAAAATTCGCAACAGCTCTAGTCTTGCGGCCTCCTGATCTGAATACCCTTTGCCGGTTGTCCCCAACCAATCCCCAAACCAATCCCCCAAGCAATCCCACAACCGCTGCGATTGTCCGATCGCCTGCGCCGACATCTATATCCTCTGCTTGAACATTCTCAGGACTTCTAACCCATCCTGCGTCAGTCCTAATTCTTCAAGTTCTATCAACACCGATGAGGCACTAGCAACCGAGGTATCCCCTCAACCGCTAGACTAGAAGGACTTGGGCTAAGAGTAAAGACCATCAAGCTCACTGCATCTATGATTTCTAATCGCAAAGCGTGATCGACTTTGCGGATGCTCGCTACTATGCATTGCAAGCATAGTAATAAGACGATAATAAAACGATGGAGCGAGCCTGACCCCTCCTTCTTCGACGACTAGATGAGTAGCTGTCATGGACTCCGATCGGATTCTTGAACTGATCGATAGCGTCTTACCGTTCGAGGTTTGTCTGTACTATCGGGTCATTCCGCTAAAAGTGACACCCGACCGAGTTCACCTCGGTATGGTCGAACCAGACGATCTGATCGCGCTTGAATATCTCAATAAACTGTTTAACCATGTTGGCCGTATCGTCGTAGCCAAGGCAATTTCTGTGGATGCGCATCAATTTGTGATGTCGTCGTATCTTAATCGCAGCAGTCAGCGCCAAGACGAAGCAGGCTATACACCGCCGTCGCTCGATTGGCTGAAATCGGTGCGCGATGAGACCCACGATTCGACGACAGATGCGAATCATCCTAGCCCGATCGCTAGCCACGAAATACCACCGCCCGATTCCGATTCGCAATCATCCCAGACCTCAGGCCCAGACGACGATCTCAAACTATTTGAAATCCAGCCGGAGCCGCCCCATCTGCCGGTGTCAATGCTGGTGATGTTGCCGCCCGATCGGCTGCTTCCAGCGTTGCTCGCCCAGGTCTTATCGAGCGGTATTGGTCGGCTCTTTTTCGAGCGGCGCGAAAAACATGGATCGATCGTTTACAGCCAGGATGGAATCAGGCAGTCAGTGCTGGATTCACTGCCGATCGATCTGTTTCAAGGAACCCTCGATCACCTCAAGCAATTTATGGAGCTTGATGCCGTCCCGGCCCCAGAAACCTCCCCGAAAACTAAGGATCAACGGGAAAGCGAAAGCGAGTTTGTCTATCGAGATGAGCGCGTCTTGCTGCGGCTACGCGTGATGCCGGGAAATTATGGCGAAGAAGCGACGCTGCAAGTTTTGCGCGGCAAAGCTATGGAATTTTACCAGGAGAAGAAGCTAGAGGAATGGAGTCGAGCCGCGATGAGTTCGGCCAAGCTGCTCAAGTTTCTCGTGCGAAAAATCCGATCGGTGTACCTCCATCGCGCACCAAGATCCGGGCATCCCTTAACCTTTTTGCCACAGCTCGAACATCTCCTCGATCAGCTCGAAACAGAAATGGAAGAACTGTCGTATCTCCCTCCATCTGAGCAAGAGTCCCAGGAGAAAGAGACAACAGGCGCAGTGAATCCGACGAATCCGACCAATTCCTCACCAACTTTAGATGCTATTTCACGCCGTTTGATGCGCTAATATAGCAAAAAACGATTTGGTTAGGACGTATAAAAAAAGCTGAGAGCACTGAGC
>CAZFJL010000057.1:0-26790 GCA_964518905.1 uncultured Geitlerinema sp. | reverse complement strand
TTTGGGAGAAGGGGCTGGGGGATGAGGGCATTCATTGGGAGTATGCGTTTGCCCTACGCTGCGCCGCCGTTCTAGCGCGAACTGAGTTGTCCTCACATATCTCTGAGAATTATTGATGATCTCGATCTTTGCCCAAGCCGAAAGCGTTGTAGCGGGCTGGAGTCCCCAGCTCTGGCTGACCGAGATCCTGGCGGGAATTGACAGCCTTGGCGTCATTGCCCCGATCGTCTTTGCTGCGATCTACATTGTGGCGACCGTCGCCTTTTTGCCCGGATCGGTCTTGACCTTGGGGGCGGGGGTTGTGTTTGGGGTGGTGTGGGGATCGGTGTATGTGTTTGTGGCGGCGACGTTGGGCGCGATCGCCGCGTTTTTAGTCGGGCGTTATCTGGCTCGCGATTGGGTCGCTGCCAAAATCGCAGGCAATCCGAAATTTGCGGCCATTGATGCCGCTGTCGGGCGCGAGGGCTTAAAAATTGTCTTGCTCACCCGTCTATCGCCGATTTTCCCGTTTAACCTGCTGAACTATGCCTACGGTGTGACGGGCGTGAGTTTACGCGACTACGCGATCGGCTCGATCGGGATGCTCCCCGGCACGATTATGTACGTCTATATTGGGTCGCTCGCCAGTAGCCTCGCGACGATCGGCGCGGATACCGGCGGCGATCCCCAGGCCGCGATCGCCCAACGTCTGCTGCAAATCGTGGGTTTAATCGCCACGATCGCCGTAACGCTCTACATCACCAAAATCGCCCGCCAAGCCCTCGACGCTGCCGTCGATCAAACTCCGTTCGGCGACTAGATCCCAATCTAACCCATTAGAAATACATCCAAACCACTGTCAAAATTCGAGGCAAGCCCGCTCGACGAAGCCTGCATCGGCGAAATCGTTCGCAATCAATCCGACCCACCCCCCAGGGAAACAGAAAAGGGCAACCGAAAATCGCCGTGTACACTATTATTGTTCGCATTCCAACCCTGTACCGTTCCATCGACAGGTTTAAAACCCTGTTGCTCCCCGCGTCATGAGATCGAGCATTACGGCAATCTATCCCGGCAGCTTCGATCCGATTACGCTCGGACATCTCGACATCATCGAGCGCGGCTGTCAGCTTTTCGGCAACGTCATCGTCGCCGTGGTGACCAATCCGAATAAAACGCCGCTGTTTTCCGTTGACCAGCGCGTACAGCAGATCGAGACCAGCACCGCGCACCTTGCCAATGTTCACGTCGATCGGTTCAATGGTTTAACGGTCGAGTACGCGCAATCCCATAATGCCAAGGTTTTATTGCGTGGCCTCCGGGTGCTGTCCGATTTTGAGCTAGAACTCCAAATGGCTCATACGAACAAAACGCTGTCGGCGGTGACCGAGACCGTGTTTCTCGCGGCCTCGAATGAGTACAGCTTCTTGAGTAGTAGCGTTGTCAAGGAGATTGCCCGGTTTGGCGGATCGGTAAACCATCTCGTGCCGCCCTCGGTGGCTCAGGAGATTTACCAATGTTACGGTCACGATCGCGCGGTCTCGATTCCAACCAAACATCCGGGCAATCTGTGAACGAACAGCCTCCGTCTACCAGTAAAATTTCGTCTACAGTGACGCCGAATTCGGCACTAGATTCTGCTATGGATGCGGGAACAGCAGCAACGGGTAATGCGGACAATTCGGGCGATCGCGACTCGAATCTAGCCTCCGCTCGCAAGGTCGATATTCAGCACGAGCTGAACAAGGTCGAGGAGATGATCCTCGACAGTCCGCGCGTGCCGCTGACGGGACGCACCCTGATCGATGAGGAACCCATTCTCGATGTCCTCGATCTGGTACGCCTCAATTTACCGACGGCTTTTCAAGCGGCTGAAGATGTCTTGCGTCAAAAAGACGAGATCCTGCGTCAGGCCGAGCAGTATGGCCGCGATGTCGTAGAGGCAGCGGAAAAGCAAGCCGCCAGCATTTTGGACGAGATGGGTCTTGTGCGTCAGGCGAAGGCGGAAGCTGATCGGATTCGTGAGCAGATTAAGGCGGACTGCGATGCGGCTCAGGAACGGACGATGGCGGAAATTGAGCGGATGCGCCAGCAGGCGAAGCAAGAAGCGGAAGAATTGAAAATGCGGGCGTTGACCGATGCGCGATCGATCGAAGCCGGTGCGGATGAATATGCTGAACGTGTGTTGAAAACGATCGAGCAACAGCTCGGCGACATGATGCGCGTGGTGCATAACGGACGCACCCAACTCCAGCAAGACGCCTCCTATCGCGCCCACCGCCAAGAAGCGATCCACCAGGCGCAGCAGCTTCAGCAACAGCAAGCACAGCAACCACAACACAACGCCATTCCAGGATCGCAGCCCCCTAACGGATCGCACCCCTCGAACCCACTGCCCCCATCAGCGCCTCGCCCCCCGCAATAACAGATCATCCGAAATATCACGGTTGACAACGATCGCGCCAAATCTCCCGCCCGTAGAGGCTAGACTAGCGGTGATGCTAGCAGGGAGAGCCTAGCCATGCGCCGTGTGACCGTTCGATCGTTTTCATCACTTCAATCACGTCAATTACTTCAATCCTCTATCATCCCAGCCAGCTTTAACACTGATTTACAGTCGTGGCGACAAGCGGGTATTTCTCTCGTTGGCGGAATTGCTGCGATCATGGCTCCCGCCTTGTTCTCCAGTGCCGCGATCGCCCGCGTCCCCGATCGTCTCACCACCGATTCATTTCCCCACGAACCCACCAGCCAACTCGCCCAGGACTATCTCTGGGATGAGATGGATTACCTCAAAACCACCAGCGAACACTGGATCGAGATCAACCTCAGCACCCAGCGCCTGATTGCCTGGGAAGGAGACCGCAGCGTGTATGCCGTCATCGTCTCCACCGGCCAAGCTGCCACCCCCACCCCCACCGGTGTCTTTTCGATCTACACCACCTACGACGTGACCCGGATGCAGGGCGCAGATTACGATGTGCCGGATGTGCCCTACGCGATGTTTTACGACGGCAACTACGCCATTCACGGCGCGTATTGGCACAACAATTTCGGCGTTCCCGTCAGCCACGGCTGCACCAATGTCGCTGTTAATCATGCTGGCTGGCTATACGATTGGGCGTATATCGGTTCCCCTGTGGTCGTTCATTACTAACCAACGTAAGTTCGAGATCAGGACTTTGCGGCATAAGTCTAGGCTGAGGCGATCGGGGACTGGCATTGTGCCAGGATCTCTTGGGCGGCTGTTGCTGCTATCTTAACGTCCGACCCTACCTGTGTTGGACTATAGTCATTGAATTGTGGGAACGCCCGATCGTGGCTGAGTTCCCGATTGCCTAAGCTTTAGAGGAAGGTTCGTGAGTTCGTCATCGTCATCATCATCGCCATCATCACCGCTTGATCCGCGTGACCCGAACATTTTGCATCTGGCGATTTCGCGTCAGATTGATCGTGACCTTGGCGTACGCGGCCAGATCGCGCTGCCCTGCAATCCAGAGGCGATCGATGCGAATGTGAACGGCCTGGTGCGGGCGTTTCGCTTGCTGGGGCGGATTTTCTCCGAGGAGGAGGTTGCGACGTTAAAACAGCAGGTTGCCGAGGTGGTGACCGAGAGCGAAACTGAACTGAGTGTGAACAGTTTGGCGATCGCCTATTCAGCCGAAGGAGCGGGCTTGCGCTATCGGGTAGCCAAATCGAGCGCAGCGATCGATACGGTAGCCTTCCGGGGTGCGATTACGATTCCCGCGATTCCGAGTTTGCGCGATGGCTTCTGTCAACGCCTGCTGACGCTATTTGCGTTGCTCGATCGCCCCGCCTCGGAGGAGGAAGCCCAAGTTCTGCGGCAATTGCTCGATCGTGAACTGAAACGCGCCTATGATGCCACTCCTCACGCCCGCGTCACCATTCGCTATGAGTCCACATCACCACCCGACAAGCGCGTTGCCTGCAACGTGGAAGCGGCGGCAACCGGCCTGACACCCCGCGCCAAAAGCTTGCTTGAACAGAAGCCCGACTATCTCGAATCTCTCACCCCTCACACCAAAATCACCGAGTTGCTCGCAGCGGGCGATTTACCACCGAATGGGGAGGCACTGGTGGCGGGCGTTGCCACTGCTCAGTATGCTTTGCCCCTCGCGGCGGAGGGCTGGGAAGTCACCGCGCTAGATTTGGCCGCTCCGTTTGTGGAACGTCTTGAGGAATTAGCGCTGGCCTGTGGTGGCAACATCACCGCGTTACACAGCAATTTGCTCCATCCAGAGGTAATTCTCAAGCCGGAGATTTGCAACGTGGCGATCGTCCAGAACTTTGCAACCCGGATGCAGACTACCTCGCTTTTGCGTGAACTTCTGGTCAAATTGTTGCCCGCCTTGCAGCCGAATGGCCTCGGCGCGATCGAGTTATTTGTCCCCGCCAATGGCTACGAGCCAGATGCGATCGCCCGTGAAGCTGCTCGCGCCAATGGTTCGACGATCTTCACCCGCCAAGAGATCGCCACTGCCTGCGCGGGCTTACCCCTAACCGCGATCGAACTGACTCACCAATTGGCCTACGAAACCCAACACCGCCCCGCGTCGGCTCCGCCCCTAGAAGGCAGCTACATTCTATGGGCAAGTGGTCGTCAGGTGTTCGCGATGGAAACCCCGCCGATCGCGCTGCACTGGCTAACGTTCCGCCGGACGGATGCTCCCATGCCCACCCTTGCGATCCCGGAAGTGTAACCCAACTTGGCTGTACCACCATCGCCCAGGCTTGACCCCATCGACGGAATGCCACCGCGCATTCTGTTGGTGTGCGGTGCGCCGCGATCGGGGACGACCCTGCTCCAGGCGGTGTTATGCAGTGGGTCAGAGACGAATCCGTTGATCGGCGAGGCGATCGATCTCGCCCATCTCGTTAGCGCCTACGCGCATAGTCGAGACCTGCGGCGACTGGGAGAAACAGCGGACTATTTCGACGATCTCGACGATCTGCGCCAGTTTTATCGCCAGCCGATCGCCGCCTTGCTTAACCGGGTTTGGCAGCGCCACGATCGCCCCGCCTGCCTGGTGCTGAAATCCCCGGCCTTGACGCTACATTTACCCGATCTACTCGATCTGATCCCCCAGGCTCAGGCGGTGGTCTCGGTACGCGATCCCCGTGATGGGGCGGCGTCACTCTGGGCGATCGGTCAACAGTTTAAGGCGGATCAATCCTGGCCCGTCGCGAGCGCAGGCAAGCGGACAACGGCGATCGAGTATCAACTCGCCCAGCAGTCGATCGAGCGTTTGGGGCGATACTTTTGCGACCATTACGCGACGGTGTTGGCCTGTCGTGACGCGCAAGTGTGGGATCGCCTCCGCTTTGTGCGTTATGAAGCGCTCGTCGATCGCCCCGAGGCGGCGATCGCCCAATTACAAGCGTTTACGGGATTACACCTCAACTGCAATCCGGCTCAACCCTGGCAGCGCAGCACGATCGACTTTCAGCAGTTACCCGATCGCTATCGTGTCTGGTGGTCGGGTCAGGGATACGGCGATCGCATTTCGTCCGCCAGCATCGGGCGCTATCGCCAGCAGCTTAAGCCGTCCGAAATTCAGGCGATCGAGCAAGCCTGTGGTGACTGGATGCAGCGCTTTGGTTACGCGATTCATACTAGATAGCACAACGATCCCTTATCCTCGCAAACCACCATGCCCAAATGGACACTCACCACCGAATTTAGCTTCGATAGCGCCCACTCGATCCGCGACTATGACGGCCCCTGCGGTCGCATCCACGGTCACACCTATCACGTCCGCGTTACCGCCAGCTCGTGCAAACTCAACGCCTCGGAGTATTGCCCCCACGCCGTCATGGTGGCAGATTTTCGTACCCTGCGCTGGGCGAAACGCGACGCCGAAAAAGGCGGCCTCGATCATGGTTTCCTCAACGATCTACTACCGGACGGCTACGAAACCACAGCGGAATGCATCGCGCAGTATATTTACGAGGAAACGAAGCGACGTGTACCGGATGGGGTGGAGCTGAAGGTGGCGGTGTCGGAAACGCGGAATTCCTGGGTGGAGTATGAGGATGATTAGCGATCAACCTAGCGATCGATCCAGTGATCGATCGGCGAGACCCATTCATGATTTAGACCATTCACACCAAACGAGGAACAGCAATGCTTGAGTTGACGACACCGGTGGAACGAATTGCGGATGGGGACACCTTAATCGTCCCGTGGGATGCGGCGGTGGTGGCTCAGGTGGAGCAGCAGTTTGGTCGCGAGATCGATCGCGATCGGTCTCGCGGTTTGGCGGTGCGGCTGTTTGCGATCGACGCGCCGGAAATGGGACAGGAACCGTGGGGGCAAATCGTCAAGGATCGCCTTCGTGATTTGCTGGAACCCTACGCGACCGTGACGTTGCAAATCCGCGATCTTGATCCCTATTCGCGTTTGGTGAGCGAGGTTTGGGTCGAGGGCTGTTCGGTCAATTTGCAGCTCATTGCGGAGGGCTGTTGTCTGGCCTATTTTCGCTGGTTGCGCGGGACGGATCGGTGGGATGAGTTCGCAGCGGCGCACGATCGCGCCAAGGCGAAAAAGCTCGGTGTTTGGGGAGCGAAGGACTTTATCAGTCCCGGCGAGTGGCGACAGTTGAATCGAACTTGAGCGATGCTATGGGCTTACAAATCCGGCGGGCGGCTCGGCAGGTCGAGATCGTTGGATGGCATAGAGCGAGGTGTTGGATCTGGGGATAGGGTTGGGTTTGGTGTTGCGTCTGGGCTTGATGTTGTGCTGGGGCTCGGAGTAGGAGCAAGTATAGATGGCGATGCGGGTGTCAGCATCGGCGGGCGTAAGTTCGATCGAACCGGCATGGCGAGATAATCATCACTGCTCACTTCGTCGTAGTTTTCGATCCGAAAGATGAGGATAAACCGCTGCTGCATTTCCTGCGCAATCAGGTTTTCTACGGCGTAAACCTGTACAGGCGTTAGCGGATTAGTTTGTGTGGCTCGTACATTGAGGTAGGCCGTTGGCGGCGATGTACTCCAGTCAATATTCGTACCGAGCAGCTCCGTTTGACGACCCACCGTGATCGTTTTATTGATCAGGGTTTTGCGTAGGGTAGCTTGCAATTGTACTTGTCGCGCGAGATTGCGTAACCCGAAGGAAAGGGGAACGACGATTAACCCCATCAAGATTAGCGTGGACGATAACGCCCGCGTAATTTTGCTGCCCTGGATGTAGTACCCCGCGATCGCGAACACCACCATACAAGCGAGCGTAATCCCAAGCAGGTTCGTGATGTAGAGCAGCAGCGCTCCTTTGGCGTAGCTCAAATTCCACTGCGAGAGACTCAGACCCACGACGCACAAAGGCGGCATCAGAGCCACCGAAATCGCAGTACCAGCCAGCGCGTCGCTAATATGGGGGCGAATTTTGGCAAAGCCCGCGATCGTCCCGGCAGCCAGCGCGATCGCCAAGTCCACCAATGTTGGCTGCGTCCGTGCCAAAATCTCGCTGCCAAACTCCGTAGACGGCACGTGAGAAAGGCCACCCAGCACCCCCGAAATCCCGATCGAAAGCAGGAACCCAATCACGATCGAGATCGTACTGGATCGAAAGAGCACCAGATCCCCTTCAAGAGCTCCGAGCGCCAGCCCGCGCATCGGCGTCATCAACGGCGCAACGATCATCGCGCCGATAATCACCGCCGTACTATTCACGATCAAGCCAAAACTGGCGATCGCACAGGCCGCGATACACAGCACAACATAGTCCAGATCGAACTGCGACTCGTCAAATAAATTTTCGCGCAGCTTGCAGAGCTCCTGCTCGGAAACCTGCGGCAAATGCGGTAGATAACGACGCACCATAGTATCTATGACATCGATCGCGGCGATCGCAACCGATTTTCCTCAGAACGCTGACCAAACAAAACTGCGTTTACGATAGCGCTTCTTCTGCGCTGCCCACACTCCTGCCAAAGCACTCGCTAAAGCCAGTATTTTAACGGCTTCCCAAACTAAGGTAACAATTCTTAAATTCGTTTAAGTTTGCATCTGTTTATTATTTGTGAGACAGACACGAATGGTATAGATGTCTACAAATATGTGCTTTTGCCATAAGTAGCAACCACGCTTAAATCACGACGATCGCTCAAAACCAATTGACCGTAAGTCTTTCTGTGCGTGGATCTTAACGATCGAACTTAATATCCCCGATCAGATCCCGTTACGTTCTGTTACAAAAAACCTTTTTATTAATCTAGGAGAAAGTTTGTATGGCTTTCCAAGCCGCATCCCAATTGGGCATCGCTCCCTACGAAGACGCTTCACCTTCGGAACTCTGGTCTGTTCGTTCCGACGCTGAACTCGACGCCGTTATCCGAGCTGTGTATAAGCAGGTGCTGGGTAACAGCTATGTGATGCTCAGCGAGCGCTTAACCGCCGATGAGTCCAAGCTCAAAGATGGACGCTACAACGTACGCGAATTTGTGCGTGCCGTAGCGAAATCAGAGCTTTACCGCACACGCTTCTTCCATAGCGGATCGAACTTCCGCTATATCGAAGCCACCTGCAAGAACCTGCTCGGACGTGCTCCCGATGGCTACGATGAGGTCAAGCAACACACCGCCATCATCGAAAATAGCGGGTTTGAAGCCGATATTGATTCGTACATCGATAGTGACGAGTACCTGAAAAACTTCGGCGACGATACCGTTCCGTACATGCGCGGCTACACCACCGAAGCGGGAACCAGCATGGTCAGCTTTACCCACTTCTTCCAGCTCCAACGCGGTCCTGCCAGCAGCGACGTGGGCAGCAAATCGGGCAACCGCGCTCGCCTCAACCGTCTGTCGATCCAAAACCAGGCCGCTTCGGTGGTTGCACCGTCTGGTGGTTCCGATGGCTGGGCTTTCCAAGCCACCGCTAACGATTCTCGCAATAAGCAAGGTGCTGTCATTGGTAACCAAGGCAAGATGTATCGCATCGAAACCACGGGTTACCGTTCTAATACAGTCAATCGCGTGCCGAAATATCGTTGCAGCAACAAGGTTTACCTTGTGCCGCTCGATAAGCTCATCACTGAGTACAAGCGCATTCGTCGTCAAGGTGGCGTGATTGCAAGTGTGACTCCTGCTAACTAGCGCGGATTCGCGCGAACTCGCGTGACGTTACCGTCGGCCTCACAGCGATCGCCCCTTCTGGTTCGATCACCATGAGTACGGCTGTGTAACGAAGCAATATACGAGCGTCTACGCACAGGGATATAACGAGGCGAATACGAACGAATTTGTTTGGAGTCGTTTCGTGATGTCTCCTCGGCGTAACGCTTGGTAACTGGATGGCATTCCGAACGTTTCCCAAAAGTTAATGTAGCGAGAGTGTGCGGTAGCATGGCTCTCGTTTTTTTTCGCTCAGTCTGGTTTCGGCTTGGGTGAGATGGTGTTCTGAACGGTCGGCTGACCGTTACACTATTTGAGTGTTTATCCAGATGTGTTTCCATCGTCGGCTGGGCGACGATCGACCATTAACCGCACGATATCTTCCGTCCGAATTTTTATGTCGTCCTCCCCATCCTCGAACGAGCGTTTATCGTTGCTTGATCGTCTGTCTTCGCCGTTTTCGATCATGGATCGCTACATCATGTCGGAGACGATCGCCCCATTTTTCTTCGGGCTGGGCGCTTTTTCGTCGTTGGGTGTCGCGATTGGTGTCCTGTTCGAGCTGGTTCGCGAACTGAGCGACAACAGTATTTCTTGGGATATCGCACTCAAAGTCTTGGGCCTGCAACTGCCCTACTACGTTTCCATAGCGCTACCGATGGCCGTTTTACTCGGGTCGTTGCTGGGCTATTCCCGTTTGTCGAGCGATAACGAAATTGTGGCGCTACGCAGTTGCGGCGTGAGCCTCCAGCGGATTGTGCGTCCGGCCCTTGCCCTGGGGTTAATTATTGCCGGTGTGAATTTCACCTTTGATCAGACGATCGTTCCAGAAGCTCGCTATGAAGCCAAGATGACGCTGTTACGGGCGCTGAAAGACGACGACAAGCTATTTCGGGATGACAACATTATTTACCCGGAAATTCGGGACGTCGAGCGCGAAAATGGTGAAACCGGACGCACCTTAGTCCGGCTGTTTTATGCCGATACGTACGACGGACGATTGATGAATGAGGTGACGATCCTGGATCGCACCGACCCAAATTTCACCCAACTTGTGCAGGCCGAATCCGCTCGCTGGGACCCGGACACCGAAACCTGGACATTCACAAACGGCGCGATCTACATCATCTCCTCTGATGGCGAATACCGTAACGTGCTCGCCTTTGAATCCCATAGCCTGCCGCTACCCCGTGCGCCGCTCGACATCACCAGCCGCCGCGACTATGCCGAAATGAACCTCGTGCAGTCCTTTCAGCAGCTCGAAATCCTCAAACTCAGCGGTCGCGAGCGCAAAATCCGCAAGCTCGAAATTCGCATCCATCAAAAATTCGCTCTGCCGATGGCGTGTTTAGCCTTTGCGCTCTTTGGCGCAACCCTCGGCATTCAATCCCAGCGATCGAGCACCTCACGCGGCTTTGGCGTCTGTGTGTTGGCAATCTTGGCCTACTACACCCTAATGTCGATCGCTGATGCCCTAGGCTTGAGCGGGGCGCTACCTCCGTGGATGGCCGGTTGGATGCCCACGCTCGTGATGCTCGTCGCTGGATTTATCGTCATGCGTACCCGACTCAGCCTGAATTAGCCAGGACTTCTAACCCCTCTCGCGTCAGTCCTGTTCGCTTGCAAATCTTGCAAATTCAGTCGCTCAAACCTTGGAAACCAGATCGGCGAGCACCTCCGCCGGGTGCGGTTCGGCCTTGACTTTGCGATAGATTCTGGCAATCTGACCATCGGGATCAATCACAAAGGTGCTGCGATTAATCCCCATAAATTCTTTGCCCATAAATTTCTTCAGGCCATAAACACCGTAGGCTGTCGAAAGCTCGGCCTCGGTATCGCATAGGAGCGGAAAGGGCAGATCGTATTTTTGCGTAAACTTCGCGTGTTTTTTGGCGTCATCGGTGCTGACGCCGAGGATCACAATATCGTTCGCCTGAAAGTCGGCATAGCGATCGCGAAAGCCACACGCTTCCTTGGTGCAGCCCGGTGTATTGTCGCGCGGATAAAAATACAGCACGACGGTTTTGCCGCGTAGTTCTGCGAGCGTAATGAGGTTGCCATCGCCGTCAGGGATCGAAAAATCAGGGGCACGATCACCCACTTCCAGGGGTTTATCAGTCACGGGAACTCCAGGGATTGAGGCTAAAATCTAGGCTCTTAAACGTCCAGGCAACATCCAGAGAATCGGGAGCATCCCGTTTGTGCAACTTGCCCCTCATCCCCCAGCCCCACTTCGACCAGCTCAGTGCATCGCTTCTCCCAAAAAAGGGAGAAGGGGAGACCGATTCAAAGTCCCTCTCCCGACTTGGGAGAGGGATTTAGGGTGAGGGTGACACAAATGGGATGCTCCCAGAAAATCAGAGCTAGGCGAACTGCTGACTCAGAGCCACGGGATTATGAACCGTGATTTTTTTCTTATGAATTGAGATCATGCCTTCCTGGCGTAAGTCACCGAGCAGCCGCGTGACCGTAACTCGCGTCGAGCCGATCGCCTCGGCGATCGCCTGGTGGGATAGCTTGAGATCGATCGTGATCCCATCCTCACTTGGTGACCCAAAATCACGACACAGAATCAGCAAAAAGCTCACCAATCGAGAACCCATATCGCGGTGCGCCAAGGTCTCGATCATCATCTCGGTTTGCAAAATGCGCGAGGAAAGCCCCTGCATCATATAAATCGAAAGCTGCGGATCTTCCTTCAGAGCGCTTTCGACCTGATCGATCGGCACCGAGAGTAGCTCCACGGGTGTAAATGCGACGGCATGATAGAAGCGATCGGAACGATGGCCGGTAATCAGAGACAGGACGCCGAATACACTATTCTCGCGGAGCAGAGCCACCGTGATTTCTTCGCCCGCTTCGTAAACACGCGAAAGCTTGACCGCGCCCTTCATGAGGAAATAGACGCGTTCAGCAGGATCGCCGGGAAAAAAGATGGTTTTGCCGCGCTCGAAAATCTCAACTACGGGCGGAAATGTCCCACTACCCAGTTGGCGAAATACGGAGGCTAAAGGTCTATCTTGCATCGTGATGAGCTGTCTCTCCTAAATCCAGTCCAATTGAGTGGTTGTCGGTGTGCGGCTGACGATCGCGCATAACGGAAACCGCCAGTTATGCCAATCATTGCTGACGCAGAGACTATCTCAATAACCCGACCAAGCATCGATGCTGCTTCACAGACTCACCCCCATCAAAATGAAAAGGACGAACGAGGCTATGGAGAACATCGTAGATGCTTTACGATTCTTAATTGAGTAAGCACTCAGTAAGGTAGCCCCGGATACCATTAGACCCGATTTTGTTCAAAAGTCTTTGAACTTTAGGCATAATTTCGGATTCTGGCGCCATCAATACTACCGCGTTGTACCCATGGGAACGGATTCTGCGTGCGACTGCGCGACATGCCGCGATCGTAATGCCCAGGATTCCATCATGGACAGGGAACCAATGGTGATATCTTTTGCATGGCTACAAAAGCAGCGTGAAAGAACTGGCAAGAGCCTGTCGCTATATTTGCGGCGGCAGCTTGCGAACCCGGTTTTCGCACACGTTTAGCACACGGAACCGCCGTCTTGTCGCTCAAATTTAGAATCGCGGAATCTCGGGCGTGACGTCAACTGAGACGATCGACCCGGCTATCAGATTCGATATTTAACCGCGCAGGCGTTTGTATTGTCATTTGAATTGTCAACGTATTATCAGCGTACGGATAGAAAATGCTCGACCTGAACGGAAAAAAAGCACTCGTTACCGGCATCGCGAACAATCGATCGATCGCCTGGGGGATCGCCCAACAGCTCCACGCCGCCGGAGCTGACCTGGGGATTACCTACCTGCCGGACGATCGCGGTCGCCACGAGGGCAAAGTCAAGAAGTTGGTTGAGCCGCTATCTCCGAGCCTGTTTCTGCCGTGTAATGTGCAAGACGATGCACAGATTGATTCGCTATTTGAGACGATCGAACAGGAATGGGGTCAGATCGACATTCTGATTCATTGCTTGGCCTTCGCGGGTAAAGACGAACTGACGGGCGATTTTAGCGATACAACGCGCAAAGGCTACCTCCAAGCTCTCGATATCAGCTCCTATTCGCTCGTGCAGCTTGCCTCCAAAGCCAAGCCACTATTCAAAGACGGCGGCAGCATCGTGACGCTGTCCTATCTCGGCGGCGTGCGCGTCATCCCCAACTACAACGTCATGGGCATCGCCAAATCGGCGCTAGAAATGAACGTGCGCTATCTGGCGGCAGAGCTGGGTTCGCAAAACGTGCGCGTGAATGCGATTTCGGCGGGGCCGATCCGCACGCTGGCATCGTCGGCGGTGGGCGGCATCCTCGACATGATCCGCAATGTGGAAAATACCGCGCCGCTCGGTCGCACGGTGACGCAGCTTGAGGTGGGCAATACGGCGGCGTTTCTGTCGAGCGATCTATCGAGCGGAATCACGGGTCAGGTCATCTACGTGGATGCGGGTTACGAGGTGATGGGGATGTCGAATCCCAACGCAGCAGCGAGTCCTGACTCGGAGTAATACCGGTTCGAGCGATTTTAACTGCCGGGTTTCTTCAAAAAAAAACGCGATTAGGATAGATAAACTATCGTAGTTAAGTAGGGTGGGCAATGCCCACCTTGCCAATTTTTTGGATGATTTTGACCGAGGTGGGCAACGCCCATCCTACCGGAGCTTATGTCTCAATCTGTCACACCTGCGCTCCCGAAACCGCAGCTCGATCGCGGCGAGCCGATCGTCGAGCTGCGGAACATTACGAAAGCCTTCGGTGATAAAACGATCCTCAACAATCTCAACCTTTGTCTGTATGAGGGAGATGCGCTCGGGGCGATCGGGCCTTCGGGGACGGGCAAATCGACGATTTTGCGAATCATTGCGGGTCTGCTCGCGCCGGATAGTGGCGAAGTCTACATCAAAGGCCAGAAGCGCACGGGGATGATCGACGACTCGAACGACCCGATCGGCATTGGTATGGTGTTTCAGCACGCGGCGCTGTTCGATTCGCTGACAGTGGGCGAAAATGTGGGCTTTATGCTGTACCAGCACTCGAAGCTGTCGCACGATCGTATTCGCAATATTGTCGATGATTGCTTGGCGCGGGTGGGGTTGCCCGATACGGCGGAGTTACTGCCGTCGCAGTTGTCGGGCGGGATGAAGAAGCGGGTGAGTTTTGCGCGGGCGATCGTGGCGAATCCCGATAAGCCGAGCGAAAGCCCGGAGGTGTTGCTCTACGATGAGCCGACGGCGGGTCTCGACCCGATCGCGTCAACCGTCATCGAAGACCTGATCCGTCAGCTTAATGGTGATTCGGGGGTGTGCAATACCTATGTGATGGTGACGCACCAGGACAGCACGATTCGCCGCACGACCGATCGGATTACCTTTCTCCATCGGGGCAGCGTGCAGTGGGAAGGGACGGTGAATGAGTTTGATTCGACCGCGCATCCGATGGTGCGGCAATTTCGCACGGCGAGTATTGAAGGGCCGATTCAGGCGGGGCTGTAAGGGCTTTTGGCCTGCATCCCTTTATTTTTGGCGATGTGTGTCATCGAAATCACGGCCAGAATCATGGCTCCGATCTCGATTAAGTAACCCAAGTCAATTAATGGATGCTATGCGTAACACAAGCTTCTAGCTTGTCTGCAACCCAGAGGGTTGAGTTACGTGGTTTAGTCACTTTTATTCTATTGGCCTACTTAAAACAACAGGATTGTTTCCAAACCCGAAAGCTTTCGTTACAATTAATACAATAATATTGACGTCGATCAATCGTGGTGCTGCATACAGCGCGATCGATCGAAGCGGATTGCCAAGGAGGACTACTGATGATCGCCACCACGCCCGCGCCCGCCGCGCCGACGCAGCCCCGACTCACGATTCAAGTCGAACCGATCGCCGAAAACACCACCACCATTCGCAGTCTCGATTGGGATCGCGATCGCTTTGATATCGAATTTGGGTTGCAAAACGGCACAACCTACAACTCCTATATCATTCGCGGCGAAAAAATCGCCCTCGTCGATACCTCCCACGCCAAATTCCGCCAGCTCTATCTCGACACCCTGCGCGGCGAGGTTGATCCCACCACGATCGACTACATCGTCATTAGCCACACCGAACCCGACCACAGCGGCCTGGTCAGCGACGTGCTCGCCCTCGCGCCCCAGGCGACGATCGTCGGCGCAAAAGTGGCGATCCAGTTCCTCGAAGGGTTTATTCACCAAGACTTCAAACGTCTGGTCGTCAAAAATGGCGACACCCTCGACCTCGGCGATGGTCACGTGCTCGAATTCGTCAACGCACCCAACCTCCACTGGCCGGACACCATTTTTAGCTACGACCACAAAACGCAGACCCTCTACACCTGCGATGCGTTTGGGATGCACTACTGCTCCGATGTCACCTTCGACGAAACGATTAGCGACATCGAAGCTGACTATCGGTTTTACTACGAATGCTTGATGGCGCCGAATGCGCGATCGGTGGTGTCGGCGATGAAACGGATGGAGAAACTGGGCGAAATTACGACGATCGCCAACGGTCACGGCCCCCTGTTGCGCCATAACCTGAATGAGCTAACCGGGCGCTATTGGAACTGGAGCAACGAACGCGCCGAGTCGGAAACCGTCGCCGCTGTGTTCTACACGTCCGGCTACGGCTATAGCGATCGCATCTCCCAGGCGATCGCCCACGGCATCACCAAAACCGGTGTCGTCGTCGAAATGGTAGACCTCAAAGCTGCCGACCCCCACGATATCAACGAACTCGTCAGCCGCGCCACGGGCATCGTCCTCGGTACACCACCGGCCAGCGGCGACCTGGCGCAGCAAACCCTTGACACCGTCAGCACGATTTTTGCGGCAATTAAAGATAAGAAACAGGCGTTTGGACTGTTTGAATGCTACGGCGGCGACGACGAGCCGATCGACCCCCTCGCCAGCAAATTCCGCGCTCTGGGTCTGACGCCCGCCTTTGCACCGATTCGCGTCAAAGCCGAACCGGACGAGCAGATTTATCAAACCTGCGACGAAGCCGGAACCGACCTCGGCCAGTTCCTCACCCGCAAGGATTCGATCAAGAAGATGAAGTCGCTCGATAGCGATTTGGATAAAGCTTTGGGGCGTTTGTCCGGCGGGCTGTATATCATCACGGCGAAGAAGGGTGATGTCAGCAGCGGCATGTTGGCCTCGTGGGTCTCCCAGGCGAGCTTTAAGCCGTTGGGGTTGACGATCGCGGTGGCGAAAGACCGGGCGATCGAGTCGCTGATGCAGGTCGGCGATCGCTTCGTGCTGAACGTCCTAGCGGAGAGCAACTATCAGCCGCTCATGAAACACTTCCTCAAGCGTTTTCCACCAGGAGCCGATCGCTTCGAGGGCGTCAACACCCAAATCGCAGCCAATGGATCGCCCCTGTTGACCGACGCGCTGGCCTACGTGGAATGCGCGGTGGTCAGCCGGATGGAATGTGAAGATCACTGGCTGGTGTACAGCACGGTGGACGGTGGCAAGGTGGCGAATGACGATGCACGAACGGCGGTACACCACCGCAAAGTGGGGAACCACTACTAAGACGATCGCCCACGTTAGCCTTCATACTGATTAATCAGCACGTTGATGACGATCGAGTCGATTCAACCGACATCGGCTCGATCGCGTCAACCTCTTCAAAAACAAACTATGTTACGCAAACTTTTTATCGGCGTTCTGTGTCTGACGCTGGCTTGGACAAGCCTCGCGATCGATACAGCTCGCGCCCTACCCCACGCCGAACTCAACGGAACCTACATTGCAGCGGCAACGAAAGCCGTGACCGATGGCCGCTTCGCCGTGCAACAGGCAGAATATAACGATGCCGACGGTGAATATACGCTGATGCTGATCGGCACGCAGCCCGGACAGTCGCCGACCTATCGCAGCGCTGACCTACAAATGGCACGCACGGGCGACGATGAGCCGATCGCCGGAACCTACCTCAGCCTCGAATCGGGTCAGGCCGTCTTGCACTTGACCGAAGATTTTCGGATCGAATACGTCCACGCCGTCACGGAAAGCCAAACCAACCCCCAAACGGGTCAAACGGAAACGGTGATCGTGCGTCGTGAGTCAAATTTCTGGACGCCGTTTGCGGGCGTGATCGCCGGTCAAATGGTCGGTAATGCGCTCTTTGGCCCTCGCTACTATGTACCGCCGATGTACAGCGCCGGGTCTCCCCTCGTGGGCTATGGTGGCGTCGGCCAAACCTATCGTGGTGCGGTCTCGTCTTACCAAGAGAAGCACAATAGCCCGCCGCCTGCGGTCAAAAATCGTACGACCCTCCGCACGAGCGGCAATCTACGCAATCCGTCGAATTCGTCGCGATCGGCCGGTTTCGGTTCTAAGACGCGCGGCAATGGTTCACCGACCGCTAGCCCGAATGCGAATAACCGGACAAAATCCAGCGGTTCTGGCTTCGGTTCGAGCAATCTGCGATCGAACAAGCAGGCTCCGTCGCGATCGCGGATGCAGCGCCGTCCGTCTGGATTTGGCAGCGGTGGCGGCGCTCGTCGTCCCATGCGTAGTTTCGGACGTCGTCGTTAATTTCGTTTTGATTCATTAACGCAACCCGTAAAAAAGCGGCGATCGTCATAGGGCGATCGTCGCTTTTTTCGTGGTGGCCAGCGTCTATTTTTCCAAACTCAGGCTATTTGGCGGGTACACCACCGAGGCGAATTTCCGAGCAAAATGACGCAAAACGATCGCCGCTCGCACCGTAAGAAATCGTACTCGTCCGCTCCCGCAGATTCGGCCCCGCAAACCAAATACGTTCCTCGGATTTGAGATCTTCCGCCGTCGCAACGATCATCAAAGCGTCGTCTTCACCGAGAGAATGCGTCCCCGTGAGCTGGGTTCCGGTTCCATTCGTTTGGGCAAATTTACCGCCATCGCCAAAGATCAATAGCGTCGTACCCGTCAGCTTCGTTGCCGCAACGCCTGACTGACCGTCCCAGCGTGTCCGCAATGCGATCGCCGTGCTGGCATCGATCCCGGCGCGATCGCACTCCGCCTTCACCGCTGCATCCCCCGGTTCGATGGCCTCGATCCACAGGTCAGCTTTGCCCGCTTCGAGTTCTTGGGGCGGTAATGCGTGACTGGTTCGCTGGGAAAACCATTTGCCGACGCACTGGTCGAGAAAATCTTGAAGGGTCATGGCTGTCTAGAAAACGTTGGTCAATCTTAAATTGGGATTTTTATGGCGATCGAGCCGTGACCGTAACTCGCGGATCGGCGGTGTAGGCATCACATCGGCGGCGATCGCCCGTATATCTTACCGTCTCGCGTTTTCTAAAAGGCACAGACCCAGACGTTGATGCCAACAAGGTATATCGTCGTCAATTGCTAGAACAGGGGAGAGATGGAGCCCTGGCCGCACACACGACCAACGCGCTAGGGCGACTCCAACACCGTTTTCGCCGATCGCCCCTCGCCCTGAAACCCGAAATACCACAAACTCGCCGCCGCTTCCGATCGCGTCACCACCTTCTTCGGCTGAAATAACGTCGTATAGCCAAACGTCCGCCGCACGACGGACAGATCACCATTTTGGAAATCCACCAGCAGCGCCCGCAGCGCCAACGGTGCGATCTGCTCCGTATCCTGAAATCCCCAGGTATTTTGCAGGGCATCGATCGTGGCGGTCGGTAAACTGCGACGCCGATCGAGCGGCACTTTCCACATCACCAGGGTTTCGCGTGTCAGCGGATCATTCGGCTGAAACTGCGTCGTTGTGTCGTTGCCATTGAGCGAACTCGGCAGAATTCCCGCCTCGGCGAGTCCTTGGATAATCGCAAAATCTGGATCGGATTTCGGTACGTCCTGGAAGGCGATCGCGCCGCTACTTTCGGGCGCGATCGCGCGGAGCTGTTCCGACGGGCGATCGGCGTAAATTCGATTGTGCGCAGCGAACAGCCAGCGGACATAGTCGCGACGCAAGGCTGGATCGTTCGGCGCAAAGCGATCGCCCTCTTTCGCAGTTAGCACGCCGAGTTTCGCCACCTCCGCGACGGACGATCGCAACGGTTCGGCGATCGCGTCGAGATTGGTCAGGTCGCTAAAGCGGGTTGTCCCCGATGGTGTGGCGGTCGCGTCGGGTTTGGTCGCCGGGGTCGCGCCGGGTTTGGGGTTGGCATCGGCGGTTGTGTCCGCCGCGATCGCGTAGTCGATCGCGATCTCCGTCGGCTGCCCTGTCTCGCCCGCCACGATCCGCACGATCGCGCTGACGTCCCCTTGCTGTACCGTAAAGCTCGACTCTGCCTGACTGAGCATGATTTGTCGCGTCGTCCAAACCTTGCGCTTCAGCTCCCGCTTATAAAAAGTCCGCACCGTCTCGATCGGATCGGCGGTCGTCCAGCGGGTTTGCCAGGGGTATGGCTCCGAGTTGCCGGAAAGATTGAGAGTGTCGAGGATATCGAGATTTGTCGTAGAGTCAGCGGACGGCTCAGAGGTGGTGGAGCTGTCTGTCGATGGTGTTAGATCCGTCGCATCAGAGGCAGCGGAATCGGGCGCAATGATGCTAGTTAAGGTGGCTTCGGGATATTGCGGTAGCGCGATCGGGAAATTATCGGGCAGTTCTGGCACCACGTCCGGCAACACGTTTGAGGTTGCATCAGACGTTACCGAGTCAGGCTGCGGTGTCGCGTCCGGTGTTGCTATTGGCGCTGGCGAGGCTGTCGTCTCGGGCGGCGTTTGCAGCGACGGATCGGCGCTCAGTGAATCTTGCAGCGCCTGACTTCCCGGCAACCCGGCGCAGGATGATAGCAGCAGCGTTATGGTCAGCGCGATCGCCGACTCGCGAGACAAACGCGATCGAAACACACACCACAAACGACAGTTAACGACAAACACGGCAAGCTCCGTCAATACTGCAAGTTAGGCCGAAGGTACGGACTGGGTTAGGAGCGGATCGAGTTCACCACGTGCATCAAGCGCGTGGATATCATCACAGCCGCCAACATGTTGATCATTAATAAAAATCTGCGGCACGGAACGGCGACCAGCGGCGCGATCGGCCATGCGCTGCCGTGCCGTCTCGTCTCCATCAATTTTATATTCCGTAAACACGGCTCCTTTCCACCACAGCAGCAGCTTGGCACGGATGCAGTAGGGGCAGGTTTGCCAGGTATAAACTTCGATCGCAGCTTGGATGCGATCATCGCGTTTACCAGATAGGCGATCGATGAGTGTTTGAAACATGAGTTTACATCTAGATTGGGTCAATTATGGGGGAACAAAATAACCAGGGTGAGCGTGATTAAAAAATAAGCTCAGAGTGTAATTTTTATATCTTTAGTTTTTCATACAGGGTCGTGTAGTCTTTCTGTCTTTGAAGCGCAAGGACTCGCTCTATTCGTTTCATAGCAGCCTTTAGAGCGATCCATTCAGGCTAGACAACAAACCGCTAAATAACTTTTTATCGATGATTAGTGAAACGCATCGCTCTGAAATCTGCTATGGCAATTAGATTCTATTTTTAACGTAACGCTCAACAAAGTAGAGCTACTGACTCAAGTATTTTCCTTGCGCAAAACATTCCTCAATATTGACTAAATACCAGATGGAGAATCAGGGAATGTATGGCGATGACCCTCTGTCATATTGCGGTAGTCATTTGCTTTTTTGTGAGCCTGATTCGTACGATGCTTATGCTTACGGTAACCTAATTTTTCTAGGCAGCGCACCATAGTTGTGCGGCTAATGCTTACGCCCGTACGTTTTTCAAGCTGCTGACAAAATTCAGCTAGGGTGTTGTTGGGTTGCTCTGCGACCAGAGACTCAAGCTGTTTGAGATCTGAGGAGGAAAGGAGCGATTTACGCCCAGGACGTGGAGCGGGATCAACGCCTCCAGTATTGCGATAACGTCGCAATAGGGTCGTAATAAAGTTAAGACTCACATCAAATCGAGCCGCTAACTGCCGCTGGGATATCTGTTCTTTTTCATAAATTTCGATAAGTTTTCGGCGTAAGTCGTTGGAATATGCCTTCACTGCGTTTTCTGCCTATTGACTTCTTCCTCATACTATCACTCATAACTTCGGAATTTTGGGTGATCCTTGCGGATCGCAATTTATGCGAAGTTTAGGCTCCGGCCATACTGGATAAGTGTTTCAGAGAATTCATCAACTCTATTGAAAATTTTAAGAAGCGAGTCTATATTGTTTTTTATGCTTTCTGATTAGCTTGTTTTTATTTGGAAAATTAATCGACTCTTGACTTTATGATAAGAAGACCAATTGATTTTATTTTTAAGCGACCACAATTTTTCTCTTAATTGAGACGTTGGGCATCGAATGATCATGATCTGAGTTTCGAGAATTCAGCGATTCAAAGATTTAGCTTACGAGTAATCGTCTCATCGTCGCCGCGAAAACCGACCATTAAGGCCCGATCGCCCTGGACAAATAGCGGGCGTTTCAGCAGCATCGGCTCACGCGAAAATTCGGCAATCCAACGAGCATCATCCCACTGCGATCGCGACGCATCCAGGCCGCGATATGCCTGACCCGACGTATTCCGCATCGCCTTACTGCCCAAGGCGTCCACCCATTGACCGACCTGCTCTGGCGTCGGTGGTGTTTGGCGCGTATCGACAAAGGTATAGGTCACGTTGCGATCGTCGAGCCAACGTAATGCTCGCTTGCAGGTGCTACAGGTGGGGATACCGTAAATAGACAGAGTAGCCATAGATATGACAGTACTTAGAATAGGTGAGAATAGTATAAGAAAATACAGAAGATAGCCACATTGTGGCGACTATTGGAAGCAGCACATATCGAGATTAATCTGTAGTTCACACAAAGAAGAGAGCAGTATTGTCTACAATACCCCTCTCTTTTTAAGCGGGTTCTAGCTGGATAAAGGTCAGCGTAAAACTAACTGGTTAGAGCGCTTGAGCGCGTAGCCACGCTACGGGTAAACACATCGCTTTGCGGAAGCCGGACACATAGGCACGACGGCTAAAGACATCGTAGTTATTGCGTTCGATCGCGTTCAAAATTTGGCTGTACAAGATCGAGGCCGTCCAGACTGGCCAGCGGGCATCGATGTGCAAATCGCGAATGCCGCATTCTGCTTCGACGTAATACTGACGGGCTCGATCGATCTGAAACTGCATCAGTTCTGACCAGCGTTGATCGAGCTTGCCCGCCATAAGATCCGCTTCGGAATAGCCAAAGCGCTCCAGATCTTCCAGCGGCAGATAGATCCGACCGCGATGGCGATCTTCGCCCACATCCCGCAAAATATTCGTCAACTGGTTAGCGATGCCCAGGGCAACCGCTTCATCGATCGGCGATTTATAAGGCTGTTCGGCCAGCCAAGGTGCGCGTGTATCTGGAACTTCGGTTCCCATCACCGCTTCGGACATCAGCCCGACGGTTCCGGCGACGCGATAACAGTAGAGCTTCAGGTCATCGAAGGTTTCGTAACGGTTGCGACGCAAATCCATGCGCTGTCCGGCGATCATGTCGCGGAACGGCTCGATTTTGAGCGGAAAGCGTTCGATCGTATCAGTCAGCGCCACATCAAACCGATCGCGCGGGCGACCGGCGAAGATATCCTCAAGCTGGCGTTCCCAATCATCGAGTGTCGAGAGCGTCGTGGTCGCTGCTTTTGGACCATCGACGAGCTCGTCAGTACGGCGACACCACACGTAAATCGCCCAGATCGCGCGGCGCTTTTCTGGAGCCATCAAGCGCGTCCCGAGATAAAACGTTTTCGAGTACTCTGCCGTAATCTGACGACACTCCTCGTAGGCATCCTCGATCGAGGTCATGGGAAGCTGGGTTTGCGTCGGTAGATCAGGCAGTTGCAGCATTCGTTGCAGGCTCGGCTGTGGAATGTCCAGAGGGGGCGGCAAAGTCGTGACGCGAGGCTTTCACGTCCTCATCAATGACCTGCGCTGCTAGCTTACCAGAAAGCACCGCGCCTTCCATACTGCCAAGGTAACGCTGCATGGTGAAGTCACCGGCAAGGTAGAAGTTGGTGATGGGGGTGCGTTGATCGGGGCGGCAGGCTTGGCGACCTGGAGTCGCTTTGTAGACCGATCGCGGCGTCTTGACGACGTGGAATTTACGCAGCTTTGTTGGGTTTTCGCCCTCGAAGTGTTGCGGGAAGAGTTTTTTCAGTTCTTCCAGGGTGGCGGCGATGATTTCGTCGTCGGATTTCGAGATCCAGTCTTTGGCCGGAGCGAGTACCAATTCGAGCATCGACTTGTCGGGGTCGGCGTACTCTTTGCAGGTGACGCTCATGTCGGCGTACACACTGAGCAGGGGCGATCGTGAAAATAGCAGATGATCGATGTCGGTCAGCTTGCGATCGAACCACAGATGCACGTTAATCACCGGGACGCCTTCGAGACCTTCCAGCTTTTTAAAGTGATCCATCTCTTTCCAGGGAGCGGGAACCATCGGCTTGAGCGGATCGACGGGCATAGCTGAGACGTAAAGGTCAGCCTCGAAGATTTCATCCGGTGCGCCGTCGAGACCGCGTAGGACGAAGTGTTTTACGGTTCCGTCGTCGTTGAGCTCGATTTTTTTCAGCGGTGCGTTGAGGCGAACTTCGCCGCCGCGATCGGTGATGTGCTCGACGATCGGTTCACACAGACGCTCGGTCGGTGAACCGTCGAGAAAGGCCATTTTCGAGCCTTCCTTCTCTTGCAGAAAGCGATTGAGTGCCGTCAGCAAAATCGTGGCGGAAATTTCATCGGGGTCGATGAAGTTCAGCGCCTTGGACATGGCGATAAACACTTCTTTTTCGACGCGCTTGGGAATGTTGTTCACCGCTAGCCATTCCGAGAAGGAGTATTTATCCATCTCCTCGACGTATTTTTGGCCTTGGATCATTGCGGGCAGCAGGCCAATCCCGAAGCGGATTTTTTCCGGCCAGGTGAGCATGTCGTTGTTGCGGAGGATCGCGACGACGCCGTTAATCGGGGCGGGAATGTCGGGGAAGTCGAAGCGCGAGTAGGTTCCGGGTTTTTCCGGCTGGTTGAAGATCATCGTGTGCTCTTTCCATTGCAGACGACCCTCGATACCCAGCTCGCCGAAGAGCTGAAGCATATTCGGATACGCACCGAAGAAAATATGCAACCCGGTTTCATACCAGTCGCCATCTTCGTCTTTCCAGGCGGCGATTTTACCGCCCAACACGTCCCGTCGTTCGAGGACGATCGGCGTGTGGCCGAGGTCGGCTAGATACTTCGCACAGGATAGACCGGCTAGTCCGGCACCCGCGATCGCTACTCGCATGAACGCTACCTAAATTTCTTAAGATTTTTTGCTGATGCTCATTATACGTTGCAATCCGTTACAAAGGTGTCGAATCGCAACGGAATGAGCTTTTAGCAGTGAATAAGTGTCTTTGAAACCTATCCCTGGGGCTCTAGGAGCTCTGGGCACGAGCCAAAGCACTCGCCACGATAGACAATACCCAGTTCAAAACCCAACTCAAACAGATTCATTAGGATATTCACTAGAGATAACGTAATGATAATCTTCCAAAAAAACGGAAGAGAGGGTTTTGGTTTCGGGGCAGGGATTTCTTTGTAGTCGCAGACGACGTAACGTGCGTCACCGATCGGTAGTTTTGGCGGTGCCATGATGTTCACTCCTGACTTTAAAGATGCGCTGGCAAGGATTTACGCGCGATCATGCGAGAACCCAAGATGCAAGAAATCTCGGGTTTGGTTATGGGTGTTATCGCCAACAATTACGTAAATTTTCGGATGCGTTTACTGTTGTAGCAAAAAATGGCGAGTTCCAAAGTGATTTCGGACATACCGAATGAGCGATCGTCTTCTGACTCCAAATCGATTTCGCCTATTTTTAGCTCTATTCCTGATAGTTTCTCGTGATAAAGACTCCTGAGAGTAAGGCTTCTAGATGATGACGTTAACGGCTTATCGTGAGAGTTTAAAGAGTTTCGTGATCGGTTTGAACGACATGTTTGCAATAGATCTCAATCAGTGGGACGCGAAATTTAAACCCGTCGCCTGTCATTTGAATAATCTCTTTATTCACTAGCTTTTTACGAATTGGGCGATTACTGGGCATCTCGACGCCGTTGAGAATGTCTGTGAGGACTTGGCGCTCAGGGAGACCGAGGGAACGATTCCAGAATTCGCGGAAGTATTGCTGGCCGCGATCGAGGGCGAGAGGTATCGCAGCTTTAACGAGGGCGGGAGTAACGACGGCGTCGGGGTTGGCGGCGTTGGTGTGCTGGCCGCGTCCGAGGCGGATGTCGTTGAGCAGGGTGACGAGTTCGCCGCAGATGAGTTGGATGTAGTAGGGCTGGCGGTGGGTGAGCTGGACGATCGCGTCGATCGCGTCGGGTCGATAGACGTCGCGGGGAAAGTCGGGGGTGGGGTTGACGATCAGGTCGCGGGCTTCGGGGTCGCGGAGGTAACTGATCTGGATCGCTTGGGTTTCGATCAGGTAGTCGCTCCAGTAGGGGGCGAGTTCGTCGGGGGTGTGGGAGCCGCTGAAGAGGATGCTCCAGTTGTCGCTGCGCTGCATGGTGTTACGCAGGAAGTGGAGCGGGGCGTGGGTTTGGGCGCTGAGGATGAATTCGTCGAAGCGCTCGAATTCGTCGATGCACAGGAGGAGTTTTTTGCTGCGGTGTTGTTGGCCGATCGCGTCGAACCAGCGGCGCAGCTCGGCGAGGGGGTCGAGTTTGAGGTCGTCGGGGTCGAGGCTGGGTAGGGTGAGGTTGCGGGCGGTGTGGGCGGCTTCGATGATTTGGTCGTGGAAACTGCGGGCGATGCCGTAGAGTGTGGCTGTTTCGGCGAATTGTTGGGCGTTGACTCGGAGGGGGATGAGGTCGGAGCCGACGCGATCGGGTAAGTATTTTAATGTGGAGGTCTTGCCGGTACGGCGTCCGCCGTAGAGCAGCAGGGCGGGGGGGCTGTCGCTGAGGGCGATCGCTTCGATTTCGTTAAAGATGTCCTGGCGACCTTTGAAGCGTCCGGCGGCTTGGGTGGGGTCGAGGCTGTTTCCGGCGATGTAGGCGGCGGGGATTTCGCCGGTGCGTTTGGCGTCGTTGTGCCAGGTGGTTTGGGTGTCGTGGAGGATCGATCGCCAGTTATCGAGGCCGGGGGCGAATTGGGTGGCGATCGCGCTGGGCAAGTTTTTTAAGTTGGCTTGGAGTTGTTGGAGTTTGGCGATCGGGGGTTTGAGGAGTTCGAGGCGGCGGTAGGGGGTGCTGGCGTCGCTGGCGGCGATCAGGTCTTGGGAGATGTCGCGCAGTTCGGGCAGGAGATCGAGGATGGCGCGGGGTGGGTCGCCGATCCAGCCGAGGTTTTGGCGAAAGTTGATGAGATCGGTGATGCGATCGCTACGTTGCAGGGTTTGGGCGGTGATGCCAACGATCGCGCGGTTGACTTCGGGTTGTCGGAGCGTGTAACCGCTGAAGTAGGCCAAACGTTCGCGGGTTGCATTGGGGTTTTGGTCGTAGGCTTCGATTAAGAACGCATCAAAAAACGGTAGCGGCAAGCGTGTGACTTCATCAAAATTAGGCGGCAAAAATTTTAAAAATTTTTCGGCTCGCTCCGCGAGTAAATTCAAGCCCAGCATCCACACCACTTGCGGCAACCAAAAGTAAATCCGAAATAGCCCCAGAAAATACGAAATCGCAAACGCC
>CAZFJL010000056.1:21328-28081 GCA_964518905.1 uncultured Geitlerinema sp. | reverse complement strand
CAGTGCTCTCAGCTTTTTTTGATACGTCCTAAGCAAATCGTTTTTTGCTATAGATATGGCGTGCAACCTCTGGAGAGTACGATCGTGACCCCCAAAATTATTTTGATGTTGGCGAGTTTATTCGGAGCAAGCGCCGTGGCTGCGGGAGCCTTCGGAGCGCATGGCTTACGCGGCAATATTAGCGATCGCGCCCTGGAAATTTTCGAGACGGCGACACGCTACCAGTTAACGCACGCCCTGCTCATGGTCGCGATCGCCCTGTTGATGATCGTTTTGCCTGAGCCGCCGTCAAGTTTGCCGATTGGCGCGATTGCGATTACGGCGGGCATGGTTCTGTTTTGCGGCAGTTTGTACGGTTTGAGCCTGGGTGCGGCGCGGTGGCTTGGGGCGATCGCGCCTCTTGGTGGTACGGCGTTTATTGTTGGCTGGATTTGTGTGGCGATCGTAGCCTGGAAGCTCGCCTAGTCCCGGCGCGACCTAAAAATCTATCTCAACATCAAGCAGAATTAAGACCCAATCTAGCGCTTGATCGTAATTCTGTAATCATCCTGAATCCGAAAGAATTTATGACAGCACATTTACGATCTGGAGACGACCCCGCGCGGCGGATCGCAATAGACGATTGATGCAGCGTCGCTCGGTTTCACTGAGGGAATCATCAAGAGTCGCTGCTAGCAGTCCGTAGCGATCGGCGATCGTCAGGTAGCCCAGTTCACTGCTGGTTACCATCATCTCGGAAATAGCACCGGGTAGTAGTTGAAGTTGCGGAAGCATGGCGTTAAATTGACTGATTTCCTACTTCCTAGTATTGACCAAATGGGCGAGTCGTGACGTGATGCAACCTCACCACATTAGATGATCCCGATCGCGCGTGATCACGATCGCAATCACACTAAACAATCCTGATCCGCCCAAGCTTGAATCATGCGGGTATTGCGTGGGATCTTGTACCTCCACGAACAATACCGAAAATAGATCGCAAGCGTTCAGATCGATTCATTTTTTGTTAGCCCCTGCTTGCTTTTGGTAGAATCTACTATAATTAAATCGTGAATCGCTTCAAATCGCGTCGCTAGCGCGATCGAGTCATGATCCCCTCTCCACGCCTCGAACCCCAGCCCGAGAACTACAGCCTCCTAACGGATCTGTATCAACTCACGATGTCGGCTTGCTACTGCGGTGAAGGCATCGCCGATCGTCCGGCCAGCTTTGAACTGTTTGCCCGCTCCTTTCCCCATCAGTTTGGCTACGCGATCGCCATGGGGCTAGAACAGGCGTTGCAATACCTCGAAGCGGTGCAATTTTCCGAGGATCAAATCACGGCTCTACGCCAAACGGGACTGTTCGATCGCGCTCCCGCTGACTTTTGGGATCTGCTCGCGAATTTTCGGTTTCGCGGTTCGGTGTACGCCATGCCCGAAGGTACAGCCTTTTTGCCCAACGAGCCGATCGTGCGCATCGAAGCCCCGCTCTGGCAGGCGCAGATCGTCGAGACTTATCTACTCAATACGGTCAACTATCAAACCTTGATCGCCACCCGTGCGGCGCGGATGCGCGATGTCGCAGGCGATCGCGCCACCCTGCTCGAATTTGGAACCCGCCGTGCTGCTTCCCCCCAAGCCGCCCTCTGGGCTGCCCGTGCCGCCCTCGCCGCCGGATTTAACGCCACCTCCAATGTCTTCGCCGCCCTCGAACTGGGTCATCAACCATCAGGGACGATGGCGCACGCTTTAGTTCTGGCTTTTAGCGCGATCGATCAAAATGAATCGTCGGCTTTTAGTGCATTTCACCAATATTTTCCCGGTGCGCCGCTGCTCGTCGATACCTTTGACACGATCGCAGCCGTACGCAAACTCGCCGAGCAGCGAGAGGCCGGTCAGTTAGATACGCGCGGCATTCGGATCGATTCGGGGGATCTCGTGGCGCTGTCGCGGCAGGTGCGGGAGATTTTGCCGGACGTGCCGATTTTTGCCAGTGGTGACCTGGATGAGTGGGAAATTGGGCGGACGATCGCGGCGGGGGCGAAAATCGACGGCTATGGAATTGGGACGCGCTTGGTGGCGGGGTCAGCTTTTGGCGGGGTGTATAAGCTGGTGGATCTCGATGGTGTGCCGGTGGCGAAACGATCGCCCGGAAAGGCGACTTATCCCGGACAAAAGCAAGTGTTTCGCGGGGCGATGGGCGATCGGCTTGGTCTGGCAAATGAAGCAGCGGTAGCCGGTGAGCGATCGTTGCTTGAGTGTGTGATGGTGGACGGTCAGCGGACATCCGCCGTGGAACCGCTGGAGACGATCGCCCAGCGGACCGCGTTTTCTGTGGCCGAAATGCCCGCCGCCGCGCGATCAATCAACTGCGATGCGCCGCCCTCGCCCGCCATTTCGGAAGCTCTAGAGTCGCTACGCCAAACCCTCGACCCATCGTCGTCCGCCTTGTCGCCTCGGTAGCGTCGAAATCCTCAGCTAAAGTTTGCCGAGATCAGCGATCGGCGCTTGATCTCGGTATCCTGAGACAGCTCAAATTAAACGTCTCAAAGCGGCTTAACACCACGACCGTTTTCCCCTCTCCGTTCTCATCCCCGCAGTTCACGTTACCCCGCATGAATATTGCTCTTTTTGGTACAAGCGCCGATCCGCCTAGCGTTGGGCATCGCGCCGTGATTCGTTGGTTGGCCGATCGCTTTGATCGAGTCGCGATCTGGGCGTCCGACAATCCGTTTAAACCCGATCGCACGCCCCTCGAACAGCGCACGGAAATGCTGACGTTAATGGTCGAAACCCTGCGATCGGGGCAATCCGGGCAACCCGGAGCAGATGAGTCGCCGTGTCACAATGTGGAATGTCGCGCGGAACTGAGCCACATGCGATCGATTATCAGCGTGCAGCGAGCCAAAACCCTCTGGCCGGAGGCAAACTTCACCTTTGCGATCGGCTCGGATTTGGTCGCGCAATTGCCAAGCTGGTATCGAGCCGCCGATCTGCTGCGTGAGTGCGATTTGATTGCGATCCCGCGCCCCGGTTATCCGATCGACCCGGACGCGCTGGCCACCCTGCGCGACTGGGGAACGGTGACGATCGCGGATGTGGAAGGCCCCGCCATTTCGTCGAGTGCCTATCGTCAAACGCTCGATGCTGCCGTGGTTCCGGCTCCGGTGGCGGCCTATATCGAGCGGCGAAATTTATACGACGTGCCGACGTCGCAATCTGTTGAATTGGGAGCGAATGGTTAATGTCAGAAAAACGAGGCGATCGCAGGGCTGCGACGGTCAAGGTTGCCTCGGATTCGACCTTGGCTGATTTTAAGGTGGGGGTGGATAATGTTATTTTTTCGGTGGATATTGCTCAGGGTCGTGTGCTGGTGTTGCTGGTGATGCGCGACGATGATCCGTCGATCGGGCAGTGGAGTTTACCGGGGACGCTGGTACGTCAAGGCGAATCGCTGGAAGATGCGGCCTATCGCGTGCTGGCCGAAAAAATCCGCGTCAACAATCTCTATCTCGAACAGCTCTACACCTTCGGCGGGCCCGATCGCGATCCGCGCGAGGCTCCCGATTCCTATAATGAGCGCTACCTCTCGGTCAGCTATTGCGCCTTAGTTCGCTACGATGAGGCGCAATTGATTGCGGAGGGTGTGAATGGAATCGCCTGGTATCCGCTGAATAATGTGCCTGCTTTGGCGTTCGATCACGATCAGATTGTGGAGTATGGTTATCGGCGTTTACGCAATAAGTTGGAATACAGTCCGGTGGCGTTTGAGGTATTACCCGATCGGTTTACGTTGAGTGAGCTATTTCAGCTTTATACGGCGGTGTTGGGTGAGAATTTTTCGGATTATTCTAACTTTAGAACGCGGGTTTTAAAGCTGGGAATTTTGGGCGATACGGGCGAGAAAGTTTCGCGAGGGGCGGGGCGTCCGGCGAGTTTATATCAGTTCGATCGTGAGGCGTTTGCACCGCTCAAAGATAAGCCAATGGTGTTTATTTAGTAGGGTGGGCACGGCCCACCACGATCAATGGGCGGGGAAATGGTCGTGATGGTGGGCGAGGCCTACCCTACTGGCTCGACCCACCTAAAAGTGTTGCATCGTTCCTGCGCTCTGCGTAGGAACGTCTCTTTAGACGCTCTGCGTCGCGAGTTGACGGGACGCAGAGCGTCCTAAAGGCATTCCCACGCAGAGCGTGGGAACGATAATAAACGATAAAGTTTTACCTTTCCCTGGTGTGCATCTTTTTAGAGATGTCGCGCCACTACGACTCAGTCGATTTTGGTTTGATCTTGGCATCGGAGACTAATCAAGATCCCGGCAAACCAATCCAGCGTTTAAAATTACGGTGATCGACAAGGTTTAACCCATGGCTCTATCGAACGGTTCTAGCACTTCGCCGAGCTACACAGCCCGCGACACGATCGGCAAAATTTACAGCGCCTTCGAGCCGTTCAAACCGGCGGAATCTCACGTGTACGTTCATCTGGAAGCGGTGCGTGGCGGTTGGGATATTTTTCGCGAGATGGGGCGGCGGATCGATCGCGCCGAATATCCCACCTGTCAGCTTTATAGCGGCCATCGCGGGGTTGGGAAATCGACGGAGCTGCTGCGGTTGAAGCTGTGGCTTGAAGAGCGCGATTTTTTTGTGGTGTATTTCGCGGCGGATCAGGCGGATATCGAGCCGGAGGATGCGAGCTATGCGGATGTGATTTTGGCCTGTACGCGCAATCTGGTGCAGCAAGTGCGGCTTGAAACCGACGAAAACCCGATTTTGACTTGGTTATCGAGTCGGTGGGGAGAGTTTAAGGAGTTGGCGCAAAGTGATGTGGAGTTCGAGAGCCTCAGCCTCAAGCAAAAGTTATTGCAGTTTGGGGAGCTGACGGCGAAGCTGCGGGCGGTTCCGTCGGTGCGCGATCGCGTGCGGCGATCAGTGGATAATCACGCGGTCTCGCTGGTGAAGGCGATCAACGAATTTATTGACCTGGCGACGCGGCAGCTTCAGGCTCGATCAGAGAACCCGAAACGTGGCCTGGTAGTGATGGCGGACAATCTCGATCGTATTGTCGAGATCCGCGCGACGGAGGAGGCTCGTACGAACCACGAGCAGATTTATCTCGATCGCAGCGAGCAGATGAAGGGGCTGAACTGTCACACGATTTACACCGTGCCGATTTCGCTGGTGTGCAATCGCGGGGTGGAGGTGGAGGATCGCTACGGCGATCGCGATATTTTGCCGATGGTGGTGGTGCAAAATCGTGATGGGTCGCGCAATGCGGCGGGGATGGCGGCGATGCGCAAGGTGATTCGGCTGCGGGCGGAGTCGGTGGATCGGGCGATCGCGCAGGACATCGACGTGCAGCTATTCGAGTCGTCGGCGTTGCTCGATCGGGTCTGTGCGATGAGCGGCGGGCATATGCGGATTTTGATGCAGCTCATGCAAAAGGCGCTGGACTGGACGGAGGTTTTACCGATTCAGAAAAAGGCGATCGGGCGGGCGCTGAGTTCGGTGCGGCAGACTTATGTGGATGCGATTAATTTTGACTGCTGGGAAGATTTGGCGCGGGTTCACCGGACGAAGCAGCTCCCGAAGGACAATCGGCATCAGGGTTTTCTGGCTGATCGTTGTGTGTTGAAGTATTTCGAGGAGGAGTTTGATGAGGAGGGTGATCTAGAGGTCGTCGAATGGTTTGATGTGCATCCAGCGATTTTGAAGATCGATGAGTTTCGATCGGCGCTGGCGCGGCTACAGGAGGCGGATTCATGACGGACATACGGGACGGGTTCGATCCGTTGGGTCTGGAGGATGAGGACTGGGAGGACGAGGAGCCGACCCCGGAGGAGAGTTATGCAGCGCTGCGCCGATCGATCGCGCGGACGGCGGGGTTTGGGCTGAAGTTTTTGGAGTGTACGGCGTCGGTGGCGCGGGAGACGATCGCGCAGCTAACGGAGGATTTACCGCAGAAGAAAATCGCGGTGTTGGATCTCGATGCGCCGATCGCGAAGTTGTTTGATCGAGTGGTGGCGGATTTCCCTGATCATGAGGGGCTGAATGTGTTGTTTGTGTTGGGGTTGGAGCGATCGTTGGTGGAGGATATTTCGCCCGGTGGGGTGGGTGGTGAGGGGGATTATTATCAGGTCGATCGGACGCCGCGCATTTTGGCGCATCTGAATCAAAATCGCGAAAAGTTTCGCGATTCGTTTAGTTTTTGTTTTGTGTTTGTGTTGCCGAGGTTTGCGAAGAAGTATTTTGTGCGGCGGGCGGCGGATTTTGTGGATTGGGGGTCGGGGGTGTTTGAGTTGCGGCTCGATCGCGAGACGATCGAGCGGGAATCATTGCAGGCGTATCAGTCGGGCGATTATGACGAATATCTGAAAATGACCGAGGCTGAACGGCGCGAGAAACGGATTGAGCTGCAAACCTGGATTGAGGAAAGCGACGATGACGATCGGCGATCGCAGTTGCTATTAAAGTTAGGCGATCTTCTTTATGCCAGTCAAGCGCTTGAGGATGCGGTGGCGAGCTTGGATCGCGCCCTCGAAATCAAACCGGACTACCACTATGCCTGGAGCAACCGTGGCTATGCGCTCCGCAACCTAGGACAGAACGAAGCAGCGGTGGCGAGCTACGATCATGCCCTCGAAATCAAACCGGATAACCATACAACCTGGAACAGCCGTGGCATTGCGCTCAGTAACCTAGGACAGAACGAAGCGGCGGTGGCGAGCTACGATCGCGCCCTCGAAATCAAACCGGACTACCACTATGCCTGG
>CAZFJL010000056.1:0-21228 GCA_964518905.1 uncultured Geitlerinema sp. | reverse complement strand
CGATCGCGCCCTCGAAATCAAACCGGACTACCACTATGCCTGGAACAGCCGTGGCATTGCGCTCGGTAACCTAGGACAGTACGAAGCAGCGGTGGCAAGCTTCGATCGCGCCCTGGAAATCAAACCGGACTACCACGTAGCCTGGTACAACCGTGGCAGTGCGCTCGATGACCTAGGGCAGTACGAAGCAGCGGTGGCGAGCTTCGATCGCGCCCTCGAAATCAAACCGGACTACCACGATGCCTGGGACAACCGTGGCGCAATACTCTGTGATTTCTTAGGACAATATGCAGACGCTCTAGCAAGTTTTGATCGCGCCCTGGAAATTAAACCGGACGACCACTACGCCTCGCGTTGCCGGGGTATTGCGCTCAGTCACCTAGGACAGCACGAAGCAGCGGTGGCGAGCTTCGATCGCGCCCTCGAAATCAAACCGGACTACCACGATGCCTGGAACAACCGTGGCAATGCGCTCCGTAACCTAGGACAGTACGAAGCAGCGGTGGCGAGCTACGATCGCGCCCTGGAAATCAAATCGGACGACCACGCAGCCTGGAACAGCCGTGGCATCATACTCTGTGATTTCTTGGGACGTTATACAGACGCTCTAGCAAGTTTTGATCGCGCCCTGGAAATCAAACTGGACGACCACTATGCCTGGTTGAACCGTGGCGTTGCGCTCCGTAACCTAGGTCGCATCAGAGAAAGCACTCTCAGCGTACAGAAAGCACTAGAAATCAATCCAGATGGTACTTGGTTGATTGTTCGAGAAAATTGGAAAAAACTGCTGTCGAAAATGCTTCGACGCATCATCCGTCCATTTACTTGGCTACGGCAAAAACTACGTCGCAAAGCTTGACCCCATCCGCCAAGATCCCCCCTCAAAAAACCAGCTCAAACCCTCCTCAACCCCGATCGACCATGACCCAAACCAAAATCCTCAACCAACTCAAAGCCCTCGAAACCCTATATAGCGAAGGCACAGCCAGCCCCATCGTCGAAACCGCGATTCATTGATCGCGAACTCGAAACCGCACGAACCAAACAACACACACTATCTGAAAATCTAAATCAATTCGAGCAACAATACCGCCTCACATCCAGCGAATTTCATCAGAGATTTCACACCGGACAAATGGGCGACGATATCGACATGATCGAGTGGAACGCCTGCTATGAAATGTGGCGATCGCTCGAAGTCACGATAACCCTTCTGCGTCAGTAGTCAGTAGGGTGGGCACTGCCCACCACGATCAATGGGCGGGGAAATGATCGTGATGGTGGGCGATGCCCACCCTACGCATTACGCTGACTTAAATCTCAGCATAAGCCCGATCGATCAACCGTTTCGCCAACGTCTGCACCCCCGTATGCGCGTAATAATTCGTACTCATATCCAGCAAAGCCGCCAAATAATCGAGCTTGTCATCACTGACCTCGATAAACGACTGCAAACTATGGACAACCTTTTGCGGCGTCAGATCGCGATCGGCCACAAAACTGCCCATCCAATCGCTCACCGTCCCGAAACTGCTCTGAATAAAGCCCAACTGTCCGCCCGCACCACGATCGGGAATGAACCGCTTAATCTTGTTAAAACCGGAATTATCCTTGAGGTCACCCTCGGTTAGATTGCCGAGCTTTTCCGTGACCAGACCGATAAAATCTGGGCCGAGGGGGATCAGACCATCGAAGCAAACCAGCGCCGCCATCCGCATCAGCGACTCACCGCCATAATCGCCCAGGGAGGCCATGAAATCACCGACGCTATCGCCCGGAATGCCGTTAATTTTGCAAAAGGCGATGATTTCGACGATGAGCTTGAGGCTGAGATCGATCGCCTGCGCCTTGTCCGCACGCGGCGTTAACTTACTGAGCAAACCCAACAGCGGCACTTTTTCGCCGACTTTGTTCGCCAGCGCCGCCGTCCCGAGAGCGCTGCCCGCTGAGTCGATCGTGTCGTACAGCCACAGCGCGTTTTGATAGCCCTGAGACTTGTCGTTATACAGCTCGATCGCGCGATCGCTGACCATCTGAATCAAGCTGTCGTCCTCTTCGCCCGTCACAGTGCGGATCGTATTTTCCCAGCCGATCAGGTTGTTCCATTCGCCCGGAACCACGAAATCAAGGGAGTTTAAGGCAAAGATGGTCATGCCGCTATTCGGCAGAGCATCAACGCGTTCGTTAATCGTTTGAGACATAGTTTTTGATGTGAATTTTGGCTACGAAATTTGGGTATGAACGCTGGACGTGAAACTGATTTTTATCGCGATGGCTTCATTGTTCATTTTAAATAGGCAATCGTCACCCCCGCACCACCATCATTTTGTGCGGCCAACTCAAACCGATCGATATACGGCGATCGCGTCAGTAGCTCATGCACCCCGAGGCGCAGTTTACCCGTCCCCTTACCGTGAATAATCCAGATTGCACCGCCGATCGGCACAGATTCCGCGATCACCGACTCAAGCTGTAGCTCCGCTTCAGAAATCCGATTGCCACGCACATCAAAGGTATTTTTCGAGGTGCGAACGATCGGCGCCGCTTTTTTCTGGGTGGCGTCAGCCTTGGCTTGTTTCGCCTGAGCTTTGGTTTTGGCTTTGGGTTTAGGCTCCGGTACGTCCGGCTTTTTGCCGTCGAGCGACTCGATCTCGGCCAGCCCGATCGTCATCTTCATCAGACCAAACCGCACCATTAGCTCGTTATCTTTGCTCACCTCGCTGAGAACCTCCGCCGTTTGACCCAGACGCGGAATCCGCACCCGATCGCCCAGTTTCGGCTTAAAGCCCGGTGTGGGTTTCGGCGTGGTTTGCGACGGGAGACGAGTTTGAGCGATACCGTTAATCGTCTCGGTAGCCGCGCGAGCCGCCTGCGCGGTGGGATCTTTACTGCGCTGAAGCTGGCGGATCACCTTGGCGATTTCGCCCTTAGCCTGATTAATTTCCAGCCGCACCGCTTCCTCTTGCTGCTGCTTTAGCTCGGTTTCGCGGAGCTTGAGCTGTGCCGCCTTTTGAGAAATTTCGCGGTTGAGCCGTTCCGCTTGGGTGACCAGCTTTTGGGCTTCGTTGGCTTTGGTTTCCTGGCGGCGGCGTTCGGCTTCGAGTTCGGCGATCGTCTGGTTGACGTCGGCGACACCGGTGGGCGCGATCTGGCGTTCGGCTAGATCGAGGACGTGGGAATCGAGACCGAGGCGGCGGGCGATCGCCAGGGCGTTGGATCGACCGGGAATGCCCCAAAGCAGGCGATAGGTCGGTTTGAGGCTGACATCGTCAAATTCCACCGAGGCATTCTCGAAGCGATCGTCTTCGTACTTCAGGGTCTTGAGTTCGCCGAAGTGGGTGGTGGCGATCGTCAAACGGGAGCGATCGGCAAAGGTTTTGAGTAGGGCGATCGCCAGGGCGCTACCTTCGGTGGGGTCTGTGCCTGCGCCGACTTCATCGAGTAACACTAGGGCGTTAGAGGCTGGAGGTGGTGGCATTGAGTCTACAACCGCAGAATTTAAGCCGTTTAATTGAGATGCACTAGAACTTGATTCTGTCTGATTTATTGCTGAATTCTCATCGGGGTTAACGGTGTCCGAATCCATATTCGGTTCATTGCTGGCGATCGCAGGGACATCGACACCAGCATCCTTAGACTCAGGCAATGCCGCTAAAATGCGACTAATACGGCGAATATGACCCGAAAATGTGGATAAACTTTGCTGTAAGGATTGCTCGTCGCCAATATCGGCCAAAATTTGACCAAACCAGCAGATTTCCACGGGTTCCCGTGCCGGGATAAATAAGCCACAGCGTGCCATCAACGCGGCCAAGCCGATCGACTTCAGCGTTACGGTTTTGCCCCCCGTATTCGGCCCCGTAATCGCCACCACCTTGGTTTGCGATCGCACCGGCGCATCGATCGCGACCACCGGTGTACCATTCTCGTGTTTGTGCTGCCAGACCAACAGCGGATGACGCAGCGTCCGCAGATTCATCGGCTCATCTGGTGTTACGAAACGTGGTGGATTCGCCTCCAGCCAGTAGGCATAGCGGGCGCGAGCTACGGCCAGATCGATCGTCGTGACGATCGCCAGCAACTGCTCCAAACTCTCGGCCACCTCGGCCACCTGCACGCTCAAAGCGCGTAACACTACCTCCTCAGCTTGGCGTTCCTGGCGTTGCAGCGTCCGCAGTTGGTTATTGTCATTAACGATCGACTTCGGTTCGATATAAAACGTCGATCCCGAGCTGGAAATATCGTGGACAATTCCCGGAACTTCGCCCTGAAGTCCGGCCTTAACGGGGACAACGTAGCGATCGCCGCGCATCGAAATCGAGTGTTCTTGCAGTGCCGAGGCGTGGCGCTGGATTAGGCGGTAAAGGGTTTGCTGGATGCGATCGCGCGTACTTTTGAGCTGGCTGCGAATGCGTTCGAGATCCGGGCTGGCGCGATCGGTCACCGAGCCGCGTTCATCGACGCAGCGATGGATCTCTTTTTCCAGCTCGGGATGAGTCCGTAACTCTGAAATCAGCGCGTCCAAGACCGGCAAATCGAGATCGTCGAGACCATCGATCGTTCGCCGAATTTGTCGCGCCCCGGCCAAAGTTGACGCAATATCATTGCATTCCTCGCCCGACAGTAGCCCTTGCAGTTGCGCCCGCTCGATCGCCCCGCCAATGTCCGTAATTCCACCAAACGGAATCCCCGCATCGACACTCAGCTTGATCGCGTAGGTTTCCTTCGTTTGTGCCAACAGGTGTTCGCTGTCGGCTTGGGTCTGCGGTAGCTGAAGTTGTCGCGCGGCGATCGCGCCGAGTTTGGTCGCACAAAAGGTCGAGAGGTGCTGACAAAGACGCGACCATTCGAGCAGGTCAAGGGTTTCGGATTGAATCAACGGTGGCGCAAGGGGCAACGGTGGGCTGAGAATGCGGTGTAACGGGCAAAAGACGATCGGTGGCTTCATGCCGGGGTGCGTTATGGTCTGTCCTCAGATCAAAAGTTACTACGTTAATTTTACCGATTGTTATTAATCTTATAAATAATTGCCACACTGAATTCTCGATTCTGTTTTCAATCCATCCCAGGAGCTACCGCTATGATTCCCGTTCGTGAAGCTGAAGCGATTATCCTTGGGTGCATTCAACCGTTTAACGTGATCGGTGACACGGAGTCAATCACACTCGATCGGGTCAGCGGGCGCATCCTGTCACAGCCCATTGCCAGCCGTCTGGATTTTCCCCACTGGGATAATTCTGCGATGGATGGCTATGCCGTGCGATTTGCGGACGTAGCTCAGGCCAGCGAGACCGAGCCGATCGCCTTGGAGGTCGTCGGCGAAGTTCCGGCGGGATGTGCGCCGCAAAACATGGTGCATCCCGGCCAAGCCGTTCGGATTTTTACGGGCTCGATGCTGCCCAAGGGCGCGGATACGATCGTCATGCAGGAGAACACGACGCGCGAGGGCGATCGTGTGGTTGTCCAGAGCGCCCCAGCAGCGATCGGCCAGTTTGTCCGCACCAAGGGAGAGTTTTACCAAAGTGGCGACACTCTGCTACCCGCCGGAATTGCTCTCACGGCTGCCGAAGTCGCGGTACTGGCGGCAGCGCAATGTACCCCCGTCCGAGTTTTTCGGCGTCCTCGCGTGGCGCTGATCTCCACAGGTCGCGAACTCGTCCCGCCGGATCAGCCACTGCTTCCGGGTCAAATCGTCGATTCTAATCAAGTCGCGATCGCCAGCTTTCTCGAACGCCACGGCGCGATCGTGCTGCCGTTTGGCATCATCGCCGATGATCCTCGGGTCACCGCCGCCGCCATCGCCCAGGCGATCGAAGAGGCCGACATGGTGATCTCCACCGGTGGTGTCTCCGTCGGTGATTACGATTATGTGGAGGAGGTCTTGGGGCATCTTGGCGGCGATATTCGGATTCGATCGGTGGCCGTTCAGCCGGGGAAACCGTTAACTGTTGCGACCTTTAACCGTTCTGAGGCTGGACGCGATCAATCGGTAGTCTATTTCGGTCTCCCCGGCAACCCTGTCTCCGCCCTTGTGGGCTGTTGGCGGTTTGTGCGTCCGGCATTGCTCAAACTCTCGGGATTAGCCCGAGGCTGGGAGCCGCTCTTTGTGCGGGCAACACTGCGGGAAGAGTTGCGGGCAGGCGAGAGCCGCGAAGCCTATCTTTGGGGGTCGCTGTACTACGGTCGCAACGGTTTTGAGTTCGATCGCGATCGGGGCAGCAGCAGTTCTGGTAATGCGATCGGTTTGGCCTTAAGTAATGGGTTAGCGGTGATCCCGGTTGGAGTTGCGGCGATCGCGGCGGGTGAATCCGTAGACGTATTACAAATTGGTTCGTCGATCGTGGAAGCATGGAACACCCTTTAAACCTCAAGCCGTTTCATCCCACATCAAACCTTGTTTTCTATTAACCTCAAGAAAACTTCACATCATTTGATAGTAAGCACTTCATACTCTACGAACAGTTGTATCAATACCTTGTCCCGTGATCGCTCTTGTTCTACATTAAGTACATGAACAAACGGCCCGGTTCCCAGGACGAAAAAGGGAACAAACAAAAAAGCCGTTTCGCGTACGGTTTAAGTCGTAATCGTCAAGGAGGTTCACACGCTGATCACTACAAAAGCTGTCGTAACACGTAGTCCTGACATCCGTCCCGATCGCTTATATTTTCTCATTTGATTCCTCGGGAAAACTGAACGTATCACTCTGAATGCCGGTCAACCCGTCATCCGTTCAGCTCCAATCTATCTACAACTACCAGAGAAAATCCTGAGTGTTGAACGCTCGGCAGTAAGTTCCAGACTATTTTGTTAAGAGACAAAGAGTCCGCGCCCTATCCTTAGGGAGGTTTGAACACTGATACAGACGAAACTGTTCGTGGTTTGCAGTCCTGATGTTCAACCTGATCACCAATATTTTCTCATCTAATACCTGGGAGAATCGAACATATTCGTTGCGTAGCCAGTACGCAGTTTGTTCAGCTCCAGTTTACCTACACACCAGAGAAAAAGTCTGAGTGACCTTGGTTTAATGTAAATCAAAAAGACTGCGGTAAGTTATATTCTTTGCGATCTAGGAGGTTTTAATCTTTGCGAAAAAGGCTTTTGCTAGAAGCAGTAACGTCTAAATTGGCGGCTTATATCTTCTGATTTGATTGTTTTGGGAGCCATAGCGATACCTTCTGTATCTGTTGATCTCCAGTTGATTATTGAAGAAATAAGAGAAGCTGACTAAGCTATACAATTAGACGTTTCTGTTTCGTCTGTGTTATGGACTAGAACATCTAGGTTATGTCTTTCGAGTATTATTCTTTAACGACAAGTACTCGACACCTGTTATTCACTCTCTGAAAACTTTAGAAAATAAAAAAGACTCGATCGGGCTCAAAAGGTAGCCATCGAGTCTTTTTTATGGGTTCTGATCGATTGTTGATGCAGCTTTATTGCAATTGCTGGTAATACACAAGCTGTCGATCGGGGAATAACTCCGGGTGAAAAATCTGCACCAAATCCGACAAGATCACCTGCGGTTCGAGCAGTCCCGTTTCCCAATACTCATTACCGCCCGTGGTGTTGGTCTTCGCTATGTTGTTATACATCCGATCGCGCTGCCACGCCTGAAACTGACCGTAACGCGGATCATCGGCGATCGCCGCCGCCCGCGTTTGCCACGCCGGGTTCATATTCAGCCACACATCTGCCGCCGCCGCTACCTCGTACACCGCCTCAAAATCCAGCGGCAGCGTCACCGGAGCGGTCGAATCACTCCAGAGATAATCTGCCCCCGCATCGGCCAACAACTGCGCCCCATAGCTCCGTCCACCGGATACATACCACGTCCCCTGATAGCTAAATCCGGTCAGCACCGTCGGACGCACCGCCACCGTTTTTGCCAACTCCGCCACCGCCGTATACTCCCGCTCGATCGCCGCAAATAGCTCATTAGCCTTGGCCTCACGGTTAAAAAACAGCGCCATGAATTTCAGCCACTCCGCTCGTCCGAGCGGCGATCGTTCCACATATTCCGCATTTAATACCACCTTTAACCCTGCCTCGGTCAGCTTCGGATCGACATCGCTGCTGGGGTCGCCGATGCTGTGGGTCATCACCAAGTCGGGGGCGAGGCTGATGATGGCTTCGATGTTGGTGGACAGATTGCGGGTGACCTCGATCGCGTCACCGGAGGCGAGACGATCGCGGACGCTGGAGGTGCTGATGTGGTCGGCGCTGCCCGTACCCACTAGGCGATCGACAACACCGAGGCGATTGAGGGGGGGCAGGTGGGTGGTGGAGAGGGCGACGATCGAGCGGACGGGGACGGTGATCACGGTGGCGGGATCAACGTCAGCCGGGATCGGTGTACCGCACTGAACGAGGGTATAGGTAAAGCTGCGATCGGCATCCTGCCAGGGTTCGCGGAGGGTGACGGTTTTGTAATGGCGGTGGTATTCGACGCTAAAGCCGGTGGCGATATCGATCTGGGCTTTGTCGGGGAAATAATCAACGCTGGGGTCGTAGCTGGTGGTACACTCAGCGCCGGTCTCCCGCGCGGCGGGACGATCCGGATCTGCCTGTATGGTGCTCGATCGCCCGCAGCTTGTGAGGGCGATCGCACTGAGGAATGACACCAGTAAAAGCGGCGTGAACTGAATCAACCGAATATATTTCACAAATGAATCATCCGAATTTCGCGCTTACTTGATTGAGTTGACGTGCCCTAAAACGTCCACCGAATGCTCGCGCGAGCATTGCGGCTGAGGCCGGGATAGCCGGGATACAGCTCGAAGTTTTCATCGAAGAGATTGTTCAAGCTGGCGTTGAGGACGACGTTCTCCCCGATCGGGATTTGCGCTTTTAGGTCAACCGTAACGTAATCTCCCAGGGTTTCAGTGTTGGCATTATCGACAAAGAATTCGCCAATATAGTGCAGTAAGATCCCGGCATAAAGACCGTCAGGACGGGCGTAGGCTAGACCGAAATTCACGCTGTTCGCATCTCGAAAACTAAGGTCATTACCCTCATTCGCAGAATTACTATCGCTGAGAATTTCCGTATTGTTCAGCGTGACATTCGTGAAGGCAAACAGATGTTTTGCCAGCTCCACATCAAGTCCAGCTTCAATGCCGATCGTCTCGGTTTCGCCAATATTGACAAACGTACTCGGTGAGCCAAATTCAAAGGCGATCGCGTCTGAAATATGATTGAGGAACAACGTCAGACGAAATAAACCAAAATCACTGATTTTTTGATCCAGTCCAATGTCAAAACTATTACCGCGCTCTGGATTGAGGTCAGGATTTCCCGCGATATCAAATGCCGCAAATCCTTCTAAGGCAGAAATGAGCGGTGCATTGAAACTACGAGCATAATTAGCTCGCAGTGTTGTGCTGTCGGAAATCTTCCATAAAATACCGGCACTCGGCGAGGTAAACGAGCCATTTTCGAGACTGTTAAACTCCTGGCGTAGTCCCAGATTTAGACTTAAATCCTCCGTTACATCAATGTTGTAGAGGGCAAAAAGTGCGCCTTGATCGATATTATCATCATAGTTCTTGGCGGAACTGCCGTCGAAAAAGCTATAGGTATTATTTTCCGAGGAAATAGTGCGGAAATCGAGACCATAGGTAAGGCGTTGAGTATCAGCTAGTTTCAAACTATGCTGCACTTGAAAACCCAGTGAATTCCGATCGACTTCATCCCGGCTAAAGCTAGGATCACGATAGGTATAGCTAAGAATATCGGTAAAGACTCGCGCGGTTAATAGCGATCGATCATCCTCGCTTAACTGCGAATCCCAGCGCAAATCGAACAGCAAATCTTCGGTATACTGCCGAGTGTCGTCACTCAGGCTATTAAACTGCCCGAGGCTGCCTTCGCCGGTGGGGACGCCGCCGGGAACGCCGATATCGCGGGAAAGATAGAGACCGCTAAAGGTCAGGCGGTTGCGATCGTTGATATCCGCCGTTAGCTTGAGGTTGAGGTTGTTATAGTTGGCGTCGGCGTTGTCGCGCGTGCCGTCATCGTCGATCGTCTCTAGCTCGAAGGGAAAATCATTTTCGGCGTAAGTGCGGTTGTAGCCAAACACCCAGCCGATATCGCCCGCCGATCCACGGGCGCGAATCACCTGCTGGTTATAGCCAAAGCTGCCAAACCCAGCGCGGGCGGAAAATTCCGGCTCGTCGGTTGGCTCTTGGGTGACGATGTTAATCGTGCCGCCAACACCGCTGGAACCATACAGCGCCGAGCTACCGCCGGGGAACACTTCGATGCGCTCAACAAAGTCTGTGGTGAATTCCGCGAGATCAAACCCGCCGACAAAGCCGAGATCATTAATCGGGCGACCATCGAGCAAAATCAGCGTTTGGGTGCTATCGCCACCGCGAATAAATTGGGCACTTTGTGCGCCCAACTGACCGCCTGTCGTGCCTTCACTCAGGACACCGGGCAGATAGCGTAGCGCTTCTTGAACGGTGGTTGCACCTTGAACGTCGAGCTGTTCGCGGGGGACGACGTAGATCGGACGCGAGGAATCACGTAGGGGGCGGTCTTGGCGGAAGGGCGCGAAAACGGGCTGATCGAGGATGCGTTCAATCAGGATTTCGACGTCGGCGTCTTCGTCGATCGCGGGGTTAATTTCGGGATCAGCACCATTTTCATCGGCTTCGTTAGCATCTTCAGGTTCGTTAGAGGCTTCGTCGGTGTCTTCCGATTCGCGTGAATCGATCGCCTCGGGTTCGATCGATTCGTCCGATGTTTCCAAAAGTTCGCTTAATTCTACGATCGTTTCCGCGAGTTCTATGGACGTTTCGATCGGGTTTGATTCTGAGCTTTGAGTTAAAATTTGAGCCGAATTCGCCGGACGAATCTCGATAATTTCGGCGCTCTCTTCGGGACTAGGCAGAGCTTCGATCGTGGTTTCTGCTGCGGCGGGCGATCGTGCCGCGAGCATGAGTCCAAACAGTGTCGCACTATAAATAACAGGCGAGCAAAAACATAGCCGCCATGCTTGAGCATGACGAGAATTCTGAGCAAACAGCATCCGTAACCTCGCAGATGTGAATTGAGTTTATCTGTGGCGATCGGCGGGCATTCTGACTGAAAGACTTTGTGTTATCTCCGGTTATTGCAACGTTGAACAACGTCAGCACACCGGGCAAGATCTTTTTCACAGTTGCGGGACAGCGTCGGACTTACACCGAACTTTCCCCGTTTCCTCTGATGGCTGTTCTCCATCAGAACCGAGCTAGGCAAGCGTAGCACGCTGGTTACGCGTTACGCGAGGTTTAATCATTTAATTTGAAAGTTGATACTTTTTCGAGAGATTCAAAACTGCGATCGAACTATTTTGAAATTTGATTTATGAATCATTATCGGTTTCGATAATCGGCTCTACATCATTAGATTCTTCATAGGCGGGTTCTTCATAAGCTGGTTCTTCGTATACAGGCTCTTCGTATACAGGCTCTTCATAGACCGGTTCTTCGTATATGGGCTCCTCGTAAACCGGCTCTTCGTATATGGGCTCCTCGTAAACCGGCTCCTCGTAAACCGGCTCCTCGTAAACTGGTTCTTCGTATACGGACTCGGGGGGAGTGATGGCGGCGTTTTCGGGTGATGGTGGTGTGGGCTGGGTGGTGTCGGGAGCGGGAGAGGGGGAGCTTTCATCGGCGATGCGAGCGCGGATTGTGAATTCAGCTCGATCGCTGGTGTAGCTTGCCTGTTGGGCAGTGGCGAGGGCAGCACGATCGGCCTCGGCGCTACCGCTCGACTGGATCAATTCAAATTCTAGTTCACCGTTCGCATTGCGATAGGCGCGAATCAGCGGATCACGTTCGACAGCTTCGGTTTGCGAGCCTTGATAGCGACCTGCGCAGCCGTCGGTGCAGGACGTACCACCGGAGGTTACACCGGTTGATTCGCCGGTTGATCCCCCTTCTGAAGATGATCCTGAGGTTGTGTCATTGCCACCGGACGAACGATCGCCGTTTCCTGTGCCGGAGCCGCGATCGCTTCTCGTGCCAGAGTTGCGATCGCCTCTCTGTCCGCGTCCATTCCCGCGCCGCGATTCCACCCCTAGCCCACGATCACCCATTACACCACCACCCGCTCTCGTCGAATCGCCAGATTCCCCGGATTCCCCGGATTCCCCGGATTCCCCGGATTCCCCGGACTCGCTACTCATCCCCCTTTTATCCTTAGACTTATTTTTTTCGGGATAATTGGAGTTATCTGAATTGTTGGGATTGCCCGAGTTGCCGGAACTATCCGAATTACTAGGATTCTCAGAATTGCCGGTATTCTCAGCTTCGTCTTCGTCAGGTTTGAAGTCCGGAGACTCTGAGGGGCTAGGTTCCGTTTGTGGATCGGCGATCGGACGATCGGGCGCGGTGGTGATCGCGGCGAGTGGGGGCGGAGCGATGATCTCGGGGGGAGGCTCGATCAAGGCACTGTCGCTAATCGTCGCGCTCGTGTTGGTTTCGGCGATCGGTTCGGCAGTGGCGATCGTGGTTCCGTCTAGCATCAGCAGTTCGACGGGTTCGGAGGCGGGGGGCAGCGTCACGGTCTGCCACCAGAGCGGACTGGTGGCGAAGACTCCGAGGTGTAGCGCGATCGATCCGCCTGCGCCGTAGAGCAAGATATTGCGGAGGTGGTGTGGGTGTTGGGGGGCAGGCATGGGGGGATCGCGATCGGGTGGCACGGTTCAGCGGTTTGGGGTTGGGGCTGAGATTGTCAGCATAACGTTTTGGTGGGGGGATGCGGTTTATGTATTCGTGCAAAAAACTGGGTTTCTGCGACGACGTTTGCTTTACAGTCAGGATGATAAAAAAACGGTTTCTGAGTTTGTCTGAAATTGCTTGCCTGAAATTGCTTGTCTGAAATTGTTTGCCTGAAATTCTGAAATTCTGAGATTATGACCAGCCGCCCGATCGCCGATCGCCTGACGCCCTACCTGTTTTTGCTCCCCGCCGCGATCGTCCTCATCCTGACCGTCTTCTGGCCGACCCTCCAGGCGTTCTACCTCAGCTTCACCGAATACGGCTACGACCTCACCCAAACCCCGAAATGGATCGGCACCGCCAACCTCGAACGGCTGTGGCGCGACCCCCTCTTCTGGAAAACCCTCGGCCAAACCCTGCTCTATCTCGTCTGCGCCGTGCCGATCCTCGTCACCGTGCCGCTCGTCCTGGCCGTCCTCGTCAACCGCCAACTGCGCGGCATCCGTTGGTTTCGCGCCGCCTACTACACCCCCGTCGTGATCTCGATGGTGGTGGCCGGTCTCGCCTGGAAATATCTCTACGCCGAAAACGGTTTGCTCAACTCGGTACTCGCCGCGCTGGGATTTGCGGACGGTATCCCCTGGCTGACGAGCCCGGATCTAGCGCTATTCAGCGTCATGATCGTCACGGTGTGGAAGGGATTGGGGTATTACATGACGATTTATCTGGCGGGGTTGCAGTCGATCCCGGAGGATCTGTATGAGGCGGCAGCGCTGGATGGGTCGGATGGCTGGCAGAAGCATTTGGATATCACCGTGCCATTGATGCGTCCCTATTTATTTTTGGTGGCGGTGATTTCGTCGCTGTCGGCGATGAAGGTATTTGAGGAGGTGTTTATCATGACCCAGGGGGGGCCATTGGATAGCTCGAAAACGGTCGTGTATTACCTCTATGAGCAAGCATTTTCGCGGCTGGAAATGAGCTACGCCTGCACGATCGGGCTGGCGTTATTTTTGGCAATTTTGCTGCTGTCGGCGCTGAATCTGAGCTTTACCTGGCGGCGTGAAACCGATCGCTAACACCCAGGGACAAACGCATACTCCCAATGAATGCCCTCATCCCCCAGCCCCTTCTCCCAAAATGGGAGAAGGGGAGCAAGATTTTAAGAATTAAAGTCCCTCTCCCGGCCTGGGAGAGGGATTTAGGGTGAGGGTCCGCCGAGTATGCGTTTGCCCTGGCTAACACCCAGGGAGACCGCATCATTTTGAGTGCTCAGTGCTAGAATCTGAGCCGAATCATTGGATGTGATTAGTTACGAGTTAATCAGTTACGAGTTAATCAGTTACGAGTTAAACAAACAGGTGCATTAACCACGGACTCCGGACAGCACCGATCGCAATAGCCGACTTTCACGTCACGCCAACACCCCCTCTTCTGGCAATTCTATCGATGGCACAACCGTATTCTGAGACGCATACCGCTGGCGATCGCAATCTCGATCAACTCAAGCCATCCCAGACCCACGGGCGATCGTCCTCTGCTCGTCGAGTCTGGGTGCGGTTACTTTCGGCCTTGTTCAGTCTGGGTTTGGTGGCCTGTGCAGGCGACGTAACAGAGGAAACGCTGGAATCGACGCCGGAATCGACGCCCGCTGCTGCCGTGAGTCCGCCCCCTGCACCCGTGGCGTTCGATCGCGATACCCTCTGGGAAACCTACGATCGCGACAATGCCGAGCGCCTGACCGCCATCTCCCGCCTTCTAGCCGGTCTCGCTCCCGAAAGTAATACGATCGCGATCGACTCCGCCGCCTGGACGACCTACGCCGCCGAAATCGCCGCCGCCTGGGGACAGCTCGAAAGCACCCAGCTCGCACCGCTCCAAGCATGGCGCGATCAAAATCTGGCTCAGGTTCCCAGCGATTCGCCCGTACTGTATCCCTTTAGCGGCCCCGATTTTCTCTACGCCTCATCGTTCTTCCCCAACGCGCCGGTCTACGTCATGATTGGCCTGGAGCCGATCGGCGCATTACCCGATTTTGAAAATGCGTCTGAAGAGGAATTATCCTCGGTGTTTGAATGGGTGAACAAATCGCTCTATGCGCTGCTCAATTTCAGTTTTTTCCGCACCAACGCGATGGAAAAAGACTTGAAAGATCGCGGTACGCTGCCACTGTTGATGCTGTTTGCGGCGCGGAATGGCTACGAGGTGCTCGATTTGGCCTACGTTGGGATTGACGATCAGGGCAATGTGAAGCGTCTCGAAGCCGGTAACCCCGACGAGTTAATTCCGGGGATACGGGTTGATCTGCTGGGACGTGATGGTGAGCCGCCGCAGCAGCTTTATTACTTCTCGATGGATTTATCCGACGCCGGGTTTGATTCGCGTCCGGGCTTAGAGGCGTTTTTTGGTCAGCTCGATCGCCCGATCACCTACCTCAAAGCGGCCTCGTATCTGATGCACAACGAGTATTTCTCGATCGTGCGTGATGCCCTGCTAGAGCGCAGCCAATTTATCCTGCAAGACGACTCGGGGATTCCACTGCGCTTCTTTGATGCGAATAACTGGACGCGATCGTTTTTTGGAGAATATACCAAGCCGATCGATCTATTCTCGACTCGCCTCCAGGCAGACCTCAAGGCAGAATACACCGCTAACCCCAGCATCGAAGTTTTGCCGTTTGGTGTGGGTTATCAATATGAAGGTAATTCCAATCTGATGTTGGCTGAACGCCAGGGCGATCCGCCGCTACGTGGTGAGCTGGAATCACCCGAGGATCTGATGCCGCCATCTTCGTCTTCGTCACGCGATCAACCAACCGACGATAGCGCAGAGAACACCTCGGGAAAAGCCGCGCCGCGCCGACGCGATCGCAACGACGACACCAACGACAATCCTGACGATGCGCGCGATCGCCCCAACTCCGGCTCGGCGGGTGATACCGGCGAGGATTCTAGCGAGGATCGTCGCGATCGCAACGAAGATCCCGTCGAAGACGATCCGACTCGTGTCCCGATGCCAGATATCTTGCGAGAACGGCTGAACACGGATAGCGCCGACGATCGCGAAGACACGACAGCGGATGATACAAGCCCGTCCGAAGCGGGAACCGAAGACGATCAGCGTATCCAAGAACCCTAGGGGATCTTTCTAGTCGAAAGACATCAAAGATCACCTGATATAGCAGAAACCGATCGTGTTAGGACGCTCTTGTTTAAGCCGAAAACCGCACTTCGACTCCGCTCAGTGCTCTCAGCTTTTTTTGTACGTCCTAACTAAATCGGTTTTTGCTATATCTTCCAGGATCATCAATGCAATCGATCGATGGCGGTCTGTTACTGCCGCAAATCGCGATTCGCCTGTAGCGCTTTCACCTGCTTGTGTAAGCGCACGATCGCCCGCGACTGCTGCTTTTCCGTAAATTGCAGATCATCGATGCGCTCCTCGATCTGAGCGCGTTGGGTTTTGAGCGCATCGTGCAGCTCTTGAATCGAGTTCTCGTAGGTCTTCAGGCGATCGACCGTTTGGCCAAGAGGTCGGGCGACCCGACCTTGCACCTCGGCCTGAAGCGCCTGATTTTCGGCCTTAAGCTGGTCAATCTGTGCCTGCATTGCGGTTAACAGGCGGGCATTGGCACTGTTGTAATGAACCTGGCGAATCAAGATCGGCTTAAGGACTTTGCGCCAGACACGCCGCGCGAAACTCAGAGGCTTGCCAAATTTGTGGGGTGAGTCCAGCGAAACATGATAGATGTCCGAACCGCGTCGTAGGATATCGAGGTCTTCGCGATCGGGCTCCTGCGGCGATCGCGCAGCCGGGATCGGCGGCGAGCTATTGACGCTTAAACGTGGCGTCAGCGATTGCCGTAGCCGATCGGCAATCTTGCCTTTTTCTTCATCGTCTAAACCCATGACTCGCGTTTTCTCGCTATGCTCATCGTCCCTAATTTAACGGACAATCGCACGCAGCGATCGCCCGATCCATCTAAACAAAAACGGGCGACCCGTGGTGTGCGTACAAAATGACGGCACACCGCAGGAACAAGAACCGACGATCACCTTGGGTAAATTCAGGAACAGGGTGGCTCACCGAATCCCCAGTGATGTTTAAGTAAATGCTTGTAATTTTCCTCGCGCAGAATCGAGTCACGATAAAGCTGAACAAGGCACTGTTGCGCCTGCTCAAGATCCATACGAGAGACCGTGGACTCGAACGATTTGATGTTGAACTCTTGCTCAAGCGAGAGGGGATTTGTGTCGTTCATGTCGAACTCCTTCAAAATCGTTTGGTTGCGTTATGTGGCCGTTGAATCGAGTGAGCGTTTCAGGATCTGAGGGTGGATAGAAGTCGGCAGGGCCGACGAAGTCATGCGGGCGAACCCGTCTGTTTTTCTGCGATTGATATTCAGCGGCTTTAATCGAATTTTTAACCCGTTGAACCGGTGAAAATTGCTCGTAGCGAACGAATCACCATAAGGATTAACGTTCAAGACGCATAAGCACCCTCAATGTAATCCAACAGACAAGAGTTTGCAATAATACGTAACATAAGCGCGAGAACGCGTAGGCTTGAGAGGAGGAGGGTCTAGGGGAGGTCTAGGCCTGGATTGTTCCTGAGTACTATGCGATCGTTTAACAACATTACTGGATAGGACTTGAAATTAAAGGCTGCGTCGTTGAGGCTGTTTTGTAACTCCGTCAGGCTTAAAAAAGCGTGTTCTAGCCTTTGCTGTCGCTGTCATAGCCCGGTGAGTCAAGATTGGGACGATCTGGATTCGTCACGCAGCGAATAGTGCGATTTTGGTTGGAAGCAACTATCTTGGGGTGTCGATCCCGGATTTTGCATCAGGAGTTGTTGGAGGTCTGACGACCCCATTAAAAAAAGCCCCTCGTGAAAGTACACGAGAGGCAGGCAAATACACGACGTTACACGCTCAGAGAGTGTCGAGATCCGGCTTACCGACAACGTTCCTCAGTCCAAGCTCCGAAAATAGGAGTCACCTGAAAAAGGAAGACATCAACCATCATAGGATTTCATTGAAGCTGAGCTGTGGTGCACCCGGAAGGGTTCGTTACAGACTTTGGAACGCCACCAGTATTAGAGCCCGACGTTCTCAGTATCCCTGAATCTCTTGGATATGAAAGCGATCGAGCTCTCACTACTTACGTGATACTGTGGTGTTTTTTACATGATCTCACTCATACGCCATCAGTGATTTCCCTCAGCTAACTAGGGTGATATCAATCACATCGAGCCAAGTTGGGTCGAGATCGAGATCTTTTTGTTGAATCGGTCTTGTGAATCGAGGGGCTGCTTAACCCTTAAAAATGGACAGCTTGATTGGGCAGCTCGATCACTTTAAGCTGGAGATGATTTCCCCCATGAAGTTCTATCACTCAAGGCAACCTAAGCATGACTCAAACAACCAAAATCCTAGCGTTCGCCGGAAGTGCTCGTGTTGCGTCTTTTAACAAAACGCTGGTCAAAATTGCGGCAGCAGAAGCGAAATCGGCTGGGGCAGAGGTCACATGTATAGACTTCCTCGATTATCCAATGCCGCTCTTTAATGAAGATTTAGAGGCAAAAGAGGGTCTGCCTGAGTCGGTGCTGCAATTTAAAGCGTTGCTGAAAAGCCATCAGGGATTTTTGATTGCTTGCCCCGAGTACAACGGATCAATTACTCCACTGCTCAAAAATGCGATCGACTGGGCTACTCGTCCAGCGCCAGAGGAGCCCGGTCTGGCCTGCTTTAAGCATAAGGTCGCCGCTGTGATGGCGACATCTCCCGGAGGACTCGGTGGTCTGCGGGGTTTGGCTCATGTGCGCAGCATTCTCGAAGGCATTGGCACGATCGTGATCCCGAGTCAAAAGGCGATCCCCAATGCTTATCAAGCGTTTGATCAAGGGTTGCTCAAGGATGAAAAACAAGCTGCTGATATTCAGGGGATTGCACAACAATTGGTGAAGGTGACGACGCAGCTCAACCGATGAGCGTTGAGTTTGTCTCTATGCCGGGTCTGTTACCAGCATTCGGATTGGGGGTGATTCCACAGTTTAATTCGCTACTCCGGGATCAGGTTGCGCGGGCGTTTCCGGAGTTGCGCTCTACGTTATGCGGGGATGCACTGATGAGCTCCGGTTCCGGGGGGTGATCGGGGTTTTGACGGTCGCGATCGAGGATTTACAAGGCTTTTTGCGGGATTGATGTGGCGATCGTGGTGTTGCGGGCGATCGCGACTGTGAATATGCGGGTCTCCTGCGCGATCGACGATAATTGAAAGCAATTAGACTCTTGGCTTGATATGGTTGCCCAATTCGATCGCCTCACTCCTGACGAGTACATCGAAGCCGAACGCCACAGCGAAATTCGGCACGAATATTTCGACGGTCAAGTTATTGCAATGGCCGGAGCGAGCCGCGCTCACGGTCTCCTCGTCACGAACCTTGTCGCTTTACTGCGTCCGAAAGTTCGTGGCACAGGATGCCAGCTTTTTAGCAGCGATATGAAGGTCAAGCTCGCAACTCGCAACCGTTTTTTCTATCCCGATCTCCTGCTGACCTGCGACCCGCGCGATCGCGACAATGATTACTTCGTGCAATACCCAAAACTCGTTATCGAAGTTTTATCAGAGAGTACCGAAGCGTTCGATCGCGGCGTGAAATTCCGCGACTACGGCGAACTCATGAGCCTGGAAGAATACGTTCTCGTTTCCCAGCACGAACGCCTTGTTGAACGTTTCACCCGTAAAGAGGATGGCAGTTGGCGGTTCGATCGCTATGCCAACAATGACCGGCTGCATTTGGAAAGTCTGGATTGCATGATCGACTTGGATGCTGTGTACGAAGATGTGACGTTACCGACGGAACTTGGGAATGCTTGATGGGGCGATCGTGGCGCTGATGGCGATCAAGCCGTGTCTTCCCTCCCCAGTGCTACGATCAAGCCAGTCTCCATTCTCCACGCCATGCTCGCAACCGATCCCCTCTACATACCCTCCGAGGACTACCTCGCCGCCGAAGAAATCAGCCCACACCGCCACGAGTACCGCGATGGTGAGGTGTTCGCGATGACGGGTGGTACACGCAATCACCACGCCATCACGGTCAACTTATTGGTTCGACTCGATGCTCACCTACGCGGTTCGGGTTGTCGAGCTTTTGTGGAGGGGATGAAGACGCATGTGGAAGCGAAAAATGCGTTTTACTACCCGGATGTGGTTGTGACTTGTGATGAGCGCGATCGCCCGTCTGATGATCCGTATATCAGTCATCCTTGTTTAATTATCGAGGTTCTGTCTCCGTCTACGGCTCGCTTTGATCGGACGGAAAAGTTTGCGGATTATCGCGCGATTCCGAGCTTATGTGAGTATGTTTTGGTTGCGAGCGATCGTCGGCAGGTTGAGGTGTTTCAGCGTAACAATCATGGGGAATGGGGGTTAGGTAATATGCCGGAGGATGACACGATTTGGTTGGCGAGTGTGGATTGTGCGATCGCGTTAAGTGAGATTTATCGTGATGTGAATGTTTGATGGGGCGATCGCGTCGTTGCAGGCGAATGAGGTGTTGAGTGTGCGGGTGTTGACTGAGGTTTGATGTGTTGAGTTAGCGATGTTTACCGTTTCTGCGCTCCGTGCGGGAATGCCGCTATGGGGGTGTGGCGACGCGGAGCGTCTGGGGATTGCGTTGCCCACGCAGAGCGTGGGAACGATGTAACGCAAGATCTAGACGCTCTGCGTCGCGACCTCACCAGCAGAATATGGGACGCAGAGCGTCCGCACGGCATTCCCACGCAGAGTGTTGGAACGAGTTATGACTTTTGGCAAGATCGCTGTCGCGCGCTGCCACTATGAAGGCTCTATGAAGCCGTCGGTAAATCCCGAGTCTTTTTATGAAGATTGCGTGAAGTTACGGAAAAGCCCTTGTCTGTTCCTGGAGCGGATTCGTACAATCGCTTATGTGAATGTAAGTTCGGGAACAGCGGCCTTGTCGGGTTCTCTGAGAAAAAGATGTGGTCTCTAGACGTCATCGAACTCACGTATAGACCTGATTGACTAACAAGAGTTGAGGCTGGATGGCTGCATCCCTTACCAATAAGGTTGGAGATGGAGGTGCGACCATAGGCTACACGCCTTGCGCAGAAAGCAATCCAAAAGTTTTGTCAATCAATCAGCGTATAGATAAAGCAAGTTACCACTCGCTCTGCGAGCATCGGAAAGACCATGAAAAACATACTGAAGTTCGCCCTGGTTGCTGGCACGATCGCTGCTGGTACGCTCTCCGCAGCAGTTGCAGAAGCCGCAAGTTTTGGCTACTCCTACGACTTCGGAGACGGCAACGTACTGACGGGAGAACTGGAGGGTGAAGTCCAGGACGATGGCGATACGATCGTTGTATCAGATATTATTAGCGCTCTGTTCAACGGCAGTGCGGTCAGTGTGAGCTACTCTGAGTCTGTTTCTGCTCAGTACGGGGACAAAAAATGACGGTGAAAGTCTGTAAGGTTTTCAGGGAGGGG
>CAZFJL010000055.1:0-28147 GCA_964518905.1 uncultured Geitlerinema sp. | reverse complement strand
CTGGTCGAAGTGGGGCTGGGGGATGAGGGGCAAGTTGCATAAACGGGATGCTCCCCATCTTATCTCATACTATTTCACTCATCCTTCTGAATTGCTAGCTGTCTTCTGTGCCGCGATCGCTGCAAATTTGCCATCATGTCTTCTTCCCTAACGACCACCGATCTCTCCCCAATCACCGCTAATAAACTTGACCAACTCAATACACTAATCCGCGAGATTGGCCCCGTACCGATCGCCTACTCCGGCGGCATCGATAGCACCCTCGTCGCCAAAGTTGCTTACGATTTATTGGGCGATCGCGCCCTAGCGATCACCGCCATTTCGCCGTCACTATTGCCCGAAGATCTCGAAGACGCTCGTATCCAGGCCGCCACGATCGGCATCCGCCACGAAGAAGTCCAAACCCACGAGATGGAGAACCCCAACTACACCTCGAACCCGATCAACCGCTGCTACTTCTGCAAAAGTGAGCTACACGACACCCTGAAACCGATCGCCCTACAGCGAAATTTCCCCTACGTGATCGATGGCGTTAACGCCGATGATCTGGTCGATTACCGCCCCGGAATTCAGGCCGCCAAAGAACGCGGCGTGCGATCGCCCCTCGCGGAAGTTGGCATCACAAAGGCTGAGGTTCGCAATTTATCCCGCGCTCTCGGGCTTTCCTGGTGGGAGAAGCCGTCTCAACCCTGCTTATCGTCCCGCTTTCCCTACGGCGAAGAAATCACGATCGATAAATTACGGCGGGTTGGCCGCGCTGAGGTTCATCTACGTCGGCTGGGCTGGAGCGATCTCCGGGTGCGATCGCAAGGTGACACCGCCCGCATCGAGCTACCCGCCGAGCAAATCATTGATTTCGTGAATCAAATCCCTCTCCCCGACCTGGTCGAAAAATTCCAAGAGCTTGGATTCCTGTTTGTAACTCTTGACTTGGAAGGACTTCAAAGTGGCAAGCTCAATCGTGTTCTCGGCATTCAAACCCATCCTCCAACCCAAACAACATCCACAGCGTTAAATGCCAGTGCATACTCTTCGCCGATCGCCTAAATGTCTGCTATCTAATCAGGAAGTGCGTTGCAAATAATGCATGAGCTCTACGAATTGAACATATTATCTTTCCCAACTCAGCCATATTCAGGCATATACAGTTGTGCATAAAGCTTATGCATAGTATCGATTCGCGACTTCAATCCCAAATCGATAAGCGTCTCAAATTATTAACCCAAATCATTCAACGCTGTGGCGATTGCCCTACTTTGCCTGATTGTGATTGTGAGTCTAGTCACTCATCGTCTCATTATCGAAATTCCGATCGATTCATTCATGGGAATTGCCCTCCCACAATGGATTAGTGGAGTCGCGGTATTACTGGTACTATCATGGCTACTCGAAGATGATCCAGATCAATTGTGATTAGTCATAGAAATGAATGTATCGTTCACGATTCGTCTTGCATTCCATTGGAGACTATGCTTACAAAATCTATTTTGAGATACATATTTCCATAAAAAATGCATTCAATTATTTATATTCTTAAGTAATGAAAGCAATTGAATTGGATACAAAAATTAGAGGCAGAGAGTCTTAAGCTTTTTGCTCTTGGTCATACTGATCCAACCAGTAAAGCTTATTGCATTTTTCGATGCAGTTTGAGTATGGTTACTGAGTGAATATTTAGAGGTACTTTTGGATTTTTGGTTTGGGTTTTTAGTTTAAGATTGATTGCTTGCCGCCTCAATACGCATGGACTAATTTGATACGATGAAGAAGTATTCTTTGCCCTATTGTGTGACTTTGAATAATTATTCAGCACCCCTGTTTTTACAAGATTGTATAAAAAAGATAGGGAACGGTCTAATTCTTCTACCTGTCGCGCCAGGACGATGAGAGCGATGTCTAGACCAACAAATCGTAAACAGTTACTGATTGTCGAAGATCAGCGAAGTCGGCGTGCCATCATACTCGATAATTCGTTTTATTTGATTGGGCGTAGTGTGGACTGTGATATTGTTCTCAACTCGCCGATCGTTTCGCGTCATCATGCCCACCTGATCGCGATCGAAGAGCCTCTGTCTGGTACACCTGTCTACTGGATTATTGACGGCGGAAGTTCAGATTCAGAGCGCAGCACCAACGGCTTGACAATTAACGGCACTCGTCAGGAGTCCCACGAATTAAAACACGGTGATACGGTCATTTTTGGTGGTGGAGCAAGAGCGGAATTCTATCAACTTTCTCAAACTCAAGCGATATCGATTAAAGAGTGTATTGTTTCAGAAGTCTCGCCGTTTTCATCTATCGTCCACTCCCACCCGGAAGCTGATCAAGATCAAAGTAATGACTATGTTCAAGGCACGGTTCTGATTCCTCCTCAAAAAATTGCTCAGGACTCAGAAGCCGAGCTAAATCGCCTTGCCTCTTTTCCACGCTTACTGCCCCATCCAATTATCGAACTCGATTTTTTCGGACAGATTACGTATCTCAATCCGGTCGCACTGATCGAGTTTCCCCACGCGTTAGGTGGCAGCTCTACGTCATCATCTCATCCTTTATTAGCTGGGTTTGATCTATCTAAATACCCCTCGGATCGTAGTCTTATTCGTCGCACGCTAACCGTTGGCGATCGCATTTTCGACCAGTCTATTCATGTCTTACACGATTTGCAGTTGGTTCGCATTTATAGCATTGAGATCACGGAGCGCCACAAGACAGAAATTGCGCTGCGGAACAGCGAGGCCACGACGCGAGCCTTAGTTGAAGCGATGCCAGACGCAATGTTGTGCCTGTCGCGCGATGGCACAATTTCTGATTATCACGCGCCGCTCGATAAGTCTTTACCGTTTGATTTTTCTCGGCATATTGGATGTTTACTGACAGATTGTCTTTACTCATCTGTCGCTGATCCGCTTAAAACTGCGATCAAGCAAACGCCGCTGCAATACTCCCAAGCGTACGTGTTTGAGCTGGCTTGGAATACTGAAGATCAAGACTCGATTTTTGAAGGCCGATGCGTTGCCACTTCTGAAAATGAAGTGTTAGTGATTTTGCGTGATATCACCAACCGAAAACGCGTTGAGCAGGTGATTCATCAGCAGGTTTTTCGGGATGGGCTAACCGGCGTCGCTAATCGAACGGCTTTTGATCGAGATCTCGCCCTCACCCTGGAACAAGCGTCCCAAAACGGGTCACGGTTTGGTGTTATGTTTGCCGATCTCGATCGATTCAAAACGATTAACGATACTCTGGGTCATGATGTTGGCGACACTATCATTATTGAATTTGCCCGCCGACTCGAACACTGTGTGCGTAGCAGCGATATCGTTGCGCGGTGGGGCGGCGATGAGTTTACGATTTTGTTGCCGGATATGCCCAATGAACAGCTTGCGGCAGAGATTGCGTCCCGGATTTTGACGGCTCTCGAAGAGCCCTTTGAGATTGGTGGGGACTATCGCCCGATCAAGATTGGCTGTAGTCTCGGGATTGCGATGTATCCGGCTCACGGTACGGATAGCCGGACGTTGCTCAAACATGCGGATACGGCGCTCTATCACGCGAAAGATTCGGGGCGCAATGTCTATAAGCTGTTCCGATCGGTGTTAACCGAACAAGTCACCGAGCAAGCCTCGCTCGAATATGCGATTCAGCAAGCATTGGAGCGGGATGAGTTGAGCGTGTATTATCAGCCGCAGATCGATCTAATGACGGGAGATGTGGTCTCGATCGAAGCGCTGTTGCGATGGCGGCATCCGCATTTTGGGATTGTTTCGCCGAGTCGTTTCATTCCGATCGCGGAAGAAACCGGAGCGATCGTTCCTATTGGTCGCTGGCTAATCACCCAAGCCTGTACGCAGTTGAAAGCATGGCACGCGATGGGGTTCCCGCACCTGCGAGTCACGATCAATTTATCGATTCGGCAGTTTGAGAAAGCTGGTTTTTGTCATACTTTGGAGCGCTTGCTGCAAGATCTGGAAATTTCACCGGAGTTTATCGAGCTAGAGCTAACGGAAACCGTACTCGCGAAAAATATCGATCGAGCGCAGTCGATCCTAAAACAGCTCGCCCAGATGGGAGTCCATCTTGCGCTTGATGATTTTGGTACGGGCTATTCATCGTTGGGCTACCTCAAGCGCTTTCCTGTGAGCGCTCTTAAGATTGACCGTGCCTTTATCTGCAATCTGCATCAAGACCCGCGTGATATCGCGATCGTCTCGACGATCGTTGCCCTCGGTCGTGGGTTGAATCTGCGTGTTGTTGCCGAAGGCGTCGAAACCGATGAGCAGGTATCACTGCTCCAAAAACTCGGCTGCACCCATGCTCAGGGCTATCGTATTACGCCTCCCCTCGCGACCTACGAGGTGGCACAATTTCTATTTGAGCATCGCTGGCAGGCGAACAACTCCGACGAATACGGCGTCGTTCCTCAGATGCCATCATCGTCACCATCCGATCCACGTTCGATCGCACCATCGTCGCGATCTCAGCCGCCCCAAAGCTGAACCGTTGATTATGGTGTCATGGCGCGACGTTCGATCTCACCTTTCACAGCCTGCATCAGTTCCACCAAAGAACCCCGGAAGGCGTCGCGAAAAATATCGCCAGGAACACCAGCGGGCGGTACAACCGTCACCTGCTGCTCAATCAGAACCGCCGTCGGGTCTGCGCCTGCAAACGGCGCGATCGGCTCTATCTGCCAGTAGCCTTCGAGTACAGGAAAATCGCCCTCGATCGCCCGAAAATCGATCCGTCGCTCACCGGAAGCGATGTTTTCGCTGCGGATACGCGATCGGAAGGTAAAAAACAAAATTTTACGTTCGCTCACTTGTTCAACGATCGTGCGATCGCCGTCCGTTTCTAGCACCGTACTCGACACGACATTCGGGGCATAGGAGACACTTCCCTCGTAGTCCGTCAACACGTCCCAGACCTGAGAGCTGGAAGTCTCGACCAAAACTCGTACGGTGTAGAGGCCGTCATCACTGACGCTAATCGTCACGTCCCCATCACGTAAGGCAACCCTTTCGCTGACAGGCAGGCGATCGAGGGCGCTATCAAACAGTTCCGCGTGCAGCGGGGTTGACCCCACATTCCAGGCGATTAGTACGGACAGAGCGGAACCAATTGTGTGACGAAGAGACGGGCGCATACGGTGTGACAAGGGAATAACGGCAAAGCAAGATACGAAGATAGATTGCACCAAACCGGAGCGTGATGCACACACGCGATACTTAAGTATCGGGCGAACAATCAAGAACGGGAGGATCGGAGATCACCCCAGAGAAATTCAGTATCTCTCAGTCTTTGATGATTGATAAGCTTCTAAAAGTCTCGTAGATCTACGGATATAAGTTTGGTATTATGAATAAAGTTCTCCTCACGATCGACTAAGTATACGCAACGAAGTTTCGCCGGATAGCGGAAGCCCGTCAGAGTCTTGCATCAACCTGAGGCCACCCCCCACATTTGCCGTAACAAAGAGCAGGATAAACGCAATGAACAGCCTTGATTTGACCATCGACCCACAACTAGACGAGTGCGAGCGAACTCACGAAGAGCGCGTTGGTGAAAAACGCCTGCTCGTTTACTTATTGGAATCTGGCTTAGTGGTTCAGGCTCAGTTGCCGGTGTTGCAATACGATCGCGAAATGACGGGTAAAGCCTTCTCCGAAATCTTGATCGATCGCGGTTGGGTACGGAAGCAAACCCTCGATTTTCTGGTCGATCGCGTAATTATCCCCGAACAGCGGGCGCGTCAGCACCGCGCTCAACAAAGCAAACAGCGAATGCAGCCGATTTCAGCACTCGGTAAGCAGTACTTAGAGAAAAAGAAACAGCGTGCGGCGGAAGAAGTGAAATGGACGTTTGATTAGATTTAAGTAGATTTGCTTAGAGTCGAGCCGAAGGCACGAGGTCTCCGAGGGTTAGCGTCCAAGATCATGGAGTTCGGTGATACGGTCGGCGCAGAGTTTTGTGACGCGATCGAGTTCGCTGTGCGTGGTGGAGGTGGGAGGCGCGATCGGTTCGCCGATCCGGATGGTGACGGGAGCCGGACGCGGAAAGCCACCGCGCAAGATCTCTTGCGTACCCCAAAGGCTAACGGGCAAAAGCGGCACGCCCGCTTTGGCGGCTAGGAGCGCTGCGCCGGTTTTGGGTTTGGTGATGGTTCCGTCCGGGGTGCGCGTTCCGGTGAGGAATACTCCCGTTGACCAGCCCTGTTCCAGCATCGTGAGCGCCGTTTTAATGGCGTGGCGATCGGCTTTTTGGCGGCGTACGGGATACGCACCGTAAAGCTGAATTGCCTCGCGCAACACCGGATTGGTAAATAATTCTTCCTTGGCCATAAACGCCACCGGGCGACCCACCGCACAGGACAGGAGCGGCGGATCGGCGTAGCTGGCGTGATTGCTGACGGCGACAAATGCACCCTGAGCGGGGACATGTTCCGCGCCGTAGATGCGACCGCAAAAATACAGACGCAGCAACGGATTGACCACCGGCCATTTCAGCAGGTGATAGAGCATGAAGCTGCCGAGGGGCTCGCGATCGCGGGTGTCGAGATTGGCCGTGGTCATGGATTGGGAGGTCTCTGCCGGGTCTGGAGGAGGTCGAGAAGTCCGACTTTTTGGAAAAGTCGAACTTCTGAAATGGGCGATTATTTCCGGGTAATACTCTTAAACGGCGACCGCTGCGAGATCGTCCGCGCCCTGGATATTCACCAGTTCGAGATCGCTGACGGTGCGGCCAATCAGGCCGGTTAATACCTTGCCGGGGCCGACTTCCACGACGCGATCAACGCCCAGATCGGGCAGGCTGAGGGAAATCTCACGCCAGCGTACCGATCCTGTCATTTGGCGCGAGAGGCGATCGTGTAGGGCGGCGGCGGCAGTTTCGGGAGTGGGGTCTACGTTAGACATTACCGGAATCGCGGCGTCGCTGAATTGGACGGTCGCGAGGACAGTGTCAAACTCTTGAGATGCGGGTTCCATGAAGGGCGAATGAAACGCCCCTGAAACGTTGAGTTTGATGGCACGGCGGCTTTTGACGCTCGTGGCGATCGCTTCGACGGCTTCGGGCGTACCCGAAATCACGGCTTGGAGCGGGCTATTATCATTCGCTAAGACGACCCCGTCTGTGGCGGCGATCGCGGCTTCGAGCTGCTCGCGATCGAACTTCATCATCGCCATCATTTGCCCCCCCTCCGCGTTTTGCATCAGTTCGCCGCGACGCTTCACCAGGCGCAAACCCGTAGCAAAGTCGATCGCTCCGGCAGCGTAGAGCGCGACGTATTCGCCCAGGCTATGACCGGCGACAACGTCGGGCGTTTCTCCCGCAGCTTTCAGTAAATCCACGAGGATACATTCAACGGTGTAGAGACAGGGCTGGGTGTAAATCGTCTTGGATAGTTCGGCTTCGTCACCGCTGATGCGATCCTGCACCGACCAGCCGAGGATGGCAGCCGCGCGATCGAAGGTGTCGCGTACACCGGGGCGATCGAGTAAATCGAGACCCATATTTTGTGCTTGCGATCCTTGTCCAGGAAAGACCCATACGGTTTTAGACATGGTGTTAAGTAACGACTTCTTAATGTAGTTAACGTGAGTACGGGATAAGAAACCTTTGCGTTCAGGGCTTTTCCCTCTCCCTAAATCCCTCTCCCAGAACGGGAGAGAGACTTTGAGCTTTAAATCTGGCTCCCCTTCTCCCTTTTTGGGAGAAGGGGTTGGGGGATGAGGGCATGGTCCGACTCAAGGGAAACCTTACAGCATCTAGATCTCAGCTAATTTTCTTAACCCGAACTCACGTTAGTTAGATGTTTAGATCAATTATTGAGATCAATTTTGGTTGCGATCGTGGCCGTATCAGTCGTGGCGATTTAGCTTGCTTTACTTCCCCTGCAAGGCTAAACACCCCAGCGAAAAATCGCCGATCCCCAGGACAAACCCGCCCCGAAGCCGGACGCCGCGATCGTGTCGCCCGGTTTGACCCGCCCCGATCGCACCGCTTCATCGAGCGCCAGGGGAATCGACGCAGCGGACGTGTTGCCATACTCGCTGAGATTTCCCAGAGTGCGATCAATCGGGATTTTCAAGCGTTTGGCGACGGCATCGACAATGCGCTGATTGGCCTGGTGGAGCAACAGCCAGTCAATATCATCGATCGTCAAATCGGCACGAAACAGCGACTTTTCGATCGTTTCCGGCACGCGCGTCACAGCAAATTTATACACATCTTTGCCCGTCATATCGAGGAAACCGTAGCGCCCACGATTAACCGACATCCCATCAATGAGCGGACGTTCCGCCGACTCATAGCGCAACGTGAGACAACAGTTTTGGCTACCGTCGCTATGCATATCAAACCCGAGCAAACCGGGCGAATCCGGATTGGCCTTGACCACCACCGCGCCCGCACCGTCGCCAAACAGCACGCAGGTACGCCGATCGTCCCAGTCCACCCAGCGCGAAAGGACATCAGCTCCCACCAGCAGCGCATTTTTGTAGACACCGGTTTGGAGGAACTGCGACACGGTCACCAGTCCAAACAGAAACCCAGAACAGGCCGCCGTCAGATCAAACGCAACGGCCTGCTTCGCTCCAACGGCGTGCTGAATTGAGGCGGCACTACCGAAGAGATCGTCGGCGGTCGATGTGGCTAAGACAACGAGATCAATTTGGGCGGGATCGATATCAGCCATGGCGATCGCCCGTGCGCTCGCCTGAGCCGCGAGATCAACCAGTGAGACATCAGGCGACGCGACGTGACGACGACGAATGCCGGTACGCGTCGAGATCCATTCATCGGAAGTCTCGACAAGTTTGCCGAGGGTATCGTTGTCGAGTACGGTCGCGGGAGCGGCAGAACCGCAGCCGACGATCGCTATACCGGGAGTCGCCATAGAATCGAAACACTAACTGGAAAGGAAAAACAGACGGGCAACTCAAAGACCTTCGGAGACCCAGCAGCCGGTCCGACAAGACGTGCCGTAACCTCGTAATCTGCTAGGGAGCGACGAGTTCGGCTTCACGCAGGCGATCGATGACCCCGCGTTCAACCGCATCCTTCGCCAGACGAATACCGTTGTAGATGGTCGGCGCTTTTGACGATCCGTGACCAATCACGCAGATACCATTAATCCCGAGCAGCAAGGCGCCACCGTGTTCAACATAGTCTACCCGTTGCTTGAAGCGCTTAAAGCGCGGGGCGAGGGTGGCTTTCGTGGCGTCATCGAGATCCGTGAGAATTTCTTCCTGACAAAGCTGGAGCATGACATCGCCAACCGCTTCGGCGAACTTCAGCAGGATATTGCCCACAAAGCCATCGCAGACCACAACGTCGAAATCACCGGAAAGCACATCGCGTCCCTCGACATTGCCTGCAAACGGAATCTGGGCGTTGTCTTTCAGTAGTTGATGCGTTTTTAGGGTGAGGTCGTTACCTTTGCTCGACTCTTCGCCGATGCTGAGGAGACCCACGCGGGGCGCTTCGACACCGAGGGCGTATTGACTGTAAATCGTGCCGATGCGGGCAAATTGTTCGAGGTAGCGAGGGCGACAGTCCACGATCGCGCCAACGTCTAACATCAACAGCGGATGATCAGGAATCGCCGACGGCATAATCGCGCCGATCGCCGGACGCTCGATACCGGGCAGGCGGCCAATTCGTAACAAAGCCGCTGCCATCGACGCACCGGAATGACCCGCCGAAAAGACAGCGTCTGCTTCCCCTTGTTTAACCAAGCTCATCGCCACACTGATCGACGCTTTCGGCTTGCGTTTGAGGCCGCTCATGGCTTCGTCGTGCATGTCGATTACGCCTTCGGATGCGACGATTTTGGCATCCGTAGTTAAGCCCTGTTTGTCCAGAGAGGCCGCGATCGTCTCGGGGTCGCCAACGAGGATGACATCGGCTTCAAGTTCGGCCTGCGCTTGGACAGCTCCCGCCAAAATTTCATCGGGCGCGTGGTCTCCGCCCATTACATCTACTGCAACTCTTGCCCTTGCCAATGCCATCTCTCGTTAACGGTGAAAGTCTCACAGAATTCTACCAGACGACTTGACAGTAAATGTAAAAGCCTGAGATGACGCAATTTCAAGCGATCGGGCGTGAACTGTTTTACTCCTCTACCCTTAATTCCAAACTTTTGAGTGGATCTCTGTTCTCGGTTGAGTTCTGACAAAAACGCGATGGACTATAGCGATCGAGCAGTCAATCGTGGCTAGACGGTGACGTGAATGGCAGAGGAATTGGCTCGTGATTGATGATCGATGGTTTAACCTGATGCAGTGGTGAAACGCCTTTCCCGGTAGGGTAAACGCACCTCGCACAACCTCACGACTTTTAGGCTTGATCGTGCTCGAATTAATCAGTTCTGGTTTGCTTTCGCTTTGGCTTGAAACAGCGGGCGTCGAAGCCTCGGCCTCGCGCAGTCCCCTACCGCCACCGGACGCCTGGGGTGTGACGGTTCCGCAAACGGATCTAGAGGTCAACCGGACGATCGATGCGTATCTCAAGGCGCTGGAAGGGGCGGGGATGGCACGTACGGATCAGGGGCTGTGGTTGCAGGCGGATATTACGGGGCTAGGATCGCACCAGGGGACGGAGGTGCGGCGGGCGGCGTCGATTACGAAGCTGACGACGACGCTGGCGGTGCTGGATGCGCTGTCGGTGGATTGGGCGATCGAGACGACGGTGCTGGTGCGCGGCGAGGTGGAAGACGGGACGCTGTACGGTCAGCTCATCGTTTCGGGCGATCGCGATCCGTTTTTCGTCTATGAGGAGGCGCTGGAGTTGGGGAATGCGCTCCAGGAGGCGGGGATCGATCGCGTGGCGGGCGAAATCCTGGTGGAGGGTGACGTGATGCTAGAGGGAGAACGCGATCCGGAGAAGGTGGCGACGATGCTGCGCCGTAGCTGGTCGCCGGACAATTGGACACCAGAGATTGAATCGGCTCATTTACGGATGGCGAAAGGGACGCCCCGACCGGAGATCCCGGTTAAAAAAGATCGCCGTCGTGGCAAAAGCAATCGTTTGGGAGATCCGGAGCCGGTGATTGTACACCGATCGCTCAGTGCGATCGGCTTGCTAAAACATATGAATGTTTACAGCGATAACGTCCTGGCGCAGGAACTGGCCGATCAGGTGGGGACGCCCGACGAAATCGCTGCCCGCGTCGCGCAACTGGCTCGCGTCCCGGCGATCGAAATCCAGCTCGCCGACGGTTCAGGACTCGATCGCAATAATCAGATTTCTCCCCGTGCGGCCTGTGCCATTTTGGCCGCAATTCAGCGCCATCTCTGGCCTTATGGGTTAACCGTAGGAGATGTCCTACCGATTTTTGGCCTCGATGGCGGCACGATGGAGGATCGATCCATGCCAATCAATGCCACGGCTAAAACAGGGACGCTCTGGGATACCAGTGCGCTAGCGGGGGTGTTCCCGACGCGCGATCGCGGCCTCGTCTGGTTTGCGATTTTCAACGAAGGCGAGGATTACACCTTAAAGTTTCGGGAACAACAGGACAAATTATTACGTGCCCTCGAACAATACTGGGGCAAAGCCGATCGCAGCGCCGATGCGATCGCCCCTCGCCTCGATGCCGACGCCGACACGCGGCTCGGTGCGCCCGGTCGCAATCGCATTGTGCGATCGTGGTAACTTGCGACCCCTATTCAAGGGCGAGCCAGGGCAGCGATCGAGCCGATACCATAACGAAACTTGACGATTGCCTGTAGGATTTCGCTACCCACCGTAAAGCAGAGGGTGCTTGTCGTTGTCTACGCCGTTTGGCCGCTGTTCCCACTTGTGACCATTTCCCGTTCATCTGTTTCCCGCTCATCGAAAGCCTGGGTTTCCCTGTGGCAGCGCACGATCTCCCTATTTGTGACGATTACGTTGCTGCTCCTGCCCTATAACTGGACGTTTCAGCCCCTAAGTCATGAAATTGAGGTATTGACGATCGCGCGTCAGCTAGCCGATCCAAGTTGGTTACCCCAAGACTGGTATCTCAGTCAGGCAGCGAATCATCCAGGATTGTTTGAGTGGATGACCAGTGGGCTAACGGGATTGATCGGCGGGGTCGGCACAATCATCGTCGGGCGACTGTTGTGCTACGGCCTCTTAGCTCTGGGGCTAGCCTTGATCACACGCCAGCTCGATTTACGCCCAGGGGCATCGCTCCTGGCGATCTCGCTCTGGCTCGGGTTCAGTCGGCTGGTGCCGATCGAAAGTGCATCCCAGGTGTATTTCGGGTTTGCAGGCGTGACGATCGCCTCGCTGCTCCTGGTCTGTACGGGGCGCTTTCCCAACCTCAAACGCCACTACCTCAAGTTATTTTTGCTGGCCTACGGTTTACTGCTTGCGGCCAATGACCCCCAGAGTGTGATCACCGATGAGTTCCTGATCCCAGACTTTGAGGCGAAATCGATCGCCTATGGCTGCGTGATCATCGCGATCGGCTTGTTCTTGCGCGATCGGCGCTACCTGACCGCGCTCCTGGCCGGTGTGAGTACATCATTCAGTCCGATCATTGGCGCTTATGGTTTTCTGGTAATTCTGATTTGCTGGTTCCTGGAAGATGTATTTCTTGGCACTCTGCGGACAAAAGCCACCTGGAAAGTCTTTGTGCCGTTTGCGATCGGTGCGATCGCAGTATTACCCGAACTTTGGCAAAACATCAGCGCCACACCGCCGATCACCGACGTCCTAGCCTCCGAAATTACCGTCTTTTTCCGCTTTCCAGATCACCTCAACCCCGAGACCTGGTACACCGCAGGCTGGCTCAAACTCGCCACCTACCTGATCGTGCTGGCACTATCGGTTTACATGATCGCCGTCACCCAGCGGCGTGCCGCTCTGGAGATCGATCGCAGCTTTGCCAAGCGTCGCGCCTTGCTGTTCGTGCTGGTGTGCGCGATTCCCTTTGCTTTCGGTTTGCTCGTCGCCCCCACAAACGACACCGGATCGCTCTTGCAGTATTTCCCCTTCAGTCTGTTTAACACTCTGCTGCCACTGTTTACGTTGTTATTTTTTGTGCGTGCCCTGCAAAGTATCGGCACACTCGGACTGACGTTTACGGGAATTGATGGGCTGTGCTGGCTCTTGGTTGTGCCGATCGTATTGCGTACCAGCATCGATCTAGTGCCATTCCTGGGCAACCCCGCCGCAGGGCTCACTTCGGGATTACCACCCGCAGAGCGAGATCTCTACGCCTGGATTCAAGCCGAGACACCGCAGGACGCGACGATCGTCGCACCGCCGAATTTTCGCGGCGTGCAATTGCTCGCAGAACGCGGAACCGTCGCCACCTTTGATTTTTTCCCACAAACTGAATCCGGCGTGATCGACTGGCTCACCCGACTCGACGATCTCACCGCTGGCGGAGCCCAACGTGAACTCGCCGCGATCGGCTCCGAGACCCCTCGGCGCATCGCCCAAATCCGATCCAACCTCATGGCCGCCTATCAGCAGCTCGACCCCGACCAGGCCACGGCGATCATGGAACGCTACGACGCCGCCTGTTTTGTCACCACAGCGCCAGCGAACTTTCAGCGTGCCGCAGAACGGGCAGCAGACTATGAAAATCCGGCCTATGCCGTCTATTGTCGCGACGCAGCCTTACCCAAAAATTGACGATCAATCAATCCGTATTTCTCTGCAAAACGCTTAAAATTATCTGAAGTTCAGCTTTCGTAACGCATCGCCGCCGTGCGAAAATCCAACCTTCGATCGTTCGCCCTAGCCGGAGTCAAACCATGACCGATGAAGCTGAAAAATTTGTATTTCCGCGTGGTCGCTACTACGGCGAATTTACGCCCGAGAATGTTGTTTTTAACGCCAATTTGCAGGAGTTCGCCCAGCGGGTCAGCTTTATTTGCAATCTCGAAACCAGCGGCAAAATCACACCGGAAGAGGCTTACGACGCCGTCAAAGAACTCTGGAATGTGCTGAAGACCTCGAAGCGGCAACTGAAGATCGGTGAGCCCAAGTCGGACGATCGGCCTGAGTTACCCGAGACCGATTAGCTCTGATTAGCTTGAGTGGGATGACGTGAACTAAGCGGATGAGCCGATCGGGAAATTAGGCCAGTCGGCGATCGGGGTCTCGGTAGTGACGCGGTGCATCCCGGCAGCGGCGAATTCGTCGAACACGGTTTCGGCGTGGTCGGTGAAGTCCACCACATCGGGGACAACCACGGGCGACATGCAGTCTTCGAGCAAATAGACCCGATTCGCGATCTGTGGATTGCGGGCTTGGATTTCGGTCAGCAGGTCGCGGATGCTCCAGGCGACGCAGTGGCTTTTGGCTTGTCCGGCGATGATCAGGGCGTCGAATTCTAGGAGATGCTCGATCGCGGCAGTATTTTTCGTGGCGATCGCCGTGCCGCGATCGTCGGTCATCACTTCGGGGCGTAACACAGAATAATTTTCGGTGAGGGGATTATTACCCTTCAGCTCGAAGCGGGTTTGGCTCGATCGGGCGATGTTGTGGAAGAAGCAGGCGGCTTCAAAGGCGGGAACAAGAGCATGGCCAACGCCACCCAGCATGGAATGGTACGGCCAAATCGTGAGGGGTAGTTTGCCGTCATGAGTGAGCTGGCGGACGTAGTGACGGGTGTAGGCGTCGAGGTCACCGTCATAGTCGGCTTGGTTGGCTATACCGGCGGCAATATTGGGGTCGATTTGCCAGCGGCGGGCGTCGATGTCGTCGAGCGTAATCGTGGTCATGGCGGCGGGTGGGTTGCCGTCGGGGTCGCGCCAAAAGGCGGGGTGGAAGACTTGGCGGGCGGTGTGGGTATCGAGGGTGGGGATGATTTCGGTGAGCCGATCGAGGTGTTGGTAAACGAAGCGGCACAGGCGGGCGGTGTCGTCGATCGCGCCGGTTCCGCTGCGTCCGCCGACGAATAGCTCGAAGTCGGGCAGGCAAAAGGTGTTTTGCACGTCGATCGCGAGCAGTCCGATGCGGGTGGTGTCGGTGGCGGCGGGTTGGAGTTGGTGGGTGTTGCTCCAGGCTTGGGCGGCGATCGCGAGGTCGGCGTAGGGGGTGCGGCGCAGGTCGCTGACGCGATCGGGGTTGAAATGGTCGGGAATGGGGAGGATCATGATGAGGCGAGGAGGCCTAAAAAAGCTGGAAGGATAGACACAACAAACCGTTTATTTGAGCAGATTTATCCTCCATTATGGCGATCGGGCAACACCTTCAGGAGTAACGAAGTGTCAGCGTTAATCTATCAAGCTCGCGGCTAATCGTGCGGTCAACAGTACAATAATCAAGCATATTGTCTTTAATACTAAAATCGATGACAATTCGGCGACTGTATTACGGTGACAATCTCGATATTCTGCGTGAGCAGATCCCTGATGAGTCGGTTGATCTCATCTATCTCGATCCGCCTTTTAACTCTCAGGCTAGCTATAACGTCTTGTTTAAGAGCCAAAAAGGGGAGCGATCGACCGCTCAGATTTCGGCCTTTGAAGATACCTGGGTGTGGAGCATCCAATCTGAACGCTATTTGAATGATCTGCTCAAACAAAAAGGTGAGCTGGCGGATCTACTCAACTTACTCGTACGAACCCTTGGGCAAAATTCGCTATCAGCTTATCTGGTAATGATGGCGATTCGTTTGGTGGAATTACACCGGGTTTTAAAATCGACGGGAAGTTTTTATCTCCATTGCGATCCGGTAGCGAGTCATTATCTCAAGCTGATTCTTGATCAAATCTTTGGGGCTATTCATTTTAAAAATGAGCTTATTTGGAAACGTCATAATGCTCGCCAAAGTACAAAAAAGTATCCGAGCGTTCATGATGTTATTTTGTTCTATACAAAAAGCCCTCAATTCACATTCAATCCGCAAAAAATAAAAGGAGATCGCCAAAAAATACCACATACTCTCATCACCGGTGAAGATGGAAAAAAATACCAAACTTTTGAGTTAACCGCTCCTGGAATTACTAAACGAGGAGAAAGTGGAAAAGCTTGGCGTGGATTTACCCCTACGCCAATGGGAAGACACTGGGCAAATCGCCATGACGTTATGGAAAAATGGGATCGTGAAGGATTAATTCATTGGCCTCGTAACGGAGGTTTTCCACGTCGCCGAGACTCGAATCCATTTGTCGCCGAAGAACGTCAGATTTCTATTAATGATGTCTGGATTGATATAGATCGCATCAATCAATCTGCGAATGAGCGCTTGGGATATCCAACTCAAAAACCTTTAATCTTGCTAGAGCGAATTATCAAGACGAGCAGCAATCCCGGTGATATTGTTCTCGATCCATTTTGTGGCTGTGGTACTGCCGTTCATGCAGCAGAATCGCTCGATCGCCAATGGATTGGCATTGATATTACTCATCTTGCGATTTCCCTGATCGAAAAACGCTTACGCGATGCCTTTCCCGATCGGGAAGTTCAGGATGAAACGGGCGTTAAACTCGAACCCGGAATTCAGTTTGAAGTTGAAGGCACACCGAAAAGCTTAGACGCCGCTCGCGATCTCTTTCATCGTGATACCTATCAGTTTGAATGGTGGGCTTGTTCACTGGTGAACGCCCAGCCCTATAAAGATAAAAAGAAAGGTGCAGATAGTGGCGTCGATGGCTTAATTTATTTCCGTGATATTGATCCAAAGAGTACGAAAAAAGATCCGACGGTGGTACGACAGATTGTCGTAAGTGTGAAGGGTGGCAAAAATGTGGGCGTGTCGATGATTCGGGATTTGCGTGGCACGATGGAAGCTCGCAAAGCGGATATCGGGCTATTTGTCACGATGACACCGCCGACTCGGGTGATGATCAGCGAGGCGGCAAAAGCTGGGATTTATTCCGCTGGGAATGGTCAGGATTATGCCCGAATTCAGATCTTAACGATCGAAGATTTACTCGAAAATCGCGTCCGCCCAGAATTTTTCGATCTGAGCCGTGGTGAATTGACCTTTAAAAAAGCACCACGGCAAACGCGCGATCGTTCATCACAACTCGACTTAAAAAATTGGCAAGACACATTAGACAATTCATGACTTTTACGATAAACACATTGCCCAATCAATGGCTTTATGAGTCACGCAGAACGATCGCCAACTGCGCGAGACGAAAGGCGAGATGCTACAACTGTGAAGGCGAACGCGCCCCCAATTCGTAGAACTAGCAGCCGACACAGCTCGCGATCGAGGAGACAGCAATGGGACGGGTGATTCTATCCGCCGGTCACGGTGGTTACGAGAACGGTACGCACGATCCCGGCACGATCGCCGGGGGGACAACCGAAGCGCAGGAGATGATCCGCCTACGGGATGCGATGGTCAGCGAGCTGCGATCGCGGCGGGTTTCGGTGTTGTCCGTGCCGGATGATCTGAGCCAACAGCAGACGATCGAGTGGATCAACACCCGCGCCCGCACCGGAGATATTGCCCTCGAAGTTCACGCCAACGCCGCCCCGAACCCCGACGCGAAGGGCGCAAGCGTTTACTACATCACCAATAACGACGCCCGCGCTAGCGATGCCGATCGGCTCCTGCGCGGCCTGATTGCCTACTTGCCCGTGCTGTCGAGTCGGGGCGCACAGCCCGACTCCAACGGCGGCGTCGGTCGTCTTGCCTTTTGCCGTGAAATCGTCGTCCCGTCATTACTGGCCGAAGTCGGCTTTTTGACCAATCCTAACGATCGCGCCCTGATCCAAAATCGCCGCGAAGATCTCGCCGCCGGGTTGGTTGCCGGTCTCGTGGACTGGCTAGCTCGCAACAACGGCACGACCACCTCGGCCTATCCCGAAATCGGCATCGTCATGAATGGCAAGCCCCACGGCGAACCGGGCATTTTGGTCGAAGGGAATGCGTATATTCCGATCGATTTGGCCGATAGTTTGGGCGTCGATCTGGCACAGGCGGCGCAGGTGCGGCGTGTGTTGTATAACGGCGTGGTTCACGTGCGGGCGGTGGAGCTGCGGGAATATAACATCTCGGTGAGCTGGGACAATCCATCGCGATCGGTGATTATTCGATCGATCCTATCGATCTGCATTGATCAGGTTAATAAAATTGTCGGCCACGGCAACACTACCCCGTTTCAGATGCAGGCATTTCTGGCCAAAGCCAACCCCGGAGCCGATCGCCAGTATCCCGACCTGCCGAAGCTGTATCAAGAGGAAGGCTCGATCGAGGGCATCAACTACGACATCGCCTTTGCCCAAATGTGCGTCGAAACCGATTACCTCCGCTTTCGCCAAGACCTCAACCCCGCGCAAAATAATTTCGGCAATCTCGGTTCCGCCGATGGTCGCACCAGTGGCGCTACCTTTGCCTCGGCACGTCTCGGCGTCCGGGCGCACATCCAGCACCTGAAAGCCTACGCCAGCACTGAATCGCTCGTGCAGCAACCGCCGATCGATCCCCGTTTTCGCTTCGTGACGCGCGGCATCGCCCCGGCGATCGAGCAGCTCTCGGGACGCTGGTCGCCCGAACTCGATTATGGTGGCCGCGTTTTGGCCGTCCTGCGACGCCTTTATGAATCGGCAGGTTTGCTTTGATGGGCAGTTGTTAATTATTCCTTATTTATCAAACTACGGTCGTAATTTCCCTATCAACAATTTTGCGTAATGCCTCTAGGTTTGGCTGTAGGCAGATGGCACTTCATGATGACCCCGTCCGAACGACGCATTATGATTCTGCGGATTGATCCGCCTATCTCTTTTAACAAACATCGTTATGACAGAAACCTCCTCTCCCAAAAAATCAGGCTTTGGCTGTGTGTTCCCCGCGATCGGCGCTGCGGTCTTGATCGGTGGGGGGGCTGCCGCCTACTGGGCATTGAATCGCACCAGTCCTGCCGGGATGACCGCCGAGGCCAATGCGGCAGTGTTACCCGACGAGACGATCGCGATCGCCCATCTGACCACCACCACGTTTGAAGATTTAGCGCAGTTCGGTACACCGGACGCCCAGGCCGAAATTCAGCGGCGCGTCACGAATATTTTGTCGGGATTTTCGCCGGGATTGGAATGGGAGCGCGACCTAAAACCCTGGGTCGGTAGCATTACGCTGGGCTTGGCAACGCCGATCGCTGATGAACCAGAGGGAGGCCCCGATCTCCATGCTTACTTTGCGATCGCGATTCGCGACAAACTTCAGGCGATCAAGTTTGCGAGCGGCCTGCAATCCGAGGCGGGCGACGCGGCGATCGAGTCGGAGTATGAAGGCGTGAAGGTGATTCAGGTCAGCCCGGATGAGGCTGGACGCGGCACGACGCTAGCGACGATTGACGATCATCTAGTCATGGCCGGATCGCTCGCCAATATGCAAAACGTGATCGACGACGTGAAAGCCAAAACAACGGCCAGCAGCAACGACGATCTGCAACAAGCCGTGACCCAAAGCTCTGGCATCGATCGCCCGCTACTCCAGATCTATATCCCTGACACGTCCGCGTTCCCCTTGCCCAATACGGCCCAGCCACCTGTTGAGGAACCCGCCCAGGACGGCGAAGAGCCCACCGAGGAGAACCCTACCGAAGAGAGTCCTACCGAGACCCCGCCGATTCGCGCCTCAGTGGCCACGATCAACGTCACCGATACCGGCCTCCACGGCAGCATCAACGTTGTGCTGAATGGCGATCGCGAATTACCTGAATTCGTCACCATTTCCGATCGCCCCGAAACACAATTTCCCGAACAAACCCTACTCCTCCTCGCTGGGAACAACCTCGCCCAAACCTGGACACAGTTGGTCGCCCGCGCCGAGGCTGAAACAGCCCTGCCCCAAGCAAAGCAAGCCTTGGCCGTCGTACGAAACGGGTTTACTCAAATCGGACTCGATGCCGATCGCGACGTGTTTAGCTGGATGGATGGCGAAGCCGCGATCGGTGCGTTTCCGATTTCGTCCGGCCTGTTGCAACAGTTTGGCCTTGCCGCTGCGGTCACGGCGGAGACGAGCGATCGCGCTGCGGCGACCGCCACCCTGGACAAACTTTCCAACGCCGTTAAGGGTCGAATTCCCGTACCGCTGACCGAAGTCGATCGCCAAGCGGGCGAAGTTGAGATCAAAGAATGGACGGTTCCCGTTCCTGGCGTCGGTTCTGGCGGGCTATTCGGCTACGGCTGGCGCGACGATCGCAATTTGATCGTTGGCCTCAGTGCCCCAGCGATCGACGCGATCGCCCAACCCGCAGAAACTAGCCTTTCAGCCAATCCTGACTTTCAGGATGTAATGCGAGACTTACCACCCGAAAAAACGGGTTACGCCTATTTCAACCTAGCCCAGCTCTACCAGCAGCTCCAAAGTATCCCCATTGGCGCGAGTCAACTTTTATCCTCAGAGGCGACAATCTTACTGGGAGCAACACGCGGTTTTGGTGCCACGCTGGTGTCAGATGCGACCGATCAATTAACGATCGATCTATCGCTCGCGCTACAACCGTTTGCAGCAGAGGATAACGCACCAAAAGAAACTCCAGAAACTCCAAAATCGGAAGAAACGCCGGATACGCCAAAAGCTGAATAATAAAAGTAATGGGATTAATGCAGGGGTTGGCTTGGCTTCTGCATTAATAGGCTGGAATATTGTTGAACGAGAGTGCTAAAGAGCTCGATCTCCTCATACTAAAATTCTGAGTACAGGGACAATAAAGGAGAGATAGTCTAGAACCAGCCGACGAGGCTAATGTTTGTCCCGGTACTGAGACTGAAATTAGACAATCGACAGTAGACCCGAGTCTTGCAAGCGATCTCGAACGCTTACAGCTTCAATGAAGTCGGTGATGTGACGAAAGATACAGACAGCAACCTCATATCTTGGTTCTCTTATTTGTGTGACACAATGTAAAGCTGTTCTTAAAAAAATAGCGAAAGAAATCGATCAAAACCTTGCAAGCACATACTGCTAAAGTAAGGCGTAACTACGCATTCATCTCAAGCTTGCTTCATTAATTTCCAGCCTCAGTTATCTCTGTTTCTTAGGTTTGAAACGCTAGCCTCAAAGTAATTAGACGATGTTTATCTACCGTTTTAGGTAAAGTCGAGACTAATTCAGAGGCTTCATAAACCAGGGCATTACAGATCTAGATGTGATTTAAGCTTTTAGATTTGGGGTTAAATCCATGCTCGAAATTGGGTGATTGAAGTTGACCATTTAGCTCGCTACGGTGTGGTTGGTCGAAAGTCTTGCATGCAATGTGTCACGCATCAGTCTCAAAAAACTGAATACACCGACGTGAGAGTTCTATCGTGAGATTTCCCCAAAGTTATCGCTCCCTGAGTGTTGCGAGCAGTCCAGGTCTTCAAGCCAAAGGTCTCGGAACGGATTATCGTTCGTGTCTGATGTGTCAGGGGTCTCATAACACGCAAGACCACTGGGACTATATGGCGACCTTGCCACAAGACCCGATCGATATGCTCGACGACCTGATTCGCATGGGCGTTTATAAGACAGAAGCGCTGAAGGTGGCCGATGCGGTCAGCAGCGCCGAAGTCCGTAAGGCGTTGTTCCTCAAGATGGCGTCCCACGGTGATCCCAAGCGCGAGCGCCTGATTCGTGACCTCGCCAGTGTTGCAGGCGGGATTGATAATGCGTTTGCCGCTGCGTTTGGGCCGAAAGCGGGCGAATTTTTCGGGGATGCGCGTCGTACCAGTAGCGTCACCCGCCGAGAATTTATCCGTAACGTGGCGATCGGCGCGGCTCTGGTTTCCCTGGCCAACTGTGCGCCGAACCCCGGCGGTGATGCTGATACCGATCCGGCGGCAGGTGATGCCGAGGTGGGCGATCTGGAAAAAACCGATATTCAAGTCGGATTTATCCCCATTACCTGCGCGACCCCGATCATCATGTCGGAACCGCTGGGCTTCTATAAAAAGTATGGCCTGAATGCAAAGGTTGTGAAAATGCCGAGCTGGGGAGCCGTACGCGATTCGGCGATCGCCGGTGAACTCGACGCCTATCACATGCTGGCGCCGATGCCGATCGCGATGACCCTCGGTCTGGGTTCCGCGCCGTTCAGCACCAAGCTGGCGAGCATCGAAAATATTAACGGTCAGGCGATCACGATCGCCGAGCGTCACCGTGGCAATGTCAACGGCCCAGCGGACTTCAAAGATTTCGTCATCGGTGTACCGTTCCCGTACTCGATGCACAACCTGCTGCTGCGCTACTACCTCGCCACCGGTGGTCTCGATCCAGACACCGATGTCAAGATCCGTCCCGTTCCGCCGCCGGACAGCATCGCCCAGCTGATCGCGGGTGATATTGATGCCTACCTGATGCCCGATCCGTTTAACCAACGTGCGGTCTATGAAGGTGCGGGTTTCATCCATAAACTGACGAAGGAGATCTGGCCGGGTCACCCTTGCTGTGCGTTTGCAGCGGGTCAGTCCTGGATTGACGAAAACCCGAATACGTTCCGGGCGCTCAATAAGTCGATTATCGAAGCTGCCAGTTACGCCCAGGATATGGGTAACCGTAAGGAGATTGCGGCGGCGATTTCGTCGCGGGCGTTCCTCAACCAGCCGACCGAGGTGGTCGAAGCGGTTCTCACCGGCAAATTCGACGATGGCAACGGCAACACGCTCGATATCCCCGATCGTATCGGTTTCGATCCGTACCCCTGGCAGAGTTTTGCCAACTGGATTTCCTCGCAGCTTGTCCGCTGGGATCTCCAGGGTGATGGCAAAGTCGCCGAAGCGATCACCAAAGAGACCTACGACGAGATCGGCAATCAAGTCTTCTTGACCGATCTCGCGCGTGAGCTGGCTGAAGAACTCGGCCAAGAGGTTCCAGAGGAAATCTACCGAACCGAAACGCTGGAGTTCGATACCTTCGACCCCGCCGATCCTGAGGCTTACGTGAAAGAACAAATCGAGAAGTTTGGCGTTTAACAACGTTTAGCGTTGAACAGCTAACGGTGTTCGACGCTGACTCACTGGGTTTGGTGCATTTCGCTCGACTGAGCCGATCGCCGTTCGATCGCTTCTGATAGATCGCGATCGGCTCCAACTACACGACGTTCGATCCGCTTAGAGTTTTAGATTAGAGAGGCTTAGTTCTGTGACAAGCGCCATGCAACGCGCTCGCAAAAAGCAGCGCAGCGGGGCAATGGACGAAAACGCACGCGCGATCGGCCTTTTCGTTCTCTCGTTGGTTCTGTTTCTCGGATTTTGGGAAATTGGGGCACGATCGGGCTGGTTCTCGAAAGGGATGCCGACCGCGAGCCTGACGCTCAAAGAGCTGTGGTGGTGGGTCACCAATCCGTTTTTTAACAACGGCCCCAACGACCTCGGTATTGGCTGGAATTTGCTAGTCAGCTTGCGACGCGTCGCGATCGGCTATACCGCCGCATCCCTGATTGCCGTGCCGCTAGGGATACTCATCGGCATCTCGCCGGTGGCATCCAAAGCCTTTAATCCCTATGTGCAACTGCTGAAACCCGTCTCGCCGCTAGCGTGGCTACCGATCGGGCTATACCTGTTCCGCGATTCGGAAAAAACGGGCATTTTCATCATCATGATCAGCAGCATTTGGCCGACCCTGGTGAATACGGCGTTTGGTGTCGCCAGTGTCAGCAAAGATTATCTCAACGTGGCGAAAACCCTGGGCGCGTCCAAATGGCGCACCATAACCCGCGTGATTATTCCGGCAGCGTTACCGAATATCGTTTCGGGTCTGCGAATCAGCATGGGGATTTCGTGGCTGGTGATTGTGGCGGCAGAAATGTTGCTCGGTACGGGTTTGGGATATTTCATCTGGAACGAATGGAATAACCTTTATATCCCGAATATTTTGGTTGCCATCTTTATCATTGGTTTCGTTGGGATTATTCTCGATCAAATCTTTGCCTACGCCGAGCGGGCTGTGTCGTTTGGAGATAAAAGCGAATGAGTCTTTCTACAGAGTCAACCGGAGAAACCACCGGCGTATCGCAACAAAGCGAGAGTGCATTTGTTGCGGGTGATGTGCAGGTTTCGATGCGTAACGTGAGCAAGGTTTTTCCCGGTCGTACAGGCTGGTTTAACAAGATCACGGGGAAAACATCATCGGACTTTTTGGCGATCGATAACATCAATATTGACATCGAGCGCAACACGTTTGTCTCGATTATTGGCCCCTCGGGCTGCGGTAAATCGACGCTGCTCAGTATCATCGCGGGCTTGAGCTATGCCAGCGACGGCGATGTCATGATGGACGGCCAGCCGATCGAAGGCCCCGGCCCCGATCGCGGCATGGTATTTCAGAACTACGCGCTGATGCCGTGGATGACGGTCGAGGAAAACATCCGCTTTGCGGTCGAAACGGTACATCCGACGATGTCGCCTGCGGAACAAAAAGATGTGGTGCGCGAGCATATCCAGCTTGTCGGCCTTGCTGGTGCGGAGCGTAAGCATCCGCAGGAGCTGTCGGGCGGGATGCGTCAGCGGGTCGGGATTGCGCGGGCGCTGGCGATCGATCCGCAAATTTTGCTGATGGATGAGCCGTTTGGGGCGCTTGATGCGCTGACGCGCGGTTTTCTCCAAGAGGAAATCGAGCGGATTTGGGAACGCAAGCGCAAGACGGCGATCATGATCACGCACAGTATCGATGAAGCGCTGCTGTTGTCCGATCGCATCATCCTAATGACGCGTGGACCGGCGGCGAAAATTGATGAGGTGCTCGAAGTGCCGTTTGATCGTCCGCGCGATCGTGAGTCGGTCGAGGCGCATCCGGCCTATCACGATCTGAAGCACGAGATGGAGCAGCATTTGTTCCGCGAGACTCGCGCCGTCGAAGAAAGCCGCTTAAGCTAACGGTGAATTGAGCCAGTTCATTCTGGGCGATTCAATTCATCTTTCTCCATTCACAATCTAAATCAACCCTTAATTCAAGTAATCTACAATTACAATGGCTATTCCAGAAATCACGCAAACTCTGCTCGCTGCGAAAAAAGCTAAAGGCGTTAGCTACGCGGATCTCGAAGCGGCGATCGGGCAAGATGAAGTTTGGATTTCGGCGGTGATTTACCGTCAGGCGAGTGCTGACGCGGATCAAGCGAAAAAACTGGTGGCGATGCTTGGCCTGCCGGAAGAAATGGCGGAAGAGCTGACCGTACCGCCGCTAAAGGGTGGTCTTGATCCGGTGATTCCCACAGATCCGCTGATTTACCGTCTCTACGAAATCATGCAGGTTTACGGAATGCCGGTGAAGGACGTGATTCACGAGAAGTTTGGCGATGGCATCATGAGCGCGATCGATTTTTCGATCGAGGTGGACAAGGTCGAAGATCCGAAGGGCGATCGTGTGCAAGTCACGATGTGCGGTAAGTTCTTGCCGTATAAGAAGTGGTAGACGTGTCTAGCGTTTATTTCTAATGTTCGTTTGTCTTGTCTGGATGTGGGGGCGCTCAATGGTTGAGTTGCCCCCTTTTTTATGGGTCATTTCCTTTCGATGTTTTCGAGTTTTGGGCGGGTGATCGTGACTATTTGAGATTTTGAAGAATGGAGAAACACAGTCGCAAAAAGATGATCGCGAGCTGGGCTTCGGGGTTGAGCCAGGTGGCGATCGCGATTGTGAAGGTGGCGATCATTTTGAGGCGGGCGCGGGCTTCGTGGGTTTTGAAGCTGGAGCCGATCGCCCAGTGGAGGTTGGGGCAGGTGAAGATGAGGGGTTGATTTTTGGCGAGGTGGCGATCGAGTTGCGGGTAGTGGCGCGGTTGAAGAGTTGTCATTCGGAAGCGGTTGAATTCGATGTCGGTAGCTTCTCGAAATCGCACTGGACAAGACTCGACAGAAAGCGACTGTCCGAAAATATCCGTTTTTGTCTATCGCGGTTGTCGCAGGTTAAGCTAAACGAAAGTCATGCAAGGAGGGGGTTTGAGGTGATGACGTTACACGAAGTTGAGCAGGCGATCGTAAAATTTTCACCGGAAGAATTGGCCACGTTTCGGGCTTGGTTTGTGGCGTTTGATCGGATTGAACGAGAGCAGGTTGCGGCGGGTGGTCGGGTTCCGATCAAGTCTTTGGCGGGAATTTGTGCGGACGATCCGATCGTGATCGATGACGACGGCATTTCGGATGCTCTCGATGATGATTTGATCGGCGTGTTTGACGGTCAATAATGCGCTATCTACTGGATACAAATGTCGTGATCAATTACCTCAACCGTCGATCGCTGGTGTTGATTGATCGTTTTTTGGCGACGCCTACGGATGACATTGTGCTGTTGCAGGGATTAGCGATCGAGGATTGGGAGCGGTCGTAATGGGAATTGCTTTAAGTGCAGCAAGCCGCAAAATTTTGCTTGGTGCGCAGGCGTGTCAGCGAAATTATGACGGCGAGGTGTGGAAAAATCGCGATTTGGCGGAAGCTGCTGGCAGAAGCGAAAAGACGGTTGAGCGGTGTTTGAGCGGCAAGAATGTCAGTAAAAAGACGGTTTCGACGATCGCTCACGCGCTGGGTGTCGTCGATCGCATTCCCGAACTTAATCCCGAGCCGACGACAATTCCGGAATCTTCCACACCGCCGCCGGTCGTTGAGCTAGCTCGGAATAATCTCGATCGCCATCGTCGCGATATTCCCGAGTTCGTCGGGCGTGACGATGCCCTGGCTGAACTTGACCAGCTTTTCAGTACAACCGATCGCGTAGCTGTTACCGCTGTTTCGGGGTTGGGCGGACTCGGTAAAACGGAACTCGCGCTGCGGTGGGCGGATCGTCAACTGGAGACAGGCCGCTATCCCGGCGGCATTTGCTGGCTTGATGTGATGGGCGGTCGTTTGGATGACCAAATCGTGACGTTTTGCGAGATTTTCTTCGATCGCACCATTTCGGAGTTCGGGAAAACGCCACAGGATCGTTTGCAACTTTGCTGGGCGAAGTGGGAGTCGTGGCAACCCGGCACGGTGTTACTGATATTGGACGATGTGGAACGCCAGCATTATCGGCGGGATATTCAACCGTTTTTGCCGCGTTCCCCGAAGTTTCAGGTGTTGATGACGACACGCGATCGCGACTGGGTGGGGATGCAGGAGCTGGAGCTAGATGTGTTGCCGCCCCGTGCTGCGTTGCGTTTATTGATATCTTATGTGGGGCGTGATCGCGTGGCGGCAGAGGCTTGGGCTGTGCGTAGGCTGGTGCGCTGGCTGGGTTATTTGCCGCTCGGGGTGGAGTTGGCGGGGCGCTATCTTTATCGATCGCCGTATCTCGTCGTCACGGACTATCAGCAGGAGTTGGAACAACGGCAGCTTGAGCATGAATCATTAGACCAACCGGCGGATCTCTCGGACTATCCGAGGGGGGTGGCGGCAGCGATCGAGCAAAGCTGGCGGCAGTTATCGCAGGACGCGCAGTGTATGGCGATGTGGCTGAGTTTGCACGCGCGGGCGCTGATTCCGCTGGAGGTGGATTGGGTCACGGATCAATCGGAAAAGCGGGCGGCGGGTTCGGCGCTGGCGGCGTTGCAGCAGTTAAGTTTGTTGGAGGAGGTGAGCGAACTGGATGACTCAAAGTGGCGGAAATGGGGTCGCAAGTTTTTTCGGTTGCATCCGCTGGTGCATGAGTTTTTTTGGGGAAAGTTAACGGGGTTTCAGTGCCGATCGGCGGAGTTGATGGCGGGGTTGGCGGCGGAGGAGTCGTGGTCGAAGGCGGAGTCGGAGGCGCGATCGCGGGAGGTGTTAGCGCAGATTCGCGAGCCGTATGGGATAAGGCCAGGGGCGATCGTCCGCTCGTTTGTGGAGCTTTGGCAGGGGCGTTTGGCGCAGTTACCGGAGAAGCCGGAGTCGCGGGATGAGCTAGAGGGGTTGCATTATTGGGGCGTACATTTTGAGGTATTGATTGGCGATCGCCAGGGCTTGCAGTTTCGATCGTGGTTTGGCCATCAGCAATGGTTTTCGTGTCTCTATATCTTGGGCAATGCTTATTACTTTTTGGGGAATTACGATCGGGCTGAACCCTATTGGAAGCGGCGACTAGCCGACCATCCCTCTACCGCCACCAGCCTCAACAATTTGGCGAATTTGTATCGATCGCAAGGGAAATACGAGTCAGCGGAACCGCTCTACCAACGCGCCTTAGACATCAGGGAACGGCAACTGGGAGCCGACCATCCCGATACCGCCACCAGCCTCAACAATTTGGCGGGATTGTATGACTCGCAAGGGAAATACGAGTCAGCGGAACCGCTCTACCAACGCGCCTTAGACATCA
>CAZFJL010000054.1:23300-29619 GCA_964518905.1 uncultured Geitlerinema sp. | reverse complement strand
CAGTGCTCTCAGCTTTTTTTGATACGTCCTAAGCAAATCGTTTTTTGCTATAGCAAGAGTAGGGTGGGCATTGCCCACCATCACCCATACTTATTCGCGGGTTGATCGTGGTGGGCAGTGCCCACCCTACTGGTTAGTTGATCGTGATGGGCGATGCCCACCCTACCGGTGTTTGGGTTTACGATGGTTGGGCAATACTCCTAGAGCGATCGGAGCCACGGGACGTGTTCCTCGATAGATTGGCATCACATCTAAGGCTGAAGCCTGTCGCGCGATCGCGGCTGCAAGGGGAATGGTGCAAATTTCGCCAGTGTATTTGTCGAGCTGAAATCATTCTTTTGGGTAGGCATACTGCCGATAATCGTGCGTGCCACAGGGTAAGGTCTTCCTTTCAGAATAGCCCCCAAAACATCACACTTAAGCTGTCAAAAGTTCGGTAACTGAAACCTCGCCCAGGGTCAGGCGAATGCTAAAGGTGTCGCCCAAATCCACATCAAATTCAAGCTGTAGACGATCGCCCGCATTCGCCTCAACCTGCATCACGGAGCGACCATCCAGATCGAGGATGGCGCATTGTAAACCGTCCGGTAGCTCTTCTGTCGGAGTCAGGGGGAGAATGGTGACCTCCACTGAGAGGACGTCTGGGGAACTAGAATTTAGGTCAACTTGGAGAGTGACACCACCACCATGTTCAAATTGAACGGTTTTAGTCGCGCGGCGTAGGTCGGGTGGTGTCATGGTTGATTCAGCGCTGCGAAAGGCCAATTCGGGTGAACTGGTCGCGAGATCGACTTCGGTGACGATCGTCTCCGCGATCGCCTGCGCCGCCTGCCAGCCGCGTTCAAAGCCGTCTTCAAACCACTGCATAATCCGAGTCGGAACCGTAACATTCGCTTCGCGTAGCCCAATCAAATACGAGCCAAAATCATCGAGGGATTGCAGCCGATCGAGCCGGAGGCGACCCGATTGCAGACTAGGCGAGAATCCCACAATCTGGGCGAGGTTGGTGCCGGGTTGGAGCGCGATCGCCAAGTATGCCGCCTTGTCCACCGTCGCTTCGAGGGGAACATCGTATTCCGTTTGATCCGTGTCTGGATCGACCAGGCGACATTCGATCGTGCCTATACCGGGTAGGGGCAAGTCTGCGATATCACCGGTTAGGCAGGCGATCGGCTGCAACGCATCACTCTGACTGAGGTCAGCCTCGAAGCCGAGAAGAGTGCAGTAGTATTGAGCCACCATCACGGCGATCGCGTTGCGATAGGTGCGTTCTGCCGTTTCCGGTGGCTGCGTTCTCGCCAAACGGAGGGCGCGATCGATCGTTGCTTGGGTAATGGGAAACGTGAGGGCGTCGCTGATAATCGAGTGGCTCATGGGTTTTAGGGGTGAGATATGTTTCAGGAAATAGGGAGAAGCGGGCGGTGGAACAAGTAAGGTTAAGCGGAGGTATCAGAGGCGATGCTCAGAGCTGGTATCGATCGAAAGGCGGTGTGCCGTTTAGATGTTTGGCGGTAGTTTAGCGATGACTGGTAACGGTGGTGTGGGGTGTGAAACCCCCGTCACTCAAAGCCGAGGCGGGTTGGGTTTTATTCACCAAAAAAGCCTTGAGCTTGACCAAATTCTCGCAACAGTGGTCGGCAATGGCGGTGGTGAAACGCGGATAGCAACTGCGAAGGATAGTCGAGTTCCTGACCGATGTCTTTCCAGCTTGCTGCCGGTGGTAACCGTTTACGAATTAAAATCTGGGCGTTAATATCCGGTCGGCCTTTGACGTGGATGCTAAATAACCGGGGTTCAGTTCCAGCGTCGAGCCAAGCGTGTGTGATCTCTAATAGGGGGGGGATTTCCTCCTTTGCGGCAAGGTTGGCGGTGGGGTCTTGGGGATTGTCGGGGTCAAAGTAGGCTTGTGACCAAACGCGATTGTAGCGATCGGTCATTTTCTCGTTGCGCAAGTCTCGTAAACGGTATTTGAGATAGGTATTGAGCCAGTGTGTGACGCTGGAACGGGAAGGATCGAAGGCGTCTTTTGCGGTGGTGACTTCACATAGGTTTTGCGTGAAATAAATCCAAGTTTTACCGAGTGCTTCGTGATAGATTTCGGTATCGGGGTCACGCCACAGCTTGCCGGATTTTTGAATCTCTCGGACGAGTTGATTCAGGGCTCGCTGTCGCTCCCGTGAACCGGGGGGATGCTGGCAGGCTGCTCGTGCAAGGTCGGTTAGTCGTTGAAGCTCGGACACAGAAATTCACCGCGATGGAGGCTAGGGTCTGAATGTATCTGACAAAGTAGGGTTAAACCAGGTGAGGTTTGTTGTTTGGTTCTACCGTTCTATCAGGCACAGTTTGTGTAGTTTACGGTCTTTATGAAGATTCGGTGAAGTGAGTCGGCTAAAAGCCGAATGTCTCGAACTGAAATCGAATAATGACAAGGCATTGAGAGAGAATGCTTTAGGAGCATCGGTAGTTTGCATCATCGTCTGAACCATACTCTGAGCCACGGTTAGCTATGAACTTACGCCCCGATCGCCATCCGGCACGCCGCAATCAACAGCACCACCCCCATCGCGATGACGATCAATCAATCAGGCTGAAAATCGGTGGTTTAGGGTTGGGTAAACTATTTGGAATACGTCTCGGATTGGGCCTTTGGCTGCATCGCCGATCGCGTGTCTGGATCTGTGGTGTCATGTCGCTGCTGGTTTGTCTGGCGATCGGGCTAAATCGCGGATCATCTGCCGCTGCGCCGCTCCCGACCCTGAGTCTGTCCCAAAATCACCCGGATGTGATCGGTGTTGCGGCTCAATCCAAGCCGAGTTTCACGAGTTTAAAGATTGTAAATACAGCGATCGAGACTACGAGCCGTGATCATCCTCTCGAAGAACCGAGCGTAACCCAGCTACGTTTGCGGGGACAAAATCGCCGAGCTTTAGCGATGGTGTTGCGATCGCTCGGTGTTCCCGAAGCGCTGACCCGCACGCTGCAACGCGATGATTTCCCGGTACTAACGTTGATGGCGCTGGGACTGGATCAGACAGGAGATTTAGATCAATTCGATCGCGAGACTTTTTCCGATCGGTTAGTCACGGCTTCGGAGGCAGGCGTCAGCGTATCGAACGATCAGCGCCAGCAGCTTCAGGACTTAGCGGATATTTTTCAGGCAATCGGCGAACGTGATTTGGTCGAGCCGCTGCTGTTGTATACATTGAACGCGAGCGATCGCGATCTCGATCGCGCGGCTTTATATGAGCGTCTCGGACGGTTTCATACTGCTCAAGCACAGTGGCACGAAAAGTATCAAGCAGATTTCACGGTCGATGAGTATCAAGCGGCTCTAGCTGCATATAAAGAAGCAGCGGAGTTAGTGCAGGCCGATCGCGAGGCGACGCTTCGCCTCCAACTGGCCAGCCTACGAACGGATCTAGCGGCGCGACGCTATCAAGGCCAACAACTGCCGGATGAACAGAACGAGTCGAATGAGTCAGATTATGCTGAGTTTGCGGCCACGCTCAACCTCCTCGCCCAGCGTTTCCACGCCGTTTATCGCGATGTGATCAACGCTGACGAGACGCCCAACACGATCACCACGCAGCTCGATCTCGCGTCACAGCTCGCCTGTCTGCAAAGCCTCGCGACTCCCACTTCCCAAACCTTCGCCGTCTCCCCGACCGTACGATACTGTGCCGCCCCCGACTGGACTCAACCGCTCCCCATGATCGCGCAGATCCTGGACGATCGCCGCGATCTGCTCGATCGGGCGACCCGCGCTAGCGCCGACCTCAGCGAACGTCAGCCCCCGGCGAGTCTGGAGGCGAGTCTGGAGGCGGGTCTTGCGGCGACGATCGCCCAGCGGCTACAGGTGCAAGCCTTGCTATTAAGCGGGGACGTGATCACAGCGCCGGATCTGATGCCCGCGATCGCCGCTCAGATGATCCCCCAAGTCAAACAAGGGTTAGATCTGGTGGAGAGCTTGGGTGCGAAGGATTTGAGCGTGCAGCTTTTATGGCAGGCGGGGCGGTTGGCGATCGCGGCGGAACAGCCGATCATGGCTCGCGAATACTATGCCCAAGCGATCGCCGATCTCGCTCAGTTGCGAATTGACCTCGGATCGCTTGAAACGGACTGGCGGTATGATTTTCGCGACGCGATCGCCCCGCTATATCAGGACTATCTCGCGCTGCTATTGCCCCCGCCGGACGCTACGTTAGCGGCAAACTATAACCCAGATTCCAGTCTCGCTGTTCCCACCAATCGCGACGATCTGATCAAGGCGATCGCGACTCTACAAGGGTTGCAGTTAGCCGAACTCGACGACTTTTTTGGGGAAGCCTGCGCCATTCCCCAGGAGTTTGAGATCGCGGAACTGGATAAGCCTAAATTTCGGGGAAAATATCGCTACACGGCGTTATTGGCGACGGTGGTACTCCCCGATCGCACCGAGACAATCATCGGGTTTCCCGACGATCAGAATCCAGAACTGAATTCAAGTCCGGGGGGCGATCAAAGCGAGACCGTTCAGCGTCAATGGTTGCGGTATTCCAATCCCTCCGGCCAATCGAAAGTCGAGTCCGAGCTTCCGCAATTGTTAGAAGCGCTTAAAAGTCCAAGCGGCTATCGTCTCCGCAAGCGCACTCAGGAGGTCTATAGCCGCTACTTCCAGGCCGCGATCGCCGCGATGGAACAGGCCAGCAACTCCGGCTCGATCGATACGATCTTGTTTTTGCCGGACAGCGGATTTCGGAGTATTCCCCTTGGCGCTCTCCACGCCGAAGAGGGCGACTATTTGCTAGAGCATTACGATATCGCCGTCATCCCGAGTTTTGATCTGATTTCCACCGATCCCGAGCCACGATCGCGACCGCGTCTCCGCACCCTTGCCGCTGGACGCAGCAAATTTGAGGGCGACGCCGCGATCACGCGATCGATCACCAGCTTCGGTCGTATCCAAGGCTCCCCAAATTCAGGCAAACTGACGATGACCAATCTGGATTTTGTGGAAAGCGAAATTCGCGGCATTGTAGACCTCCTGCCCCAATCGTTGTATTTACTAGACGAGGACTTTCTCAGCGAGACCTTTGCCGAGACGATCGCCTCGCGCCGCTACGATGTCGCCCACATCGCCACCCACGGATCGTTTGGCGCACTTGCGGCGGAGACCTTCATCGTGGCGGACGAGCTAATCCCGTTCGATCGCCTCGGTCAGATCCTACGCAGCAACGATCCCACCCGCGCCACCGATCTCGATCTGGTGATCTTTAGCGCCTGTCAGACGGCGGAGGGGAGCGATCGGGCGGTGTTGGGTATGGCAGGTATGGGGTTGCGGGCGGGCGTACGATCGACGATCGGTTCGTTGTGGAATGTGAGCGATCAATCGACGTCGTTAATCATGCAGGCGTTTTATCGTTACCGACGTGATGGTTTAAGCAAAGCCGCTGCCTTGGCGGCGGCTCAACGGGACGCGATCGCGGGACAGCTTGATGTGAACACCGAAGACGCTACCACCCAGAGCAGCTTTAAATCACCCTACTACTGGTCGCCGTTTGTGCTGGTCGGAGAGTGGTAGGGGGCTGATCAGCTAACCGCCCACTGGCATCGATCGCGATGCCGTCACATCCACCCCTGTCCCCAACACATTACGACACACCACCTCACCACGAGTGATCGGCGCGGTGACGTGCAACTGGTGCAGCGCCTGACACACGGCCATGACGCGATCTTTAGGGACGGGAGCGGTGGTGTGGACGGGTAACCGCGCCCAGAGGCCGGAGTCGATCGCGATCGTGGTGGTGACCATGCGCTTCGGCTCGACGTGTTCCTGTTTGGCGTAGGCTTCGCCGCGCTTGCAGCTAAAGCCGCGCACCTCGACGATTTCGCCCTCGTTGGTGTCTTCCACCTCTAGGCGGCAACCCATCGGGCAACCGATACAGAGATAGCGATGGATATGGCGTTCACTATCATCGGTGAATGTCATCTGAGAATTAGGATTAGTTTTAGGCATGATTTTTGAGAGACGTGAAAGTCTTATCCGAAATCCGGTTCTGTATGAGAAAAAGACAAAAACACCGATGAGCACTGAGCTGGTCGTTAACGTAGCCTTTGCTTTGCGAATAGTGCGGTGTCCGCCTAGATCGACAATCCAAGCTTATACATAATTGGATTTCGTATTAATAGATTAAACAAAAGAGCAAAACACCCTCACTAGCTAACCGACCCCCAAAGAGTAGCCCCCAGCACGATCGCCCCCCCAGCCCTGATGCACCTTCGAGAATTTTTCCCAAACCTTCCGGAACACCTTGGAACTTCAGGGATAAAGGTAGTGGTA
>CAZFJL010000054.1:0-23200 GCA_964518905.1 uncultured Geitlerinema sp. | reverse complement strand
GATGCACCCTGACATTTAAACCCCGTGACCATATTTGGCCTCGGGGTTTTTATTTTTCTCGGTTCCAATCAAAGAACGAAAAATCAAACAATTTCCCAAACCTTCCGGAACACCTTGGAACTTCAGGGATAAAGGTAGTGGTAGATGCACCCTGACATTTAAACCCCGTGACCATATTTGGCCTCGGGGTTTTTATTTGCGCGATCGAGCACACACCATCAGCTCATCGAAATTCTTAAACTTTTCGCCACGAACTATCCGGAACGCCTTAGCGCCAAGCGGATAAGGGTAGTGGTAGATGCACCCTGATATCAAACCCTGAGACCCATCATAGCCTTGGGGTTTTTCTTGCCGCATCACCAAAGACCATCAATCTTAAATGTGCAGACTATGTTGAAATTTCCTGAACTTTATATCCAAATGGATGAACGAGGTAGCGGTAGATTCACCCTGGCCTAACTCCTGGGATCTAATACGATCGCGGGAAAGTCAGTTTCTTTTACTCGATGCGTATGGTTTGAACCGCTTGATCAAACCATACGCATCTCTGTTTATGTTGCCCGAAATCCGAGCCTAAAAGTCGATACTCAGCGGCGCACGCGGGAACGGGATTACATCGCGGATATTGCCCATCCCCGTCAGGAACTGCACCAGCCGCTCGAACCCAAGACCAAAGCCCGCATGGGGAACGCTGCCGTACCGACGCAGATCGAGATACCACCAGTAATCATCGAGATCTAAACCCTGGGCGGTGATGCGTTGGGTGAGGTCATCGAGCCGCTCTTCACGCTGGGAGCCGCCGATGATTTCGCCGATCCCCGGCGCGAGGACATCCATCGCCGCGACGGTTTTACCATCCTCGTTGGCTCGCATATAAAACGCCTTGATGCCGATCGGATAGTCATACACGATCACCGGCTTTTTGAAAAATTCTTCAGCCAGATAGCGCTCATGTTCTGACTGTAGATCTGCGCCCCATTCCACCGGATATTCAAACTGACGATCGGCCTTGATCAAAATCTCGATCGCCTGGGTATACGTCACCCGCTCAAAACCACTTTCGATAATATTTTGGGCGCGATCGATCACCGTTTTATCAATGCGCTGATTGAAAAATTCCATATCTTCGGGACATTGTTCCAACACCGCCTTAAACACGTACTTCAGAAACGCTTCGGCTAAGTCCATATCGCCCGCCAGATCGCAAAAAGCCATCTCCGGTTCCACCATCCAAAATTCCGCTAAGTGGCGCGACGTGTTGGAATTTTCCGCGCGGAAAGTCGGGCCAAAGGTGTAGACATTGCTAAAGGCCATCGCCATGACTTCGGCTTCGAGCTGACCGCTCACCGTTAGATAGGCCGGTTTGCCAAAAAAGTCCTGGCTGTAATCGATCGCGCCTTTGTCCGTCTTCGGTGGATTCGCTAAGTCCAGCGCCGTGACGCCCAGCATTTCCCCCGCCCCTTCGCAGTCGCTCGCCGTCAAAATTGGCGTATGTACCCACAAAAAACCGCGTTCTTGGAAGAACTCATGGATCGCGTTTGAGGCGGCATTGCGGACACGGAAGACGGCTCCGAGGGTATTGGTGCGCGATCGCAGATGGGCGATCGTGCGGAGGAACTCGAAGGAGTGACGCTTTTTCTGGAGCGGGTAGGTTTCGCTGTCGGATTCGCCGACGACGGTGACGGCGATCGCCTGCATCTCCAGGCGCTGCCCCTTGGCCGGTGACTCGACCAACTTGCCCACCACATCGACCGACGCGCCGGTCTGGAGCTGCTTGATGATCGTGGCGTAGTCCGGTAATTGGGGATCAAGCACAATCTGTAAATTTGCCATCGCCGAGCCGTCATTGACTTCGATAAAGGCGAAATTTTTTAGCTCGCGCTTGGTGCGTACCCAGCCCTGGACGCGCACGGTTTCATCGGGCTGTCCGGCGCGTAGGATCGTGGCGATGCGGCTCGCGCTGGGGTCGGAAGCGATCGGGGTGGGACTGGACATGCTCGATCAATTCAGAGAGACAACAGTAGAACGGCGATCGTAATGACGCTGGGATCAGCGTAAGTTTGGGGGATCACGGTGATCCCCCAAACTTACGCTGATCTGAGGCTCGATTGTAACGAATCTTGACAAAGTCCGATCAGATTATTTTGATGCCAGCCCGCCGTGTATCGTTAGCGGCAATATATCCATCCCTTTATCTTTGCGCTGATCTTGAAGCCCCGATCGATCCCCGACACCGATTCCCCAAGCACCCCAACTCCAGCGCCGCACTCAAATTACTGGCGACTGGCTCCGTATTTGCGAAGTCGCCGCACAACGATCGCGCTCGCGCTCGCCTGTACCCTGGGCTTCACCGTGTTTTGGCCGATTCTGGGCGTGATCGTCGGCAAAATCGCGGGCTATATCGGTGATGGCAACGTTCAGGCGATCGCCCGGCTCATGGCCTGGAGTGCCGGGATTTTTATCCTGCGGGGCTTGGTGCAATTCGGCCAAGATGTCCTGATGGCGAAAGCCGCCCTCGGCATTGCCTTTGATCTCCGAACCCGTGTTTATGCCCATCTGCAAACTCTGGGCGCGACCTATTTCGCCAAGGCCAAAACCGGCGATCTGGCCTACCGTCTGACGGAAGACGTCGATCGCGTCGGCGAAGCGATTAACAAAATATTTCACCAGTTCGTTCCCAGCGTCCTGCAACTGATCGTCGTTCTCGGTTATATGGTCTGGCTGAACTGGCGGCTCACCCTCGCGACCTTGACGATCGCCCCCGTGATTGCCCTGTCGATCGGCTGGTTTGGCGAACGCCTGATGGGCTACTCCCGTCGTAGCCAGGAGCGCATTTCTGACCTCGCCTCATTTGTCACCGAAATGCTCGGCGCAATCCGCATCGTCCAAAGCTTCGCCGCCGAAGATCACGCCCTTCAGCGCTTTTCCACCGAAGCCGATCGCGCCCGCCGCATCAAATTCCTCACCGCCCAAACCCAAGCCCTGCAATTCGTCGTCGTCGGTTTCCTCGAAGCGATGGGCGTGTTGCTCATCTTTTTCCTCGGTGGCTGGCAAATCTCCCAAGGCAACCTCACCGGCAGCGGTTTCGCCAGCTACGTCGCCGGGATCGCCATGCTGATTGACCCGATTTCCCTCGTCAGCAGCAACTACAACGAATTTAAACAAGCCGAAGCTTCGATCGATCGCCTCTTCGAGCTACTGGCCATTCCCCCCGACATCATCGAATCCCCCCAGGCGATCGCGATCGCCGAAACCCGAGGCCACGTCACCTATCACAACGTCTCGCTGACCTATCCCAGCAGCGACGAACCCGCCCTCAACCACATCAGTCTCGACATTCCCGCCAGCACCACGATCGCCCTCGTCGGTTCATCCGGAGCTGGTAAAAGCAGCCTCGTACACTTATTACCGCGCTTCTTCGATCCACAGCAGGGCAAAATCGCGATCGATGGCCGCGACGTCCGCGACTTCACCCTCGCCAGTCTGCGCCACCAGATCGGCATCGTCCCGCAGGATACGATCTTGCTCACCGGCACGATCGCCGAAAACATCGCTTTCGGACAAATGAGCTACGATCGCGATCAAGTCATCGCCGCCGCCAAAATCGCCAACGCCCACCAATTCATCCAGCAATTCCCCCAGGGCTACGAAACCTGGGTCGGCGAACGCGGAGTTAACCTCTCCGGCGGCCAACGCCAGCGCATCGCGATCGCCCGCGCCGTCCTGCACAACCCCCGCATTCTGATCCTCGATGAAGCCACCTCCGCCCTCGACTCCGAATCCGAAGCCCTCGTCCAGCAAGCCCTCGATCGCATCATGGAAGACCGCACCGTCCTGATTGTTGCCCACCGCCTCACCACCATCCGACGCGCCGATCGTATCCTCGTCATGGAGCGTGGCCGTATCATCGAAAGCGGCACTCACGACAGCCTCCTCGCCGCCGGTCAGCGCTACGCCGCCTTCCACACCCAGCAATTTTCGTAACCCCGTTTCATCTCGACCATTCCACTCTCAATTCTCGAATCGCAACGCCTCTCAACATCACGATCAATTTCTGCCCAGTTCACATCCTCAAGTCTGATCGACATCAATCCCACGTCGTCTAAACACTCAAGCTCCAAAGCGTTCTAGTGAAACATGGCAAAAAAATCAGCAAAGCAACCAAAGCCGATTGACCTAGAAAAACTCGGCGTCAAACTGGAAGATTTTGAGGTTAAGTCAGAGTTGACACCTCAGGAATTTTCAATACAACAGAGAAAAAAGAAGAAAGAAAAGCAAAAAATCATTAGCACTGCTTCACTGGCTTTAAGCCTAGGAATTGTTATTGGTGCAGTCTTATTCTTTGTGAAAGATGAAAAACTCGCGATCGCCGGTGGTGGTGGAATTTTCGTCTTGATGATGGCACTCAACTATCCCTACCTTGCGCTTTGGGCTTTTGTTGCTTACATGCCCTTCGCGGGGACTATCACCTATGGGATTGGAGGTGGAAATGCCGTTTTCCAGCTTGCCAAAGATGGTTTTGCTTTCCCTGCTTATTACGCAATTTACCAAGATTTCAAGAAAAATAAGCTCCCATTCTTAATGCCAAAGGGTCTGCAACAGGCATTATTGATATTAGCTGTATTTTTACTGCTGACGATGCTATCTGCTAACGTTGCACAGCAGTTTTCTAGTAAGCCAAAAGGAAAGCCGATCCTAATGGCAGTTATTGGGATCAAAGTACTGCTCGGATACTTACCTTTAATTTCATGTACCTATAGTTTACTAAAGACAAAATTTGAGCTGGTATGGTTCACACGACTACATACAGTATTAGCCATCATCTGTTGTTTTTTGGGAGTCATGCAATATCAGATGTTAGTTTCGGGGGTTTGCCAGGGCACAGATCACTTGATTGGAGATGACTTATTCAAAGCAACCTTGGAGTATAGGTGCTTTATTGGCGGATCATTAGTCTTTAGTCCATCTCAAAATATGATTCGCTTACCGGGGACTTTCGTTGCACCTTGGCAGTGGGCTTGGTTTCTCATTAGCAATACATTTACAACATTTGCAACCACGTTTAGCGATCCTTCTATCAAGTGGCGTGGTGTTGGCTTTTTGGGGCTAGTCCTTGTGTTTGTGAATGCCATGATTTCGGGACAACGTATTGCCCTGCTGCTCGTGCCTGTCATCACGATCGCCTTGCTAATCCTCACGGGTCAACTCTCAAAACCAAAAACATTTATTCCGATCGTAGGCGGAATTTCCGTTCTTATTTTTGCTGCTTTTCTTCTCTTTCCCGATATTATTCAGGAGCGCATCGATAGTACCGTGAGTCGCTGGAATGCATCGCCGCCCACGGATTTTATTGCAGAGCAAGCAGGTCACTCTAGCGGTGGATTTAAGCCCTTCGGTCACGGGATTGGACGAGCAACTAATTCAGCACGTATGTTTGGAGAGGCAGCACTCATTGAGACCTATTATCCAAAGTTGATCTATGAACTTGGTCTCGGAACAATGGCATATGCTGGAGTTTTGACAGTGATTACGGTCAAAACTTTCAAAGCCTATCGTTCACTTAAAGATCCAAATCTAAGAAGCTATGGTGCTTCTTTTTGGGTCTTTATTTTCTTCCTGAGCTACCAGACCTACTATTATCCATTAGATGTTGATCCTGCGGCTGTATACTATTGGATATTTGCAGGGTTGATTTTACGCTTACCAGAGATTGATCGACAGGAATCTGAGCGCAAACAAAAAGCACTAGATAAGCTTCGGGGGTTAATAGAATCAAGGAAACTCAAGGTTTATATGAAGCAGCTAGAAAAAACCAAGGCCGGTAAGAGTTAATCCTACAAGGCTACACATCTAACTTTGATAAAAAAATAAGCATGATAAATACATGGTCACTAAACTAAAGCATGAATAAATTCTGCATTATTCATGTTGAATAAGCAGGCTATCTCAAGACTAAGAATTATTATTTGCGAGTGGAGTCCACAAACCTAGATGCAATCCCCCTTTATTACTGTTGTCGTTCCGACTTATGGGCGAGAAGAGCCTCTGGTCGAAACGATCGCCGATGTCCTCGCCCAAGATTATCCCAAGTTTGAAACGATCGTTGTTGATCAGCTTCCCCAGCATACGCCTGAAACTTCAGCCTACTTAAAACAAGTGGCAGACGAAGGGAAAATCCAGCTTTATACCTTGAATGAGTGGGCGAGTTTGCCCGGTGCGCGGAACTATGCCGTTCGCAGATCTGCCGGTGACATCATTGTGTTTATTGATGATGATGTACGCCTAGAGCCGGACTATTTGCAAAAGCACGCGCAGAACTATATTGATCGCCCTGACATTGCCGGTGTCGCGGGTCGGGTGTTCGATCGCATGAAACTCGCTGACTCGCAGGGCGCACTACGGATCGAGCAAATGCCGCCGGAAGCGATGGACCCCGGTATTGCTTGGTATCACTTGGATTTGGTGCATACGATTAAGCCGCAGCAGGTGTTGTCCGCGCGGGGCTGCAATATGTCCTATCGTCGCGAAATTTTCACGAAACACGGAATTTGGTTTGATGAGCGGTTTCGGGGGAGCGCGGTGCGCGAAGAGTCGGATTTTTGTCTGCGGATTCGCAAAACGGGGTTGATGATTTGGTATGACCCGGAGGCGTCGCTGATTCATATCGGTGAGCCGACGGGTGGGTGTCACGATGTTTCGACGAAATCGATGGGATATCAGGTGACGTTCTACCACAATCACTTTTTCTTGGGGTTACATAATCTGACTCTGGGTCAGTGTTTGCGTTTCTTCACGAAACTCTTTGACTGTCATGTATTGGGTCATCCACCGTGCAATAAAAGTGGGTCGCCGATCAAGATCTTGGTTCGACTTGGGTTCTATACTCTTGGTTTTCTCGATGCTTTGAAAACTTGGGTGATAGCACTGTGGAATGATGGTCAGATTTACTCGCGTCTCGATCGCCAACGAAATTCTTGATCTTTGAAAATACCTTGCTGAAACGACGGGATTAATGGCCCGATCGCAGTGTCTCTGTTTTAGCAGATGTAGGGCAAACTGTTAGCTTTTATTATTACCTATTTTAAAAATGAGAATTCTCGTCGTCAGCCATACATACATCGTTGATCTCAATCGCGATAAATTTCGTGAGCTGGCGAAGTTAGCTCCGGATATTGAGGTAACGATCGTTGTACCAAAACACTGGCGACCAGGCGGAGTTCAAAATAAAACGATTGTTAGTGAACCACTAAATGAAGGGAATTTTCGGATTGTCCCGATCGCGAATTTCAGCCAAAACCAACAGGGTTTACTGATGTTTCGCTGGGGAATTGTTTCGCTATTGCGCGAATTTCGACCCGATATCATTCATGTGGAACAGGGCGCAAAAGGCTTGGCTTACGCGCAACTAATTACGCTCAATAAACTGTTAGGTCTCAAGGCGAAAAACACTTTCTTTACCTGGTGGAATATCCCCTATGGCCTAAAGTGGCCGGTATCTTGGCTCGAAGCATATAATCTCAAAAATACTCACGGAGCAATTCCTGGGAATAAAGATGGTGCGGATATTTTGCGCGATCATGACTACCGAGGCCCGATCGCCGTTTTGCCGCAGCTTGGCGTCAACGAAGATCTGTTTCGCCCCCAGGAACAAGATGCTTTAAAAACGAAGCTGGGTCTCATGCCGGAGGATTTTACGATCGGGTTTATCGGGCGATTCGTGGAAGAAAAAGGCTTGTTAACCCTGGCGCGAGCGCTGGAGGGAATGCCCGATCGTCGCTGGAAATGTCTCCTGCTCGGTCGCGGCCCACTGCGGGAACAGCTCGAAACCTGGGCGAGCGATCATGGCTGGAGCGATCGCGTGCTGTTCGTCGAAAGTGTGCCGCACGACGAGGTCTATCGCTATATCAATTTGTTGGATGTGATGGTGTTGCCGTCGGAAACGACCTATAAGCTCAAAACGCTGTCCTCGGTTGGCTGGAAAGAGCAGTTTGGCCATGTGTTGATTGAAGCGATGGCCTGTGAGGTTGCCATTATTGGTTCGGATTCGGGCGAGATTCCCTACGTGATCGATCAGGCGGGGTTGGTGTTTCCTGAGGGAGATGCGGACAAACTGCGCCAGTGTTTATTGCAATATCTGGATGATCCAGAGTTGCTAAAAACGAAAGCGAAACTGGGCTACGATCGCGCCCTCGCGGACTATACCAACCGGGCGATCGCGCAAAAACAACTGGCGTTCTATCAGCAAGTTTTGGGACGTGTGTAGTGTCTTGGCGTTAGGCGATCGGCGATCGCTTGCCGTAGTAGCGATAGTGGAGATAGTCTCGCAAGATTTGCGCGTGGTCGAAGCATAAAGGCTGCGGCAGATCCGACGGTGCAAACAGTTGTAGGGCTTTGGCATCATCACCGGCGATCGCTGTACCGGTGGCGGTCGCAACATAAACGACGCTCATTGTATGCTTGCGCGGGTCACGTTTGGGGTCAGAATACACCCCGAGCAGTTCCACCAGTGAAACGTCTAGACCCGTTTCTTCCTTCGCTTCTCGTCGCGCGGCCTGCTCGATCGTTTCGCCTTCGTCAATAAAGCCGCCGGGAATTGCCCAGCCCAAGGGGTCATTTTGTCGTTCGACCAAGACGATCGGTCGTTCTGGCCGATCGATCAGCTCAATAATAATGTCAGCAGTCGGGCTGGGATTACGATAGGTCATCGAGATAAAAAATAGCACTAAGGACAGTGTGTCGAGAGTTCCGAACAATTGCCAAGAACTCTCGACACGCTATCGTAAATTCGTACGATTTGTGACGTCTTGTCACAGCTTTCAGCACTTAATGTTAAGCCCATAACAATCTTCGTGAACCTGTACAAAACTCGGCGATCGACGTGAAATCCCCGTGTTAGATTCAGAACGCAACGAGACCTGACGAGACACTCGATCAGTCCCGTCGTCCCCTCATATAGGTCTGCTTTTTATGGTGTTTTCCCGCGCTAGCGGCATTCTGATCCATCCCACCTCATTTCCCAGTCGCTTCGGGATTGGTGATCTTGGATTTGAAGCCTATCGGTTCATTGACTTTCTCGAAACAAGCGACCAGAAAATCTGGCAGATCCTTCCCCTCGGCCCGGTCGGTTACGGCAACTCGCCTTACATGTGCTACTCCGCCATGGCAGGCAATCCGCTCCTGATTGACCTCGACTCACTGTGTCGTCAGAATCTGGTCACCCTCGAAGAGATTGCCTATCCGCCGAGTTTCCCGCTCGATCGCGTTGACTACGATCTCGTCCGTAGTTACAAACTCCCCTTGCTGCGCAAAGCTTATGATCGCTTTAAAGCTTCCGCAACACCCGATCAGCAGCAAGCCTTTCAAGCATTTTGTCAACACAGTGCAAGCTGGCTCGATGACTATTCGCTCTACAGTGCGCTGAAGCAACATTTTGGCGATTTAAATTGGTTTGAGTGGCCGGAACCGATCGCCAAGCGTGACCCGGCAGAACTGGCCAAATGGCGCGGCAAGCTAGGCGATGAGATCGAATTTTGCCGCTATCTCCAGTACGAATTCCACACCCAGTGGTCGGCCTTAAAGCAATACGCCAACGATCGCGGCATCGAAATTTTTGGCGATATTCCGATCTATGTTGCTCAGGACAGCGCCGACGTCTGGGCACACTCCGAAATCTTTTGTCTCGATCCCGAAACCGGTCTACCGACGGAAATGTCCGGCGTCCCGCCCGACTATTTCAGCGAAACCGGTCAACTCTGGGGTAACCCGGTCTACAACTGGGAAGTTTTACAGAAAACCGGTTTTAAATGGTGGATTCAGCGCTTTAAAGCCATCCTAGAATACGTCGATCTGATTCGGATTGACCACTTCCGAGGCTTTGAATCCTACTGGTCCGTTCCCGGTGGCGAAGATACCGCGATGAATGGCGTCTGGGTCGAAGCGCCCGGTCGTGAATTTTTCCTGAAATTACGCGAAGAACTCGGCGAGCTGCCCATCATCGCCGAAGACTTGGGCATCATCACCCCCGAAGTTGAAGCCCTGCGCGATGAGTTCGGCTTCCCCGGCATGAAAATCCTGCACTTTGCCTTCGATTCTGGCCCGGATAATCCCTATCTGCCCTACAACTACCGCACGCCGAACTGCGTTGTTTACACCGGAACCCACGATAACAACACAACCGTCGGCTGGTATGAGGAACGCGACTCTGATCCAAACCAATGGGTCTGGAATTATCTGGGCTGTAGTCGAGGTGAAGGGGTTAATTGGGATCTGATTCGCTTGGCGCTGGCAAGCGTCGCCGATCGCGCCATCTTCCCGATGCAAGATTTGCTTGGATTGGGAACCGATTCACGGATGAATGCACCGGGTAAAGCGACGGGCAATTGGGACTGGCAAATGCACCCGAACTCACTGTCGGAAGATTTGATCGGTCGTCTCCGTTTCTATACCGGTACCTATGGACGAACTCCGGTTCGACCAGCTCCGCCGGAGTCTGCGTCCGAATAGTTGCGGAAGCGTTGATTGAGAGGTCGCGCGATCGAGCTGAGTCTGTCGGCTAGGCAGCCCGATCGCGCGACGTCCATCGCGCCCTGTTTAGCGAGCCTATAGACAAACGAGACCGTTGACATTGAAGCAACGGTCTCGTTTGAGCGTGTTTGAGGTCTTTATTTAAAGCTGAATCGGGATGACAGGATTCGAACCTGCGGCATCCTGCTCCCAAAGCAGGCGCGCTACCAAGCTGCGCTACATCCCGGATTTTTCAATAACTACCTTAATCATACAAGCAAGCGCCCCAAACATGACCTTTGTGACAAGATCTCACCCCGGCGCTGTAGCCTGCATACCGAATTTGCTAAACTCAGACGGGCGTTCGGGGCGTAATTGATCGCTCAAAGCTCCAGTGTGAAAAGATAGTCGCGAGACCATCCTAGGACACACACACTGAGAGCGATTGGAACTCGCTAACCTTTTTATTGCAGGCGATCGTGAAACTTCAAGACTTTCTACAGACAGATCGGCGCTACGACCACCAAGATATTGCTGCCGACGATGAGTTGAGCCGCCAAATCCAGGTGCGTCTCATTAACCTAGGATTGCTTGACCCGCCCGCTGATGGCATCTTTGGCCCGATCAGTAGCGCCGCCTTTGAGCGGTTTCAGATGCTGATGGAAACGGGAGAAAAAGGTTACCTCGGGGCACTGACCGCCAAAAAGGTGATCGAAACCAAACGATCGGACTTGCCGATTAACATTCCCACCATCACGATTAAGCAAGATACGGTGTTCAAGGCACGCCCGCTCCAGTCATCTTCCTTGCCTGAGACCGAAAAGCAGCTTGTCGCTAGTGGCAAATCCTTCAAGCTGATCGACGTTGAACCGTCAGCGCGTAAACATGTTCGCGTCACCCTGCGTAACGATGCATTTCCGAAACTGCACGAGAACGGAGAAGTAAAGCCGTCTAAGATTTGGTATGCCTTCAGTGAGCATGTCACGATCTATAACCCCAAGGATAAAGCGAGCGACACAGCGCCAACGACTCCACCGAAAGGGCCACCGGCTTCGGTCAAGCTCAATGTCCCGTATAAATCGCAGCTCGATAACTGGTACAACCCCACGGGTTCCTGCAATGTCACCTCGATCGCGATGTGCCTTCAGTTTTTGGGTCTGCCTCGGCGCGACAATATTGGCCAGTATGAAGACGAGCTCTATGAATACGCCATCTATCGCGGCCTGAGTCGTCACAATCCCTACGATCTCGCCAAGATTGTGCGGGACTATGGCGGTAAGGATGAGTTTCGTGAAAATGCCACGATCGACGAGGTTAAAGCATGGCTCGTGAAGGGTAACCCGGCGGTGATTCACGGTTACTTCACGAGTTTTGGTCACATTATCGTCGTCGTCGGCTACAACGAGACCGGTTTTGTTGTCCACGATCCCTATGGCGAATGGTTCTCTTCGGGATATCGCACCGATCTGAGCGGGGCTTACAAAACCTATTCCTATAACCTGATCCGTCGCACCTGTATCCCGGATGGTAATTTCTGGGTTCACTTTATTTCCAAGTAAAGCGGTGGCACGTCGCGATCGCCGGAAACAGGACGGCGATCGCGATCAGCGATCCGGTTAGCTCGCGTCGGCAACACAAGCCCCTTTGCATTTAATGCCATTGGTGGCGGTGCGTTTGCAGTAGGGACAGAGGATTGTTTCGGGTTCGGCGGCGGTGGTTGTGGGGGGCGTTGAGGCGGCTTGAGGGGTTGGGGTGGATTCGATCGGTGAATTCGACATGGGCAGAGATCCGGTCAGATTTTGATAATCGGCTTGGTAAGCGAATAAATGCAAGTTGATCAGCGGGCTAACAATCTGAGCTTCAATTACGCTTCATCAAGATCGGTTGGCGCTTGATCATCTTCGAGGCTTTTGCCATTGGTGGGGTTACCGACGCTGGCGTAGATGCTTTCGGGGGATGGTTCGGGCGCGAAGTGAAAGCTCGAATGCTGGCCGTTGGGATAGAGAAAAGTGCAGACTACGGATGTCACCGGGTTATAGCGCACTAGCATTTCTTGTAAGCCCGATTCACGCCAATCGGACAGCATATCTTCGATTTTGCTGAGGGGTTTATAGCGAATTTGCCAGGTGGCTAGCTCGGGCGCGTCGTTGGTGTTTTGGCGCAAGAGGACGACGGTTCCCTTTTCGTTGGATTGAATGAAGCCGCGATACGCAGCGAGGGCGATCGCCTCGGCATTGGCTTCGATCGCTTCGACCTGTTCCTGTGCGGACTCAAATTTTTCGCTCATACCCCTAAATCGTCTGACGCTCCTAATTCGCTCGTGATGGCCGCTTGGGCGCATCGAATGGCTGTACTGCGTTTGTACCTTAGCGAATTCTGGGGATCGAGGTCTACGGTCAGCGAAATTCGACGCAATTAGACGCGATGAGACGCGATGAGACGCAATTAAAACCGGACTCGCGCGGAAGATTTGCCACGGGGAAACGATGGAACTATGGATCTAGCGGGTTTGCGATCGCGTGTCCCGCGATCGCGCCCGTCGTCCAGGCATTTTGAAAGTTAAAGCCGCCGGTGACACCATCAATATCGAGAATTTCCCCGGCGAGAAATAACCCCGGACAGACGCGACTTTCCATCGTGGTGAAATTCACGTCTTTGAGCCGCACGCCGCCACAGGTGACGAACTCGTCTTTAAATTGACCTTTGCCGGTGACGTCAAAGTCGCACTGGGTAAGCAGTTCAACCAGACGATTGACTTTCGGCTTGGGAAGTTGCGCCCATTGGAGTTGGGGATCGAGCCCAGCGCGATCGAGCAGGTAGCCCCACAGCCGACGGGAGAAGCCGAAGGGGGAAAAGCTGGCGATCGCTTTGCGGGCGCTGTCCTGGCGCAGGTGTTGGAGGTGCGATCGCAGGTCTTCGGGGGTTGAGTTTGGCAGCCAGTTGACGCGGATCGGGGTACGGTAGCTGCGATCGTGCAGGTATCGCGCTCCCCAGGCGGAGGTTTTGAGCACAGCGGGGCCGCTGAGTCCCCAATGGGCGATCAGAAGTGGCCCCGTTTGGCTGAGGTTTTGATTGGGTTTTGTGCCGGGAATGCGGACGATCGCCTCGGGGACGGAAATCCCGGCGAGGGCGTGGAGGGCGCGATCGTTGATTTGAAAGGTAAAGAGCGAGGGAACGGGATCGATGATCGTTTGGCCGAGTTTTTGTGCCCAAAGGTAGCCTTTACGACTGCTGCCGGTGGCGAGGAGCAGGCGATCGACGATTAACCGATCATCGCGGGTCACAATTTCAAACGCTTCCGCCTGTCCTGCTACAGTTTTTCGATTGATCTCGCGTACGGGTGTATGCGATCGCAGCGTCACCCCGGCCTGTTTTGCCGATCGCATCAAACAGGCGACGATCGTCTCCGAATCGTCCGTTGTCGGAAACATCCGCCCATCCGCTTCGACCTTTAGTGCGACGCCGCGATCCTCGAACCACTTGACCGTATCGCGCGGCTGAAATCGCGTCAGCGCCCCGCGTAGGGCTTTGCCGCCGCGTGGATAGTAGCCGACCAACTGCGCCGGGTCAAAACAATGGTGGGTGACGTTGCAGCGTCCACCGCCGGATACGCGCACTTTTCCCAGTGGTTCCCGCGCCGCTTCAAATAGCGTCACCTGTACCCGTGGATTGGCCTCGGCACAGGCGATCGCGCCAAAAAATCCCGCCGCGCCACCGCCCACCACCCCGATTCGTAGTCGATCGTTCATCGCTCCCCTAGATTCCTGAATCGGCAATCCATCTTAGCGGGTATCTGGAGATTAATTTTTGGGCTGTGGGTTTGGCGATCACATCCTGCAACAGGGCAAATGCATACTCCCCATTTTTCTCACTATGGAGCTTGAAGGGCGGCCTGATTGAGAAAAACTGATGTGGATCGAGTACCTTAATCGCTGTACCCCTGATGCTCTCGTTTGGGCAAAATTAGTATGCGGTTGCCCTGCATCCTGCAACGCTTCGGTCGTATGACGATCGTGCCAATTTCTGACAGACCGAGACGGAGATTGAGATACTTGTTTATAATCAGGGAGCTGTTCTTAATGCTCCGCAAAGCATCGTAACTTTTACGAGCCGCTTTGCCTGCCGCATCTTGTCCGTTGCTGTCCTAGAGGTCTCGTTCCGTAATGCCCAGAATTCTCGTAATCGACGACGATCCGTCCATTTCAGAACTCGTTGCCATCAACCTAGAGATGGCTGGGTATGACGTTAGCAAGGCTGGGGATGGCGTCAAAGCGCAGGCGTTAACTGTGCAGTTGATGCCAGACTTAATTGTGCTGGATCTGATGCTGCCCCGTGTGGATGGTTTCACCGTCTGTCAGCGGTTGCGACGCGATGAGCGTACGTCCGATATCCCGATTTTGATGTTGACGGCACTGAGTCAAACGCAAAATAAAGTCGATGGCTTTAATTCGGGGGCGGATGACTATATGACGAAGCCGTTCGAGATTGAGGAGATGTTGGCACGGGTGCGGGCGTTGTTGCGCCGTACCGATCGCATTCCCCAAGCCGCGAAGCATACCGAAATTCTTAACTATGGCCCGCTGACTCTGGTTCCGGAGCGCTTTGAGGCGATTTGGTTTGAGCAGACAGTGAAGCTGACGCACCTAGAGTTTGAACTGCTGCACTGTTTGCTACAACGTCACGGCCAAACGGTGTCGCCCAGCGCCATCTTGAAAGAGGTTTGGGGCTACGATCCGAACGACGATATCGAGACTATTCGGGTTCATATTCGCCATTTGCGTACGAAGATGGAGCCAGAGCCGCGTCATCCGCGTTTTATCAAGACGGTGTACGGTGCGGGCTATTGCCTAGAGCTGCCGTCTTCTCTCCATCCCGAAAATATCCCGGTGGCAAGCCGCAAAGCTTAGGTGAAAGTGGTTTGATGGTTGAGGGTTAGTGGCCCGTATTGAACGAAACTCTCACCATTTGCACCCTTTAGCGGTAGACCTCAGCAGACTCATGACGATCGCGATCGATTTTGGCACAAGTAATACGGTTGTCACGCGCTGGAATGCGGCGACGGGCAAGGCTGAAACGGTGCGCTTGCCGCTATCGAGTCCGCTGGGTGATGTGCCTGTGGTGCCGAGTTTGGTCTATGTCGAAAATGCGTCAAGTGAAGCGGCGATCGTCGGTCAGGCGGTGCGCGATCGCGGCTTGGATGTGACGAGCGATCGGCGCTTTTTTCGGAGTTTTAAGCGGGGCATCGGGGCGGATATTCAAGGTTTTTTGCCCGAACTTGACGGCGAAGCGATGCGCTTTGAGTGGATCGGTGAACTGTTTTTACGCCAGGTGATCGAGGCGGTTCGCGCGGTTCCGCTGCCGACCGAGTCGCTGATTTTGACGGTTCCGGTGGAAAGCTTTGAGGTGTATCGCCAGTGGCTCGGGCAGGTGTGCGCGGTGACGGGGATCGATCGCGTACGGATGATCGACGAACCAACGGCGGCGGCGCTGGGCTATGGCGCGACGGCGGCGAAAAATTTGCTGGTGGTGGATTTTGGCGGCGGAACGCTGGATTTGTCGCTGGTGCAGCTCGATCGCGGGGTGCAAAACCAACGCAATCCCCTCGGCTTCATTTTGAAATGGGGTGATAAATCCTTTGCGGAGGAATCGGGGCAAAAGCTGGAAACGGCGCGGGTCTTGGCGAAAAGCGGCCTGGATTTAGGCGGCACGGATATTGATAATTGGCTGGTGGATTATTTCGCCCAGAGCCAGGGTCTCGCGAAAAATGCCTTAACGACACGGTTAGCAGAGCGTCTCAAAATTCAGCTTTCGCAACGATCGGAGGCCACCGAGGTTTATTTTGATGAGGCGAATTTCGAGAGTTATGAGCTGAGTCTCGATCGTGAAGCGTTTGAGCAAATTTTGCGCGATCGTGACTTTTTTGGGCAGCTCGATCGCTGTCTCGATCGCGTGGTGCAGCAAGCCCAACGCCAGGACGTGACGATCCGCGAGATTGATACGGTGTTGCTCGTGGGCGGGTCGGTGCAGATCCCGGCGGTGCAGCGCTGGGTTGAGGGCTATTTCCCGGCGGAGAAAATCCGTCAGGATCGACCGCTAGACGCGATCGCGATCGGCGCACTCCAGCTCGAACAGGGCATCGAGGTTCAGGACTTTTTGCAACATAGCTACGGCATTCGCTTTTGGGATCGCCGCCAGCAAGCCCACAGTTGGCATCCGATCATCCAGGCCGGTCAGCCCTACCCGACCCAAAACCCGATCGAAATCACCCTCGGTGCGTCTCTCGATCAGCAGCCGAAAATGGAGTTGATTTTGGGCGAACTGGGCGATCGCAGCACTTCGACGGAAATCTTTTTTGATGGCGATCGACTGATCACCCGGACGATCGAGGCGGACAATGCACCCGTTAAACCGCTCAACGACACCGACGCCGGTCGTGTTTTGGCGGTGCTTGATCCGCCCGGTGTACCGGGAAGCGATCGGCTCAAGGTGCAGTTTCGCATTGATGATCGGCGTTTTTTGCGGGTGACGGTGGAGGATTTGTTGCGCTTGCGGGTGTTGATCGACGATCAACCAGCGATCGAGCTGGATTAACCTGAGTTCGGGATCAATTAACCGTCTGCATTGCCGGACTCAGCATTATCAGACTCAGCAGCGTCGGCGGGATCGCGGGGAAGCTGAAAGAAAATAGAGCGGACGATCGCTTCGGCTTTTTCATCGAGTCGCTCCCAATCCACATCATCATCCTCATCGAGCAAATCGCGATCGATCTCCACCTCGTAGGACTGCTCCGGATCATCCGTCACCACATAATTCTGAAAGCAAATCCGAAAACACAGCTCCCAGAGATTGACCGACTTCACCACCTCGCCGCCCGTGCTGCGGGTTAGCTCCAAACAGTGACCGGGAATCGGTTCGGTTACCTCCCGAAACTCGCCCGTCCAAGATGAGGCTTCGAGCTTACCCCGCAGGCGATCGAGCACACGAATTAAGGCAGGCTGCATCAGCAGTTCCGCGTATTCCCAGTCGGCTTCGGTTTTAAATCTTGGTTTCATACGGCTTCGACAATCGTGATCAGGCAGGATGGATGAAGATATCACGATCGGTTAGACCGCTACGGTATCACTTTCAGCCAATTCATTTTGGCTCTCGGGATCGTCATGGCGCGACTGATTACATCTCGATCGACTCTATGAGAAGTGAACCCGCTCCAATTTGATAACTGGTTAGATGGTTGCAACTCGTTGAGAACTATCACGTCTGGATCGTATGAGCGAAGCGACGGTGCGGAGCCATTAAGCCTTGAGATTAATCATTGACTTTATTAACTCCACACCACATCAGAATTGACGAAACATACCGCAGAAAAAACGGGAACCCTATACTTGGGTGCATTGATGCATCGAACGTGCCCAAACGCTGCGCGATCGTCATCGCGTCGCGGCCTTTATTGCCACCAGGGATATGACGCTAGATCCAGATCCACTTCAAGATCGCAATGCTCGATCGTTTGACGAGTTGCATTTTGCTTTAAATGCAACCCAGGGTCAATTTAAGTTGCTGCTGGGTCACTGCAACTACAGTGAGCTGCGCCAACGGATCAGTGGAAAACTCCTCGTGATGGCTCCCGAGAGCAGGGATCGCGAACCACAAATCATCGAGCTTCAGCTCGAACCGGAGACCACAAGCCTGTTACCGTCTCTGCTTGAATGCGCGATCACGCGGCCTTATGCGGTCATTATTTCGGGTCTTGAAACGGCTCCGAATGTCCATAATGTGCTCGATGATCTCAACCAACGGCGCGAGCTGCTACGCGATCGCTGTGCTTTTCCCGTCATGTTTTGGCTGGACGATCGGCTGTTAAGCCTGATGGTGCGACACCTGCCCGATCTGGAAAGTTGGGCGACGGTGTATGAGTTTGATATTGAACCGGGGCAGTTGATCGAACAAATCGATCGCTTTTGCAATCACGTATTTGATCGGGTCATGACGCCCAATTCTGACCCGTTTTTGATGCGGTATCCGTTGATTCGCGATCGCGATCGGCTCGAACTGGATCTGGGTCTACGTCGGCTTCAGCGCAGTGGCTACCAGCTAACGCCGCAGCTCCGAGCTAATGTCCATTTTGTTGTGGGGCGACGCGCCTACGAGCAGGGCAAAATCGATATTGCGATCGACTATTTTCAGGACAGCTTGGAGTACTGGATCGCGATCGGCGCAACGCTGACGATCGCTCCGACGGCGACCTTCAGCGCGAAACACAATCTCACGCCCGACCTGACGAACCGCAACCAGAACCAGAACCAGAACCAGAACCAGAACCAACACCAAATCAATGCCTTCGATGAACACCAGCCGCAGCAGCAGATCCAAGCTCTCAGCAAACAAGGCGTGCTTTGGGTTCATCTCGGACTCTGTCAATTGCCGGGGCATCATTTGCCCGCTGAGGAACGTCAGGATCGCCTCAACGAAGCCGCTCAGTCATTTCGTCAGGGACTCGCTGCCTTCACGGCTGCCATGCGCCCGGAATTGAACGCAGCGGCGATCGTTTTTCTCGCTCAGGTACTCGATGATCTCGAAGCATGGCGACCCCTGCAAGGCGTGCTGCGACAGGCGATCACGCTGCATAAACAGTATGGTTCGCCCATTCGACTTGCCGCAGACTATCTCTTGCTCGCGGAGGCAGCGGTGCAGGAAACACGCTGGCAACAGGTGCAACTGTGGGCATCGCGTACGGTTCAGCTCCTGTCGTCCGTGTTGCCCGACACGTCGATCGATCCCCATTTTCGGGCGATCCTGATGCAGCTCGCGCAGCTCTATCAGGCTCTAGCGGCGCGACAGCATAACGTTGCAGCGACCTTTGAGCAGAGCCTCGCCCAAGCGAAAGCGCAGCTAGCGGCGGCGCTCAATGATAATGCCCATGCGATCAATCCGGTGCGCTATCTCAAGTGGCTGGAACGATCGCGCCAGATGTATTTCACGCTAGGTCACTATCGCGAAGCCCTTCAGCTCAAGCTGAAATATCAATCGATCGCCCGACAATACGGTTTCCAAGCCTTCGTCGGGATCGGTCAGCTCGAAGCTCGCTACGATCCCGGCCCGATCGCAGTGGATAGCACGGTTCCCTCCGTCCCGACGGAGACGGTCTCGCGTGAAATTCAGGCGTCCGGTCGCGGGCGGGATATTCAAAATTTGGTGGCCTTGTTGGTACGCCCCGATCGTAAACTCATCGCCATTCACGGCCAATCGGGCGTCGGTAAAAGCTCCCTATTACACGCCGGACTGGTTCCGACCTTGCAGCGGACATCAATTTCCGGTCGCGTCGTGTTGCCTGTTGTTCTTGGTCTGTATGCTGATTGGCCTACCCGCTTGGCTCGACAGATCGATCAAAACTTGAGTGCGCTGGGTTATGCGTCGATCGCGGGTCTGCAAGATCTCGATGACAAGCCCTGGAAGTTTGATGTCGATCGCATTCTAGAAGCGGTCACCGATCTGACGACCCAGCATCTAGCGCTGGTGTTTATCTTTGACCAGTTCGAGGAATTTTTCTTTGCCAATGCCGATCCATCCCACCGGCTCAATTTTTATTATTTCCTCGATCGCCTGCTGAGTTTGCCATTTGTGAAGGCGGCGATCTCGGTGCGTGATGATTGCCTCCATTGTTTGCTGGAGTGCGATCGCTGGCTGTCGATGGAAGTCACCCAGGGCGATATCCTCAACCAAGCATCGCGCTACTACATCGGTAATTTTTCGCGGGGAGAAGCTCGCAATCTGATTCGCAGCCTGTCCGGCAACCGATCCACATTTACGCTCGATGCCGATCTGATTGAAGAACTGGTACGGGATCTCTCCGCCGAGATCTCGGAAGTGCGGCCGATCGAGCTACAAATTGTCGGCGTCCAGCTCCAACACGAGCGCATCACGAGTTTGGAGCAATATCGCGCCGCTGGACCGAAGGCGAATTTCGTGCGTCGCTTTTTGCTCGAAACCGTCAGCCACTGTGGCCCCGAGCATAAGATCGCCGCGATCGCGCTGATGTTTTGCCTTACCGATAAAAACGGAACGCGCCCCATTCGCACCCGCGCGGACTTGGCGCAGGCCAGCAACGTCAGCCCCACTCAGCTCGATGTCATCCTACAAATTCTCTGTGAATGCGGCTTAATTTTCGCCCTACCCGACCTTCCGGCCTATCGCTACCAGCTTGTCCATGACTATTTTGTGCCGTTCATTCGTCAGGAACAGGAGCTATATCATTCCGCTGAAACCGAAGCGCTACGCCAGGAAAATCGCCAGCTCAACGAAGATAAGGAACTCCTCGAACAGCTCGCCGAAGCCCAAGATCGACGCCAGCAAAGCGAACGCACCTCTCGCCGCTTGCTGGCGCTCGGGGCGATCGTCTCGACCATTGGCTCGATCGCCTTCGGATTACTCGCAACCTCAGCCCAGCAAGCCCGTCAGCGAGCCGAAACCGCCGAACGCCAAGCCGCCTTTGCCGCGATCGATGCTCGTAGCTCCGCAGCCACCGCGCGATGGCTCGCCAATGACTCCCTCAATGCGATCGTCGATGGTCTCCGCGCCACCCTACGACTGTCGGCATTCCCCGGCCTGGTCAACGATCCAGACTTACAAGCTCTCACCTACACCACAATCCAAACCCTGAATCCGATCCTACAAACTGTGGTGGAGCGCAATCGCCTCGAAGGTCACGGCAACAGCATTTTGGGGGTTGAATTTGCCCCGAATGGGACGTTCTTGGCCAGTGTCAGTTGGGATGAAAGTTTACGGATCTGGTCGGCCTCGGGTCAGGAGCGCTATCAAATCCCGAAAGCGCATCGCGAGGCCGTGACCGCCGTGGCTGTTTCTCCCGACAGTACGGCGATCGCTACGGGTGGTAACGATCGCACCGTTAAGATTTGGCAGGCCGAAGATGGGACGCAACAGGCCGACCTGAAAGGACATGGCAACATTGTCACCAGCGTGGCGTTTTCGCCCGATGGTCGCTGGTTAGCCTCGGCAGATATCGATGGAATCGTGATTCTCTGGGATCGCCAACGTCAGCAAGAAGCGCAACGCTTCCAGGCTCACGAGGGTTGGATTCTCGATCTGGCCTTCAGCCCGGACGGATCGACCCTCGCTACCGCCAGCCGCGATCGCAGCCTGCGTCTCTGGAACTTGGACGGCCAAATTCAAGCCGAATTTCTCGGACATACCGAGGGTCTAACTGCCGTAGACTTCAGCCCCGATGGCAGTGAACTCGTGACGGCCAGCGCCGACGGATCGGCGATCGTCTGGACGCGATCGGGTCTGATTCTCGCGACCCTCGCCGACCATGACGGCTGGGTGCGCGATGCTCGCTTTAGCCCCGATGGAACAACGATCGCCACCAGCGATGATCAGCATATTTCGCTGTGGAATCGTGACGGTACGCTGCGCGATCGCCTCCTCGGACACCACGATCGCATCTGGGGTCTCAGCTTTAACCCGACCCGATCCACCTTAGCCAGTGCCAGCGCTGACAATACGATCCGCCTCTGGGATTATGCCGATCGCGCCTTCGCGACCGCACAAGATCAAGCCTTTTCGAGTGTTGCCGTCAGTCCCGAAGGTCAACAAATTGCCGCAGCGGCGGGCACTACCATTCATCTATATTCAGCCTCCGGCAAACCGATCGCACAACTAGAGGAACACACAGAGGAGGTGCTAATGGTTGCGTTTGATCCCCAGGGCAAGGCGATCGTCAGCGCTTCCGAGGACGGCACGGCCCGTATCTGGTCGATCAACGATCGTCGCGAACGCGCCATCCTCACACACGGCGGTCATGTTCTCGCAGCCACTTTTTCCAGCGACAACAAAACCGTCGCGACGGCAGGTGATGACGGGGTGGTGCGTCTCTGGGATGCTCAAACGGGAGCGCGACAACGCACCCTCTACGGCCATACCGATCGCGCCATTAGCCTCGCATTTGATCCGCTCAATGAGCTGCTCGCGACCGCAAGCTCAGACAATACGGTTCGCTTATGGACGCGCACCGGAACCGAAATCAAAACGCTCAACGGCCACGATAGTTCAGTCAATTGGGTCGCCTTCAGTCCGGATGGTCAGCGCATCGCCTCGGCCAGTGCTGATAATACGATTCGGCTTTGGAGACGAGATGGAACGCTGATCGTCACCCTCGTGGGACACACCGGCCCCGTTAACGGCGTCATCTTCAGCGCCGACGGTCGAACTCTAGCTTCGGTGGGCGATGATCGCACCTTGCGTCTATGGCAAGTCAACGGGAAAGCACTCTTCAGTTTTGAAGCCCACGACGATCGCGCCTTGAGCGTTGCCTTCAGTGCCGACAACCAGAAGGTTTTTACCACCAGTGCCGACCAGACCCTACGGGCGTGGGAACTCGATCCCGAGAACCTGATTCGGCAAGGATGCCGCTGGGTGAAATCCTATCTCGACGATAATCCAAGCGTGACGAAGGAAAACCGTCACGTCTGTGATGGTTTTGTGCGCTAGCGGTACAACCCCTAGGCATAACCGAAGCTCTGACCGTATTCTTGCTGGGTTCCCCCATGCTGGAAAGACAGGGCAAACGCATACTCAGCAGACCCTCACCCTAAATCCCTCTCCCAGGCCGGGAGAGGGACTTTAAATCTTTAAAATCTTGCTCCCCTTCTCCCATTTTGGGAGAAGGGGCTGGGGGATGAGG
>CAZFJL010000053.1:0-29968 GCA_964518905.1 uncultured Geitlerinema sp. | reverse complement strand
TCCCAACTTGGGAGAGGGATTTAGGGTGAGGGTGACACAAATGGGATGCTCCCGACAGCTCTCTATCGTTAAATATGACTAAATCTTAACGCTTGCTAGTTTTTATCACGTTAGTCATATTTATTAAAGCCGTACTTATCTTCGCCACGAAGTAGAATTGCCCGCCATTTATCCATGCTGTTATACTTCAAACGGAAATACTTGTGATGATATGTCCGCTCAAGCATCGCTTTAGTATAAACACGGGTGCTCGTCTTCGCAATGCGACCATTCAATCCCCAACGACAGTTGTTACTGTTATTATCTAATGAGCCATGAATGTAGCGACCAGAGAACAAAATAAACTGACCAGCTTTGACTTCTAAATAATCTGGCTTCGGCAAGCCGCCGGGGTAGTCAATTTTTGCAGCACGTGGCCCATAAACATTATTGGCACTACCCTGATCCATCTCATCGAGCTTAATCGGATAAATACGATCGCCCGTTCCTGGATACATGATCATGCAACCATTATCCTTCGTCGAATCCGTCAGAGCAATCCAGCAAGTTACTTGATACAGCTCCTCACGATTTTCCGGAGTTAGTACTGGCTCTTGCTGATTTTCATAAAACCAAGCACTACCTTGGTGGAGTTCCGTACCTCGGCTATTGGGCGGAATATCAAAAAATGTAGTCCGCCATAGCAGTAAATCTTCCCCCAGAATTTGAGCCGCTCGCTCGGTTACCGCTGGCTTGGTAAACAGCTCCATTACCCGTGGCTCATCGAAGTGCCGGTTCATCTTTTTCAGGTAATTAATGTAGTAGCTCTTATACTCCTCCGTAATCTCGTCGTCCCAGGAAGTTAGGAGATTACCATCAGCTTCATCAAACTCATAATCTCCATCTTCAAAGGAAAATAGAGATGATTCTCGTTGCAATAAGTCATTCGTGAGGTATTCTCGAAGATCTGCAATTTGATCTTCGGGAATCAAATCAAAAGGCCCCATATACCCTTTGTGATAAAAATCACGGATATCTTGCTCAGACAACTTAAATTTGGGGTCTACTTTGACTTTTGCTTCATAAGACGTTGGCTGATTTAGTTTGCAGTAATAATCATAGTAAAAACGACGACCACCGGAGCTAAATGCTGTCCAAAACATCTCGAAGTTCCAGCCAGTCGGAAGCTTTAAGCATAGATCGCTTGGCAGAAGTGGATGCAAAAAAGCTAGGCGGGAAAGCAGAAACATGAACCCAAGATTTAGGGAGAATCGCCAGCCTAAATCATCTGATTTTTCGAGTTGTTTTGTTCAACTGATGTAGCTGTCATACTTTTTGATATTTACTCGTTGAAGTTCAAAATTATAGAATCATAGCGATCCAAAACTATTTATAATAATCCAAGGTTGGAGATTTTTGTTAGACAAAAGTTTAAGTTCTTGGCTTATCTATAAATCGATTGGGAACGCTATATTCAAGAAAGGAAACAATACGCACTAGTTACGCACTAGTGTTTTCCTTTTCTTCACGGAGACGATTGAGACCATGCTCATCTTTTCCACGTAACAGAACAGCACTCCAGTTATTGAGGCTGTGGTCAATCCCAAAAATATCAATGCTATATGCACCTTGTTTTAGGACTTTTTTGTTATGGATCTGAGTATCCGTACGTGTAACACGACAGTTGAGTGCGAGACCAAACTCATCGGTGGTGTTATCTACAGCACCATGGATAGCTCGCTCACTGAAGAGATAAAACTGACCGGCTTTCATTTCAATATGGTCAACCGGGGCCGACTCTGTGGGATAGTCAAGCGACCCTCCAATAAATCCATAGATATTATTGACGTTTTCTGATCGATCAATATTAATCGGATAAATTTCTTTATGTGATCCTGGAATGATTTTCATGCAGCCATTTTCTTTGTTGACATCTGTGATTGCAATCCAGCAGGTCAACTGCGAAATTGCTTCGATATCAACGGGATGAGCGACAGGCTCTTTGAAATTATCGAATAACCAAACGTTAGCTTGATGCCAGGTGGTTCCTGTTTTACGGGGAGTTTTAGTAAAGAATTGACTACGCCAAACAATCAAGTTCTCACCCAAAATTTGAGCACAACGTTCAACAATTCCAGGATGTTTTAGCACATCCAATAGCTTCGGACTATCCAGGTGGCGATCCATGAGGTTGAGTCGGCCACTGAAATACTTTTTGTTTTCATCAGTCAGCTTGTCATACCCACCTAACAATGCATTTTTACGCTTGCCTTCCTGAAATGAACACTCACCTTTACTGAAGCTATACACTTCAGACTCAGTTTCAATTACATTAAAACAATATTCTTTCAGCTCTGCTGTTTCTTCTGCTGAGAGCAGATCGAATGGCCCGACATATCCATTATCATGAAAAAACTTGATTTGTTCTTCTGTTAGTTGGAATTGCGGCGCAACTTTTGCTTTGGGTTCAAAGGTTTTTGGTGCTTTAGTGCGGCAGTATAAATCATAGTAAATCTTCTGTCCACCCGTTGAAAATGCCGTCCAAAACATCTGAAAGTTCCAGCCGATCGGTAATTCGTCTTGGATCGAACGGGGGAGCATCCAATGCAAAAAGTGCAGCCGTGATAGGGAAAATAGAAACAGTAGTTTGGCAGAAAATACCCAATTAAAACCGCCTGAAACTGAATCTTTTCCAGAACCAGAAGAAGAAGGTGTTGAGGTTGTCATGATTAGATTGACGCTAAAACGACAAAAAAGCTATAGTGAAGGACTAAACTTTGTTAAGACTAGTCTTTAGCTATCTTAGCATTCTTTATTTGAGGTAGCTATCCGTAATTTCAAAATTTAAGCCCAAATTCAAAACACTTTTGATCGCTAAAATTTGTTTTGTTTGAGTAAGAATAAGCAGCAATATTTTAATTGCCAAATAAATAAATTCAAAACATTACCTATTACCGCTATTAGAGTTTTTCGATTGTCTGTCTAAGTTGACTTTATGCCCCCGTTAAGGGGGGGGGATAAGTCCGTAGTCTTTGATTTTTACCTACGAAGCTGTTAGTGCACCACAAATATATCCAGGTCGTTTTGAATCTAATTCAGTTGTCTGATACGCAAAATCAAAGCCATACTGTGCCATCTCCGATCGCATAGCCATGCACAAATGGGGGACTTGCGGCAACATAGTACAGCCAATCTCCGACACATCGCCTTCCATTACATGTTTGGCCGCAATGCCCACTGAGTAACCCACAGCGCGAGTCATGGCAGAAAAACCACCCGGAATGCCAGCAACCCGTAACGTTGCTTCTTTTAATTCACAGCGGCCATCTGGGTATTCCACCTCCATCCGCACCATAACCAAAGTGATATCACTTTCTTCATTGGTGTACATCATTTTGCGAGCTTGTAATGCGAGTAAATACTCTGCCGCTGTTCCTGCTTGAATCGGTGCAGGTTGTAACTCAAAAAAGCCAAGCCAGCGCAGGCGATGCATGATGTCATCGTGGAACTTAATGCCCAGATAGTTTGCAACATCTTGCTCTACAGTTTCTGCCGTACCATTAACAAGATTTGCCGTAATTTCGGCGCAGGTTTTATTGCTATAATCTCGCTGAACCTGAGAATCCAACAAGCCTAATGCGAGATAAGCATTGATGGTATTGCAGTATCCATAATGGCGCATTAGACCGCGAAAAAAGCTGATCTTGCTCGCATCTAAATCGTAAGCGTCAATATAGCGCAGCACAGTTCGGTGAGCAACAGACTCAAAGGTTCCCCACTTAGTTTCAAGGTAGTGGAAGTTCTGATATTGCTCACCATTACTATATTCTCGTTTTTGCCCATTCACCAGGTAGGTAACTGAAGCTTGTAGCGCTTCATAGAGGCGGGGTGGTGACCAAGAAAACTTGTAGCCCATCGGGTTATTGTTGTCGGCGTGGTCTGGTAAACCAGCTCCCCATTGAGCTAATTGTCGGACGGTTCCTCCCGCCTGCCGAACTTCTTCTAATAGCTTTACTGTACAGAGGTGATCGAGGCCTGGATCTTCACCAATTTCAGAGAGGAAGAGGACACTACAGTCCTTCGCTTGCTGATTGAGGGCATAAATATTTGCCTCTTGATACGCGGTATAAACCATGTGAGTTTTGGTTCTCAAACATGATTTTGCTACCGCAAGCAAGACATGTTCTGGAACCATGGGAATGACCACATCTGCTTGTTGCGTGATCCGATCGGCACTGGTATCATCATCCATTGACCATTCTAAAATGGTGCAATTGGGATTATCCCCAACGAGGGATCGTGCTTGCGGTCGGTCGATCGTTGCAACAATAATATTGCAAGGATACTTATGCGTGTAATAGTCAATAATGGCCGGGGGCATCATCCCAGATCCAAAGATTGCGACTGTTTTCATCACAGATGTAGAACTAAAAGTGTGGTAGTAAATTAGGCAATAAAATCCCACTCTGTAAGATTTTATTGCCTAATTATATTCGGAGTCTAGCTCAATCTAAGCTATTCAACAGGACAAACTGAATCAACACGATAACCTGTTGCTGTTTCTTCTTCTCGAACTAAGCAGGGGTTGGTCGGCAAGCAGGGCTATTTCATTCTGAATCGACGAGTTTTGTGCATTAACGAGTTTACGTAATTCTGACCTCCTGAGCTTCGAGTACAAAACCTCTGAAAGCTTGAAAGTACGTGACTCAGCTTGAGAATGAAATAACCCTGCCCCGATACCAATCTGGGTAGTTACGGTTAACTAGTGGGGGGAGCTCACTTTCATGAACGATATGAGGCTCTGTATCCGGATATGGATAAACATCAATGTCTGTTTCCGGATCGGGATTTTCATCGCTGTCTACGTCACAGACAATACGGGTCGAGCTACTTTCCTCCCGGTCTGTTGTTGTACCATTAGGACAGGTTAGGACGGGTGCACTGTGTTGTGCTTGGCTAATTGTTTGAATAGATAACGTTAGAGCCAGGGTTCCCAGTGCGACCTTACTGAAAGCCTGGAAACGCTCAGATAGGAGCGAGGTAATTGATCCGGAGCGAGAAATTGCCATCATGTGTTTGAAGATAAAAGAAACGCGTTCAGTCGAAACCTTGCTAGACTGTCAGATTCAGAGATAAGACAGTGGACAGTGTCTTAATTTCTGAGCTACCACACGTTGAACAAAAGTTTTCTAAGTCAATTACTTGCTTAGGATGAACGAAAGCAATGCTAATGTTCAGCCTTATACTATGGCCAGGAGCATCAATCTATGAATGTGGCAAACATTAGAATCGAAGCAATTGCCTAAGTATCGATCAAAAAAGATGTTCAATGGTTAGGGACAATACAGATTGAAACACTCAATCATGTCAAGCGAATAAGGAAAGTGTCTTCTAATCGGGTTGCCAACCAAAAAGATTCTTGTCTACGGTAAAGCATTTTTACGAGAGAATATCACAGACTTCATATTTTGTAGTATTCATGTTTTCGTTAGTGCTTTAGTTCTCACGCTTTACTATTTGTGATGATTGGCGTGTCGAATCTAGGCTCTATTTTGTAGTCGATTTGTTCGTATTCCGGAAAATTTCTAGCTTTGGAAGCTGTAATTCTTTAGTATCTGCATTATGCATAGGTTGGCGAGGAAAATCTCGGCTTCAACCTATGTTGATGAGCAGGGCTATTTCATTCTGAATCGACGAGTTTTGTGCATTAACGAGTTTACGTAATTCTGACCTCCTGAGCTTCGAGTACAAAACCTCTGAAAGCTTGAAAGTACGTGACTCAGCTTGAGAATGAAATAACCCTGTGTTGATGAGTGTTGCGATATGTGAATATCTAGAGAGGATTAGAGCAGGGCTAGAATATCTGTATATTCAAATCCTTTTTTAGTTGCTGTGTAGTTGTGCGTAATCTGTCCGCGATAGCATGATGCCCCTTCACGTAAAGCCTTATTCGTTTTGAGGGCATTAATTCCTTCCTCTGCCAAGAGCTGAACATAGGGGAATGTTGCATTTGAAAGTAGGTCTGTTGATGTTTTGGGTACGTATGAGGGGATATGATCAGGGCTGTAGTGAATGACATCATCAATCACGTCATAGTGGTTGAGTCGTTCCGAAGAAATGCAGGTTTCAATTAAGTCTTGATCACAAGCTGTTGCATCACAAATAATACTTTTAGGTTGCATCTGTGCGATCATGCTGCGATCGAGCAGGTACGAGAGCTTTGTTTTTGTTAGATTTTGTCGTCGCACAGCACAGTTAATCACGATGTCAAGTTTGGGCATGATCGCTTGTAATTCAACCTTGCAAGCCTCGGGATCTTCATCATCAAATGGAATCACGGTAGGCAAATTTATATTGGGCTGAACACCAAGCATTTTCTCAAAGATGTGACGAGTTTTCTCTTGAACTTGTTGAGTATTTCGGGCAATAATTGTGATGTTTAATCGATTAAGTAAGGCACATTTCAAGACTTCTACTCCAATTCGTCCTAGACCAATGATAAGAATATGGCCACCCGGAATTTCAGAGTTATAGGCTCCAGCCAGAACTCCTTTGTGCTGGGCCAGAAGTTCCACTGATCGTTGATAGAATAGATACCCTGTGAGCTTACTCATAGGTTCTAGTAATGGGTATGTATTCCCCGCCTTGACCCATTCGTAAGCAATGCCCAAAAAACCACTTTTGATTAGTGATTTTGTTTTTTCTAGGCTGATGTTCTCGTCAAAGTGAAGGTACGTAAATAAAATATGTTCAGAATTGTAGTCGTTGTACTCTTCTGCGATCGGGCACTTTACCTTCAGCAAAAGTTTTGAATTCTGTAAAATTTGCTGCTTCTCAGCGATAATTGCGCCTGCCTGCTGGTAGGATCGATCCGAATATTGTGCGGATTTCCCTGCACTAAACTCAACTAAAACTTGATGTCCGTCTTGAACAAGTTGCTTGACTTGGTTAGGTTGTAGCGCCACTCTGCGCTCATCTATTTTGTTCTCTTTTAAGACACCAATATTCATTGTAGCTAAGGCCGTAGATTGAGTAATGAAGGTAATAAGTAGACCAAGCAAATTAAAGTTACATAAGCCACGTAACTCAACCATCCTGGTTGCAGACAAGCTAAAAGCTTGTGTTACGCGTGTTACGAATAGTCTACATTAACTAGCTTTGCCTACTTAGGCTAGCTTTAAAAGCAATAGCTTGTGCAAGCAGATCGCCTTTAATAAGTAGCTCAAAAATAAAACGCATTTCTGTGAATGGCTCGATTTGAGTCAGCATAAACCTGAGCATTTGTCTTCCTATGCTGTACTCTTGATTATTTTGCTTGGGCTACTGATCCAAAAAAACGAATTTTAGGGTTTGGCAATATTGGTTAAGACAACGTATTGTACTCCGATCTCTTCATAACCTTCTGCATCGGGTAGATAAGGCAAAGGTGTTGTGACTAAATCCACAGAAAATTGTGGATTTTTTACGAGCTTTTCTGTGAGTTCAGATCGTTCCATTAAGTCTGAACGATGGGAAAATAGTAACCGCCCACCAGGCTGGGTGATACGTGCAAATTCGGTTAAGATTTGAATGATTTGTGTATCGTCAAAGCGAGAAAAGACGCCAATACATAAGACGATTTCAAATTGATATGTATCGAAGGGTAAGGGCTCTAACAAATTTGCAGTAAGCAGCTGCTGATAGACTTGCTTTGCTTGGGCTTGGCTCAGAGAGTTTGGCGAAATGTCAAATCCAGTAATGTTAGTAAACCCTGTGTTAGCAAGTGCTAATCCGACTAGACCTGTTCCACAACCAGCGTCAAGAATAGTGCTAGCCCTGCTAAATTTTGAATCGCTTTGATCAATAATTTGACTTAATAATTCAGCCGCAGATTCAGGAGCTTTGTAGTTAGCAGTGCGGGTAAAGCTATCGTAAGTTTCGCTAATTTTATCGTATTTTCTGGCTGCATCTTGAGCCGAGCTGGGAATAGTTTGTGGCCGGAGCCAATCTGGTTGTTGATTCTGGGATGCATTGGAGGATTTTGACGAAGACTTCATTAAGTAATGATATTCATATTTTAATCTGATGAATCATATCATAGTGATCTCAAGGATTCTGCTGGTTGATGGGCATTATTTTTGACGAATTTTATTTTCTCAAATGTTCTTGAGTGGGTGCAATCTAGGGGAGCATCCCATTTTTATGCGGCTCCTGAAAGCTCCGGCTACTCAGTTAGGTTGACGGTGCAGGTTCGGAACAGTGCTACCAAAAACAGCGCCAGGAACTTGATTCGTACGCTGTGCCACAGCCGGTGAGCATACAGGGCGGCTTGCAGCTTGTTAAGCTCGTCCATGAGGGGGTTGGGTTTTTGTGGTTGTTCCACTCATCTCCTTCCTCGCAACCCTCTCCCCCATCCGCTCTCATTTTTTGTCCCTGTACTGAGGAGCTACTGAACAGACATTAGTTTCAGTAATCAATCACGTAGGACTTATGGTGATGGGTCATACAGGAGAGCGATGTAGCTTGTCGTTGATTGTATCCAACGGCACTAGACCGAAATTGTCATCTCTAACGCTCGAACAACTTGAGCGATTTATACTTTCGTATAGCTTTGGCCAATATCTTGGTTGGGCTGCCGAACGAAGTCCCATTAACGGACTATCTCGACGGTATTCAGCAATGCCAAGACGAGCATTACGAGAACGCGTGAAGGTACGAGTCTGCAACCGGCGCAAAGTCTTATAGCTTGGGCTGACGTAGCCGCATCCCGATCGGCGCAACCAACCAAGCGACAACAAAGCCGATCGCCGCGCCCGATAGGTGACAGGTCGCACAAATTTGCGGATTAAGAATATCAAAGCCAGATTGCAGGACAAATAAGATCGCGACGGTTTGCAAATTTTGACGGGCTGTGATGGCCTGATCGCGCTGATAGCCGCGCCAGAGTATGGCCCCGATCGCGCCAAAAATCCCCATCACCGCCCCCGACGCACCGACCACAAACCGCAGCTCATCATCGAGCCCCAGCGCCACCGTCATCACGACCAATCCCATCGAGCCAATCCCGCTGGCGAGGTACACCAACGAATAGCGCAACGTTCCCAACCAGCGTTCGGCAAGCTGACCGAGGACAAACAGCCCGAGCATATTAGTGATTAAGTGTACCCAGCCAAAATGAAGGAAGGTTCCAGCCAGTAAACGCCAGGTTTGCCCGTTCTCGATCACCGCAGAGGGGACGACGGCTCCGAGGGCATATAGCACGAAGGCATTTTGACTACCGCCCAGCATGAGTTCTAGGCCAAAAACGAGGCAGTTCAGACCGATCGCGATGCTGGTAACGAGGGGAAAATACAGCGGACGGTGAAAACCGTAGCGGACTTCTTCGACGAAACGCCGTTCGAGCTTGAGTAGGAGTTCGCCCGTCTCGGGTATGAGGGGAGTTTTCGGGCGGGGCGGGAGCGGTTCGAGCAGGGGGGCGGTGCGGGGAGAACCGGATAGGCGGAAAAGCTGACGAAAGCTGCGATGCAAGCGTTCGATGACCCGGAGGCGTAGGGGGCGTTCGGTCAGGAGGGGTAGGGCCGTCCGATCGCGGGCAAAGCTGGCATTGACGCGGGCGATCGAACGCCAGCGATCGCGGGCAGCGTCGGGTAAATCGAGCAGGCGGCTAGCGATGAGAGCGTCTACGGCTTCGAGATCGCCGGTATAGGCAAAAGCAAACAGCCAGGTGCGATAGGTGCGGGGGCGAATGGTGGATGCTTCGAGGCGAGCCGCGAGGCGATCGCACTCTGCCACCAGGCGATCGATCTGGCCGGTTTCGCCCAGCGCCTGAAGGTACAGCATGATCAGGTTAATGTCTTGCTCGGTATCCGCCGAGGGTTTGGTAAGGCGGGTTTTAGGGCTGTCTTTAGGTTGGGTGTGGGCTTGAGTGTGAGCTTGGGTGTGAGATTTTAGCCACGCGAGCAGACCGCTCCAGTCCGCTTCGATCGCGTAGGTCAATCCCATCGTGAGACGACCCGCGATCGTGCTCGTACTGCGATGGGTTTGCAGGCGATCGCTAGTGACCTCTGCGCCGACGCGATCGCCCGCTGCTACGATCGACCAAATTCTGGCTCGCTCCGGCCAGTCATCAAACGGATGCAGCACCGCCGCAACCCGACTCCAGATTGTCGCTCTACCGTAGCGCTCGCTCTGAATCGCCGTGCTGGCCTGCTGCGCGGCGATCGTCGGCGCCACGATCGCCAGCAGCCACGTCCCAAAGCCAATCCAGCCACTGATGCGCGGATACAGCAAAAAGCCCACAACCGCTGCGATAAACACGCCCGCCGCTGCCATCAGCCAGCCTGTTTGACGCTGGGGATCTTTGAGTACCCGGACGATAAACAGGATCGCGGAAATCCATGAGAGCCAGAGCAGCAGTTGATTGATGTTCATACGGATAAACTTCTAAAATATTCGTCTCGTAACCCTAGAATTCCTCAGGCATCAAGCACGATCGCCCCACCGCCTAATGGTATTATGCCGGTCAGTGTTTGGCGGTTGTCGCTGTCTTGAGCCGCCTCGATCGCGCGAACGCGACATCACACAATTTTTCTCTCCACTGAATGAGTATTGAACTCCGCAGTTACGTTTACCTCGATCGGCTGCAATCGCAACATGCGGCTTATATCGGGACTGTGGCGCTGGGCTTTTTGCCGCTGCCCGGTGATAGCTCGCTGTGGATCGAAATCTCTCCCGGTATCGAAATTAATCGCATTACCGATGTCGCGCTGAAGGCTACCGCCGTGCGTCCCGGCGTGCAGATGGTCGAGCGGCTTTACGGTTTGCTCGAAATTCACTCGTCCAACCAGGGCGAAACCCGGACGGCGGGGCGGGCGATCCTCGAATCCCTTGGTGTCAGCGAAAACGATCGCCTCCGCCCCAAAATTGTCTCCAGCCAAATCGTCCGCAACCTCGACCCCCACCAAGCCCAGCTCATCAACCGCACCCGACGCGGCCAGATGATCCTCGCGGGGCAGACCCTCTACGTCCTCGAAGTCGTCCCGGCAGCCTTTGCCGCGCTCGCTGCCAATGAAGCCGAGAAGGCAGCTCAAATTAATATCTTGCAGGTGACGGCGGTGGGGAGTTTTGGGCGGCTGTATCTTGGGGGCGAAGAGCGCGATATTTTAGCGGCCCAGCGAGCGGTTGAAGCCATTCTCAGTAGTGTCTCCGGTCGGGAACACCCCAGCCAGAATGGCAAAGAATAGCCTGCGATTTCAGTGTTGTTTCATTTCACTCCACGTCAATCACGATGCGTATTTTGCTGGTTGAAGACGATCCCGATATTGCCGACGCGCTGCATGAAGCGTTAACTGCGCAGCGCTACACCATCGATCGCGCTGCCGATGGTCTCGACGCCCTGGATTTTATCGAGGCGTACGACTATAACGCGATCGTGCTGGATGTAATGCTGCCCGGTCTTGATGGCGTTACGCTGTGTCGCCGGTTGCGTCAGCGGGGCGATCTGACGCCGGTGTTGATGCTGACGGCGCGAGATACGAGCCAGGATAAAGTTGCGGGGTTAGATGTCGGGGCGGATGATTATGTCGTCAAGCCGTTTGATCTCGATGAGTTATTGGCGCGGGTGCGAGCGTTACTACGAAGGGGAGTGGATCGATCGACACCGCTGTTAACCTGGGAGAGATTATGTTTGAACCCCACGACGATGGAAGTAAATTATGCCGATGAACTGCTGTCATTGACACCGAAAGAATATAGTTTGATGGAGTTATTTTTACGTCAGCCCGATCGCATCTTTAGCCGTGGCGTAATTCTCGAAAACGTTTGGTCGCTTCAGGACGATATCCCCAGTGAAGACACCGTCAAAGCCCACATTCGTGGCCTACGTAAAAAGCTTAAAGCTGCCGGTGCGCCTGCCCAGCTTATCGACACGGTGTATGGCGTGGGTTACCGACTCAATCCCCGCTTTAGCTGCGCTCCGGGGCAGGAATTCGAGTCAGAGTAGGACAGAATCAGCGCTGGCTGATCCGTTATTCCGACAGCTCTACCGTCAGCTTTTATTGTCCTATTTGGCCGTAATCGTGACGATTTTTGGTGTCGTCGGGGTGACGCTCTACCGGCGGGTCACGGTTCGTTTGTACAACCAGTTCGATCGAGAGCTGGCGATCGCGAGCCAAACCGGCATCAAGATTTTCCCCTTGGTGCATCACGAATATCACGAACATTTAGCCGAAGGTCTCGCACCGAGGCAATCGCAGCGCTCGAACCCATCGGGCGATCCGGTCTCTGCCGACTCCACCGCCCAGGGTGCAGCCGATCGTCAGATCGGTGTTGCGGAATTGCTGGATTCCTATCGCGATGGTGTCAGTCCGACAGAAACTCCGACAATAGAAGTGCTGGAGTCTGCCAATCCCGAACTTCCTCCCCCATCCGGGTTTTATTTTGGTGGGGTTGATCTAGGCAAGCTGGCAGAACAGATCAAGGGATATTTCGATGATGATGAATACGAGTATGACGATGATGAATACGAGTATGACGACGATGATGATGAGTACGACGATGATGATGAGTACGACGACGGCGAGTATGACGAGACACTCCTAGCGATCGATCGATCCGTCGATCTCAATCACCTCACCTTGGAATGGTTCGATCTCGATTTGCACCGGATGCTAATCGAAAGCGAACCTCAGGGCGGTATCCCCTCCACCAGCCTTCCCAACCCGCGACAGATCAATCGTGCCGTCCGTGATGTGGGACGAGTGCGTCGCTGGACATCCCCGGTCTACGACACCGATCGCCGCTTACTAGGCTATGTGCGTGCGTCCGGCTCGATCGTCTCGATCAAAGCTGAACTCAATCGGTTTGCACTCGAATTAGGTTTGGGAGCCCTGCTTGCACTCAGTCTGGCCGCGCTCAGTGGACGCTGGCTCACCCGTCGAGCCTTAACACCGATCATCCGTAGCTTCGAGCAACTGCGACGCTTCACCGCCGATGCCTCCCACGAACTGCGATCGCCCTTAACCTCGATCGCCACCTCGATCGCCACCCTCCGACGCAGCCCCGACCAAACCCCCCTCGCCGACTGTCAGCGCAACCTAGCGCGGATTGTCCAATCCAGCGATCGCATGACTCTACTCGTAGAAGATTTACTACTACTCGCGCGGGTAGACGGTGGACTTTCCGCCACGATCGAAGTCAGCCGACGTTTTTCCCTCGATGAGCTACTGGATAATCTCGTCGATGAACTAGAGCCGATCGCCGATCGTCACGACGTCCAGCTACAGTTTTCCATTCCTGAGCCAAAGCTCACAAACCGGCCTACAAAGACCGCAAACTGGGACATTCAAGGTAACCCTCAGCATCTACACCGCGCCTTTTTTAATCTGATTGACAACGCCATACACTACACCCCCGCAGGCGGGACGGTTTCGATCGCGCTCAAACGCCTCGATAGCAAGATCGTCGTAAAAATTCAGGACACGGGCATTGGCATCGCCGCCGAGGATCTACCCCATGTTTTTGACCGGTTCTGGCGAGCCGATCAGGCGCGGACTCGCCGATCAGACGGTAGTGGACTCGGGTTATCGATCGTCTCAACTATCATCCGCGAGCATGACGGACAAATCGAAGTCAGCAGCATACTTCATCGTGGCTCCTGTTTTCAGGTGTGGCTTCCAGCGTTGAATCAACCCCAAATTTGATCAGTCAAAAACAGTTTCAAACCGTCCTATACGATCGTAGCCAATCTTCCCAAGTTCTTCACTTTTTCAACTTACGGTAGGGAATAACACGACGCACGCTTCACGCAGTCCTCGCAAACACTCACCGCAAGTACCGATGCTAGATACCCAAGACATGATGCCCATTCTTGAGGCTGACGATCTTCAAGCCGCCAACGATACCGACTTGTTAAAGTCTGTTTCGGGCCGTCAGCCGATCGAGCTAGTTCCCAACCCTCATAGTGCCGACGATCGTTACGACGACGATGACGATGACGATAAATACGGCTATGACGATCGCTACAAAGACGATGACGATGACGATCGCTATGACGATGACGACGACGATAAATACGGCTATGACGATCGCTATGACGACGATGACGATGACGATCGCTACGATGATGATCGTTCTGACGACGATGACTATGGCCGCCGTAAGCCGCGCGTCTACGACGAATCCCGGATTAGTGAGGGATACTTCGGTTCCGAAGATGACGACGATCGCGATGGCGACGATCGCGACGACACACAGTTTGGCTTCACCGGCGACGACAACCTCCGAGGTAACGGCGGCGATGACTGGATGTTCGGTAACCAAGGCCGCGATATCCTCACGGGCGGTCTCGGTGCAGACATGATGTTCGGTGGCCGCGATGAAGATTCGATCGATGGTGGCGAGGGGGATGACTGGCTATTCGGAAACCTCGATGAAGATCGCATCCAGGGCGGTGTGGGTAACGATGTCATCTTCGGTGGCCGTGACGAAGATACGATCGACGGCGGCGACGGCGATGATTGGCTGATTGGCGACATCGATGAAGATGTTTTGACCGGTGGCGCGGGTGCAGACACCTTCGTTCTCCAACGCGATCTTGATGACGAGAACGATAACGATCGCGACGACTTCGACGATGTTGACGATGATGACTTTGACATCATCACGGACTTTCAGGCCGGAATCGATCAGCTCGGAGTCACGGCAGACCTCCCCCTCACAGCCTTGAGTTGGGAAGACGGTGTCGGCCTGAATGCGGGTCGCACTGTGATTCGCTATGCCCCGACCGGAGAAGCGATCGCTGTACTCGATCAATTCAGTGCCGCAAATCTCACAGAGGCTAGCTTCACACAGTGGTCTCTCTAAAACCGACCCAAACCTAGTCACTCCAGAAGTCGGACTTTTTGGAAAAGTCCGACTTCTCACATCTCTATCACCCCTCCAATATTCCTTTCCCCTCTGAAGTCCTCGCAACTCAATCCATCATGGACACTAAAAGCATCCGCAAGCTACACCGCAAAATTGCTCCATTTATTTTCTTGCCGCTCCTACTCACCGCGCTCACGGGAGTCAGCTATCGCATTGGCAAATCTTGGCTCGGTTTTGGCGACGATTTTGGTGATGCGATGATGTTCATTCATCAAGGCACGTGGCTCGGCCCGCAACTACGACCGTTCTATGTTTTGCTGAATGCTCTCGGCGCGATCGGTATGATCATCACAGGAGTTGTCATGAGTGGCCTGTTTTTTAGTCGTTCTAAAGCCTAGGATGATGGCTGCTCCTCATGACGATAAGGGGCAGTGTCAAGACTTACGATCGCCATTCAAGATTGATGCTTCAAGCTCGATGGCGGGTGCTTGCCATTTCTTACTCCGTGATTGACATGTACTCATCCCCCAAACAGGACGATTTCAGTCTTGCTGATTACCGATGCCGATGTCCGATCCACGCCACGAACTCGATCGCTTGCTGACCGATCGCCTTGAAGGTACACGCATCCAAGCCTTCTGGCGAGAACTTCTGACCCAAAGCGGCCACATCCTCATCCTCAAACTCCTCGCAGACGCCGTCAGTACAGGTTTATTCTCGGTTTTTATCGACCTGGGAGACTGGATCTTTACAATCGGTATCTGCATTCAGGCGGCGTGTCTATCTCAGCGCAAGGTTAACGCTGTATGGGGCAATTTCATTGGTGTTGGGATTTATACGCTGATTGATTGGCCGCTGGACGGAGAGGGGTTTTGGGCTGATCCCAATCACCAAGTTTTTTGGCTATTTGCAACAATCGTCGCCTGCCTGCACTGGTTACAGCAGCATGGCAGTGTCACCGTCGCACGGATTGGCCTAGTGGCTGAAAATATGACGCGATCGATGCTGGTGCTTGCGTTTTATGTTGTGGTCAGCCGAGCGGATGGAGAATTGGACATCACCTCCGGTGGTCTGTGGCGCTTTTTTTGGGAAGACCGCCATGAATTTCTCGTTTGGAGCAGCATCACCATCGGCCTCCTGCTTGGTATGCAAGCGGTACAAATCCAAACTCAACGCCAGAAAATTCGCCAGACCACCGACATCTTGCGCGATCTCGCCGCCTGGGGCATGGGTGACTATGCCGTTACGACGGCGATGCGCGATCCCCGTGCGCTCGATTTGCAGCGACGCGATCGCGCCATTGTGTTTATGGATGTACGGAGTTTTACGCGCTGGTGCGAAGTGACGTCGCCCGATCGCATTGCGACCTTGCTCGATCGCTACTACCAACAAGTCGAAGCTGCGGCCAGCACGATGCACCCACTCAAAGTTTCATTTACCGGCGATGAGGTCATGGCGATCTACGCTTCACCGCAGCAAGCTCTAGAAGCAGCCTGCGCGATGCAAATCGCGGCGCAGTCCGTGCTGGCCGATCACGATCTCGGGGCGGGCTGCGGCATTCATTGGGGAAAAACGATCGAGGGGCTATTCGGTGGCGATCGAACCCGAACCTATACCACGATCGGCGACACCGTGAATACTGCCAAACGTATTGAGGGCAAGGCGGCGGCGGATACGATTGTGGTATCTGATGCGGTCTATCAAGCGATCGACGGTGAGGCTCCGAAAGGGTATCAGTTTGTCGAGCGATCGCCGGAAGTGGTGAAAGGGAAAGCAGAACCGTTAGTCCTGTGGCAGCTTCAAGCTTGAGCCGCGTTAAACCCCCAATCGTTGGTATAGGACAGTCCGGTCGCCGCGCTAGTTTTAAGAAACACGACGGAAATCACCGAGAGACAAAAATACGGTTGTTATACTTACGTGTGAGGAACATTTTTCGATATTGAAGAGATAAAACATATGAAACTGAACCAAATTGGACTTCCGGCGACACTTTTGACGATCGCCTCCCTCATCTCGATCGCCGCACCCGCAAAAGCTGCCGAGATCGAAACCCGCGATCGTGGCACAGTCGAGATTGCCCAGCGCGTCGGCGAGCGTCCTGGTGATACCTGTCGTATGGTCGTCGAAAGCAGCACACTCTACGTTGAATGGGACAGCACTTCCACCCAAATCGCCAACATGCTCGAAGACGAGATGGTCAACCTGATGGATACTGTCACCGCTGACGATGGTACGGTTTGGTTTCATGTCGAAGACTCCGTTGGCAACATGGGCTACATGCCTGCCTACATGAGCGGTACACGCCTCGCCAATCTGAGCTACTGTACGGAAACCCCGATGACTTTCCCCGCTGCATGGTAGGTCGGCTCTTCTCGTTCACAAACAGATAAAAAAAGGCGGACAGCTTCAGTACCGGAGCTGTCCGCCTTTTTGGTTCACGTGCGCTTGGGTTAAGCACGTTAATAGAGCAGATCGGTTTAGACCGACTCAACCGAGTACTGAACGGCGTAACCGATCGCGTACGGCAGGATCGAGAAATTGTGCTCGCAGCGATCGCCACTCGGAAAGCAAGGTTTGTCGCTGTTGAGCCAGGATGCGATCGAAGGTCGGTAGGGCGATGAATCCCGATTGATCGGTTAGGTAGCGATGTGCAAACTTGACCAGAACACAGTTATCTTGAAAATCACCCAGGACGATTTGAATCTGTCGCACCATGTCTACACTGGTGTGATAGACCGACATCGCTGGATAGTGTTCGGCAAAGGTTTCGAGCAGGTAGCGAACACGTTTAGCTTGCTTGCGTAGGCTGTGGAGCTGCTTGCCGTGCGCATCGAAGAAGGTATCGACCACGGCTCGCTGATCGTCCTGAGTCATCGCGGGATCGAGATCGTAATCCCAAGCGGGATGGAGTAGCAATGTCGCGATCGGCGGTAGCAGGAGATCCGCCGCAACGAGATCGATCGGTTGATTGGCTAAGGTTTGATAATGGGGTTGCACTATCCATTGATTCAGGCGACGGACGACTTTCCGATAGGGTTTGGTCTGAAAGAGGTGGCGAACCCGTCGCAAAGCAGGTTTACGCTGGCGCTGAAGTTTGGCGATCGCCGCGTCAAAGCGCTGACATTCCGCATGGGTTGCGTCGGTTGCATCCATGAGCTGCGGTCGATAGCGATCGCGCAAACAGGCCGACAACACATCGAGATCGCGCAATTCTCCGAGGGTACGCCCCAGCTTGGCGATCGCTCGATCATCAACCCCCGACGGCCACGCCACCACCCGATCAAAAGCCAATCGATCCGATCGCAAGCGGCGCATTCCCACCCGCATCTTGTGGAGATCTTCTGGGTCGTGATCGCCACACACATGCGATTCGTGTTTGAACGTGGCGAGGACATGTTTCCGGATCGTCTTGTGTGCCCAGGTCGCAAGGGTTCGATCGGGGCTAGATGGAATTCGGCTGGAGATTGCATCTAAGGGTGTGTCGGGCGTGATGCCGGATGTCGCACGGGGTGGCATTCGGTGAAACTTCCGGTATAAGTGAGGATATCGGCTCCTTTTAGGATGGCACGGTCGTCTTGTGCGATCGCCCAAATCACACGCTTATTAACGTTCTTGATTCCCAATGATGCCTGCGTCGCCTTCAGTCGATGCCATCCCGACCGGAACCGTAGCGCAGCGCATCAAGCCAGCGACGTAGGGCAAAGGCTCGATCGGGTGGCAATCCCGCCATGCCGTCTAACCGCTGCGCCACCCCGGCGCGATCGTCCCAGGCCGACAACACTCCATAGGCCGCCAAATTCAGAAAATGCCGTGTCCAGTCCAGCAGCGGCGCAACGCCCACCTGCGGCACAACGCGCATCACCGTCAGCGGTGCGGCCAGGGTTGCCCGCGCCATCGCCTCCAACAAGCCGCCAAACTGCACCACATCTTGCAAAAACGGCTGCATCACCCGATCGCCACCTGCCGCCATCGCGCCAAACACCGAACCCAGCAGCCGATTAACGGCGTCCGGATCGGTAGCGGGACGATCGAGCGGAACCGTCATGGTTTGCTGAAACAGCCAGGTGACGGCGATGTTGGGCTGATAGGGCTGGACGAGCTGGAGGGAGGCTCGATCGAGGGTGTCGCCGCTGAGGGCTTCGCTCACGGCGCGATCGAGCCGTGAAAGGTGACGCACCATCGCTCCAAATCCACCAAAACTGAGCGGCGACTGTCCACCGCTGGAATCACCGATCGCAAGGATACGATTCCAGGGCAAGCGTAGGGGACTGTCGCGATAGGCGGGAAACACGCCGAACAGGAAGCGTTTAACGTCGAGATCGTCGAGGTTGATGTTTTGATAATCCGGCAACAGCCGAAAATATTCGGCGGCGAAAAATTCGAGGCTGAAGCGATCGGGCTGAGGGTCGAGATAGGTGAATAGATAGGTCGTACGGCCATCGCGGGCGGGGAATGCTTCCCAAAAATATTGGCAATGATTGACGATCGGCTGGTTCGACAGCATCAGATCGCCGGTTTGGTTTTGCTCCGGTGTGAAGCCCGTCGCGCAACTGCCGACGACCATGCAAATACTGTCCGGGGTCGCGCCTTGGCGAGCTTGCGCGGCGATCGGCGAACCATGCCCCATCGCGTCGATCAGCAAGCGCGTTTCGATCGTCGCTTCCTCACCGTCGGCGCTGAGTTTGACCGAAACTCCATCGGGATGGACGATCGCGCCACTAAAAGCGACATTTTCACATAGCTCGCCCCCGGCTTTGAGAAAGCGTTTTTTCAAGACATCGAGCAAATACACCGGGTCAACGCCAACGTTAAGGACATCCCGCACCCACAGATCGGGACTACCGTGAAAGCCGACCCGAGCCGGGTTATATTCACTAACGATCGCCGTTTCGAGCTGTTTCTCGGTCAGCAGTTCCAGATCGACCAGTTCGCGCAATTCCTGACGCGAAATATTCCATTCCTGATCGCGTCCGCGCAGGTTGCCGCGCTCCAACACCAAGACTTTTAAACCGCGTTGAGCCAAAGCCGCCGCGAGCAAAATCCCGAGCGTGCCGCCGCAAATCGTCACGTCGTAGCGTCCGGGCTGCGATCGCTCCGTGGCGTTTTTCGCCTTTTGGGATTTTTTAGACGTTTTGGCTTGGTTTGAATTCTTCGTGCTCTTCGCATCCGGATCACCTTTGAGATCCGCCAAGGTTTGATCCGTGGTGGCGATCACCTGGGGGATCGCGAGCCGTCCGTGGCGGAGGTCATCCCAGTAGCGATCGGCGCGGCGAAGATTGGCGATCGTCTCGGCGGAGAGATAGCGATCGAGATCTGGAGGGGAAGCAGCCGTCATCGTGATGCTTAGTGGTGCTTAGGGGTGTTTAAACTTAAAGGCTAATGCGTGCAAAATCAGCCCGTGGATCGACGCTACGACAGGTGCTCAGTTGTTCGTAAAGCTGACGCTCGGCATCGCTGATCGACGTCGGAGTCACGATCATGATTTTCACTAACTGATCGCCCCGCTGCTTCGTTTTCGGCGATGGCCAACCCTTGCCGCGCAACCGCAACGACTGCCCCGATCGAATCCCCGCCGGGACGTTGACCTTCACTTGACCATCTGGTGTTGGTACATCAATTTGAGTCCCTAGCACCGCCTCATCCGGCGAGATTGGCACTTCACAGAGGAACTTATCACCCTCAAATTGGAAAAATGAATGCGCTTCTAGCTTCACATTCAGATACAAATCACCGCGCCGACCGTAGCCATCGCGATTGCCCTTGCCTTTAACGCGTACGCGGCTGCCCGACTTGGCTCCCGGTGGAATCCGCACCGAAACAATCTCGCTGCCAATATTGAGCCGCTTCTGTGCGCCGTGAAAGGCTTCCGCAAAACTGAGCGTCAGGGTGGCATCTCGATCGAGCGATCGCCCATTGGCCGCGCCCGCTGCTCCGTTTCCGGCGCTACCCGTACCGCCGCGACCATAACCGGCAAAATCTTCAAAGCCGCCAAAACCCGAGGTTTGTGACCCCGATGCCGAACGAGAGGATGACCAATCGTTGTTCGTGCTGCGCGATCGCGTGCCGCCGCCCATATTGCCGAGCAGCGTTTCGATGAACTCGTCAAAATCGGAATACTGACTGAAATCAAACCCACCGGCACCGCCGCCGGGAGATCCGGGCGAACCGGGCGAACCCGCAGCCCCGGCACGACCCGCCTGCTGCCAATATTGGCCGTAGCGATCGTATTGCTGACGTTTATCAGCATCCGACAGCACTTCGTAAGCTTCGCTGACTTCCTTAAACTTGGCCTCAGCCGCGCGATCGCCAGGATTCATATCCGGGTGATACTTCCGCGCCAAACGACGATAAGCCTTTTTCACTTCCCCCGAATCCGCCGTTTTGGACACCCCAAGAACGGCGTAATAGTCCTTAAAGTCAGTTGCAGCCATAGAAAATTGCGCGTCGCCTACCGTGGATGTTCAGTCTAATCTAATGCATCCAGACCCGTGGTTCGGTTGTTGCGTCCTTAAAACAGGGCAATGTCCGAACGTTCAAGTCTTGCTGTTGCCACGAGTGTACGAGATCGCAAACGATCGAGACCCAATTAGCCGGTGTGATCCGCAAGCTGCGAGAGCTGCTTAAAGCTGACCAGCTCCATGATGTTTTTGTCCGAATCGATCTCCAACCAGCCTTTACTCGACAATTTATCGATTAACTTCGAGGCTTCTTCAATTTTAATATCGGCGACATCCGCCAAATCTTTCGTCGGTATATTGACGATGTGTATGCCACGACCATTTTTCTTGCCGTAACTGTCCGCAAGCCCCACCAACGTACTGGCCAGCTTCACCGCTGCGGGTCGGTTACGCATTTGAAAGCGGAGATTCGTTTGGCGTAGACGACGAACCATCAATTGCAACATGCGGTGATGGAGCTGTGCGTCTTTAAACATCGTTTGGATGAAACGTTGGGCGGACACGCTCAACAAGGTCACATCGGATAGGGCGAGAACATCCGTCGATCGGGGAGACTCATCCAAAATCGCCATCTCGCCGAAAAAGTCACCCGGCCCGAGAACCGCCAACGTGATCGGATCATCACCGATGAGGCGCCGCACCTTGACCCAGCCTGAAACTAGAAAATAAACCGCATTGCCCCAGGAGTCTTCCATCAATACTGCGCGGCCTGGGGGATACTCATGCTCCTCCGCCACCGAGAGGAGCCACTCTAACGTTTCGGGATTGCTGGCATTGAAGAGCGGAAAAATCTCACCGAACGCTTCGCTTTGCATGGAAATGGTATGGGGTTGGAGTCAGACGACTGTTTGCTTAACGCTACTATATTCCCTCATTCCCTATCTTCACCTTCATGGAAGCGCGTCTGCAAAAAGTCTTAGCTAAATGTGGTGTGGCCTCGCGGCGTCGTGCCGAGCAGCTCATTCGCGAAGGGCGAGTCTGTGTTAACGGTCAGTTGGCGACGATCGGCCTCAAGGTTGATCCCGATCGGGATGTGATCACGGTTGATGACCAAACCATCCAAACCGCGACACCGTCGGCGCTGTACATTTTGCTCAATAAACCTCTCGGCGTTGTTTCCACCTGTCATGATCCCCAACACCGATCCACCGTGCTCGATTGCCTACCCGAGGATCTGACTCGTAATACTGGGCTTCATCCGATCGGGCGTCTTGACGCTAACTCCACCGGAGCCCTCATCCTGACCAATGACGGCGACCTGACCTATCAGCTCTCACACCCGCGCCACCATGTTCCCAAAACCTATCGCGTTTGGGTCAACGGCGTACCCTCCGAGGTGACCTTGAAGCAGTGGCGATCGGGTGTTCAGCTTGATGACGACGATCGCCCCACCCTACCCGCCCAGGTTGAACTCCTCCAGGTTCAGCAGCAGTATGGCAAACCTCAAGCCGAATTAGAGATTGTCCTAACAGAAGGACGGAACCGCCAGATTCGTCGCGTTGCCACCCAGCTAGGGCATCCGGTAATCGACTTACATCGTTGCTCGATCGGCATGATCGAGTTGCGCACTTCGACCGGACAGATGCTCGATCTCGGTGAATACCGTCACTTAACCCTCACAGAGATCGACCAACTCCAGGCCGAGACCACAAACAAGCCCCAGTAACTGTGTTCTTCCGGTGCATATCAGCACAATGAAGAAATAAAAAACCAGCGACGAGACGTTTGTCTATGATCCTCGTCACAGCGAATTTGGTCGAATAGGTTTGCGAAGATGACAAACCCGGCTAGAATCACTACATGTTCCTTCACATTGCAGTCAGTAGGAAGCCTAAGCGCTATGTCTAGCTCCGGTCCCGAACTTGCACGCCACCAAACCGAAGTCTTGACCGAGATGGGCTCACATCTCCGCGATCGTCGCCAAGAAGCTCAACTAACGCTTGAGCAAATCGCGACCGACACGCGCATTCCCTTGCGTCTTCTGACTGCGATCGAATCCGGTAACCTTAGCGTCTTACCCGAAGCCGTTTACATCCAAGGCTTGCTCCGTCGTTTCGCCGATGCTGTCGGACTCAACGGACGCGAGTACAGCGAAAAGTTTCCGACCGGTATCGATCCGGCTCCCCGCTTTAGCGGCTGGCAAAAAACTCCCGCAGCACAACTGCGCCCATTCCATCTTTACTTCGCCTACGTTGCTCTCGTGATCGCGGCTGTAACGGGTATTTCGCTGTCTTTCGATCGGATGCAACAACCGGTCGCAGACCTGGTCGATGGCGAGGCTGAAGTTCAGCCTGAGCCGGAAGCCCAGCCCGCCGAACCGGTAGCTGTTCCTGCCAATTCACCGGTAGCCGAGCAGCCCAAAGCCGTAACCACCACCGCCGCCGCAAAACCGGAAGAAACCAAAAAGGCAGAACCGCCCGAGGCTCAGAAAAAAGAAGGCCCCGTCAGCATTGAGCTAACCGTGACGTCTGAATCGTGGTTGCAGGTGCTGGCAGATGGTGAGGTCGCCTTTGAGGGAACCTTATCTGAAGGCAAGCAAGCCTGGTCAGCGGATCGTGAAATCACGGTGGTTGCGGGTAATGCCGGAGCCATCATGGTGACGGTGAACGGCGGTAATGAGAAATCGCCCCTGGGACAACCGGGCGCGGTTGAGCAGGTTACATTCATGGCCGATTCCCGTGCGGGTGAAGCGACACCCACGAATCCCACGAATCCCTAGGCTCACTTAAAATAGCCAAAATTAGCCTGACACCAAAGGTTGACGCTGTCTTGCCCGATGCTGGACGGTGAGGGGTTTAAACGAAAGCGTGCGAAGGTCGCAACTGCGAGATCTGGGATCTATTTCGCGGACTATGTTGCGGAGGAGGTCGTCAAAAATGCGATCGAAGCAGCACTAAATTTTTCGTTGTGGAGCGTCAATGCATGGCTTCCTTAAAGCCCTAAATAATTTCGAGGAACGTTCCCATTTTGGCGGGGGGGAACTGAGCTGGAAACACGACCGTCTTTGAAAGTTCTGTAATGATTTGCTTGGGAGTCCATATGCAGCGTATTAACCGGATTAGTTCTATTTTTGGATCGATCGCCAGCGCGGCGATCATCAGCCTAGGACTGTACGGTACGGGCGCGATCGCTCAAGAGGCTCCTGATACACCGGACGCAACATCACTAGTCCCCTCGATTTGTGCGTCGCAAAATTCAGTCGATCCCAATTCTTCTGTTAGCCGCTTCTGCCCGAAATTACTGCAAATCCCAGTCTTTACCGTCACAGGTGCGGATGGATCACCGATCGTCACTTCTGTACCTTTAGCCGACGGCTCGAATCAAGAAATTGGCGGCGTCTTTCTCGATCCGAATGATGCCCAAGCGTTCGTAACCTCGCTCCAAGAGCGTCAGCCGGAACTACTCGGTCAGGTTCAAGTTTCGGTTTTGACCTTAGCTGAAATCTATGAAGCCGATCGTGATAATCACATCGCTCATGAAGACCCGATGGAGTTTGCCTATGTGCCATCGCGTCAGCAGCTCCAGCAGGCGGCGGATGTGTTTGCGGCGCAGAATGTTGATATCGAACGGTTTGATGGTGTGCCGCTCTTTTTCGCGACATCGCGGGCGAATGGCGGCTACATGACGATCGAACAAAATGATGCATCGGTCATTCCGGTCTTTTTCGATAAAAGTAGCCTCGATCTCCTGATCAACAACTTCGGAGACGGCGAAGCATTTCAAAACTCAATACAGTACGAGGTGTTACGCCTTGAGCGCGTCTTGCAGACAATGCAGGTTCTCGAAACCCTCGAACAACTCGATCAGATCGTTGCTGGTACTGACGCAACCCCGGTAGACGAAACCCTGATTCCGAGCTTGCCGGAGATGATGGTACCGGAAGTGTTGGCAATTTTGAGTCAGGGAGAGAATAATCCCCTGGCAGCGGCGATCGCCATGCGCTTACAAGATCGCGAACTTGCGGGCAATACCCCACTCGATCGAGTTGAATCGTTGCTGACTTTAGAGTTGGATAATTTAATTGAATCGGGAACGCCGAGTCCTGTGTGGCAAAGCATTCGCGAAGAGCTTGATACTGGTCTTGGAGATACCCTCGCGCAGGTGGTGTTTTTTCCCAGTCCGACGTCTGTGCAGTTTATCCAAAATTTGTTGGGCGGTGCGGATAGCTAACCCAATCGATGGCTAACCCCTAAAAACATTGCCTTTTAAGGACACGTAAAAAGCGGCGCTGTGATCAAACAGCGCCGCTTTTTTAGAATTTGCTTAACCCGTTTGAGCTATAGCGTAAGCCGATTGTGTTAGGACACTCTCGTCCAAGCTGAAAACCGCACTTCGACTCCGCTCAGTGCTCTCAGCTTTTTTTATACGTCCTAAGCAAATCGTTTTTTGCTATAGCTTAAGAACCGACAAGATGTCTACAGTTCTTTGACTTCCGAGACGAGTTTGGTCAGCATATCTTTCGCGCCGCCGAACATCATCATCGTCTTATCACCGTAAAACAGCTCATTCTCGACGCCCGCAAAACCCGTGCCCATTGATCGCTTAATCACGATCGTATGCTTGGCGCGATCGGCTTCGAGAATCGGCATCCCGTAAATCGGGCTATCCTTGGCCGTGCGTGCCGCCGGATTGACCACATCATTCGCACCGATCACCAGCGCGACATCGGTCGTCTCAAACTGCGGGTTAATGTCCTCCATGTCGTAGAGCCGATCGTAGGGAACATTGGCCTCTGCGAGCAAAACATTCATGTGTCCCGGCATCCGTCCCGCCACGGGATGAATCGCATAGCGCACTTCAACGCCGAGCCGTTCGAGCTGATCCGAGAGTTCGCGTACGGCGTGCTGCGCTTGCGCTACCGCCATGCCATAACCCGGAACAATCACGACCGATCGGGCATAGCCCAACATCATCGCGCCCTCTTCCGGATCAACCGTTTTCACTGACTGGCCGCTCATGCTGCCACCCGTTGCACCACCCGCCGACGCCGTTTCGCCCGAGCCAAAGGCGGCAAACAAAACGTTCGTGAGCGATCGATTCATGCCTTTACACATGATCACGGTGAGGATGATTCCCGATGCACCAACCAGCGCCCCGGCGATAATCAACATGCTATTCGCGACCACGAAACCGGCAGCACTGGCCGCCAGACCCGATAGCGAGTTCAGCAGTGAAATCACCACCGGCATATCGCCACCGCCGATCGGCAGGACGAACATCACACCGAGGAGGAGCGAAATCCCGATCGTACCGAGAAACATTGACTGATTCAGGCCACCGCTTAACAGCAGGCCGCCACCAATCAAAAAGCTAACGAGCAGCGCCGCGTTAAACGCCTGCTGGAACGGGAACGTGATCGGCGCACCGGAAATTGTCCCTTGGAGTTTCGCAAACGCAATCAACGAACCCGATAGCGTGACGCCACCAATAAGCACACCCAGCAAGATCGAAATCATGCCACCGGTGTCCGGACTATTGGCCGTGCCAAAGTAGCGCCAGAGTTCGCCGATCGCCACCAGCGCCGATGCCGCACCGCCAAGCCCGTTGAACAGACCCACGAGCTGCGGCATGGCGGTCATTTCGACCCGCTGTGCCATCACCGCACCGATCGCCGATCCGATCGCCACACAACCGAAAATCGTCGTGTAATTCACGACATTGAGATCCAGCAGCGTCACGACGATCGCCAAGAGCATCGCCACGGAGGAGATCAGATTGCCTTGTCGCGCCGTCGCAGGCGAACCGAGACGCTTAATCCCGACAAAAAACAGGCAAGCTGAGACAAGATAGCCGACTTGAATGCCATTAGTAATGACGTTGCCCAAGCCGGTTGATTCAAGACCGCTCATGCTTTAACCTCTTTTTTCTTGAACATTTGCAGCATCCGATCGGTGACAAGGAAGCCACCAACCACGTTAATCGTCGCCAGGACGATCGCGATCGCGCCGAGGATCATCGTGACGCTCGGTTCGCGATCACCCGCGATCACGATCGCGCCGAGAACCGCAATCCCCGAAATCGCATTGGCACCAGACATCAGCGGTGTGTGGAGTGTGGGCGGCACTTTATTAATCACTTCAAAGCCCGCAAAGGAGGCGAGAACGAAGATAAATAGAGCCGCAATGGTTGGATCGTTCATAGGAAGTTCTTCAGACAAAGAACATGACAAACTAAAAAATCAGGTGTGAGGCCGAAGCATTCGTCAGAATTCATCAAACATTCAGATCGAATCAATCGGCATAATGTGGGGCGCGAGAATCTAAAACATTCGTTAATTTCGGCTTTAAATTCCACGCTAATCGCCCCAAGTGACTACTTGGCGATCGATCCCTGAGTCATAGAATCGAGCAGCGATCGAACACGCTCATTTCGCACTTCACCAGCGTGGGTAATGCAGGCACTATTGATAATATCGTCGTCAAAATCAAGGTTAAATTGACCATCTTCACCCAGTCCTAAAGCTAGAAGAGTGGCGATATTTTTGGCATACATCTGGCTTGCATGAATCGGCATCGATGCCGGTAGATTGTCCGCACCAATGATCGTGACACCGTGACGAATAACCGTAGCTCCCGGCTCCGATCCTTCACAGTTACCGCCCTGATTCGCGGCCAAATCAACAACCACCGATCCCGGCTTCATTTGCGCGACCATACCATCGGTCACGATACGCGGTGCGACTTTGCCCGGAACCTGCGCCGTGGTGATTACCACATCAGATTGCGCCACATGGTCAGCTAAAACTTCCTGTGTGCGCTGTTTTGACGCCTCGGAAATCTCCCGCGCATAACCACCCGCCGCGACCGTATCTTCTTCGAGTTTCACCTCGATGAACTTCGCGCCAAGGCTTTGCACCTCTTCTTTCACTGCCGGACGAATATCAAACGCTTCGACCACAGCCCCGAGGCGGCGACTGGTGGCGATCGCCTGTAAACCCGCCACTCCGGCACCGACGACAAACACTTTTGCCGGTCGAATTGTCCCCGCCGCCGTCGTCAGCATCGGGAAAAATTTCGGCAAGGCCGCAGCGGCCAGCAATGTGGCCTTATAGCCCGCCAAACCGGCCTGAGACGACAGCGCATCCATACTTTGGGCGCGGCTCGTGCGGGGAATCAGCTCGATCGCAAAGGCCGTCACGCCACGCTCGGCCATGCGAGCGATTACGGCTGGCTCACCGAGGGGATTACAAAAACCGATGGTGATACTGCCCGATCGCATCTGATCCACTTCACCGAGGGTTGGTGGTGCCACTTTGACGATCGCATCCGCGTCCGACCATACACGCTCAGAATCATGGATGATCGTCGCACCAGCATTTTCATACTCCTTATCTGTGAAATAGGCGCGGTCGCCCGCTCCTGATTCAACACAAATGTCAAACCCTTGCTTGACTAAGCGAGCAACAACATCGGGGATGAGGGCAACGCGATTTTCACCAGCTTCAATTTCTTTGGCGACTGCAACTTTCATAAACTAGTGCCCGTCAATGGACGAACGGAGAGACCAACGTTCGAGCTTGTAACCTATACCGTGAAATAGATTGACACATATCAAAACTAAATCTTCAAGCATCAGGTTGGCAAAGCACGATACATGCTTCTACGCCCCTCAGATCCTAGTTCATCCATGAGAGTTATTGCTTTTCACAACGTAAAGTTTTGATTGCTTTTGATTACTTAAAAATTTCAGAAATATAAAGTTTGGTCGAGGAAAAAAACTATTTTTTATCTACATCTTTTATTCAAAGGTCATTACAGGGTGTTCCAGCTCATGCAATACCAGAAAAACGTGAGCAAAGATTTACAAAGTTATATGTTTAGGGACATCGGTTCTCCACCATGTCTGAACTGATATATGGCTTATCTTTACTGATTCTGACACTTACGGATGACACAAAACATCGAATTTGATAGATTTGTTTACACTATGGGTAAACGATCGTAATCACCCATATTTCTGTTTCGCCCGCCTCACTTTTTTGCCGAAAATTGCACGAAATTTCACACCCATGAACCGTATTCTCTCCGCCACACTGGCCTCGGTTACCCTTGCTACGACGGCACTGTTCAGCGGCTCCCTTCTGAAGGCTAACGCCCAGGGCTTCGTCATCTTTGGTGGCCCCGGTGAGGGAAACAGCCTCAATTTCGCACTTGATTACGGCACAAATGGCCATCCGCGCGATCGCTATCGTCTGCGAATTCCCTCGAAGAAAATGACCTTCGCCGTGTCGCAGTTCTCGATCGAGTATCCCGACTATTACGATGGCGAGTTCGATACGGAGCTTGATCCCGATCGTCGGCTGCGCCGTCAACCGATCCGCATCCGAGTCGATGAAAATGGCAGTTACGAAGATGTGGAAGTCGAAGCGGTGATCTGGGACGCCGAGAACCACGTGATCGATATCTTTCCGAAAGAACCCGTACCCGCAGGGAACAAGGTCGAAATCGTCCTCTCGAATGTTGAAAATCCCCGCTTTGGCGGCATGTACTTCTTTAACTGCCGTGTGTTCAGCCCCGGCGATTTGCCCCTTGCGCGTTATTTGGGCACGTGGGTGATCGGGATTGGCAACTAATCCGTCAAATGAATTGATCCAGGACTGCGTTTAGAAACTGGTGGACTGGCAATTGAGCTTGCAGGGCAAACGCATACTCGGCAGACCCTCACCCTAAATCCCTCTCCCAGGCCGG
>CAZFJL010000052.1:0-30290 GCA_964518905.1 uncultured Geitlerinema sp. | reverse complement strand
TGCTGTCCAAGCACCTGCTATCAACGGCTAGATTGATTCTGCTCTGAGATACATCGATAGGAAAGCGCCCCCGGCATCACCGCCGGGGGCGCTTTTTTGTTTTCTCTGATTCAGATAGAACAACCATAGGTCTGAATGATACGAAATTCGGTTATGTATAGGTTTAAATCGTCGCTCTGGGTGAAAACCGCACTTCGACAAGCTCAGTGCTCACAGGCGTTTTTTATTTTCCCCAGACAAAACCGGATTCCGTATGAGAGGGAGTTTGATGTTTGATGTTTGGTGCGTAAAATAAGTCATTGTACGATCGCCCGTCTTTTTACATTTAGGTTATGACTCCAGCCCTGTCCCAAATCGGCCAACAGATGTCCAATCTCACGGGAGTACGGGCGATCATGCAGGACATCATTGAAACCTTGCGTAGCGGCGAAGGGCGCGATTTTATTAACCTGAGTGCCGGAAATCCGGTCATTTTGCCGGAAATTGAGCAGCTATGGCGCGACTGCACCCAGGAATTGCTCGATAGCTCCGAGTATGGCGAGGTGGTGTGCCGCTACGGGTCGAGTCAGGGATATCAGCCGTTGATTGAGGCGATCGTGCGCGATTTTAATCAGCGCTATGGCCTGAGCTTGACCGATCGCAATGTTCTGATTAGCTCCGGATCGCAATCGCTGTATTTCTTTGGCGCGAATGCCTTTGGTGGCTACACGGCCAGCGGTCAACTGAAGCGCATCGTGTTGCCGTTGAGTCCGGACTATACCGGCTATGGCGGGGTGAGCTTAGTGCCGGAAGCGGTGGTCGCCTATAAGCCGATGCTTGATACTGACGAGATCCATCACCGGTTTAAATATCGCCCGGACTTTAGCCAGCTTGAAATTGGTGAAGATACTGGCTGTGTGATTTTCTCGCGTCCGTGTAACCCAACGGGAAATGTGCTGACCGATGAGGAGGTCGCCAAGATCACGAGTCTAGCGGCGGCCTATGATGTGCCGGTGATGATTGATTCGGCCTATGCTCCGCCATTTCCCGCGCTAAACTTTACAGAGATGACGCCGAAATTTGGTGGTAACATCCTGCACTGCCTGAGTCTCTCGAAGGCGGGGCTACCGGGCGAACGGATCGGCGTTGCGATCGGCGAGGAATCGCTCATTAGCGTTTTACAATCATTTCAGACGAATCTCTGTATTCACTCGTCGCGCTATGGACAGGCGATCGCCGCACGGGCGATTAACTCGGGGCGGCTGGCGGATCTGTCTACTTCCGTCATTCGTCCTCACTATCAAGCAAAATTTGATGTCTTGGCCGAGGCGCTGGAAGCCTCCATGCCGCCCAACCTGCCGTACTATCTCCATGCCGGGGAGGGCGCGATTTTTGCCTGGTTGTGGTTTCAGGATTTGCCGATCAGCGATCGCGAGCTGTACCAACTGATCAAAGAAGTTGGCGTGATTGTTGTTCCCGGCGAGCCATTCTTTCCCGGCTTGCGCGAAGATTGGGATCATAAGCATCAGTGTTTGCGAATCAGTCTCACGGCAACGGCTTCAGAGATTGCGGTAGCGATGGAACGGATCGCGACAGTCGTGGCGCAAGTCTATCGTTAGGTCCGAGCAAATCCATAGCGCAGGCGTCTCGACTAGTCCGGTGTGTAATCTTCCTGCTTAAGTCTGTTGCCAATTTTTTGATGCTGGGCATAACGTCATGAAACAGAGCTTAACCTCATCTCGGGTCGCGGCTCTTGGCTCGATGCTATTGCTGACGATCGCGGCGATCGTGTTCGACGTTGCGCAAACCTCGCGAGTCCGTGATCGCTATCGCCAGGAAGTGCTTCAGGATCTGGGCACGATGCGTACGTCAATGACTCATATCTTGAACGAGCCGGTTAACATTGCCGCCTCAGTGACGTTGGCGATCGTTTCCCAAGAACAGATCACTCCAGCGGAATTTGAAATTCTGGTCGCTGGATTCATTGAGCCGTATGACGAAATCATCGGCCTTGATTTGTTTGACGGTCTTTCACAACAACAGCGCTACCGTAGGACGCGTGATCTTGACCTGCCTGCGATTACCCAGGTTCCAAATCAACCCACAATCACACCGATCGCCAAACCCGACGGCAATGGGTATTGGTTGCAGATCGTGAAACCGGTTCAGGTCGGCCAAGAGCCCGCCACGCGAGCTGTGGTGTTGGTCGCAGATTTGCAAGTTGCACTCGATCAAAGCAACTTTGAGCAAAATTTTGCGAATTTTGACTACCTACTCCAAGACCCCCAAAATTCCGAGACTCGCGATCTTCCCTTGATGGGACAGGCGGATGTCTTTACACGGCGTCCTGTGTCGGGCGATATCCAGTTTGGCAATCAAATCTGGCAGCTCTCTGCCATCCCCAAATCCGGCTGGGACATCAGCCCCGGTTCACGCACTCTGACGCGTGGTTTAAGTCTTTTGCTGATCATCAGTACCAGCGGCATGGTGTGGCTAATTTTAGAAATGCCGCGTTGGCAGCGAACTGCGATTCATCAAGCCGTGATGGATCTGGAACGTCGTGAGCAGCAGTATCGATCGATTGTCGAAAAAGCTAATACGATCATCATTCACCTGTCCGAAACCGGCACGATCGAGCTGTTTAACCAATGTGCCCACAATATTTTTGGGCTGGATGCCCAAACCGTGATTGGGCAAGATATCGCAGCCGTTTTGATGGTTCCAGAACGAGCCTATCTGCTACAGGAAAGCCTACGAAATAGCCTGCGTAACGGCTATGACGATCGTGAAATTGACTGTGTGCGGGGAAGTGGTAAAACCGTCTGGATTGCCTGGAATTTTAAAGCATTGCGCGATCGAGAAGGTCAGGCCGTGGGCGTGATCGCAACGGGTCTTGATGTTACCCAACGCCGCCAACGAGAACAGGAGCTGCAATCCTCGGAAGCCCAGCTCAACAGCTTGATCCAGGCCATGAATGATGCCATCTTCGTCATCGATCGATCGGGGACGTATCGACAAGTTGCAACCACACGCACGAGCCTTGTCGATAATCCAGAGGAATTGATCGGGAAGACCGTAGTTGAAGTCCTAGGCGATGACTTTGGGGCGCATGTCCTCTCCCGACTGCAAACCTGTATTGATCACGATCAAACCCTCGAATTTGAATATAGCGTCACGGTGAACAACCAAGATCGTTGGCTTGATGCGATGGCTTCGCCGCTGGGCGATGACCTCGCGGTCTTGGTTGTCCGTGATGTCAGCCAGCGCCACAGCGCCGAAGATGAGTTGCGCCAAGCCAAAGCCGAACTAGAAGCGCGTGTGGCCGCACGTGCTGGGGAAATTCACGACGCCAACAAAAATTTGCAGCGTGAGGTGGTCGAGCGTATGCAAATTGAAGATGCACTGCGGCAAAGTGAAGAACGCGAGCGAGACAAAGCAACCCAGCTCGAAAGCACTATCCAAGAGCTAAAGCGGACACAAGCGCAGTTAATTCAGACTGAAAAAATGTCGAGCCTCGGGCAGCTCGCGGCGGGGATGGCGCATGAAATCAATAATCCGGTTAATTTCATCCACGGCAATATTCGCCCCATTCGGGACTATACGAGGGACTTACTAGAACTGATCGAGTTATTTCATCAGGAATATCCGGAGCCCACGGACGCGATCGAGGATTTGATCGACGAAATTGACTTCGAGTTTTTGCGCGAAGATCTCAACAAAGCCTTGGATTCGATGCAGTCCGGTACGGAGCGTATTCGCAGCATCATTAAATCTCTACAAAATTTTGCTCGTCTAGATGAAACGGGCATGAAGCGTGTCGATCTGCTCGAAGGTCTGAATAGTTCGCTGGCGATGTTGCGTAGCCGCTTCAAGAGCAACTCGAAACGACCCCAAATTGAGATTGTGAGCGAGTTAAACAAATTGCCGCCGGTGATGTGCTATCCCAGCCAGATTAATCAGGTTGTGATCAATCTGATCGATAACGCGATCGATGCGATCGACGATCAATACACCGCCCAAAGCCCTCCACCCTCCGACCCCCCACAGATCACAATCCGCACTCAAACGCTCGACAACGATCTCGTTTGTATTTCGATCGCAGATAATGCAGCCGGTATGCCCCCGGAGGTGGTTGAACGTATTTTCAATCCATTTTTCACCACCAAACCCGTCGGTCAAGGAACGGGGCTGGGATTATCAGTCGCGTATCAAAGCATTCATGAAAATCATGATGGTCAACTCCTCTGCCATTCGATCGTGGGTGAAGGAACGGAATTTCAAATTGTGCTGCCGATTGTCAATCGGGAAAAAAATCACATCCAACAGTCCGTGGATTCGGCTCCCAATAAAGCGGAAACGACCGATGGATAGCGATTTTGTAGTTATATATTCCGGAACTGATTGAATTAGGACTTATCAATAAAGACTGAGAGCACTGAGCTTGTCGAAGTGCAGTGTCTGGCTTGGATTAGGCTAGGACACCCTAATCCAAGCCGAAAACCGCACTTCGACTCCGCTCAGTGCTCTCAGCTTTTTTTATACGTCCTAACTAAATCGGTTTTTGCTATACAACAATGCTTAACGCCGCCGATCGCGGATCAATCGTCGCGATCGCCCCACAGGGCAGCGCTGCATTTTCGCCATCATGACCAAACGGTAAATCCATCAAAATGGGTATCCCCAAATCCCCGAGCCGATCGCGCATTAACTCCTCGACGCTAAAACTGGGATGACCCGCCGGAACCTCCGCCTGACTAAACCGCCCCAAGGCAATCCCGCGCACCCCGGCGAACATTCCCATCGATCGCCACTGCGTCAACAGCCGATCGAGCCGATACGGCGCTTCGCCCACATCCTCAAACGCGACGATCGCCCCCGTCAAATCCGGCTGATGGGGTGTCCCCAGTAGACTCGTTCCCACCGCTAAATTTGCGGGACAGATCCAGCCGGTAACGACTGGATCGCGATCGCCCGAATCACTCGCTGGATTTGCTGAGTTGGCCGGATTCACCAACATTCGCCCCGACAGCGGCGCGATCGCCCGACCTTCCACCAGATCAAATAGCCGTTGCCGCGATCGATCCGGCTCATCCGCCAGCGTCGTCAACACCGCCCCATGAACACTTCCGACTCCCACCCGCGCCAAACTCCACAGCAAACTTGTAATATCGGAAAAGCCAATCAACCACTTGGGCGACGCGCGATCGGCTTCGCTCCACTCGAAATCTTCTAGCAAACGAGTCCCGCCATAGCCGCCCCGCAAACATAAAATCCCCTTCACCGCCGGATCTCGCCACGCGGCACGCAGCCGCGATCGCCGATCAGCATCCGTCCCCGCCAAATAGCCATGCCGATCGTCCAACCCTGGCGGACAGATAACGTCATAGCCACGCGATCGCCAGATCGCCATACCCCGTTCAAAGGACGCCGTTTCGCGTAAACACCCGCTCGGCGCAATCACCGTCAGGCGATCGCCCGGTTGCAGCGCAGGCGGAAAACGTTTTCCAATCGGTAACGGTGAGGGGGGAAAGTCGGGCATCAGCTTAGGAGTTGAACGATAATCGAACACAACAAACGAAGAAAAATGAGACGAGCGAGACGCCATTCGTGCGAATAGACTACATCACGATGTACGACCTGCCCGATCGGGCGCGGTGGCCACGGACGCAGCTCGGAATGTGTCAGGCTGGATCGGCGATCGCCTCGGGTTTATCGAATCTCGGCTGCGGCGAAAACTTTATCGGAGATTTGACCACGTCACCATTTGTCAAACCGCTAACTCGTTTGAAATGGTCGTTTTATCATCACATCCTGCGCCGGGATTACTATCGCTGGGCGGAACCGGCGATCGTTCGGGGCTATGGCCGCCAGGTGTCGCGCCGTTTGCGATCGAGTCCTGGCGATGTCGCCCTATGTGTCGAAAATGCTCTGCCGATCGCGACGGTGCGTAGTCCCAAGCCGATCGTCCTCTGGACGGATGCGCCCCTAGTGGCCTTAATCGGTTTGTATCCTTACATGAGCAACCTATGCAGCGAAACCCGATCGAACATTCGTCGCTGGGAAGCGATGGCCTTCGATCGCTGCGGGCTAATTTGCTTTAGTTCGGACTGGGCAGCGGAGATCGCGCGGCGAGAATATCCCCGATCGGCGCACAAAATTGCCGTGATTCCCTGGGGAGCCAATCTCGATCGTGTCCCCAACTTCACGACCGTACGAACTGCGATCCAGCACCGCAGTCAGGACACCCTAGAACTTTTATTCCTCGGCAAGGAATGGGAACGCAAAGGGGGATCGCTTTCGCTAGAGATTGTGGCGGCACTGCGCGATCGCGATATTCCGGTACGTCTCACCGTGATCGGCTCCACGCCAACCATCCCCCCCGATCTAGCTCCCCACGTCCGTCTGCTCGGCTACCTCGACAAAACCAACGCCACCGATCGCGATCGGCTCTATCAAGTCCTACTCACATCTCATTGTCTGCTACTCCCCACCCAAGCTGAAACCTATGGGCATGTGTTTTGCGAAGCGGCGGCGTTTGGCCTCCCGGCGATCGCCACACGGGTCGGCGGCATTCCGACGATCATTCGTGATGGGAAGAGTGGATATACCTTTGAGCTGGGGGCAACGGTAGATCAATATGTCACGAGGATCGCGGCACTCTGGCACGATCGCGATCAATACCAGACGATCGCCTATCAGGCACGCGAGGAATTTGAAACGCGCTTGAACTGGGCGATCGCCTGTGAGCAGATGCGCGATCGGCTCGATCGCTTAATCTGACGCGGGAGAGAATCCCAATAGGGTACGCTCCCGCATCAAGTCGCAAAGAGGAAAGCCCTATCTACATCAAGAAGATAGGGCTTCGCCGAATGGCAAGTAAGCAAACAGACGCTCTAACCAAGCAACACGTTCATTCGCACAAAAGGCATAAGGTCATTAGCTAGAGTGAACGTAAAAACTACGCGTCGTTGCGGCGACGAAGTTTCAGAGCAGCCGCACCGATCGCCATCAAACCGACAACCGAAGCCGGTTCAGGGACAGCAGCTTTCGCTGTAACGGTAAAGTCTTGGAAGTCTTTATCCAAATTATTGCCATCGTCATCAAACGAAATAAAGACTGTTTCGCCACTGAGCAACAGGTCTGCAAATCCTTCTCCATCAAGCCCCGAGAAGCTAGCCAATTCGTTTCCTTCAGACCCAGCGAAGTCTAGAGCACAGTTTGCATCCGCAAACCCTTCACCACATCCAAAGAAGATTGCGTTTTGGTCGCTGCCAGTACCCGTTGAGAAGACGGTACCTTTATCGTTACCACCGAGCACGGACTCAAGACCCAGCTTATATTCGATGCCCGCGAGGAAGTCAAAGGATTCCGATGCACCAGACTCCTCTCCGAACAGAGTTTTGAGCAGAGTACCGCTCGTATCGTAGACGCCTAGCGTAGACACGAACTTACCGATTTCACTCTTGAAGCTAAAGTTTACGGTTGTTTTTGTATCAAACTTGATACCTTCTATGCCAAAGATCGAAGCGGCTTGGGCATTGGGAGCGATCGTTAGGGCAGCAGCGCTGAATAGACCAAGAGCTGCGATGTTACGAGTAAAATTCATAGTTTGCGTATATCTGGATGATCTTGCTTACGTGTCTCGGCGTGTGTTTCCTTGACTCCTTCAGTATAGGTGCAAGTCACGAGGCGGCAAGGCAATTGATCATTGCTTTACAGACTCTTCACGAATAACACTGAAAAAAACTCGATTTATCGTTGCTTTTTAAAGCTGAGATGAAGAAGATCGATAAATAAACCGATATTCCAGTATTCCTGATCTCTAAACGACTTTTGCTTCCGACCAGTTTGCCACAAGACCCTTGTTGAGCACGCAAGCAATCTAATTCACCTTCGGAATAACGCTACATCCCTCTCTGGCAGGGGTTTTGGATAAAAATAGTATTCATCCTATTCATGCATAACGAAGCAACGAAGAGGATTGGTGAAACTTAAGAAAATGAAGACTAGAACACGGAGCCAAATTGTTGCCTTTGCTACAGATAGAAGCTCAAGCCTCTCAATTTTAATTAAGCAGGACGAATACTCTAAGTTTACAGCTAGAACTAGCCTCCTTTTTGCGTGTTTTCACGAGCAAACCTCAAGGCAAACAACGCAATTTTAGTTATAAATACGTAAAAAAGATTGCGGGTCGATCATCGGAGAGATGTTCGCAATAAATAGCAAGTATTATCACTGAGGCAAGTTTTGGCACATGCTTTATGGAATGTGTGCTGATTGTTGTGTGACGCAGGGCGTTATCCCAGGATTGGTCTGCTACGCCAGTTTGAAGCTTCAGGGATTGCACGGATTGCTGATACGTAGTGTTTAAGTATCAGTACTGTGCCAACTCACCAAAAAGAACTGAGAGTACTGATCTGAAGCGATGTCAGAACTTCTGGCCCATTTTGCCCAAGTCTTGGGATGGCAAGGAGTTCGGCTGTGTTGGAACCGCCAGACTTCCGGGAGGGGCGATATATTTCCGGGCAAGATTCTAGGCTGATCGCGCTATCCCTTCGTGACGTAATCGACCAGTTGCAATAGGCGCTGACGCAAGGTCGTGAGGCCGAAGCCTTCGACCGCTGAAATGAATGCAGCCTGGGGATATTCCTCTTTTGCGCGTTCGAGCGCCTTGCTACTGACCCGATCGACCTTGTTAAACACCAGCAAAATCGGCCCTGGAATGGTCGGCATCTGCGACAAAATCCCCATGACGGATTGGATCTGACCGATCCAGGCGGGATGAGACAGATCAACAACGTGTAGCAGCGCGTCGGCTTCGGTGACTTCTTCGAGGGTGGCGCGAAAGGCATCGACGAGGGCGGGCGGTAGGTCGTGGATGAAGCCGACGGTGTCGGTGAGGAGCAATTGGCGGGGCAAGATCGCGTCGTCGTCGGTGATGCCAACGCGGCGGGTGGTCGGGTCGAGGGTGGCGAAAAGTTGGTCGGCGGCGTAGATGTCGGAGTTGGAGAGAGTGTTAAGCAGGGTGGATTTTCCGGCGTTGGTGTAGCCGACGAGGGCGATCGCGGGGACTTCGTTGGCTTGGCGTTTTTGGCGGAGGCGCGATCGGTGAGCCTGAAGCTGGGTGACTTCTTGCTGGAGCCGCGAGATCCGTCGCTGGATGGCTCGCCGTTCGGTTTCCAGTTTGGTTTCGCCGGGGCCGCGTGTACCGATGCCGCCGCCTTGTCGGGACATCGCCTGACCGCGTCCGACCAAGCGCGGCAACATATATTCCAACTGCGCTAGCTCGACCTGGAGCTTACCGGCTCCGGACTGGGCGCGTTGGGCAAAGATATCGAGAATCACTTCGGTGCGATCGACGACGCGCACACCGCAGGCGCGTTCAAGGCTGCGTTCCTGAGCTGGGGAGAGATCCCGCGCGACGACGACCAGATTGGCGCCGACATTTTGCGTCAGCATCGCCAGTTCGTCCACCTTGCCTGCGCCGAAGACGGTTTGGGGGTGGGGGCGCGATCGCTTCTGCCGCAGGGTTTGCAGGACGGTTCCGCCCGCCGTATCGACGAGGCGTCCCGCTTCGGCGAGATCGTCTTCAAATTGCTGTGTGGTGATGTCGTCGGTTTTGAGTCCCACGAGCAAGACCCGATCGCGATCGTCATCGACCTGCTGGGCGACAAATTCGCGCTCAAACTCGGCCTCCAGTGACTCGACCATCTCGATAAAGTCATCATCTTCGATCGCTTCGAGATCCGGCAGTGTGGCGATCGACCAGCTTGCGGCCTCGGTGTTTGGCACAAGATGCGCGATATACACCTGCTTGACGTAGCCCGTATCCCCACCGCCGCGACGGCGAAATCCTTCCCCCGTAACCGTCATCACCACCAATGCATCCAGGCGCTGCATCGCCATCGAGGTCAGAGATTCGGTTCCGGGTTCGCCCGGTTTGAGTTGGGAGGTGATGCAGCGAATACCGCTGAGGCGAGCGGAACCGTAGCGGGGTAGTTCGTTCAGCGGGATTTGGGTTTGGCGAGGTGTGCCAACGCCCACACGGATGACGCGACCGCGCCGATCGAGATAGACCGAGACGGCTTGACTGATATCGGTGGAAATTGCGGCAATCCGCTGGGCGAACTCTGGCGTGGTGAGGCGATCGCCAGGGATTCGCTGTTGATACAGCCGCTGAAGCTGTTTCATTTGGTTGGGCTTCAGCCCTTTGAGATTGCCGTAAATGGGATTGGACACGTATAGCCGACGAGAGAATATGTAAGCATTTGTTTGACTCTAAGCCTAACGCTGTTCGCCTCGATTGACGCTGAACCGCAGGGGGATCGAATTAAATTGAATTAATTTTTAACGCCTGGGACGATCGGAAACACAATTTATCGATATTGATCTAGTCTGTAAATCGACCTCTGTGAATTTACGAAAGAGGTCTGAGATTTAATGGATTCAGGAAAACGCATCAAGGAAGAGTTAAGAAAAAATGTCATGCTTGAACTGAAGGGAGCTGTCGAAGTGCTAAACCTAAATACATTTTTGCTCGCCCGCATACCCATCAGTGCAGAGATGGGCTTGCGCTCAGGTTTGGCATAGTAATGAAAAAGCGCCGATCGAGCCATTCTTCGCCGATCCGTCTCACGAGCCAGATTGTGGGGGGAATTGTTTTGGTCTGGGCTGTTGTTGTGGGCGTGGGCTGGAGTTCGCCAGTACGATCGCAAATTGTGCCGGATGGAAGTTTAGGAACGATCGTTGACGATCGCGCGTTCGATGCGACGGGCATGATCTCGATTCAAGCCGGATCGGTGAGCGGCGCGAATTTGTTTCATAGTTTTCAAGATTTCTCGATTCCGATCGGTGTGACGGCAGAGTTTGAAGCGATCGGCGGGATTGATCGCATTTTGGGTCGCGTGACCGGATCGCAAATCTCACAGCTTGACGGAACCTTACGATCGCCCGTGAGCCTGTTTTTGATTAATCCCAACGGTATTATCTTTGGCGAAACCGCCGCGATCGACGTGACCGGCGCGTTCTATGCCACCACTGCCGACACCCTCGAATTCGCCGACGGCCTCACATTTGCAGCGCAGCTTGATTCCGCTACACCGCTGTTAAGTCTCGCGATTCCGATCGGTCTGGGCTTCGGCACGATCGCCGGTCGCGATGGCGGCAACACCGGCACGATCATCAACCGCTCCCAAACGATCGGTGTTGACTTCACGGGTAACTCCGCCCCGGTGGGATTGAATGCCGCACCGACCCAAACGATCGGCCTGATTGGCGGTAACGTCGCGATCGAGAATGGACTGGTCACGGCGATCGACGGGCAAATTGGGGCGATCGCGTTGCGTGATGGTGTGTGGTCGCTGGATTCGGGGACAGCCTCCGACGGGGCGATCGGTGGATCGGTGGCGATCGATGGGGGCGTGTTGAATACATCGGGGCTGAGTGGTGGTGGTGTGCGGCTTTTTGGTGCGGATATTGGGCTGACCAATGGATCGGGGGTTTACGCGGATACGTTTGGCGAGTTGACGGGTGGGGGGATTGTGGCGAGTGGCGATCGCTTGGCCAGCTTTGGCGAGTCGTTTTTGAGTGCGAGCAACTTTGGCAGCGGAACGAATGCCGGAATTCGTTTGGACTTTAGCGAGACGATCGCGATCGAGGGCATCGGCCCCTATCTCACCGTGGGTAAACTTTTGACCAATACTTTTGGCGTGAGTGATCGGCTCGGTGGCCTCTATGCCCTGGTGGTCAACACCGGCGATGGCGGTGACATTCAACTCAACGCTCCAACCATCAGCTTGACCAACGGCACATCGGTTTTTACCACCGTCGTCGGTTTCGGGCAGGGCGGTGACATTATCATCAATGCACCGGATACCCTGATCGCCGCCGGGGGAACGTTTGTTTTAACCTCCACCGTGGCTCCGGGTAGGGCTGGGGATATGCAAATCGAAGCGGGAACGCTGCTCAGTATTGGCGGTGGTGTGTTCAATACCTCGCCAAGTGGTGAATTTAGCGGAGATGGAGGGGATTTTTCGGTGCGAGCCGATCGGATCGAAGTGCGCGATACGGCAGCGGGGTCGCCGATTCCCGGCGGTATTTTGGCGACGACCTTGGGATCGGGGGATGCGGGTAATTTAACGATCGACACCGGTTCGCTACTGCTCGATGGTGGTGGTCAAGTTTCGGTTGCATCATCAGGAGCGGGGCAAGGCGGCGATCTCACCCTACGCGCTGAGACGATCAAAGTTGGATCACCGACATCCGATGGACGTTTTCTATCAGGGATTTTCGCTTCGTCCGGTTTACTCACGGTCGATGGTGTGCGGGGCGACGCTTTCTCTGGCTCGATCGATATCACCGCACAGCAACTCATCCTGCGTGATGGTGGCCAAATTTCCGCCGCGATCGGCAATGCTGGATCGGCGGGCGATGTGCGCTTAACGATTTCCGAGTTGATCGATCTCAGCGGCCTGGGAACGGAGATTGATCCCCGTGTCGAGGCGGTGTCGTTTGGTGTGATTGGTGATGGTATTATCCCCACCTCCATTGAGGCGAACACCAGCAGCGCGGGTAATGCGGGCAATGTTGTGATCACCACCGATCGGCTACGGATTCGCGACGGGGCGGAGATCGGCGTGCGGGGGACGAGTACGGGAAATGCGGGAGACTTAGCGATCGCAGCGCGTCAGATTGAGCTCACGACTGAGGGCGATATTACGGTGGCGACGGCTTCGGGGCAGGGGGGCAATGCGACGCTGTCCGGCGAGCGGTTGGTGCTTCGCGATCGCTCCTTTGTGACGGCAACGGCAGGCGGTAATGGCGATGGCGGCAATCTAAACCTCAATTTTTCCGAGGCGATCATCGGACTCGATCGAAGTACGATTCTCGCCGATGCTAATTTTGGCAATGGCGGCCAAATTGCCATCCAAACGCCCGGTCTATTTCTCTCGCTCAATAGCAGGATCTCGGCGAGTTCCAATTTCGGCCAATCCGGCACGATCGCGATTCGTAGCCCCAACCTCGATCCCGGCACATCCTTAGTCGATCTGACCACCGAAACCGCAAACCCCGACGCCCTCATTCTCGATCCCTGCCAAACCCGATCGGCTAATCGCTTTATCTTCAGCGGTCGCGGTGGATTGGAACCCACCCCCATGGATGCCAATAGCGTCCCATATCCCGCTCATCAAGTCGGCATCAGCGATAATCCACCGGAAAATCAAGCCGACAATTTATCTGATCATGATCCGGCTGATTTTTCTCTTGCCATAACACGCCCCGATGTCTCCGATCGCCACCCCGCCAATTTAGCTGAATCCTTAATCCAGGAAGCTCAAAGTTTTCATCAGGATATTAACGGACGGGTAGAGTTGACGATCGCCCCCCGTGAGACTGGAATCACAGGCCGCACGCCGAATACAATCTGTGTGATCGAGGCTAAAACAGGGTCATAGGTTGCAATATCCATCTAAAAATCCTTGCGAGTTTTCCTATGCTGTACCAACACACCCAGACCGGCATTGTCATTCTGATTGCCTTTGCCTGCGCGATCGTCCTGATGCTCGGGATCTCGATCACAGCGCCCACGCCACTACCGATCGGCTCCTACATCGCCATGATCGCGATCGCTCTGATCGCGCTGGCAATTTTCACCCGCCTAACCGTGCAAGTCACCAATCAAAACATTGAAGTTCACTTTGGTTTAGGTTTATTTACTCGGAAATTTTCTCTGATCGAAATTGACGAGATCGAATGTGTTCGCAATCCTTGGTACTACGGCTGGGGAATTCGCCTAACGCCAGAAGGCTGGATGTACAACGTTTCGGGGCTCGATGCCGTACAGCTTCAGCTCGCATCCGGCAAACGGTTTCGCATCGGCACTGACGAACCCGAACAGCTAAAGTCAGCGATCGATCGTGCCATCCTGGCGATCACGGACTGAAATCACAGCGCAATCAGGCACGCCCCTTTAAAATTAAGCCTATTGATACCTGACTGAAACATCAGGGGTTTCAGCGATCTGCCGTCATGACATTTTTAAATCCCGATTCGTCCGAGCATTCCGATCGCGAATCTGCATCCCAAGCCTTCCTCGATGCCCTCGCATCACTGGATGAAACCTTTGGTGATTCAGGCTCGCTCGATTTAGTGCCCGATCCTGCCCGATCCAATCCGCGCCCCCCTTCCCAACCATCTTTCTTTTCGCGAGATCACATCTCGGGCTCCGATCAAACATCAGAGCCATAAAATTTGGAAAAACCCAGATTTTCCCATTCCCGTGGATTCAGTTAAACCGCCCGTAAATCTGCCCGCAGAACGCCTAATCAAACGTGGCAACGGCTGGCAAATTGGCTGGGATGCGGGGGCGTTGGAGTTTTGCGGCTTGGTCGGTAACGATCGCTGGGCGTTTGAACTGACGCGATCGGAGCTAGATGATTTTTGTCGGCTGGTGGGTCAGCTCGCCGAAACGCTGCGGGCGATCGCCGATGAGCTGATGGACGACGAGCGGATCGCCTGTGAGGCTGAGACCGAAACGCTATGGGTCGAAGCTGAGGGCTTTCCCGATCGTTACACGCTACATCTGATTTTGCTCACCGGGCGGCGCTGTGAAGCCTATTGGGATGAAATCGCAGCCCGCGAGCTAACGGCAGCCGCCCGCACGATCCGCGTGTTCTCCGAATCGGTTTAGCCGTGAAGTCATCCTTCTTAGCCATGAAGTCATTCTTAGATGACGCGATTCACCACCGTCCACACCCGACGATCCGATCGCACCTGGGGAACCGTCACCCGCTTAAACCCCGTAATAAACGGACGCCCTTCGATGTCCCAATACAGCGGACTGAGCCGATCGGCAATGTCTCGCAGGGCGCGGACTTCCTGGGCTAGCTCGATCGCAATCTCGTTAATTCGCTCGGCGTGGCGTTGCGCTTCGAGTTTTCCTTGTTCAATTTCGGCGCGTTGCTGATCTTCGCGCGAATCGGCCAGCGCCAACAGCCCCGCCTGTTTTTCCAGCAGTTGCGCTTCGAGTGCTGCGATCGCGTCGTCGATGCCCTTCATTTCGGCAGACTGCTCGATCGTCAGCCGTGCTCGATCGCGGCAGGCTTGGACAATATCGTCGGGATTATTCCCCGTGGGGACTGGCGCTAAGGCTTGGCACAGGCTCGCCCGTTCGGTTTGGAGCGATCGAATGTAATCGCGAAGTTCTTGAATTTCGGCCTGGATGGCAGTTTGAGGGCTTGGCATAACGAGCTAAGATCACGATCGGACGGATCGCCGAGGTCTGCACTCAGTCTAGGGCTAATTGACATGCTCTCCAGCCTAAAGGCGTGGGGATTCTAAAGCTAGGCAAACAGACCAAGCTGCTGCTCTACTCTCTGGCGTCAAGTCAAAGACTTACGCCGAGACAAAATCAGTTGGCTCTAGACGGATTGCGTCGGTTAGCGTCGCCAAAATGTCTGTCTCATGCCGAATAATCGTAGATCCTTGGAGCGTCTCGATCGAAAGTGACGCAAACGTCAGCGGTGACACCAGTTCAATCCGATCATCACCGGGCGTAAAATCAACGATCGTCTCATTTCCACGATCCAATCCCACCACAAACGTATCCGCACCATCGCCACCGATCAGCGTATCGTCGCCCAGATCGCCCGACAGCCAATCATCCCCCGAACCGCCATCTAAGATATCCGCCTCTTTCCCCCCGTACAGCCGATCCGCCCCCGCTTCACCCGTCAACGTATCGCGATCGCGCCCCCCAAATAGCCAGTCATCGCCCGCACCACCATTCACCCCGTCCTCTCCCCAATCTCCTAGCAGAACGTCATTTCCCGCACCACCGATCAGCGTATCGCTATCCTTGCCCCCAAACGCGAGATCGTCATCATTGCCTGTCTCGATATAGTCCCGCCCCTGATTACCCGCAACGATATCGTTGCCATTGCCAGTGCTGACGACGTCATGACCAGCCAGTAAGATCAGCAAATCGTCTCGATCGTCGCGCTGCAAGCAATCATCTCCGGGCGTCGGCTGATCGCGGTTCGGCTGTGCACCTTCTGCGTTTGGCTTGCAGCTTCCTTCAAACCCTAATCCCAAATGGGTAACAGTTTCAGTACTTGTGTTCGGTGTTGCCGGGGAAGATAAGGCGGTGTCCGTCGCTGCTGAGTTCGCCGTTAAATCCTCTAAAATTGTCTCGATCAGTTCGGTAAAGCGTGAGGGTGAAGGCGACGACGCCAAGGCTACGGCTGGGAGCGATTCCGCCGATTCCGTCTCGATCGCGCTCGTCTCTTCCTGATCCGTTTCGCTTGTCTCCTCGACGTCCACGGTTGTGGAGCTAGGGGAACCGGTTCCAGGAGTTGTGGGAGGTGGATTGGGAGAGGGAGGATCTGTGATTAGATGTTGCCCCAGACCGACAGCAGTATCGATCGCGAATCCCTCCCATTCGATCGTGGGGTCAAACGTATCCGTTGCATCGCCATCCCCCCGCGTAATATTCGGCTTGCGGCGCAGGGTGTGATCCTGGGTGGAGGTCATACCGCTGCCCCAAGCATCGCCGGGATCATGGCCGATTTGCCCGATCGCGTCGATCACCGCTCCGTTTTTTCGCAAGACGATCGTGTCGTCACCGTTGAAATTAATCAGAAGACTGTTGGTGTAGTCGGCCACATTGAGGATCGCGGTCTCCGCCGAACCGTGAGCTATCACGAATGTACCGGTGCTCGAAATCGAGTAGTCATCGAGCAGTACAGATTGAGTCGGCGAGGTCTCATTGCTATTGGTATCGCTGTATAAATCCAGACGATAACCATCGAGTTCGATCGTCGCTCCAGTCGGATTAAACAGTTCGATCGCTTTATTGTTGCTACTGCCCTCGATGTATTCCGAGATGAAAATCTCGCCGCCATCATCGATCGCCGAGTCGTCCTCGCGGATCATCACGGTGACGTCATCCACGGCCTGCGTCGTCGGATAGTCGGCGGCGTTGCTGGCGATGATGTCGTGCTGAATCGTGACGTCGCGATCGCCATCGGCGGTGGCATCATCGATCGCGCGAACGGTGATGGTTTGCGGTGTGGTGTCGGTGAAATCGAGCTCAAGACTGGTGGAAAAAGTACTGCCATCGCGAGCAATTTCGGTGGCGCTGGGAGCGGTGATGCGCAGGGTGACGGTTGCGCTCGGGTCGGTTTTTAGGGCGATCGTGTAGCTGTCGGTATCGCCAGATTCACTGACGATGGTCGTCGCGTTCGATTCGACGATCGCAATTCCCGGCGTGGATGGCACAGACTCCACGACGAGATTATCTAGGCCGATTTCATCTCGTGAACCGCTGCCACTGACATCGTTACTCTTGAAGCGAAGAAACAGCGTTTCATTCGCTAAAAACGTTGGGTTTTCAAGCGTAATTGATTTTGTGGTGGTGACAAAGACTGGTGAACTATCGGCAGTTTCTGGAGTTGTAAAATCGAGCGATGAAATGGCAGAAAAAGAGCCGGAACCGATCGCGTATTCAAGGTTGAATGAATTGGCTCGTGGTTGATCATTCAACGTCAAAATATCGTAGGTTAAGGCGATCGTCGAGACCATTTCACCGCTGATATTCATGATCGCAAATTCAAGGGTTCCAGGCATAAAATCACTGCCGGTCGGCTGAACCCCCAAGGCATAATCACCATTGCCGCGATCAAAAGCATAGACTCCACCTGTGGATACGCCCCCCGTCGTTATTCCCCTAGCAAAATCTCCACTGTCCGCCGTTCCGCCAAAGCTCAGATCCCCGTCAGACAATCCCGTGACTCGCACGCGATCGGAATCTAGCTGCCCGCTGCTCGGCACTGGCGCAAACCCTGTACCGCGAAAAGTATCAAAATTTTCCGAGAATAATTCAGCCATCATTAGCACCCTTGATATGATTTTTAATTTAAAATCAAATAATGATCGACGATACACTAAGCATCAAAAACGATCAAAAGCGTCTCTATCCTGACGTTTTTTCTAAAAAAAAACATCGCTAAAAAAACGGAGCTTATCTAAGCTCCGCGATGGTTCTGAGGCCAATTTTGCTGAAAACGCCTGTAATTTTACAGGGCAGAGATCGAGCTAATCTTTTGTTGCGTGTTCCGGTAGGCCAAGACGTGCTTGAATTCGCGCCAGATTTTCGACGCCTTCAAAGGAATAGCGGTTATAGCCATTGCGAACCACTAGCTCTTCGAGGTATTGCACCCGTGAATCCGGCGCAGGGTGAGTCGAAAGATATTGCGGGACGCGCTGTGGGTTGGCGGCGCCGAGGGTGGCCATGAAGTTACGCAAGCCGTCGGCGGCGTAACCGGCGTTTGCCAGGACGCGTGTGCCGATGATGTCTGACTGGCGCTCGTGTTCGCGGCTGTAGTCGAGACCGACGAGGTTATAGAGGATACTGCCCAGGGGGATTTCGCGGGCAAGGCTGGCGATCAGTTGGCCGCGTACGATGCGTTTGAAGCCGTGGGACAGAACAGCGTGGCTGACTTCGTGACCCAAGAGGCCGACCAGTTCGGCTTCGGTTTTGGCGGCAGCTAGTGCGCCGGTGTGGATGAAAACTTTACCGCCGGGGAGCGCAAAAGCGTTAAGGCTGTCGTCTTCGATGATGTAAAACTCATACTCGAATTCGTCGCGTCCCATGCGCTGGGCGACTTTCTGGCCGAGGTTGTTGATGTAGGTGACGGCTTCGGGGTCGGTGATGATTCTGGATTGTTGCTTGACTTGATTCGAGACAAAATCGCCGATACCGGATTCGCCCATCGACATGAGCTGCACGAGCTGAAGCCCATCGAATACCGCCGTGCTGGTGCGTCCGGTGAGGACACCGATCGCGACGCTACCCAGTCCCTGCAAGGCGATACGCTCCCGCAGGACGCGACGAAAATCGCCCATGTAATCGTCAGCGAGCAGGGTGAATTCGGCGGCGTCGGGATGGTCGGGGTTGGCGATCGCGAATTGTCGTGCGGCGATCGAGGCTTCGAGGCGCTGGCGATCTTTGCGTAGGGCTTTGACGTGGAGGCGGGCAATTTCAGCATCGCCGGGGAAACGAATCGCGAGTTCTTCGAGCTGGGTCAGCACCAGCTCTTCTTCGTTCCCATCGATCAGGTATTCAGCGATGATGAGCTGACCGTCAATAAAGCCCGGTGCGGCCTCGACCAGTTTTGGCCACAGACGTTCGACCCGTGATTCTCGATCGCGATCGATTTCGCTCTGGGTCTCCTCCCAAATCGTGCGAGCCTCGGGCGATAGCTGGGTTTCATCGATGCGTTCATCCAGCAGGATGGGATTTGCACCGATTAAAAAGGTCGGCTTGACGCGGCGATAGATGGTTTCAGCGGCGCTGATTTGCCCCTGGAGATAGAGCCGATCGGCTTCGGCCAGGTCGGCGAGATCGCCCGTGAGCGACATCGCGCGGGGTTGGCGTGTCGTGCTGGTGTTCGTCTCGCTGGCATTCGGAGAGGGCTTGGAATTGGTGTCGTCGGTGTCCGGGGTTGTGCTACCGTCTGCGCCGAGATCCACCACCGTTAGCGAATAGCTCCCGCGTCCGCGATTGTCGTAGGAATTTGCGATGACTTTATATTCGCCGCTGCGTTCCAGGCGTACACTGAGCACCGAGTTCGTATCGCTTTGGCTCCGATCGTCGTTTTGGCCGATGATTTGATTGTCGGGGTCTAGCAGAACCAAGTAGGTGTCGAAATCAGTGCTTGTGAGTTCGATGCGGAGCTGTTGGCCTGCGCTGCCATTGAGCGGGTAGGAGTCGTAGTAACTGCCGTCGGAGTCGAGGGTTTGATCGCCGGATTCAAGACGGCCTCGCTGCTGGAGGATTTGGCGTTCGGCGATGCGGGTCGTGCGATCGCGCGGTTCGACTCCTTTTGACGATCGAGCGGAATCGCTTTTGGTCTCGGGACTAGATTGAACCTCCGGCAGCGGTTCGAGGACAACATCCGGCGGTAGGGACGTTTTCAGGCTGATGGATTTATTCGGCGTCAGATCGCGCATCTGAACATCGCCGGTCTGCGAATCACGCGAATCAGCCGCGATCGCACTGTGGAGGGCGAGACACCAGGGCAGATTTAGACCCAGCGCCAGGGCAGCGGCGGTCGTAGCAAGGCGACGTGAACGGGGCGTCAGACGTTTTGACATTGGGGTTGAGGCGGGGATGAGGGCAGGCGAATGGCGCGATCGGGAGCGGGTCTCGCTCGGGTGAGTCGTCTGTAGAGTATTCAATAGCTGAAAAAAACGCTTCATAAAGCCAACCCAAAACCAATTCGTGATTCGCAACCCTAACACCAGGATAATTTTAAGGACGTTCGTTTGGGGTCAGAGGTTGCTCGATCGTTGCAATTGACTTGCTAGAATTCCGTTTCATTACTGCCTATTCACGATGCATTATCAAAAAAATATCACCGTTCATACGGTCGGAAAATCTCTTCAGCGGATCACCACAAAAGTTGAGTCGATCGTCACCGAATCTGGCGTCCAAACCGGTCTCTGTACAATCTTTTTGCGTCACACTTCCGCCAGCCTCATCATCCAGGAAAACGCCGATCCGCGCGTTCTCGAAGACCTCGAAGCCTTTCTCCATCGTCTCGTCCCAGAAAACTACCCCTACGCCCACGACGACGAAGGCCCCGACGATATGCCCGCCCACATCCGCACCGCACTCACCCACACCTCAGAAACCATCCCGATCGCCAACGGTCGCCTCGTCCTCGGAACCTGGCAGGGGATTTACGTTTGGGAACATCGCCAGCGTCGCCACCAGCGCGAAATCGTGGTGCATATCAGCGGATAAGTGTTCGATGCAGACCCTCACCCCAAACCCCTCACCCAAGATTTGGGAGAGGGGCTTTAGATCTGACGCTAGACCTATGCAATGCTGCGGCGTTTGCGCGACTCTTTGTACGACGTGCCGATATTTTTCAGTCCCGCTTTGATCATTTGCTGTTCGAGCAGGGCGAAAAAGCGCTGACGATCGCCACCCCGAACGACGGCCTGATTGTGGGCTTCGGCCAGCGCGACCGGGTAACCGTAGCCTTTTTGGACTTGGGCGATCGTGGCGCCAAGGGCGAACTCGCGCAGGGCGTCATCTTCGGCGACCCAGGCGGGCAGATCGATGCGGGCTATTTCTGTGCCGACGTGAACGTAGCAAAAATAGACCGCGTGGCGATCGCCGTAGTGTTTGAGGATCGTGTTCGAGGATTTCCACAGGCCGGTACGCTGACCGGGTTGGAGGATCGTTCCCCATAGGCTTGTATCGCGCAGGGGTTCAAAGACGCGGCAGTCGAGTTTACGGATCTTGCTGGTGTCGCTGGGGGGGCAATGTTGGGCGCAGTCCGGCGTTTCATGGGGACAGGCGGCGAGGCGGAGAAAGTTAGCGGCTTCACTGCTGCGGGAGGCGCTGAGATAGCCAATTAGGGGGATACGCCGATCGGCGAGACTGTCCCAGGCATCGAGGATCGGCGGCAGGATGCGATCGCGGGCATCGCCGGGAAGCGTATCGAGAAACCAGTAGATCAGCGATCCATCCGTAAGCGCGAGGGTGTGAGGATGATCCTCGCCCGTGTTTGCTGAAGTTGGCGTTTCTGAGGTTGCGTCACGCTCAGGAACCGTTGAAACCTCGGCTGAAATCTCGACTGAAATCTCGGCCTGGGCGATTTCGCCCAACTCTGCCAGGGCGATCACCTCCGCCACCGTGCGCCGATGCCCCATCCATTCTTCGGTGCTGATCCCCCACTGACGCGAAATATACAGATCCTCGTTTTTGTAAATTACCTCGGGAATGCTATCGAGCAGGGGGTGACGGTTTTGGCCGTAATGGATGGCGATACGCCCGGTGTTGATCAGGTAGCAGTAGGCGATTTCGTGATGGCTGGGAGAAATTTGCGAGCCGTCGGTGGCGATGACGCTGTGTTGTTTTGGCGGCGCGGCGATCGGGTAGGCACGATCAATCGCGCCGATCGGGATTCCGGCGGTGAACGCGAGGCGATCGCCCCAGGCGGTGTGCAATTCCCGCAGGTGGTCGATCTGGGCGCTGGCTTGGTTGAGGAGGTCGCGGGCGCGATCGAGACGTTTATTCGCAGCGCTGGCTTCGTCGCGCAGGTGCTGGCTAACGTCGGGGAGGAAGCGGCTGACTTGGTTGAGGTCGAGCATGATGGGCGTGATTCTAGGTGATATCTCTAGATCCCCGAGCCATCCAGAAACTCTTGAATCGAACGATCTTGCAGGCGACACTGCGGTGATGGCTTGACCCCGGGTTCCGCTGCCGCGCGATCCTGCTCAGAACTGTTTTGCTGATATTGTGCTTCGAGTTGCTCGATCGTCGCTGCCGCAACCCCCACCACCTCGCGGTGTTCGTCGTGCTGCTCTTGGAGCTGTTGTAACTGTTCTTCGAGCATTTCGATTCGATCAACGAGCGATCGAATCACCTTCGCTTCCGAATCCGGCAACTGACCGTGATCCAGCGGATTAATCTTGACGCCCGATCGATAGACCACACGACCCGGAATCCCGACCACCGTGCAATCCGACGGCACATCGCGCAGCACCACCGACCCAGCACCAATCCGCACATTGTTGCCAATCTGCAAATTCCCCAGCACCTTCGCACCGCCACCAATGACCACATTCTCGCCCAGCGTCGGGTGACGTTTGCCGGACTCCTTGCCCGTTCCGCCCAGGGTCACCCCCTGATAAATCAGACAGCCATCGCCAATAATCGCCGTCTCACCAATCACCACGCCCATACCGTGATCGATAAAAACGCCGCTACCGATCGTCGCGCCAGGGTGAATCTCAACGCCCGTTAAAAATCGGGCAATATGGGAAATTAAGCGAGGGAAAAACGGCAGGCCAAGGCGATACAGCCCGTGAGCAAAGCGGTGAAACGTGAGAGCTTGGAGGCCGGGGTAGCAAAACAGCACTTCCAGCCAGTTACGGGCGGCAGGGTCGCGCTCAAATACGATCCGGAAGTCAGCGACGAAGGAATGTATCACAGCGAGGAGGATGGATGGGGAAAGTTGTTGGAATGCGGAACGCCAGGGGCGATCGTCGATTGCTTGGGGTCGATCGGCCAGAAAAGTCAGAGACATCAAAGGCGCATGAAGGCGCATAAAGGCGTCTCAATCCGTCTCAATCCGTCTAAATAGATTAAAGGAAACAATGAGAATAATCCCAAGGTTTCACGAGCGAAGCTGATCGAAGCTGATCGAAGCAGCCTGACTAAAGCAACTTTGACGGTAAATCAGAGACGATTTGAACGCGATCGACAAGCACGATCAAGATTGATGTCGCCCGTTATACATATTAATCGATACGCTTACGGCGCGAACAGGGATGTCCGCCATTGAACGATCGGACATCACCAAATCTTTGATAAATTGCCCGGAGCGTAGGCTCGGACAAAAATCGGTCTAAACTGGAAGCGTCTGCGCTCGAATCCAAAGTTTTATGACGACACCGACCGAGGCCAACACCGAAAAATCCATGTTGCCGGTCGAAGCCGACCCAACAGAGAATCCAGCACTCGATTCACCCTTCCTCGACGAAGCACCCTACGAAATCGAGATGTCCCTGTTCGACCATCTCGAAGAACTACGAACTCGGATTTTTCTATCACTGCTCGGCATACTGCTGGGTGTCGTCGGCTGTTTTATCGCCGTCAAGCCGATCGTGCGCCTGCTCGAAGTTCCCGCCGCCAGCGTCAAATTTTTGCAGCTTGCGCCGGGTGAATATTTTTTCGTCTCGATGAAAGTGGCAGGCTATAGCGGCATCCTGGTCGCTAGCCCGTTCATCCTCTATCAAATCGTGCGCTTTGTGCTGCCCGGTTTAACCCGACGTGAGCAGCGCTTAATTGGCCCCGTCGTCTTCGGGTCGAGTATTTTATTTGTCCTCGGTCTGGTCTTTTCGTATGTTGCCCTCATCCCGGCGGCGTTAAACTTTTTCGTTAACTACGGTGAGGGCGTGGTCGATCAGTTGTGGTCGATCGATAAATATTTCGAGTTTGTCCTGCTGCTGATGTTCAGTACCGGCATTGCCTTTCAGATTCCCGTTATCCAAGGCTTGCTTGGCGCGTTAGGGATCGTGTCTTCGGCGCAAATGCTGTCGGGCTGGCGTTACGTCATCTTGGTCGCAGCGGTGCTAGGAGCTGTGTTAACCCCCTCAACCGACCCACTCACCCAAAGCTTGCTGGCCGGTGCGGTTACGGGGCTTTATTTTGGTGGAGTGGGGATTGTGAAGCTGATTGGTCGGTAGGGCTAGCTCGATCACGCCCGATCACGCCCGATCACGCCTGATCACACCCGACGACGACGAAACATTGCGATACTTCACCGTAATTCTAGACCGGCAAATCTTGAGGGATCTTGAGAATTTGACGACGATATTCCACTTCGCTCATTAGGTCTGTGGTGCGCTCAATCCGATCGAGAAACATCACCCCATTAAGGTGATCGCATTCGTGTTGAACAATCCGCGCCGCGAAGCCCTCAAAAGTTTCCGCTCGTGGTTCACCATCGCGGTTTTGATAGGTCACCCGTACTGATGTTGATCGTGAGACGAGGCCGCGCAGCCCCGGTACGCTGAGGCATCCCTCCCAGCCACGATCGCAAGTCTCCGATCGCTCAATAATGAGCGGATTGAGCATAACGAGCGGTGACATGTAGGGCGCATCTGGATAGCGCAGGGTGGGATGGGAGGCCACAACGCACCAGCTCCACCGATTGCCAACCTGCGGGGCGGAAATCCCGACGCCACCGGCCTGGATGAGCTGGGTTAAAGCCTGATCGATCGCGGTTTGGAGTGAATCATCCGAAAAGCTGGTGATCGGCTCTGCCGATCGACGCAATTGAGGATGACCCAATTGAAGAATATCAATCATGGAAAATCAGTAGATGATCTGTGGATGCGATGGTCTACGGTTGATGATCGTTAAATCAGACTAAATCGGAGAAAATCAGAACAAATCTGAAACAAAGCCTGCGATTTAACGGATCGTCAACTCACTTGTTTAGTGTAGATCGAGTCCTAATGTTGCCTATTTTCTGCTGCCGTAAACGATCCAATAATCTGACACTTGCGACACCTTGATGCTCCTATCCCCTCGCTTTCGTTGCGCCCTAGCCTTAGCCCACGATCTGCACGCCCAGCAAGAACGCAAAGGATCGGGTGTGCCCTACGTGGCTCATTTACTTGGCGTTGCGAGTCTTGTGCTCGATTATGGCGGCGATGAGGATACGGCGATCGCGGCTCTGTTGCACGACGCGATCGAGGATTGTGGCGGCGATTGGGCGCGACAATCTATCCGCGAGGCTTTGGGGATGGAAACCGCAGAACGGGCTTCGACCGATCGCATCCTGGCGATCGTCGAAGGCTGTAGCGAGACGGATTGCACGCCCAAGCCCCCTTGGCGCGAACGTAAGCTGGCCTACATTGCCCACCTAGCAACGGCCTCACCCGAAATGTGCCTCGTCTCTAGCGCCGACAAACTGCACAATGCGCGATCGCTCCTGCGTGACTACCGATCCGTCGGTGAAGCCCTGTGGTCGCACTTTACCGGCGGTCGTGAGGGGACGCTTTGGTATTATCGCGCGATCGTCTCGGCGCTCTACGAAGCGGAGCCAACGCCGATCGTGGCGGAACTCGATCGCGTCGTCACGGAACTGGAGCGACAGACAGCGGGCTACACCTAAAAACCGATCCTGGAATTCATCGCATCCAAGCGGTGGTTTAGGATCACATCCGCAGACATCAAGCTTGGCTGCAAATCCATCTCAGGTTCACAACACACGAACGAGGCGAGGTTAATGGCTGACGCTAAGAAAAAATCAGGGTTTCCGAAACTGCTTGTGATTGGACTGACGATCGCGACGGTTAGCATGGCAGTCGCCACGAATCCCGACGAGCCAGCCTATCTCAACTATGCAGCGGGTCAATTTGGCGATCGCTTTGATGCGCTGTGCGGCGAGATCGAGCTCCCCGATGTTCTGAAAGGCTTGAAGGGAATTGCTCAGGATACCTGTAACGCTGCTGCCGGTGCTGGGCGAGACCTAACGATCGCGGGTCAATCTCCCGTAGCAACGGCGATCGGCGCAGCAACGGAACGCCAAAATTTTGGGGTCTTCAGCCTCTACAAGACCCAAGCGCTCAATCAAGAGATTACAACGATCGGCGTTTTTGGTCAGTTTCTGACCTTACCCAACGGCAATTGAGCAGTACCGGATAGTCCTGGTGGCGTTAGGCATGGTTGATTCGTCTCTATTCGCGATCAAGCTGCTCTTTGGCTCGCGTTTTAAGCTGCGTTGCCATACTTTGCAACAGCCGCTTTTCACGCTTGAGCTTTTCTTCGAGCGCCTGAATTTGCTCGCGGCGCGTTTCGAGCTCGACCGTACGACGGGCGAGATCCTGGCTTTGCAGCGTTAGCGATTGCCGCCACTGCTCGGCGCGATCGGCTTCACGCTTGAGAAAATCGGGCGTAATTCCCTGGCCAAGATATTGCGTTACCAGCTTCAAAACCCAATCCCGCGCATCACTCAGATGAACAACCTGTTTCTTCGCATTGAGATCCAGCACGAGTAAAACGCCTTCAGCATAATTTCCCGCTTCGATTTCGAGGGTTTCACCATCTTGAACGAGCGTCCACGATTCATCTGTTCGCTCTCGGGCGAGCAGACGAACGACAGACTTCCCGAGCAATCCTTTTTTAACGACTTGGACGAGGTGTAGCATTGCGACTCTTCGTTGCACTTCTTCGCAGTGCACCTGAGGGGAAAACCCACTATACGTGCGCTCGGGTCAGCAATCGGAATACCGAATCACGACGAAATTACGATATCACCTTGCTCCTGTTTGCGATCGTACCCGATCGTTATGGAAAACGTGAGACCCATCGAAGTAGAGATTATTCGTCGAGATTGTTACTGAACGCCATAGCGATCGAGCACGTAACGGATTTCGGAGATTCGGCGAGCTTGGTCGAAGCGTAGGCGGCCCCAGTCATTGCCAAAGCCGGAGGCTTCGAGTTGGCCGTTATAGGGGTTGATATAGCTGTACGATCGAGCCTCAAAAATAGCCTCCATGCCTGCAAAGCCTTGCGCTTTGGCTTCTTTGAGATTAGCGAGGTAGTTTTGGGCGGCCAGCGGCGCTTGAGTCGCAAGGTCGATCCCGGCCACCAATTCGAGAGCAGACAGGCTCATGCCGTGGTCGATCGCGAAGGCTTGCATGGCCACGATGTAGGGATACATTCGCTGGAGCTGAAGTGCGTCGGCGTGTTCGGGCGAAGCTGCGCCGTGTTGATAGCTAAATGACCCAAGGTTGTGTTTGCCGTTGCCGGGATCGGTGTGTCCCCAGTACGCGCCGGTCTTGCCGCCATCGACGGTGCGGGTTCCCTCGGCCATGCCGATCGCAATCACGCCAGGTGCTTCTGGCGTCGCGAAGAGCTGCATCGCCAGGTCATCCGACACGCTATTTTCGGCGATCGCCGTGTCGAGTTCGACATCGATCGCGACGTCGGTTGTGCGCTCGAATTTTGGCTGACTGAGGGCGCTGGCCGACGTGATCACCACAGGCGCGAGGCGACCATCTTCGACGAGAGCGCGATAGAGCAAGACGGCAACGTCTGATCGGGTCGCGGCCAGATTGGGATGCAGATCCGGGTTTTCCGGATCGGGAACGACGAGCTGGTGCGCGATCGCCGTGTGGAGTCGATCGCTGGCCACATCCGACACGCGATCGGCATCACGGAAGGGCAGCACTTTCGCCGTGCTGGCACTCTCCGGCGGCGCGGTTAGCTCCAGGGCGTCCACCAAGCCAACCACCGCTTCTAGGCGAGATACGCGCGGCTGGGCGTCGCTACCCTCGCGGGCTTTACCGCGTAGCTCTTTGCTGAACTGGGCCACCTTGAGTGTGCCGTCAGCATTTTTCTTGGTCTCGAAGGTCGATCGAGCCAGCCGCAGCAATTCGGGGTTGGCGATTGTGCGATCGAGCTGTTTTGTCTTTGTCGTCTCGGTGGTTTTCGTGATTGCGTTCGTCTGGCGAACTTTAGCCTCTACGGCTGAGATCTGGTTCGTCATCGGTCGCATCGTATTGCTGACCGACAACGCCACGTCTTGACCGGCGCGATCGATCGTCGAAAGCATCACCACCGCTGCTTTCCCGAGTAGTTTCGTGGTTGCAATCTCAGCCATTTCCGCTGCCTTCTCTGGCGTCGCGGGCAGATCTTTGGCCTTGGTGCTGTTAGTGTCGATCGCCTGATTGACCAGCGTGGCGACCGCTTTGGGGTCAAAATCGGGCTGCTTGGTTGCGGCTTTGACTGGGGTGACGTCGGCGGGATCGGGCAGTTCTAGCGGTTGCGCCTTGGTTGCGGTTTCGAGGGCGCGATCGAGCCACGCGGTCAGTTCAGCATGGGTTAGGGGCGTATCGGGGCGAAACTCTCCATTGACCGGAGCCGGTAAGACTCCCTGCTGAATCAAGGCTTCGACGTAGGGCTGCGACCAATGATCTTTGAGGTCGGCGATCGCATTGGCATCAGGAACGTAAATGTTATTGCCATAAATCGGTGCGGGGCCATTCATGTCGGCTGGCTGACAAATATTCACCGCATCACCGCGCCCCGTGAGTTCCGAGGGCAGGCTGACAATTTTGCAGTTTTCCGGCAGTTGAATTGCAACACGACCCGGAGTGGGCGCGGCATTCGCAACACCAGGGACAATGGAATAAGCGGCTGCAAGAGCAAGCAGGGCAACAGTCGAAAAACTCATAGGTCAGCGCAGATGGTGTGTCAAGGGGTGTGTGTCAAAGGAGGGATGTCAACAGATCCGTTAGCAAACCATTCGGGAACGATATTAGGGGCAATTGACGTACGGTAGCCGACCAGGGTTTGACCAAACTTAAATCGTCAAGGGGTCGCGTTGCGATCGCTCGCTGCGTTACAAAATGTCAACTCGACCCATGATACATCGGACAATTCACTGCGGGTGTAGCAAAATCCGGCGATTTTAGGGTTGGGCATCACCGAACCGGAGCTACCAGAGTCATCGGGATAACCTGAAATTATGCAAATATTCGCTTTGTTGTAAACCGAAAAAAGTGAGCACAGCCAACAAAATCTGAACGAGCCTCCAAACAGCCATCAACCGAAATCACAAGACTCCGACAGATCCAGCAGGGCAAACGCATACTCCCAATGAATGCCCTCATCCCCCAACCCCTTCTCCCAAAATGGGAGAAGGGGAGCAAGATTTTAAGAATCAAAGTCCCTCTCCCGGCCTGGGAGAGGGATTTAGGGTGAGGGTCTGCCGAGTATGCGTTTGCCCCGACAGATCCAGCGGTATATATAACTAACGTAGTGAGATCGACCATAATTTAGGTTAGGAAAGAGTTAAAACGACGGATGTTCAGTCAACATCAAGATCCTGACCCTGGACGATTCGGGGCAATGAGCGCCCGGTTGCATCACCTAAGCGTTAAACTAACCCGCGATCGTCTGACGCATGATCTGCGCGGTTAAGTTCCCCACGATCGCATTTCCATGATCGCCCCGTTGCCTCCCTTAAACATTCATGGCTCCCAAACGACCCCGACCGAACGCCCGCCCTCAACGCAATCCCCAACGCGATGGCGATTACGATCGCTACGACTACTACGGCGAGGGTGATTATGGCGACAGCGATCGAGGTGCTGGCAAGCGCGGCGCTGGACGCGCCAAAAAGTCCGACGGTGGTCAGCCCAGCTTTGGTAATCCGCTGACGCTAGCGCTGTTTGGCGGGATTTTCATCCTCGGGATCGGCGTCGGGATCGCCTTCAGTTCCACCGCAACGGTCAGCGAGCGTAATGTGGCCAACCGAGAATTTCTCGATCGCAACGCACCCAACCCGGATATTTGCGTGCAGTATGGCGCGAGCGCAATGGTCGTGGAGAGCCGTGCTTACGTTACCCTCAACCCCTTTAACGTCTACATGTCTCAGCCCAGCATCGTGCCGGGATGCGTCATGCGGAGCAATAACTGGTCTGTCCTCGAACGCGCTAAGGTCGTCACCTCCGAAGAAGTCCGCGACTGTAAAAATCGCCTTAACACCTTTGGATTTACCGGCAACCTCGAAGACAGTCCCAATATTCAATGCATCTATCAAAATGACGGCGAAGGCAACCAATTTCGCAATAATCCCGGCACGACGGCTCCTGCCCCAGATACCAATGAGCGGTTTTAAACCAGCGTTTAATCAATAACTCAAGCATCGTCGAAGCTGGCGCAGGGCAAACGCATACTCCCAATGAATGCCCTCATCCCCCAGCCCCTTCTCCCA
>CAZFJL010000051.1:0-30981 GCA_964518905.1 uncultured Geitlerinema sp. | reverse complement strand
CCTACCTCTCTTCTCCTACGCTAGCATCTGTCAACCCCTACACCTGAACAGTTACACAAAAAGTTCTAATATTGATTTGCTCATTATTTAAATTCATTAATGCATCCCTGTGATGAGATCGATGAAACGGCTGATTGTATTGCCAAAATCTGCCTAGATTATGACGTTGTTATTTCGTGGCAATTCATGTCTTTAGAGAAATTTCAACATCAAGAATCTCCCTTCCTCTGTAATGTAAAACGCGAAGGGATTTTGGTATGAAGCCTAAATCTCGGCAGCTCATCGAAAAAGCCAAGGAGAGTTATTGTTTCAAACAGGGCAAGGTCAGCCCGTATAATCTTAGTCGTCCGAAAATACCGTCCACCGTACGAAAACCTCGCATGAGCGCCAACCTTCCCCCCCAGTACGAACCCAAAACCAGCGAAGCCAAATGGCAAGCCCACTGGGAGGAGAACCAGGTATTTCAGGCCAACCCAGCCAGCGAAGCCGACCCCTTTTGCGTCGTGATCCCGCCGCCGAACGTCACCGGCAGCCTGCACATGGGACACGCCTTCGAGCAAGCCGTGATCGACGCGATCGTCCGCTACCAACGAATGCAGGGCAAAGACACCCTCTGGCTACCCGGAACCGACCACGCCAGCATCGCCGTCCAAGCCATCCTCGATCAGCAGCTCGCCAACGCAGGAACCAGCCGCTTTGAGATTGGCCGCGAGGAATTTCTCGATCGCGCGATGCAGTGGAAAGAAGAATCCGGCGGCACAATCATCAACCAACTGCGACGCCTCGGCGTGTCCGTAGACTGGAGCCGCGAGCGCTTCACCATGGACGCCGGACTCTCGGCGGCAGTCCTCGAAGCCTTCATCAAACTCTACGACGACGACCTGATCTATCGCGGCCAATACCTCGTCAACTGGTGTCCCGCCACCCAATCGGCGGTGTCGGATCTCGAAGTCGAACAAAAAGAAGTGGCCGGACATCTGTGGCACTTCCGCTACCCGCTCACCAGTGGCGAGGGTTACCTCGAAGTGGCCACCACCCGCCCGGAAACCATGTTTGGTGACACTGGTGTCGCGGTGAATCCCGAGGACGATCGCTACAAACATTTGATCGGCCAAACCGTGACCTTGCCGATCGTTGGTCGCGAAATCCCGATCATCGGCGATGACCACGTCGATCGCGACTTCGGAACCGGCTGCGTCAAAGTCACCCCCGCCCACGACCCCAACGACTTCGAGATCGGCAAACGCCACGATCTGCCCTTCATCACCGTGATGAACAAAGACGGCACGATGAACGAACAGGCCGCTGACTTTGCCGGACTCGATCGCTTCGAGGCGCGTAAACAGTTAATTCAACGCTTCGAGGCCGACGGCGTCCTGATTAAAACCGAAGAGTACAGCCACTCCGTACCGTTCAGCGATCGCGGCAAAGTTCCCGTCGAGCCGCTGATTTCGACCCAGTGGTTTGTCAAGATCCGCCCGCTGGCCGATTTCGCGCTGAAATGTCTCGACGAGCAAAACTCGCCGCGCTTCGTGCCCGATCGGTGGTCGAAGGTCTACCGCGATTGGTTAGCGAACCTGAAAGACTGGTGCATCTCGCGTCAACTGTGGTGGGGACACCAGATCCCAGCCTGGTACGCCATCAGCGAAACCGAGGGCGAAATCACGCCGACGACGCCGTTTATTGTGGCGAAAAACGAGGACGACGCGCGGGCAAAGGCGATCGCCAAATTCGGCGCAGACGTACAGCTCGAACGCGATCCCGATGTGCTTGACACCTGGTTTTCGTCGGGTCTATGGCCGTTTTCAACCATGGGCTGGCCGGACGAATCCGCCGCCGACTTCCAGAAATATTACCCCACCTCAACCCTCGTCACCGGCTTCGATATCATCTTTTTCTGGGTGGCGCGGATGACGATGATGGCGGGCTATTTCACGGGCGAAATGCCGTTTAAGGATGTGTACATCCACGGCCTCGTGCGCGATGAAAATAACCAGAAAATGTCGAAATCGAAGGGCAACGGCATCGACCCGCTAATCCTGATCGACAAGTACGGCACGGATGCGCTGCGCTACGCGATGATCCGTGAGGTGGCGGGCGCGGGGCAGGATATCCGCATGGCCTACGATCGCCAAACCGACGAGTCAGCCTCGGTCGAAGCCGCGCGGAATTTCACCAATAAGCTCTGGAACGCGGCGCGGTTCGTGATGCTCTACCTCGATGAGCAAACCCCGGCACAACTTGGCGTGGCGGACGTGATCGACCTCGAACTCGCCGATCGCTGGATTCTCTCCCGCTTTAACGCCGTTACTCGCGATGTCAGCGCCCAAATCGAAGCCTACGGCCTCGGTGAAGCGGCGAAAGCGCTCTACGAATTCATCTGGGGCGATTTTTGCGACTGGTATATCGAGCTGGTCAAACCGCGTTTGCAAGACCGGGACAACCCCGACACCCGCCGCGTAGCACAACAGATGATCGCCCACGTCCTCGACGGCATCCTCAAGCTACTCCATCCCTTCCTACCCCACATCACCGAGGAAATTTGGCACACTCTCTGTCAGGTGGACGGGTCGGACTGTCTGGCGACGCAGGCGTATCCGCAGTCGGTGGCGTCGCTGATTGATCCGGATTTGGAGCAGGATTTCGAGCTGCTGTTCGGCGCGATCCGCACGGTGCGAAATCTACGCGCCGAGGTGGAGATCAAGCCCAGCGCGAAGGTGACGGCGATTTTCCAAAGTGAGAGCGATCGTGAACGGCAGATCATCACGAGCACGTCGGCCTATATCCAGCATCTCGCGCGGGTGGAAACCCTGACGGTGGTGGAAGCGCTCCCGGCGGATCTGGGGCGGAATATGGCCGGTGTCGTCGGGACGGTGCAGGTGGTGTTACCACTGGAGGGCATTGATCTCGATGCGATTCGCGCCAAGCTGGAGAAGAGTTTGCAGAAGGCGCAGGGCGAGGTGAAGTCGATCGCGGGTCGTCTGAGTAACGAGAAGTTCGTTAGTAAAGCGCCGGAGGAGGTGGTGCAAGGGGCGCGGGAGGCGCTGGCCGAGGCTGAAACCCAGGTGGCGATGTTGACGGAGCGGTTGGAGCGGCTGTAGGGGTTTGGAGGGCGATGAGGGGCGATCGCGATCGCGATCAAAGCCCAAACCTCGTGTGGCGATCGTGTTTGTACTGGTTAGGTTTGCGTTAGATTTACGTTAACTTAAGCCATATTGCAGCAGCCCATCTTTAAATATGAGTCACGACACCACACGACGTAATTTCTTGTTGGGAGGCGCGGCCATGCTGACGACGCTGGGCTGCCAAACCCGCCAGCCAGACCGCTCCGAGTCCAGCGCGATGATATCCCCCGGCCAGCCCATGCCGGAGCGCATTTTAGGACGAACCCAAAGACAACTGCCGCTCCTCGGTCTGGGTGGATCGGGCAAAACGCCGCTCTCAAACCCTAATCGCCTCGATGAAGCTGTCGCGCTGGTGGAGAAAGCGCTCGAACTCGGCATCCGCTATTTCGATACGGCGAATAACTACCGTGATTCCGAAGTGCAACTGGGGCGGGTGTTACCCGCGTATCGCGATCGCCTTTATCTCAATAGCAAAACCGACGCTCGCGACTACGATGGTGCGTGGCGTCACTTGGAGCTGTCGCTCCAGCGTCTGAATACGGACTACCTCGATGGTTGGCAGCTCCATCACGTTTCATTCGAGGCAGAACTCGACCAAATTTTCAGCCCGACCGGTGCGCTAAAGGCGTTTATCGAGGCGAAGGATCAGAACCTGGTGCGTTTTCTAGGAATCACGGGGCATCACGAGCCGGACATCATCGCAGAGGGCTTGCGCCGCTACGATTTCGATACGACGCTCGTTACGCTGAATGCGGCGGATACGCATCATCCCCGACCTTTTTCGACGACGGTGTTGCCGATCACGCAGGAGAAAAATGTCGGCGTGATTGCGATGAAAGTGCCATCCTACGGGCGTTTGCTCCAGCCGCATCTCATTAATATGGATCAGGCGATGGGCTACAGTTTGTCGCTGCCGGGTGTGCATTGTTGCGTGATCGCGGCGGAAGGTCCGGCGCAGCTTGAGGCGAATGTGGGGGTGGCGCGGCGTTATCAGCAGTTGACGGAGGATGACATGGCGCAGATTGCTTTGCGTACGGTGGATGCGGGTGAGGATGGTGCGTTTTTCCGTCGCTGGACTTAGGGGTTGGTTGGGTTTGTGTTGTGCTCGAAGTTGGCGGCGAGCCAGTCAATTTTGGTGATGATGCGTTTGCGTTGGGGTTTGGAGATTTTTTTTAGCGGTAGGGTGTGTTTTGGCTGCGATCGACTTTCGATATTCGGGATATGTGAACACGGCCAAAACGCACCGTTACCATATTCGCTTTATCCGCGATATTTTCGGTGCGTTACGGCGATCGATGAGGTATCGTTTTTAGTCACATTTGTCGTGGCCGCAACGCACCCTGCGACTATTTTAGATGGGTCGTACTCCCACAACTAAGCGTTCATAGACTCCCCTATTTCATTAATAGAGTATCTACGGCTCAGATTCTCAATATCAAATCTTCCCTTCTCCCTTAAGTTGAATTTTTCATTCGGCGAGAAAGTGTATGCTGCGACTATTGTTCTATCGGTTTCAATTTGAATGCTAGGATTTACTCGGATGATAGAGTTTTCTTCTCTACACAAATCTGTTTTTTTTATATTTCCAGTGATGCCAAAACGAACATAAAAATCTTCACTTCTTTCCGAGTGTTCATGCAAGAGAATCAACAGTTTTTTTAGATAGTTATTTGATAATTTTTCGAGTAAAATCGTACGCCAACTCAAATCCCTTTCTGCATCTATCTCAGCGCTTTTAAACAAAGATGAGCTGTAATAATAGATACTTCCATCCGGCAAGAAAAATTCAAGGAGATCATATACCTCATCAGTTGAAGAGTCTAGACGAACTTCAAAGTCTTCAAAAAAAACAGACAAGAATGTTGGTGTATTTTCAGAGCTGATTTTAATAAATTTCTTGTTACAAGCTAAATCCTTAATTAAGCAAATATCTTCACTTTTTAGGTCATCTGAATTAACTAGTAAATTTCCATCTCTATAGATTTTCCATTGATCAGAATTCACCCACAAAGTCGATATTCCGGTCTTCTCCCAGTCATCACTAGACTCATTGAGATATCCGTTCATCTCGAATCGCATAGTTGTCCCAAAAGATAGCTCAACACCACAACATATTAGTGGTTGAAACTTCTGAAACTTAATGTTCGACCTTGGGATCTTTATGTCTTTTCTCTGTTTCATTGCATTTGCATTTCCTCGTCGGACTTTTAATCAAGAACGACATAATTTCTATCATATCGTCATATCCTAAGTTTAGGTTGTATTTACGAGAACATCGCTCTATACACAGTCTTATTAATGAGAATATTTTTCTCTTATTTCTGTCAATCTTGTGATTCCTTGTGACATATTTTGTAGCATCTCTGTATTGTTTATTTTGCTCACAGTTTCCCCTAGGTCTACCTTTCTTCTGCTTGTCACTTTTTGTCATGAAGTTTAGTTCTAGTTCTAAAAAAAAGAGGGGTGAATAGTAAAGTGAGCAACACTCACCTTATAAGTCAGGATAACTAACTACTTCGCAGCAACCGGCATCCCAAGAATATCCTCAATCCTCAGCATATCCTCGATCGCCACCATTCCACTCATTCTACCGGCGCAGGCGCACCCCGCAACATCCCCGCCGTACTCAAATCCTCATCGATCGCCTCCCAGTGCAACCCATAACCACCACCACAAACCTCCCAAGCCTCCCGCTCCTCCCGCGTCGCCCGCAATAAACGCGGATACCAAACCAACGGAACCGAAATCACCCGACCATCCATCAAACTCACCGAGATCGAGTCCTCATCAAACGCCACATTCTTGACCCGCTCATCAACCTTGACCGAAGTAACCATGCCACGCCTCTAGTAATAGATCCTGGTGTTCGCTGACAATTTTTTCTATCTTACCCAGCTCCCGCGCACTGCAACCAATATTTTTCGCCAGACTCACCGGCGATAGCCAAAACTTGGCTGAATCTCGGTCGTGATCAATATGGATATGGGGCGGCTCGTTCGGCTCGTGACTGTAAAAATACAGACGGTACGCTCCAACCCGCAGAACTGTTGGCATAGGAAATAGGGTAAACAAACACTGTCTACCCTATTTTGCTATCTCGCTAACTATTTCGCACCAACCGGCATTCCGAGAATATCCTCAATCTTCGGCATATCCTCGATCGCGATCGTCCGACCCTCATCCTCAAAACCATCAATTTCATTGAAGTTGAGATAACGGTAAAGATCACCCTCAAACGGCGTAACCTTCTCGCTGACGATCGCCATGTATTCCTCCACCGTCGGAATCTTACCCAACAGCGCACAAACCGCCGCTAGTTCCGCCGAACCCAGGTACACCTGCGCACCCTTGCCCATGCGGTTGTTGAAATTCCGCGTTGAAGTCGAAAACACCGTCGCGCCATCCTCCACACGGGCTTGGTTACCCATGCACAGCGAACAACCCGGCATCTCCGTCCGCGCACCCGCACCCGCGAAGATGCCATAGACACCCTCATTGCGAAGCTGCTGCTCATCCATCCGCGTCGGCGGACAGACCCAGAGGCGACCCTTCACGGTTCCCGCCCCTTCCAGGATTTTCGCCGCCGCGCGGTAGTGGCCGATGTTGGTCATGCAGGAGCCGATAAACACTTCGTCCACGCGATCGCCCGCACACTCCGACATCAGCTTGACGTTATCAGGATCGTTCGGAGCCGCCACGATCGGCTCGGTGATTTCGTCGAGATTGACCTCGATGATGTCCGCATATTCCGCGTCGGAATCCGCCGACATCAGCGACGGATTCGCGAGCCATTCCTCCATCTTGGCGACGCGACGCAGGATCGTCCGCGCGTCGGAGTAGCCGCGAGCCGCCATGTTTTTCAACAGCGAGACGTTCGATCGCAGGTATTCCGCCACCGTCTCCTCGCTGAGTTTAATCGTGCTACCCGAGCAAGAACGCTCGGCGGTGGCATCGGTTAACTCAAACGCCTGTTCGACCTTCAGATCCGGCAGACCTTCCATCTCCATGACGCGACCACCGAAGACATTGATCTTGTTCTCCTTCGCCACCGTCAGTTTGCCCTGCTGGATCGCCACCCAGGGAATCGCATTAACGATATCGCGCAGGGTCACGCCCGGTTGCAGCTTGCCGGTGAAGCGCACCAACACCGACTCCGGCATATCCAGCGGCATGACACCGAGCGCAGCGGCAAAGGCCACCAGACCCGAACCCGCCGGGAACGAAATCCCGAGCGGGAAACGGGTGTGGGAGTCGCCACCGGTTCCGACGGTGTCGGGCATCAGCATCCGGTTGAGCCAGGAGTGGATGATGCCGTCGCCGGGACGCAGGGCGACACCGCCACGGGTCGAGAAGAAATCAGGTAGGGTTTTGTGTGTGCCGATGTCCACCGGTTTGGGATAGGCGGCGGTGTGGCAGAAGGTTTGCAGGGTTAGATCCGCCGAGAAACCCAGGCAGGCCAGCTCTTTCAACTCGTCGCGGGTCATGGGGCCGGTGGTGTCTTGCGATCCCACGGTGGTCATGGCCGGTTCGCAGGACGTGCCGGGGCGAACACCGGGCAGGGCGCAGGCTTTACCGACCATTTTTTGCGCCAGTGTGAAGCCTTTGCCGGTGTCTTCCGGCAGTTCGGGACGGACGAAGATTTCGCTGATCGGCAGGCCGATCGCTTCGCGGGTTTTGTCGGTCAGGCTGCGACCGATCAGCAGCGGGATGCGACCACCGGCGCGAACTTCATCCAGGATGGTGTTCGGCTTGGTGGTGAAGCTGGCGACGACTTCGCCATTTTTGGTGACTTCGCCTTTGTAGGGATAGATCGTAATCACGTCGCCGGTTTCGAGCTGCGTAACGTCGCACTCGATCGGAAATGCGCCCGAGTCTTCGGCGGTATTGAAGAAAATCGGCGCGATCGATCCGCCCAAAATATAACCACCGGCGCGTTTATTCGGCACGCAGGGGATATCGTCGCCGATGTGCCACAGTAGCGAGTTGATCGCCGATTTGCGCGACGAACCAGTTCCGACCACGTCGCCGACGTACGCCACAGGATGACCGAGTTCCTTGAGCTTGGCGATCGTCTCCAAACCCTCCGGCATCAGCGATTCCAGCATCGCCAACGCGTGCAGCGGGATATCGGGGCGGGTGGTGGCGTGGGGTGCGGGCGACAGGTCATCGGTGTTGGTTTCACCGGGAACTTTGAACACCGTGACGGTGATTTCTTTGGCCACAGCGGGTTTATTTAGGAACCAGGCCGCGTCTGCCCAGGCGTCTACGACCTGTTTGGCGTAGGAGTTGGTGTCGGCGAGTTCGAGGACATCGTTAAAGGCATCGAACACGAGCAGGGTTTTGCTCAGGGCATCGGCAGCGGTGCTGGCGATGCCGCTATCTTTTGACTTCAGCAGTGCCACGAGGGATTGGACGTTGTAGCCGCCGACCATCGTGCCCAGCAGTGAAACTGCACCCTGGGGCGAGATCAGCGGGCAGCTAATTTCACCGTTGGCGACGGCAGTCAAAAATCCGGCTTTGACGTAGGCGGCTTCATCCACACCGGGCGGCACACGATCGCGCAGCAAGTGCATCAGGAATTCTTTTTCGGCCTCGGGCGGATTTTTGAGCAGCTCGCATAGGTCGCTGGTTTGTTCAGCATTCAGCGGCAGGGCGGGGATTCCCTGGGCTTCACGCTCGGCGGCGTGGGCGCGGTAGGCGTCTAACATGCGCTTCCTCTCGTTGTGTTGCGAAATGTTCTGTGCCTCGATTTTATGGGATCGTGAGCGCGGGTCTAGTGTGAGGCGTTACGGTTTCGCGTTGGAATCGTGATTCAGGGGATCGGCGGTTGGGTTTGTGGCGGCGATCGGGGCTGCGGTGATCGTGATCTAGTGGCGCAATTTCTGATCGTTGGCTTACCGATGATTCCGTTGATTGCGCCTCGATCGCTCATGGATTAAGGCAAGACAGGCCGGTAATTTCGCCGAAATTGTTAAACCCCACGATCGCCACCTGTTGCGTCTCGCGATCGGTCCACTGTCGCACCAAACTAAGCGGGAGGCCATCGTCACCGATCAGCTCTTCGCCAGACGAGCCGAGGGCTTGCTGGATATCGTCTAGGGTCATGTCGAGTTCAATTCGCGAACACAAAACATTTGGCTCGCCCGGATCGGGGGCAACATCATCAAACGGCGCGGATTGACAGACCACTTGCTCCACGCGATCGCGCCGCACGGTCGCCGAAAAGTACGCGCCCGTGTTGCCAATCCAGGTGAGGCCGGTGAGGTCTGCGGCGATGCGGTTTTCTTGCGGGGCGATCGCCAAATCATCGAGCAAATCCCGCAGTTCTGTCGTGCTGGTTTGGTTGGCGAGGGTTGTGCATTGATCGCTACTGAGGCTGGGTTCGCTGGCGGCAGTGGCGGCTGTGATGATCGAGGTTTGAGCGGTGATCAGGCTGGAAAATATCGCAGCGGCGATCGTGAATTTCGCGAATTTGGCTGCGTGGCGACGTGACGTCATGCGAGTTAAGCGATCGAAAAAATGACAAACCATAGAACACACGACAGGGTTAAGGGTGACGACAAGACTAATGCATGGCAATGCGCCCACGGTTCAGAAAAGACCTGAACGATCGATTACTCAATCTTAATCACACATTTCGGGAACCCGAAACTATGATGAATAGCAGGGTATTTTATGGGGTTTGCTCCTCGTCTAAACTGAATTTGCAATCCCTAACCCTCTTTTGTCACTCTCCGATTCGATAACGAGTTTGCGTTATTTCAGCCATCTCTTAAATGAGAGCGAGAACGAAAGAATAAGGGTTTCAGCCGTTCTTTTTGAAGAGTGACAAAAGAGGGCTAATCCGTGATGTCTTGAGCCGGTTTGATGTGATTAATAGTCATGCATTCAAATCCCGCTGACGTTCTATCACGACGCATCACGATTCCTTGAAAAATATTCATTGACAAGCCCCAAGCGTTTTATGCCGTTTTTTTCTTTGCATCGTTCATCTCGCCAACCGAATCGGCCACTCGATCGCCTCCAGTCCTGGATTCGCCTCGCGACCCTCTCAGCGATCGTCAGCCTCGCCGCTCCCAGCGTCGCCCAAACCTGGACACCGGTCTACGATGGCCGCAGCGAACCCGATGGCCTCTCTAACGGTGTTAGCGGCATGGCCGTACTGGACGATGCCAGCGATTATCTCAGCGACAGGATTGAACTGTTGGTGGTTCACGATAACAAAAGTGATGATACCGGGCGGTTTAGCCTGGTGCGCTGGGAAGACGGCACGATCGCCACGGAGCCGGTGGCCTGGGCGAGCGATCTGCCGTTGCCGATCGATTTGGAAGGATTGAGCGCGATACCGGGTGACGATCGGTTTATCGCGATCGAAAGTGACGGCGAGTTTTATCGTGTGGCCTTCGATCGCGCGGCGATGGCAGTGACAGTGAGCGATCGTAGTGCAGTGCCGCCGTTGCCCGAGGGGTCGAATTTGGAGTCGATCGCGCTGGCGGATCTCGCGGGGCAAATGCTGATCGTCTGGGCGCATCGTGGCCTGGATGACGACCCAGCGATGCTCTACTGGGGGACGATCGATCTTGATAGCCTCGCGATCACGCTGATCGGCTCGCAAGCGGTGACCGTTCCGGCTCCCGTGGGCAACGTGCGCCACATTTCCGATCTGACGGTCACCGCAACCGGTCAAGTCTTCATCTCCTCAGCGACGGACAACGGCAACGACGGCCCTTTTGAGTCGATCGCCTACGAAATCGGCCTGTTTGGCATCGATGACACTGACATGCCCACGTTTACGCCCTACTCGAATTTCATCGAGCTAGGACACGGCGACGGTTACAAAATTGAGGCGATCGTCCGCGATCCTCTGCGTGCCAATCCCGCCGTTTTGCTTGGGACGGATGACGAGAATTTCGGCTCGGCGATCGGGCGTTAATCACACATTAAGTTACCCGATCGCTCAAGCAGGGCAAACGCATACTCCCAATGAATGCCCTCATCCCCCAGCCCCACTTCGACACGCTCAGTGCATCGCTTCTCCCAAAATGGGAGAAGGGGAGCAAGATTTTAAGGATCAAAGTCCCTCTCCCGGCCTGGGAGAGGGATTTAGGGTGAGGGTCATCCGAGTATGCAGTTGCCTGATCGCTCAAGTGCAACACCGCTGGCCGTGAATCGACGGGTGATATAGTGATCCCAGTATTTTGGTGTCTTTTGGATGTTAGAGCTTTCAGGCTGGTTAGGTGTCTTTGCACTCAGCCTGCTCGTCTTAATCCGAGCCTCGGACGTCTTCACCGATCGCGCCGAGATTGTCGGGCGTTTCTTCGGTCTGTCTCCGTTTGCGATCGGTGTGGTGATTGTTGCGGTGGGGACGTCGCTACCCGAGTTGATGTCATCGATCCTCGCCGTTTTGCAGGGATCACCCGAGATTGTCATCGGCAACGTAGTCGGCTCCAACATCGCCAATATTTTTCTGATTATTGGCATCACCGCCACGATCGGCAAAAAAATCGTCCTTGATTACGAAATTGCGAGCATCGATTTACCCCTCTTTTTGGGTGCAACCTTACTGATGGCCTTGATGGTCGCCAGCGGCGGATTCACGATCGGCGAGGCGATTTTGTCGATCGCGGCCTACATTGTTTATCTGCTCTACAGCATCAGCCAGCGCAGCCATACCGAGGAAATCCCGAACGACACCTCACGCCTGAGCCGCCTACCGAAGCGGGCGCTGCTGGTGTTGTTCCTCAGCATGGTCTTTATCTTTGTTGGTGCAGACTATACGGTGCGATCGGTGGTCGAAATCTCCCGACTCCTCGATATTTCACCCGAAATCATCGCCATTAGCGCCCTGGCCTTTGGGACATCACTCCCCGAACTCACGGTCAGCTTCATGTGCGCCCGCAAGGGTAAACCCGAGGTCGCGGTCGGTAACGTGTTGGGCTCAAATATTTTTAACTCACTGATGGTGATGGGAATCCCGCGCCTATTCGGTACACTGACCATCTCTGAGCAATCGATCAACGGCGGGTTACTGCAAATGCTCGCCGGAACGTTATTGTTGTGCATCGTCGTCCAAGATAAACAAATCACCAAATGGGAAGGCTGTTTATTTCTGCTGTTTTACGTTTGGTTTATTGGCGGCGTATTTGGAGTGTTATGAGTTTCGTACGTTTAGCCCGGTAGATACAGTAGATACAATAGACCTCTTGCGCGAATATTATGCCCTCACCCTAAATCCCCTTCTCCCAAAAAGGGAAAAGCGATGCACTGAGGGGGTCGAAGTGGGATTGGGGGATGAGGGCAATTCATACAAGAGGGCAATTCATACAAAAGGTCTAATCGCAATGATCGCCCTGAGATCATCGCGTGCCTCGCCCAGTCTGTGGCATGACACGACGCCGAATTTTCGAGCTTTATGGACGTTTACTGTACTCGACCCCATTGTTTCCAGCCGGTAAATCGCTGCCTCGATCTCGATAACCGACGTACGGTCAAAACCATCGATCAAAAGCACTGCGAAAGCTGCGGGATGCCGCTTATCCTTGGCGGGCGCTACATCCCCCAAACGCCGATCGAGCGTGGCGGCTTCGGCGCAACCTACCGGGCGATCGATCGCTATACCCCCACCTTTCGCCCCTGCGTCGTCAAGCAATTTCAGCCCGCCGGGACGCTCTCGATCTCGCAGCTCCATAAGGCGCAAATCCTGTTCGAGCGCGAAGCCCACGCCCTAGAAAACCTGGGTAATCCCCACCCGCAAATCCCCGACCTGTTCGCCTATTTTGAACTCGAAGTGCCGCCCCTGCGTGAGGGAGCGCCCGACGATCGCTTTTTTTATCTCGTGCAGGAGTTCATCGATGGCGTCACGATGGGCGAAGAGCTGGAACGTCGGGGCGCATTTTCTGAGGCGGACGTGTGCGAGATTGTGATCGAGATTTTGCGAATTTTGCAGTTTGTCCACGATCGCGAAAATATCCACCGCGATATCAAACCCTCGAATATCATGCGCCGGTTTGATGGGTTGCTGTATCTGCTCGATTTTGGCGCAGTCAAGCAGGTTAGTCAGGGGAGCGACACTCGGTTTTCGACGGGGATTTATTCGATGGGGTTTGCGCCGCCGGAGCAGATGAACGGCGGCCAGGTGTACCCGGCGACGGATTTGTTCGCGCTGGCGGTGACGGCGTTAACGCTACTGACCGATCGCGATCCGTCGGATCTGTTTGACTCGTATAACAGCCAATGGCGCTGGGAAGAAATCCCCGTCAGCGGCGGTTTTAAAGCCACGCTGCAAAAGATGCTTCAGCCCGTGCCAAGCGATCGGTTTACCTCAGCGGCGGCGGCACTCACAGCTCTCGGCAGTCTCCCCAATCTGCCCTCCCAAACCCTGCTTTCTCCAGCACTACCGATCGCGCCGTCTCCGCTACCCCCATCCACTTTCCCCACCACCTTTCCCCAGGCCGATCACCTCACCCAACCGCCGCCAGATTTTGACTCGCGCTTCACCGATCAACAGTTCACCGATCGACGCCCCACCGTTCAACACAGCGGCCTGTTTTCCGATCGCCAGCGATCGCGCTTGCTGATGCTGCTGCGTGCGGGCTTTTTCGGGTTTGAGGTATCGGTGTTGGGGACGATCGTTTCAGGGGTGTTGGGGGTGTCGCAGGCGAGCGTCATGGTTTGGGGGCTGATTGTGGTGTTATTTTTGCTGGCGATCGTGACGCGGGCGATCGATGGCTGGGATTTTGCGCTGGTGGCGGGGGCGACGCTGGCGTTTGCGATCGCGATGCGGGTGTTTGGTTTGGGGTTGAATTTGCCGTTATTGAAGGTATTGGCGATCGCGATTTTGGGCTGGGCTTCGGCGATCGCGGTGGCATGTTTTTACCGGCTGGTGCGGAAGGTGTGGCGGCTGCGATCGCGCTGGTCTCGCTAACGGGTGGCAAGCCCTACCAGCTCTGCAAGTTCTGGAACGGGTTGATCCATTATCTTGAAGCAGTTGACCTTTGCTTGAAACCTCAAAAAACGCGATGCCCCTCACCGTTCATACCTCGATCGCCCCGCTTCACCCCACCCTCCAAACCGCGCACGACTACCTCTCCCAACAGATCACCCCGATCGCCGATCAGCTCGACCATGACCCCGACGCCCTCCGCGAAGCCTTCCTCGGCCTTGGCGCCAGGGATCTGCTCACCCTCAAACTGAGCGATCGCCGCCTCTACGCCCAACTTCAACAACAGATCGCCCGCCACTCCGGAGCCCTCGCTTTCCTCCAAACCCAACACCAAAGCGCCGCCACCTTCCTCGCCCACGGCGACAACACCGCCCTAAAAGCCATCATCCCCCAGATGACCACCGGCCACCGCGCGATCGGTGTCAGCTTCTCCCATCTGCGTCGCCCCACCAGCCCCGTCACCGCCCAGCCCGTCCCCGGCGGCTACCGGATTGACGGCGTCGCGCCGTGGGTGACCGGCTGCGGTATTTTCTCGGATTTTGTCCTCGGTGCTGCCCTGCCGGACGGGCTAATGTTGCTCGGGCTGGTTCCCTTTGCCGATCGCGCCACCACAAAAAACGGCGCGATTCGTGTCGGGTCGCCGCTCGATTTGGTGGCGATGCAGGCGGCGCAGACGGTGACGGTGGCATTCGATCGTTGGTTTATGCCGGAGGATCAGGTGATTCGGGTGCAGCCGCTGCGCGATTTGCTCGATAGTAGCGAGCGCAATGTGTTGGGCCATGCGTTTCATCCGCTGGGGTGCGCTCAGGCGGCGATCGCGGTGGTGGCACAGGCGGCGGATCGGTGGTCGGCGTTGCCGGATGTGTCGGAGGTTTCGGCGGCGTTGGGGGCGACGCTGGCGGAGTTGGAGCGGGTGTTTTGTCGGTGTGAGGCGGCGATTTATCAGGCGGAGTTTGACGGGCTGGGTGTCTCTGGGGAACGGAAGCTAGGGTTACGGGCGGAGGCGATCGCGTTGGCGGGACGGTGTGCTCAGGCGGCGATCGCGGCGACGGGTGGTCGGGCGAATATTGCGGGGAATGCTGCGGAGCGGATTTATCGTGAGGCGTTGGTGTATACGGTGGCGGGGCAAACTCCGGCGGTGATGGCTGCGACGTTACGGGCTTTGTTGTGATTTTTTGATGTTTTACGATGTCAGACAAATTTGAGTATGGCTGAGAGGATTCCCATCATGTCAATTTGGCCGAGGTTTGATCCAAGGTCAATTTTTTGTTCGATTTGCGGTACGGCGTGGGTTTGGAGGTATTCCCAATCGATTTGGATTTCTTCGAGGTCGTTTGAGTTGGCGATTTCCATCCTATTTTCGCGGAGTAGGATGCGGTATTGATACGGCCAGAGGGGAAGTCCTACGTCGTGTTTTTGCATGATGAAGTAGGTGTCTTGGAGGATATTTGTCCACCAGATGAGGCCGCCGAGGGTTGTGATTGGTTTGCGAAATGACATTAAAATCTCCCGTAGGGTGGGCATTGCCCACCATGTTCAATGTTGCGTAAAAAATCTATCGTTCCTCAACGGATCTTGGGAACGATAGGATGTGTTGCTTGCCATTGTGCTTGCAACACAGCCATTGGGCACTACATTCGGTTCCAGTCTCGATCACGAATGAGACCTGTTTGATAGTACATAGAAACAAGTTCAATATAATCTTTAAAGTCCCCATTCTCTAACAAAATACGATTAACAGACTGCCAATCAATTTCAGATCTTGATTTGGAAGGTAGTAATATTTCACTTTCCGAAGAATTTTCGGTGTCTAGTAATATGACACCAATTCCATGTAACGCCGAAAGCATTCTAAGCTCACTTTCTACAGCATTACTAGATATATCTGTCGTTACTAAATATCCCTCATTTGCCCAGCTAGAGTTACTAACCGCCTGAAAAAAGCTCTCTCGGACATTAGTGGTATTGAGAACTTTTTTGACTTCAAAAGACCATAAACGAATACGGTTTGCTTGGTCGATACAAGTCCGAACTAGTTCATGCCATGCTTTGTCGATAGGCTGCATAGCGACAATATCGGGATGTAACCAGTGATTTCCGCCTTTTCCTCGATTATTTTTTGATCGTTTTTCATTAATGCGCTGGCAATATAAACGTTTTTCAAGTTTAAGGTAGTCGATTAGTATGGGATATAACTGCTCCTCATTGAAAACACTAAGCTTGGGGATAGATTGAATTGACTCAGTATCACTTTCATCGGTATCTGCCGGTGCTGGTGTTTCTTGATCTACAGCTAAAGCCTCATCGTCACTTGTCTCGGGATCATACCAATAGACTCTAGGTCTAGGCTTATCTCGCCATTGAATTTTTGAATTTTTCTTTAAAATGGCATCTTTTTGAGATCCAATTTCTGCTACAACTTGTGAAATAAAATCTGCTTCAGAATTAAACCTTGGATTACTTCGCTTTTCCTGATAATCGTCAGGATATTTCAAGATAATAGCCTCTGCAATTTGACGACCATTAAAAGATTTTTTTGGATGCTCTTTTAAGAAATCAACAATTTTTTGAACTTGTGATATCGAATGCATTTCTAGTAATTATGGTAATCGCAAGGTGGGCAGTGCCCACCCTACAGATTGAATAAGATTCTATGAATCTCGGCGTAACTCGCGAATCGTCTCACCCTGCGAATCAACCAAACTCACCACCATCGGCATCTGCCCGATCGCATGAGTCGAACAACTCAAACACGGATCAAAATTGCGAATCCCCGCCTCAACACGATTCAGGAAACCCTCCGAAACATCGCCATTGTGGATATAATTCTGCGCGATTTGCGTCACCGTCTTATTCATCGCCAGATTATTATTCCCCGTCGCAATAATCAGATTGACCTTTTCGATCAAGCCGTTTTCATCCACATTGTAATGATGGAACAACGTCCCGCGCGGAGCCTCGCTGACGCCCACCGCTTCGAGATTATTCACACCCGCTTTGGCACGAATTCGCGTCGATAATAAATCTGGATCATCGATCAGATCGCCGATTTTTTCCACACAAGCCAAAATCTCGATTAACCGCGCATAGTGGTAGAAAAACGACGACGTCGCCATACCACCCGCCCGATCGCGAAACTCCGCCAACTCCGCACCCGCCTTCGGTGTGCCAAAGCGATCGCAAATATTTAACCGCGCCAACGGCCCCACACGATACATCCCCTTCTCATAGCCCAACGGCTTGTAATACGGGAATTTCAGGTAAGACCACGGCTCGACCGCCTCACCGATGAAATCTTGATAATCATCCTCACTCAGCTTGTCGGCGACGATATTGCCATCGCTATCCTTGATGCGAATCGCACCGCCGTAATGCTCCCAATCGCCGTTATCCGCGACTAAACCCAGGAACAACGATGGGAATTTGCCAAAGACCTCGATTTCGTCTTTTAACTCATCAAGCAACAGCTTTTTGAACAAACCCAACGCATTCTCGATCGTCGCCATCGACTCCGGTAGCCGATCGCGAATCCAGGCGATTTTCTCCTCGGTGAGCGGCGATCGCACCCCGCCCGGAACCGTCCAGGCCGCGTGAATCTTCTTCGCACCCAGTAGCTCGATAATCGTCTGGCCGAACTGGCGTAAACGAATGCCGCCGCGTGCTAATTCTTTATCGGCCTCCATCAGGCCAAACACATTACGCTTCGCCGGATCGCTATCCCAACCGAGGAGAAAATCCGGGCTGCTGAGATGGAAAAAACTGAGCGCGTGGGATTGGGTAATCTGCGCTAAGTTCATCAGTCGGCGGAGTTTTTCCGCCGCGATCGGGATGTTCACTCCGAGGATTTTATCGCCGGTTTTCGCCGCTGCGAGTAGGTGACTGACGGGACAAATGCCGCAAATTCGTGCGGTAATCCCGGCCATTTCCCACATCGGGCGACCTTCGCAAAATTTCTCAAAACCGCGATATTCTACGACGTGAAATCGCGCGTTTGAGACCTCACCAGCATCATCGAGAAAAATCGAGATTTTGGCGTGTCCCTCAATACGAGTGACGGGATCGATAACAACTGTTTGACTCATGATGATCTCTACAAATTACCCGAACTTGATGGTTTCGCGGACGAGTTCCGGCGCATGACCGGCGAGCAACGCTTCGATGAATGCCTTGATGCGCGGCGCGTCCGGCGGACATCCCGGCATGAAGTAATCGACCTCGATCGCCTGGTGGAGTGGCAAGACGCGATCGAGCAATTCGGGCACGATCCCCGGTTCGTGGGGCAGTTGCGGGGTGGTGTCGCCGAGTTCGAGATAGCTGCGCTCCAGCACGGTTCCGGAACTGTCGAGCATGTTCCGCATCCCCGGTACGTTGGCCGTTACGGCGCAATCGCCAAAGGACACCACCGTTTTGGTGTTCTTGCGGACGATCTTGGCGATTTCGAGGTTTTCCTCGTTGGCGACCGCGCCTTCTACAAGGCAAATATCGACGTTCTCGGGGTAGATCTTGACGTCGGCGATCGGGCTATAGACGATGTCCACCGCTGCGGCGAGATCGAACAGCCATTCATCGAGATCGAGGAATGACATGTGACAGCCGGAGCAGCCGCCGAGCCACACGGTGGCGAGTCTTGGTTTTAGCGTGTCCATTGTTTTTCCTCGCGTGCGGTTTTCAGAAATTGGATTTTGTCGCGATCGTGCTTCATTTCACCGGCGGTCATGCCTTGGTAGAAAATCGCGCCCGTGGGACAGGCTTCGACGCATTTGCCGCAGTTGGTGCAGGCATCGACCTCGCCCCAGTTTTGGTTTAACCCGGCGATCAGCTTCGCATCGCCGCCACGATTGGCGACATCCCAGACGTGAGCGCCTTCGATTTCGTCGCAGACGCGGACGCAGCGGGTGCAAAGGATACAGCGGTTGCGATCGAGGCCGAATAGCTCGTGGGTCAGGTCTACATCGCGCTGCGGGAATTGGTAGGGAACGGTGACGTGGGTCATGCCGGTGGCGATCGCCGCGTCTTGTAGTTCGCAGTTTTCATTGGAGACGCAGACCGCGCAGGTGTGGTTACCTTCCGCGAACAGCAGCTCCACCGTCATCCGGCGATAGTCTTGCAAGGTTTGCGTATTGGTGTGAACCACCATGCCCTCGGCTACTTCGGTGACGCAGGAGGGCAACAGTTTGTTAATGCCTTCGACTTCGACGATGCAGAGGCGACAGGCTCCCACATCGGAGATGCCGTCGAGGTGGCATAGGGTTGGGATCGGGATTTCCAGTTGACGGGCGGCGTCGAGCAGGGTTTTACCTGACTCGATCGCGATCGTTTGCTCGTCGATCGTAAGGGTGACTACTGACATAGGGGCGTGGGATTAGAGGATAAGGAAGATCAAAAGCGGGAAAAAATCAGCACATCAAATCAGCACAGCGGGCGGTGTGATTCGGCTGGTGTTGACTTGAGGCGCGAGAAGGGCTGAACGATTGATGGTGTGAGCGGTTGGGGCTGTGAGAATTAGACCGAATGCCGGGTTATGCTCATTTGCTAAATCCGATAACTACGCTTATCGGATGTACAAAAACACCACCGAATACGGAGGCTTCGTTCAGCCTGTGCGCTACACCACCAGCGCTTCGTATTCCTCACGGAAATAGAGCAGGGTGCTAATGACCGGGTTCGGCGCACTTTGACCGAGGCCGCAAAGACTGGTGTCCTTGACCATGTGGCTCAGGCTTTCCAGTAGCTTCAGATCGTAGGCGCTGCCTTTGCCATCCAGGAGTTTTTCCAGCAGGCCGTAAAGTTGCACCGTTCCGGCACGACAGGGGATGCACTTACCGCAGGATTCTTCGCGACAGAAATCCATGTAGAATTTCGCCACGTCCACCATGCTTGTGCCTTCGTCCATAACGATCGTGCCGCCCGAACCCATCATCGTGCCCAAGGCTCGTAGAGACTCGTAGGAAATCGGCGTGTCGAGCTTGTCAGACGGAATACAGCCACCGGATGGCCCCCCGGTTTGCACGGCTTTCACCGTGCCACCATCGGGAACACCACCGCCCATCTCTTCGACGATTTGCCGTACCGTCGTTCCCATCGGTACTTCGATCAGGCCGATGTTTTCCACCTTGCCCGTTAGCGCGAACACCTTCGTGCCTTTGCTATCTTCCGTACCGATCGCGCTGTACCACTCAGACCCTTCACGTAAAATCGCCGGAACATTGGCGTAGGTTTCGACGTTATTGATCAGTGTCGGCGCTTCCCACAGACCCGAGATCGCCGGATAAGGCGGACGTGGGCGCGGGGTTCCTCGTCCACCTTCGATCGAGGCGATCAGCGCTGTTTCTTCACCGCAGACAAACGCCCCGGCTCCGACGCGAATCTCGACTTTAAAATCGAACGGTGTCCCAAAAATATTGCCGCCCATCAAGCCGTAGCGTTTGGCCTGTTTGATTGCTTTTTCCAGATGGGCGATCGCCAGGGGATATTCCGCCCGAATGTAGATATAACCGTGATTTGCGCCGACGGCATAGGCCGCGATCGCCATGCCTTCCAGCACCCGATGGGGATCACTTTCCAACACGCTGCGATCCATAAACGCGCCGGGGTCGCCCTCGTCAGCGTTGCACACGACGTACTTTTGGCCGTCGGGCATTTTTGCCACCGTTGCCCACTTCAGCCCGGTGGGATAACCACCACCACCGCGCCCGCGTAAACCACTGGCGGTAATTTCGGCCACCACCTCCTCGGGTTCCAGCTCTAACAGAACTTTCCCCAAGGATGCATAACCACCGACGGCAATGTATTCCTCAATGCGTTCGGGGTTAATTTTGCCGCTGTTTTCCAGGACGATCGTCTGTTGGTAGCGGAAAAAGGGATGATCAGCGGGGAGCGGCTGGGTGGCGGCGGTTGTGCCTGCTGCGATCGCCGTGATCAGATCCGTCGCATTCTCCGGTGTCACGTCGGCGTAGAGCGTTTCGCCCGTGTCATCACCGCGCGTGGTCTCGATCTCCACCAGTGGCCCACGTCCGCACAGCCGCAAACAGCCGACGCTACAGACTTCCACTTTTTCGCCCAAATCACCGGCTTTCACCGCTGCATCCAGGCTCGCTTTAACGGCGGTCGCCCCAGAGGAGACGCAGCCCGCCGCCGTACAACAGCGCACCCGCACTGGGGGCTGGCGATCGCGTTCCTGCTGGGCGATTGTTTGTAATTCAGATAGATCCATAATGCTCGATTCCTAATCGCAATTCTCCAAACTCTCTAAACCGTCCAAGGTCTCCCAAGATCAGCGCCATAATCATCACGGACAGTTCGCCGATTGATCGCTAAAATTTGCTGAAATAGAGATACATCTTGGGGTTAAGCCAGTAAAGCCGTCATCGCTGTATCCACTGAGGCGATCGTCTGCTTTCCGGCCACATCGCCATCGAATACCACCGCCGGAGCGATGCCACAGGCGCCGATACACCGAGCGGACAGCAACGACATCTTGCCGCAGGGCGTGGTTTCGCCGAGTTTGATCCCGAGCTTTTGCTCCATCGCCGCGATAATTTCACCCGCCCCTTTGACATAACAGGCCGTACCGAGGCAGACGACGCAGCTATGCTCACCAGAGGGCTTGAGCGAAAACAGATGGTAAAACGTGGCGACGCCGTACACGCGACTCAGGGGCAGTTGGAGTTTATGGGCGACGTATTCGAGGACTTCAAGCTCAAGGTAACCAAAGGATTCTTGGGCTTTGTGGAGGATTTCAATTAAGGCATCTTGGCGGTGATGGTTGCGTTTGATGGCGATATCGATCGCCTTGAAGCGTTTATCAATGACAGTTTTTTTCGGTTGATCAGGCGTTGCGGGTCGGTCGGTCGATAAGGTCGCCATAGAGTCTCCCTCTACGAGTGAGGCACGATCGTGCGTCGTCGGTTGCGGGTTCGTTCGGTACAGACTGAGTTTTTATACCGAGTTACCCGTTCTTATGATGACAAATTCCACTGGGTTCGCGGCGTGATGTTCGCGATTCTTTTAGTTTGGCTTTACGAGTCGAAACCTTGTGTTACAAAGGGTTTTAATGGATTACTAAAGCAACTTTTTATGAGTTTTAGTCGCCCATCGAGCGGATGTCTGAGAAAAGGTTGAGCACCGCGATCGACGCGGGGTCTGTGGAGGCGATCATCGCGATCGGCGATGAGGAGACGGCCATCGATGCCGATGCCGACAAGCTGAGAGATCAACCGGCACAAAAAAAGCACGCGCCATAATCAGCACGTGCCACATTTGAGAGTAGGAAGTAAAACGTCCGATCGAGCCTGCCTACCACTGACAAACAGACTCAAACGTACGCGAAAATCATCGTTATAAGAAACAAAAAACAAATCAAGCGAAATGCTTCAAGTTCGGTAGGCGACACAAGCTAGAAGTGCTTAGAGCACGCCCATGCTGGCCAGACCGAGAATTGCGCCAATTCCCAACACGTGACCAAAGCTCGTGGTTGCCAACACCGCCGGTAGACCCATGCCGCCGAAAAACTGAGGCGAGGGCATCGCAGGGCCAGCCGAGATATCTTTCATCGTTGCTTTACCGAGGGCGATCGCCAGAATATTGCAGATGATCATCGTCAGGCCAACGTTCGGGCTCCATTCGACGCTTGTCGCCATGGCCAGGGTCGTGAGTGCAAAGTGAGTCATGTTAAGGTTCGATCTCCGTGGTAATCAACAAATTAAATAAAAAGCTTTAAGGGTCAAGCAACGACGAACTTTATCAAAGTTCATTTAACTGAAGAACAACTTACCCCAACATGCTAGAGAGCCAAACAGTTCGCAACGGTTCTCAACATTTCCCTCGATCAACACACAATTATTCAAAACTTTTAATCTCTCATATCAATTCAAACTTAATAAATAATTATTGTTAACGGCGTATGCGATTCCTTGTGATGGTGGGTCTGTTGGCCGCAGAACCTCATCCAAGACGTCGTGATTATTTGCGTCAAGCACACCCGATCGCGGCGATCGCACCTTCACAGTACGGTTTACGCCAATGTCCCCAAGCGGTGCTGTTGCGTAGGATAGGGTCACGTCGAAAGAGCAGCCAAAGCGCAAGCAAAACCGCCCTAGACCTGGTTCGGAAAACCCACCTTCATTGGGTGGTAAGCGAGCCGCAATATATGTAGGACGCAATCGCGTCATGCAGACCCTAACGCAACGACGGTCGATCGAATCTCGAAACGGTTTCACCGAATCCGTTCGAGCCCTCCGAGACCCCTCAAGAAACATCGAGAATCAAGGATACCTTCATGGCTAAAGTAGTTGGAATTGACCTCGGAACCACGAACTCTTGCGTTGCAGTGATGGAAGGGGGCAAACCGACCGTCATTGCAAACGCAGAAGGCTTCCGAACAACCCCGTCCGTTGTCGCTTACGCGAAAAATGGCGATCGCCTCGTCGGTCAAATTGCCAAGCGTCAAGCGGTAATGAACCCCGAAAATACGTTCTACTCCGTTAAGCGTTTCATCGGCAGCCGCCACGACGAAGTCAACAACGAGAAGAGCGAAGTTCCCTATACGGTGCTCAACGTCGGTGGCAACATCAAAATTGATTGCCCTGCCGTCAGTAAGCAGTTCGCTCCCGAAGAAATTTCCGCGCAGGTACTACGCAAACTGGCCGAAGACGCCAGCAAGTATCTCGGCGAAACCGTCACCCAAGCGGTGATCACGGTTCCGGCCTACTTCAACGACTCCCAGCGTCAAGCAACGAAAGACGCCGGTAAAATCGCTGGTCTTGAAGTCCTACGGATTATTAACGAGCCGACCGCCGCATCGCTGGCCTATGGTCTCGACAAGAAGAGTAACGAAACAATCCTGGTCTTTGACTTGGGTGGTGGTACGTTTGACGTCTCAGTCTTAGAGGTTGGCGACGGCGTATTTGAAGTCATGTCCACCTCGGGCGATACCCATCTGGGTGGTGACGACTTCGATAAAAAAATCGTTGACTACATCGCTGAAGACTTCAAAGCGAACGAAGGTATTGACCTGCGCCAAGACAAGCAAGGTTTGCAACGCCTGACCGAAGCGGCGGAAAAAGCCAAAATCGAACTGTCGAGCGTGTCCCAAGCGGAAATCAACCTGCCGTTCATCACTGCAACGCAGGATGGCCCGAAGCACGTCGATATGACGCTGACTCGCGCCAAGTTTGAAGAAATCTGCTCAGATCTGATCGATCGCTGCCGCATCCCGGTTGAGAATGCGCTCAAAGACGCCAAGGTGAAAGCCAGCGATATCGACGAGATTGTTCTCGTCGGTGGTTCGACCCGGATTCCAGCGGTTAAAGAGACCGTTAAAAAAGTCCTCGGTAAAGATCCGAACCAAAGCGTTAACCCGGATGAAGTCGTCGCGATCGGTGCGGCGATCCAAGGTGGTGTCCTGGCCGGTGAAGTCAAAGATATTCTGCTGCTCGACGTGACGCCGCTATCGCTGGGTGTCGAAACCCTCGGCGGTGTCATGACCAAGCTGATCACCCGCAACACGACGATTCCGACGAAAAAATCGGAAACGTTCTCGACCGCTGTGGATGGTCAAACCAACGTCGAAATTCACGTGCTCCAAGGTGAGCGCGAGATGTCGAACGATAACAAGAGCCTCGGAACTTTCCGCCTCGATGGTATTCCTCCGGCTCCCCGTGGCGTGCCGCAAATCGAAGTGATCTTCGATATCGACGCGAACGGTATCCTTAACGTCACGGCGAAAGACAAGGGATCGGGCAAAGAGCAGTCGATCAGCATTACGGGTGCTTCGACGCTGTCGGATGATGAGGTCAGCCGCATGGTCAACGATGCCGAGGCGAACGCTGAGGAAGACCAACTCCGTCGCGAGCGTATCGACAAGAAGAACCAAGCGGATACGCTGGCCTACCAAGCCGAGAAGCAAATCGAGGAGCTGGGCGACAAGGTTCCCGACGCTGATAAGGAGAAAATCCAAGGTCTATCGAAGGAGCTGAAGGACGCGGTCGCGGCGGAAGACCACGATACGATCAGCTCGAAGACCGAGGAGCTACAACAGGCGCTCTACGCAGTCACCACAAATCTGTATCAGCAGGAAGGTGGCGCTCCGGGTGCTCCGGATGCTCCGGGCGCTGAAGCTGCTGCGGATGATACGAGTAAGTCGGCGGATGATGGCGATGATGTCATCGATGCTGAGTTTTCGGAAACGAAGTAGTCAATCTCGTCATGCTGTCTTGAGTGATTGAATTGTCTTGAGTTGTGTGATGAATCAAAAAAGCGTCCGATCGTGATCAGCGATCGGGCGCTTTTTTATGTTTAGTCATGAGCGAAAGTCATCATATCTTGGCGATCGATCACTTATGTAGCAGCATCCGATTCTGGGCGAGAAGCCCAGTAGGCCCAGGCGATTAGCACAAACTGTAGCGGCAGCCTGCCATAGAGCAGGGATTGCGAAAATTCAGGGAAGAGTTCCGGATGGAGCGCCATGTGGATATTCGCCGGGTAGACCGCGACCAGTAGCGCAACCAAACCCCAGCCCGCGATCGAGCGAACGTACGGAACCAAAACGCCCACCCCGCCCGCAATCTCAAATACGCCACTGAGATAGACCAGTTCGAGATGAGCCGGTAGATAGTTGGGCATCAATCGTAGGTAGAAGTCCGTATCAGCGAAGTGATTCGCGCCCGCCAGGATGAAAAAGAGAGACAGGGCGATCAGGGCGAATCGTTTCGGGCGTTTGCGAGGGAGCTGAAGCATGACTAATTTTCGAGATATGATGAAGCAAACGGAACAGGCGAATGGAGATGTGGCATCGATGTCTAGTTTTTTGGTATTTTCTAATTCGAGAGTTTCGCCTCATCGGCTTGAATGCGTAGTAGCTCCGTATCGATCGCGGCCTGCAAGGTCGGGTCAGCCTGACTTGCACGGGTCAGATCGTTAAACTCGTCCGGCGTCAACCGCGTCCGCTCGACGATAGATCGCGCCGTATTGCAAAACTCCACCGCAATATCGCGAGCCGTCCCGCGTAAAACCTTCAAACTCTGGGGCTGATCGCAGGTCAAATCTGGGAGCTTATCGCTGGCAATTTCTGCCGTTAGCGCATCGTAAGCGGCAGTGCGTTCGCGTTCAATTTCCCACAGGGCGCGGGCGTAGGCGATCGTCTGTTCCGGAGCCGGTGCGCCATCGGTGGCGGTGTCCGCCCGATCGGGGGAGCCGGAACCGCAGGCTGTGAGCGAGATCGAGGTCAGGGCGATCGCGCTAGCCGCGATTAGGCTGCGGGTTAGCGACCGAAGCGGGAGGCCGGAGCGGTGGAAAAAAGCTGACATAGTTCGATCGTTTTAGTTTGTAAGGTGACGAGGTCGCCGCCGCCGCGTTTGAGGCTGTATTCGAGGTCGAGCAGAACCGACATCGCGGCTTGGAGTGAGGCAAGCGAAAGGTGAGCGACTTCTTTTTTGAGAAAGTAAACGCGCTTGGGGTTGCCCAATTCGGCAGCATCGGCGATCGCCTTATCGCTGCGTTCACCCGACTCGATCGCTAATTTTATCCATAGCCAGGTGCGAAATTGTCCGTTTAACGTCGCCACAATCCGCAGCGCAGCCTCATTGCGAGCGATCAGCTCCGAGACTAAGGTTAGCGCCGTACTGGTTTGACCGTCACGAATGGCCTTCGCCAGTTGCAAGCTATTTTGACTGGTTGCCGCGACGAGGGTTTCCACCGCAGCGGCTTCGATCGGCGCGTCGCTATCCCCAGCAAAGAGGCGCAACTTTTCCAGCTCGCCAAACAGTTGGCGGGTGTTGTTCCCCACGGATTCCGCCAGCAGCGTGATCGCCTCGGGCGTGAGTTTGACCTTGAGTTCCCGCGCGATCGTCTTGACTCGTTGGGCTAGCTCATCGGTGTTCCAAGGCGGAATCGGCGAAAATTCGCGGACTTCAGCGTGTTTTTTGAGTAATTTGGTCGATTTTAACCGTCCATCCGGTTTCTTCGACGCGACAAAGAGCAACACCGAACTATCGGGGATTTTCGTGATCGTCCGTTCGAGTTCCGTCAGTAAATCCGCCGAACACTGCTGGGCGATCCGCGAATCGGGCAGATGCACAAAGCGCTGGCCGCTGCCAAACGGTGGCGTCATCGCCTGATTGAGCGCCGCGATCGCCGCTTCCGATCCATCACCATCAATCTTGTCATGATTAAACGACCCCCACGCCGGATCGAGGGTCGCCTCGCGAAGAGATGTTACGGCTCGCTCTAGAGCAAAATCATCTTCACCCCAATACAGGTAAATTGGCATTAAGGGCATCTCGCAAACATTAACGACAGGTTCTCGAATGCAGTTGATCGCGATGTTTTTCTAGTCTTTGATCCCCGCGATGTGCCACGATCAAACTCAAATCCCAAACGAGCGTAGCGTCATTCGATTTCGTTGGTTTGGGCGCAACTAGGCAAGAACACTATGGATGATTCGTATCAAGCGTATCTCGAACGGCTCTCGAAAATGGTACAGCTCGACAGCTACCATTCCACATTGCAGTATTTGTGCAAATCGCCGAAATTTGCGCGTACCGCTGATGGTGTGGTTCGCGCGGTGTCATTCCCCGGCTACACGCTAATTTCGCCGACGAGCGAGGACGATACGGTTAATGTTGGTGCGTATGCCGCAATTCAGGCGGCCAGTGATGCGTTGGCGAGCCAGCTTCCCGAGGGCTTGCTAATTGGGTTACCACCGGCGAGCTATCACATGACGATCGCCGATCTGATTTGGGATAGTGCCTATCGCGATCTGAGCCTTGATCCGGCCTATGATGCCAAACTGCGCGATCGTCTCGCGGCACTCTTTAGCGATGTCAAGCCGCAGGTGATCGGGCCTACGCGCGTCTCCTGGCAAGTGCTTGGATTTGTCGTGATGCCTCGGGCGATCGGCGTTTGCCTGATCCCGAGCGATGAAGCGTCCTATCGGCGCACAGTTCGCGTCCGGCGCTCCATTTATCAAGACTCGGCAATGATGGGCTTGGGGATTGATCAGCAATACCACTTCACAGCTCACGTCACCCTCGGTTATTTTGGCGAGATTCCGACGAATCTCGATCGAGCGGCGATCGCTAAAACCCTAGCCGAAACCAACCAACATTTTGCCCAAGATCAGGTTACTCTGAGCCTCGATCGCGCCGAACTACGACGGTTTGAGGATATGACCGTCTACACTCGTGAGCCTGAATGGCCCGTTTTGAATTGGGTGTCGAGTTAGAGGCGATCGGGATTTGAAGCGTTAGCGTGAGTTCGACGATCTGAGGTCAGTATGTCCTGTCCATATCCGTCGAACTCATGCTCAATCACCGACTAGGCCGAAAACAGGCAGATATCTTGTTCCATCTCGACCCACTCTGAGTAGCAAGCCTGCTCCCATTCCTGAAGCATGAGTTTGTATTGATCGGGTCTGGTGAGGTGCGACGGAGCCAATGATTCAATCTGTTGAGAGTGGGGTGAAGCGCCAGAAATTGTATCGATCGGTTCCATTACGGCGTTCTTGCTGTCTCCAGGTGCGCGAAGGTGGGAGGGGATAAAATCAAAGATATTCATGATCATCAGGCGGCTAGAAGCATCGAAAGAAGGCAGGCGTCCAGGCTTAGGTGATTCACCGTTTGTCTGTTGCGCTTAATGCAATCCTCATATATTTCAGTCCCCAACCCGGAGATCTCGTAACCACTTTTAAGATCGGTTCACAATCTTGCTCAATTTCTAGGGCGATCGCCCTGTTTTTGACCGATCGACCCCGATGAGTCTGTTCCAGTTTGAGAATTGTCCATCGCCCTTGAGTTCTCAGAGCCTGATGTATTCCACTTTGTTCGCACCCATTCGTCTTGCCCTGCCGATCGCCGTGATCCTCGTCGCGGCGCTGCCCTCCCTGCTCGCTAGCGCCCAAACCTCCGACGATTTCCCTGCTTCTGATCCCATCATCACCCCCGAGAGGTTAGATCAGGATTGGAATCAACAGTTAAAGCAACAGTTAAATAAAGCCCTCAGCCGTGAGACGATCGCACGATCCGAAGCGGAGCACCTTATCGAGCAAGCCGTTGACCGAGCCGTCAATCGTAATTTTTCCTGGACGATCAGTCTACTCAACACGCTGTTACTTTTGTTAATCACGATGCCGATCGTGGGATTAGTTCTGCTGTGGCTCCTGCGTAGGTCACTGATCGCGCAAATTGTCGAGGAGGTCGAGCAGCGCATCGGTGCGGGTCTGCCAGCGGGTTTAGAGGCAGACTCTCAGCGCGATCGGCTCAATGATGCCTCTCCCGTCAGCGCATCAATGGATAGGCCATCAACACCTCCCCCCGCCGATCCATCAACATCCCCCGGTAGCACCGACGAACAGGCTGCTCGCCTCAAGGAAATGGTCTCGATGGCGCTATCAGTGCGGCAAACTCTGTCGATCGCTCATCCCGCTCTAGAGGAGTCGGTCGAAATTCAGGATCAGTTGGGCGATCGCCTTGACGACCTGCTCGATTACCATCTCGATCGCGCCAAGCAGCTTGGACAGGCGGCGCAGTATGCCGAAGCGCTGGCGGCCTACGATCAAGCGATCGAGATTGATCCACAGACTCCCATTCCGCACTGCGCTCGCGGTGCTTTGTTTGTGCGCTTGCGGCGTTTTGATGAGGCGATCGCGGCGTTTAACCGAGCTTTAGAAGTGCAGCCCGACTGTGCCGAAGCCTGCTATGGCAAAGCCTGCTGTTTGGCCAATCTGGGTCAGATTGATCACGCGATCATCAATTTACAGGCGGCGATCGCCCTCGCACCGAGCCTGAAAAACGTCGCTCAGTCTGACCCATTACTCGCCGCTATCCGGGGTCAAGATTGGTTTCAGGTCGAGGTTGTTGGTTAACGATTGTTCATCAGAATTGATCAACGATCGTCATGTCCTCCGTTTCGCACCCGTTCTGCCCCTTGTAAACCCTTCGTGTTATCAAGCCATTGGATAATCGATCGCTCAACCTCATCGCCATCAGCATCGGGCTATTCGTCTTTGCCAGCCTCGTGCTACCCATTCTCGATCTCTCGCCTTATGTAACGGCGAGTCTGGCCTTCGCCCTCCTGGGGGCGATCGGTCTCGATACCTTTCTCGCGGATGGTCAAATCACCCGCGCCGTCCGCGATCGGCTAACGGGACGCAGCCCCGAACGCCGCGAACGGGTGCTACGCCACGAAGCGGGCCACTTTTTGCTCGCGCATCTGTTCGAGATTGCGATCACCGGCTACGCTCTCGACGCTTGGGAATCCCTACGCCAGGGACATCCGGGAGACGGCGGCGTACGCTTCGATCTCGAATCGTCGTTTAACCAGCAAGTGCAGGCGATCGAGGCGGGCGAGACGCGATCGGAGACCAGCGCGGCGGCGACGATTTCGCGGCGCTGGGTCGATCAGGCGGCGATGGTTTTGATGGCCGGTATCGCGGCGGAAGAGCTGTTTTATGAACGGTCGATCGGGGGGGATAACGATCGATCGCAGTTGCAATCGACGTTACGCGGGCTGAAGTTTGCGCCCCAGGATGGCCAGCAGCGCGAACGTTGGGCGATCGTCCAGGCCAAAGCCATGCTGGAACGGTATCGCGACGCTTACGATGCGCTGGTCGTGGCGATGGGCGATCGGGCGAGCGTGGCAGATTGTCAGCAGGCGATCGCGGCTCATCCGGCGGCGATCGAGGTGGCGGAGAATACCGAGGAGCCTTTGAGTGAGCCGGATTCGGGGTCAGAGGTCGCAAAAACGGTGGATTTGTAGGGGCGCATGGCAATGCGCCCGCGAGATCGTATCGCTTTGATCGATCAATTCTGTAGTTTCGGGAGTATGCGTTTACCCCGGATCGTCGCCAGGGCAAACGCATACTGCCAATGAATGCCCTCATCCCCCAGCCCCTTCTCCCAAAATGGGAGAAGGGGAGCA
>CAZFJL010000050.1:0-31268 GCA_964518905.1 uncultured Geitlerinema sp. | reverse complement strand
CTGTCGGAAAGTGCTTATCCGGCGGTGCGCGATCGCGAGACTTTTATTAAGGCCGAACTCGATCGCGAGGAGGTGCAATTTTTGAAAACGCTCGATCGGGGCGAAAAACTCCTGGCCGAAATTCTGGCGAAAAAGCCGACGCAAATCTCCGGCGAAGATGCCTTCACGCTCTACGACACCTATGGCTTCCCGCTGGAACTCACCCAGGAAATCGCCGAAGAGCAGGGCTTAACGGTGGACACCGACGGCTTTGAAGTGGAGATGGAACAGCAGCGCCAACGGGCTCGCGCGGCACACGAGACGATCGATCTCACCGTCCAAGGCAGCCTCGACAAGCTCGCCGAACGTATCCACCCGACGCAATTCCTCGGCTACACCGACAGCCAAGCCAGCGCCACCCTCGCCGCGATTCTCGTGGACGGTCAAACCGTGGACACGGCGGAAGCAGGCAACGAGGTACAAATCGTCCTGAATCAAACGCCGTTCTATGCCGAGTCCGGTGGTCAGATCGGCGATCGGGGTTACCTTTCGACGGAAACGGCGCTGATTCGCATCGACGACGTGAAAAAGGAAAACAACATTTTCGTTCACTTCGGACGAATTGAACGCGGCACGATTTCCCTCGGCGAAACCGTCACCGCCCAAATCGATCGCGCCTGCCGTCGTCGCGCCCAGGCCAACCACAGCGCCACGCACCTGCTCCAAGCCGCCCTCAAGCACATCGTGGATGATTCCGTCTCCCAGGCCGGTTCATTGGTGGACTTCGATCGCCTGCGCTTCGACTTCAACTGCCCTCGGGCGCTGACCGCCGAGGAAGTGCAACAGGTCGAGGATCTCGTCAATACCTGGGTGGCGGAAGCCCACGGCGCGGAGATTGCGGAAATGGCGATCGCCGATGCGAAAACCAAAGGCGCGACAGCGATGTTTGGCGAAAAGTATGGCGATGTCGTGCGCGTGGTGGACTTCCCCGGCGTGTCGATGGAGCTATGCGGCGGAACCCACGTGAGCAACACGGCGGAAATCGGCGCGTTCAAGATTATTTCCGAAACGGGGATTTCGTCGGGTGTGCGGCGGATTGAGGCGGTGTCGGGTCCGGCGGTGTTGGATTATCTCAATGTGCGCGATCGTGTGGTGAAAGATCTCTGCGATCGATTCAAGATCAAGCCGGATGAGGTGAGCGATCGGATTTCGAGTTTGCAAGATGAGCTAAAAACGGCTCAGAAGGATCTAGCGGCGGTCAAGGGTGAGCTGGCGGTGGCGAAGTCGGAAGCGTTGGTGTCGCAGGCGGAGACGGTGGGCGAGTTCAAGATCCTGGTGGCGAATCTGGGTGAGGTTGACGCGAAATCGTTGCAGGGTGCGGCGGAGCGGCTACAGCAAAAGCTGGGCGATGCGGCGGTGGTGTTGGGTTCTGTGCCGGAGGCGGGCAAGGTCTCGATCGTGGCGGCGTTTGCGAAGTCGGTGAATGCGAAGGGGTTACAGGCGGGTAAGTTCGTCGGCGCGATCGCGAAGATTTGCGGTGGTGGTGGCGGTGGTCGTCCGAATTTGGCGCAGGCGGGGGGGCGTGAGGCGGCGAAGTTGCCGGAGGCGTTGGATGTGGCGCTGGCTCAGTTGCGGGAGGATTTGAGTTAATCTATGGAAAAGCTTCGTATTTTCGCGACTCTGGATTTAGGCAGCATTGGATCTCACATTAACTTCCACACTAGAACTATTAGTAAAGAATGAGTAAATCTCCAGAAGCAAACCCTAAAAAACTCTTAGAGCTAGTTGAGGGAGCGCATAAAGGCAAGGTTGTTTTGCCAGACTTTCAAAGATCTTTTGTTTGGGATCGAGGAAATATAGAAGAGTTTTTAGGCTCTTTATTGCGAGGATACTTCATTGGGACATTTCTCGTGCTTGATTCTCCATGTAAAGATCCAATATTTCCATTCGCTTTTGTGGAAGGTGCTAAAGAGTGTAACAGAAGCCTTAATAAAAATAAGATGAAGGGGAGCGTCGAGATGATTCTTGATGGACAACAAAGAATTACCTCACTCTTCTACGCGCTATACTCACCCCCGAAGGTGACTCTTAAGAATACTAAGGGCTCCTACACCTTCTATCTCGATTTAAAACACATTACTACAGGTGAAATTGAAGAAGCCGTTGTAGGAGTATCTAGTAATAGTGCAAAGAAGAAAAAAGAATACGAGAAAAAGTTTGAGAACGGTGAAGCTATTCCAGTGTCGTTAATGATGAACGACGCATCATTCCTGCAGTGGCTTTACCGAGGAAAACACCCATGGCAAGAGTCTGATATCGAGAAAATAAAGAAAGTCTACGATAATTTGTCTCAGTTCATGGTTCCAGTGGTAACTTTGCCAGAAGAGACGCCCAAAGATGATATTGTTAACATTTTTGAACGAATCAATCGTACAGGGGTTGGCCTATCGCTTTTCGACCTTGCTGTTGCACAGTTGTACCCAAATGGCGTAAAGCTGAGAGAACTATGGAAAACCTTTAAGAAGGAAAATAGCGGCACTGCTAAAAATATAGATGGTTTATCTATCTTGAGAGTGATTGCACTAGCAAAAGACAACGAAATTCGAAAAAGAGAGCTACTTGATGCTTTAGCGCAGGATTCAGACTTTACTCAAACCTGGGAAGAGTGCGTAGAGTGTATCAAAAGAGCAGACAAACGATTAAAACAGCATTACTGTGCTTTTGAAGATAAGTGGATTCCTTCCAAGCAATTAATCGTAACTTTAGCTGCCATTATCTATCGTGTAAAAGCTAGTTTATCAAGTGCTGGTGATTATGATCTTAGTGAGCTACATTACCGCAAAATTGATGTCTGGTACTGGTGTTCAGCTTTCTCACAGCGCTACGACAGCCACTATGTAACAACAGCATATACAGATGTTCGGAAAATCTCAGATTGGGTTCTAAGCTCAGAGAAAATCGGTGAGGGCGAAGACTTTGGTGAGCAAGGAGAAAGTACAAACCAGAGCAGAATAGATCCGCCAGATTGGATAAAAGATTTCCAAGCTTCTGAGCTAAAGTTAGATAGAGTCGCTAAGGGCAGTGGCACTACAACTTCAATCTATAAGGCCGCTATGACTTTTTTGGTCACTCATGGAGTGAGAGATTTTTACAATGGTCAAACATCTGTTACCTATAGTGATTGCGATGACGATCACATTTTTTGTAAAAACTTGTATGCAGAGAGAATGGGTCAGAGTATAGATTCCATCCTGAATCGGACACTTATTACAAGCTCAACGAACAAACAAAAAAGCAAAAAGCCTACGGCTACTTTCCTTGATGAATGCCTGCAGAAGCATGGAAATTCTCTAGAGAATTTACAATCTACTCTTGGAACTCACTTGATTTCAGAACAAGCTTTTGAAGCTCTGAGAAATGAGAATTATGAGACCTTTCTTAGTGAACGACTTGCTCTATTTGAAGCAAGAATAATGGCGGTTGTTTCCATCGACTAAAAACGGATTATAAACTGGTCATCACTCGTCTCCACGGTTTTGTGTAGGCAACACAGACTACTGGCGCGACTTAACTAAATATTGCATCGTTCCCACGCTCTGCGTGGTAACACATCCCCAGACGCTCTGCGTCGCGACCCACCACAAACAGGACGCAGAGCGTCCAAAACAGCATTCCCACGCAGAGCATGGGAACGATAAAAAATCCGATAAAGTCCCGATCGCCCCAAAACCCACCAAAACCGCCCCCGATCGCGATCGCCCAACCCCACCACCACACCACACCAATCGACAATGCTAACCCGCAACATTGTCATAGAACGCATAGCCACCCACCGACCCGAACTCGCACAACTGGGCGTCAAATCCCTGCGACTCTTCGGCTCCGTCGCCCGCAACGAAGCCACAGAAAATAGCGACCTCGACTTCCTCATTGAATTCACCGAAGACCCCACCCTCTTTGACCTCTTCGCCGTGCGCTACTTTCTCGAAGACCTATTCCAATGCCCGATCGACCTCGGCATGGAACAATCCCTACGCGAACACCTCCGAGAACCCGCACTCAACGACGCGATCCATGCCTTCTAGAAACTGGCAACTCAGAGTTCAAGACATCCTGCGAGCGATCGCCGATATCCACTACTTCACCAACGGAAAACAATTCACCGCAGCTTGCCGCCCCTTGTGCCTTGCTTGCGAGCAATGCTTCTTGCTGAAAACGATCAAACTTGAGCAAACCGACAACGAAAAGCCCCTTACAAACGGTAAGAGGCTTTTTATCGTGATGCCTTAAAAACTGTTTTTCCTACACCAAAGGCATAAATCAAAACAGTTAAATGAAACCTAAAGCTTGCCTTTGAGCGCCTCGATCGCGCGGGCATACTGCGGGTCATCCATCGTCCCGATCGCCGTCCGGTTCGCACGCAAGAAATCACGCTGCTCCTCATCCAGTTCCACAACCAAATCAGGCGGAATCCCCTCTTTGTTGATATCACGATGATCCGGCGTGTAATACTTCGCGATCGTCACCGCCAAACCCGACCCTTGGCCAACCCCGCGCACCGACTGCACCAGACCTTTGCCAAACGTCTGAGTTCCGACTAATAGCGCCCGATCGTGGTCTTGCAGCGCACCCGAGAGAATTTCGCTCGCACTCGCCGAACCACCGTCAACCAAAACAACGATCGGCTTCTCGGTTAGCGCTTGACCGTTCGCCCGTTCCACATCCGAAACACCTTGACGATTCACCGTCGAGACGATCGTGCCGTCATCAATCAACATCCGCGCGATTTCGACGCTCGCGTGGAGCAAACCGCCAGGATTCGCCCGCAGGTCGAGGACGTAACCAGCAACGCCATCCGCTTCGAGCGTTTCGATCGCAGCTCGCATTTCCTGAGCCGCGATCGCGCTGAACTGCGTTAAGCGGATATAGCCCACCTGTCCAGGAAGATCGTCGCGCACCGAATAGCGCACCGGATGGATTTCGATACGCGCCCGCACAATCTCGAACTCCAGCTCCTTGCCGTCGCGGTTCACCGTCAGCGTGACGCTAGAGCCGATCGGCCCACGGATCAGATTGACGGCAGCATCGATATCCATGCCAGCCGTCGATTGACCATCAATCGCGACGATCTTGTCTTGGGACTGGATGCCCACATCAAACGCTGGGGTGTCTTCGATCGGCGAAACGACGACTAAATCGTTCGTCTCTTCCTCCTGAGAAAGCTGGATACCGACGCCGGTTAGCTCGCCCGACGTGTCAATCTGCATACTGCGAAACTCGTCGGGGTCCATGAAGCGCGTATAGGGATCTTCGAGCTGACCCAGCATTTCGCGAATGGCATCATAGGCTTGATCGTTACCCTCGTACGATCGCTCTAGATAGTCCTCGCGTGTCGCCCGCCAATCGACTTGATTGAACGTGCCATCAACATAGGATTTATCAATGATTTGCCAGACTTCATCAACCAGTTCTTTCGGACTGTCCTGAAAAAATGCCTGCCCTTTCATGTGAATGCCAGCGCCGACGATCGCCGTTGCGCTCAACATGACGACGGTTGCGCCGACGACTAGTCCTCTAGTTGCCATAGGTTCGGTATGTTTGTAGATTATGCGTTCTGCGAGATCGGACAGGGGGTCACGACGGCTTGCGTCGTACCGTGGGGCTGTATTCTGTGCCACACACAGCGAGTGCGTCACGAAATCGTTATCATTCGGGAATGTTTATAGCGGACGTTTAAGATACCGAGCCCGAGACTGGTTGAGATCTGCCACGATCTCAACCTCTACAAACCTCTAAACTCTGTTGCTAGACTGAGCTAAACCGGCATATTGATCGCCGCGATCGGCTTCCTCACGTATACGAACTTTAACACACCTGATTCTAGGTTCCGCTAGGTTCAAAAGGTCGGTAATTCTTAACAAGATGCGCCATTCGTGAGCGAAAAAATTGGTCAATATAGAACTGCGATTCGGTTTGATCCAGGTCGTGCCTAAGCATCGATCGCCGAATCGGTAGTCGCTCTGCTGACCATTTTAAGTTTGGCAGCATCGAGACGCGACGTATAGCCTAAGACCGAGATTAGCAACACGCAACATAATGACAAAGAAACGACTGGGTGTACTAACAAGCGGTGGGGACTGTCCAGGTTTAAATGCCGCAATCCGCGCTGTGGTGAGCCATGCAAAACTGTCCTACGGCTGGGACGTCCTCGGGATTCCCTACGGGACGCAGGGCTTGATGGAACGCCAACCCGCCGTTGAGCTCACCGCTCACGGTCTCCACTTACGCGGCATCGATCCGCTGTTAAGCATGGGCGGAACGATTTTAGGGTCGATTAATAAAGGGGATACGATCGCCAATACCGATAAGATCCTGGCGGGCTGTGAAGCACTGGGCCTCGATGCGATCGTGGCGATCGGTGGCGATGGCAGCCTGTCGATTTTGGCTGATCTTGCCAAGCGCGGCGGCTGGAAACTGATCGGCATTCCCAAGACGATCGATAACGATGTGGGTTTGACGGAACGGGCGATCGGCTTCGATACGGCGGTCAATACTGTGGTCGATGCGCTGCAAAAACTCAGCAGCACTGCCGCAAGCCATGATCGCGTCATGGTCGTCGAAACCATGGGACGCACCGCCGGACACCTCGCGCTCAACTCCGGGATCGCAGGGGGGGCGGATGTGATTTTGATCCCCGAAGTGCCTTACACCGTTGAAGGGATCTGCAACAAAATTCATGAGCTACACGATACCTGGAAACAGAATTTTGCTCTTGTGGTCGTAGCAGAGGGCGCAAAAACCTTAAATGGAGAATCGCGAAAATACACCGATCCCCAGGGCAACAGCCGGTTACGGGGTATCGGTGATTATGTCGCCGATAGCCTGTCTCAGTGCATGAATAACCGCGTGGAAGTGCGGGTGACGGTGCTGGGGCATGTGCAACGCGGCGGGATGCCGTCGGCGCTCGATCGCATCTTGGCCTCTTCGTTTGGCCGTGCTGCGGTTGATCTGGTGGCGGCGGGCGAGTCTGGACGTGTGGTGGTCTGGCGCAATGGTGATGTGGATTCGGTGTCGATCGAGGAACTCTGCGCCAGCAGTCCCCGCTTGGTTGATCCTTACAGTGGTTTGCTCAAGACGGCTCAGGCGATCGGCAGCTATGTGGGAGAAATTGACCACATATCCGCTTAGGGCGTGTCATCAATTAGCACCAGACCCCTTACGGGGTAAGCGGTTGAACGCCCGACCCAACAAAAAACAAAAGGGGCTGAACCCCTTGCTGAATCAAGGCTACAAATTTAATTGATGACAGCCCCTAGGCGAATGGGCTTAATAAACTTGCAGCTAGCGATCGTGACAGCAGGCGGCTGACTCCTTATCCAGGCTTGGAGTCGGGGGCGATTGTGCTGGGGATCGTCCAAATTGACGCGAAAAACGTCCCGATCGCAGCGCGAGAACAATCAGCGCGATCGCCATGACGATCCCCGATCGGCCATAGTGCGACGCATCTCGCGAGAGTTCACCGAGATAATGCGATCCGATCAAAATGGTGTGGCCGACCGCGCAGATGAGCGCTGGAACCGTCAGCAGATGCAGGCGTCGCCAGGTGCGACCCAACGCGGCTTGGAGGCGATCGACGCTCGTCAGGGCTGCGGGTGTCATACAGACGATCGCCCCGATCCCCGCCAGCAGACCATAGCGATGGATCGGCAACATAAAGCGAATCGCATCAAAATTCCAATTGAGCGAATGATCGGCTTGATAGCCTAAATGACCGATCGCCAGGATAAAGGCCGCGACCCCGATCGCCCGACGATAGCGCAATGGTGTCGGCCACCAACGAGCCAGCGGTCGCGCCACCAGCGCCCAGCTTAATAAGATCAGGGACGCATGACCGCTCCAGTCCAGCATCGCGTCTGTCCGCAGGATCGTGATCCCCCCGATCGCGATCGCGACGATCCCCGCCGCTCGAAAAAGCTGACCGCGCCGATCGGCACTCAGCCAACTAGCCGAAAACCCAATTCCGAGCATCACGGGCAATGTCCCCAGCCCAAAGGCCAACATCGTCAGCAGTCCCGCGATCGCCGATCCCGTTCCTGCCGCCTTGAGCTGTGCCGCAAATAAAAAGCCGCAGGGCATCAAGCCCCACAGGCTACCCAGCAGAATCGGCCTTCCCCACTGAAATGTGTGGCCGCGCTGATCGTGACCGCTCTGACCGTGGGTAAAGCCTGACATCCAGCGCGAGATTTTCCTGTGTAATCCACCCGTCAGAGGTTGCAGCAGGGGGATGGGCGGCAATGCTTTCGGTTTGACCTGCATCACGCCAAACCACACCAGCAAGAGACCCGTGACGATCGCAACAGTTTGACGTAACCCGCTACCGACCCCAGCCAGTTGTCCCCCGGCGATCGTCGCTTCGCCAATGCCGCCGAGCAGCCCCCCGACGATCGCGTATCCCAACAGGCGTCCCAGATTGAGCCAAAGCTGAAACGACCAGTGAGGCGATCGATCGCAGGTTTGGGAAGTTGCGATCCGAGAATTTTTAGCCGTCTTAACCTTTTCCTCTCTTGGCTCTGCGATCGGCTCTCCGCCTATTTTGTTGATTCCTTCTATATCGCCTGTCTCGCTAGCATCCGTAAGACTAAACGCGACGACCAGCGGCCCACACATCCCAGCGCAATGACCAAAGCTACCTAAAAAACCCAGCACAAAAAGAGGAAGCACATTCAGCAATTGCTCCGAGACAGAAGGAAAAAGGTTGAAGCCGGAATTCATCAAGCTAGCGGCGATCGTCATGTCCAGTTAGCGCGTGATTTGGGCGCGTGATTTGGGCGCGTGATTCGGAGTTGATATCGAGGAAACTCTAAAGCCATTAAGGCACAGCGTAGAAACATCAGCCAAAACAAAAACGCATGTTAACCAAGACGGTCAACATGCGTTTAATTTAAATCACGGGCTTGAACTGAGGTGCAAAACAACGAATCTCTACAGACTCACCCTCAAGCTTGATCGCGATTTACCATTTAGAAGCAATCAGTTCAGCCAAATCAACAACACGTTGGCTGTAACCCCATTCGTTGTCATACCAAGCCACGACTTTGACCATGTCGCCATCCATGACGAGAGTTAGGCTCGCATCGACAACTGATGATTCATTCGTACCCTTGTAGTCCGAAGAAACTAGTGGCAGGTCACAGTAACCCAAAACACCCTTCATCGAGCCTTCCGCTGCTTTTTTCAGCGTTTCGTTCAGTTCTTCAACGAAGGTCGGTTTCTCGATTTGTGCCACAAGGTCAACGACCGAAACGTTGGGGGTCGGCACACGCAGAGCGATACCGTTTAGCTTACCCGCCATCGAAGGGATGACCAGGGCAACCGCTTTCGCCGCACCGGTGGAGGTGGGAACGATGTTCATGGCTGCTGCACGAGCACGGCGAACATCACGGTGGCTGGCGTCAAGTAGACGCTGGTCTCCGGTGTAGCTGTGGGTCGTGGTCATCGTGCCTTTAATGATGCCAAATTCGTCGTTTAAGACTTTGACGATCGGGGCAAGACAGTTCGTCGTGCAACTTGCGTTACTGAAAATTTTGTAAGTCGGGTCAAAGTCGTCGCTGTTGACGCCCATGACATAGGTTCCAATTCCACCACCTTTACCAGGAGCTGTAATCAGAACTTTCTTCGCACCCGCTTCGATGTGCTTGGAAGCACCCTCTTCGGTGATGAACACACCTGTGGATTCAATGATGAGATCCACTTCCCACTCTTTCCAGGGGAGATTTAGCGGGTTACGATCACTGACGCATTTGATGGTTTTACCATTAGCCGTGATCGAGTTGCTGTCGCAGCTGATTTCGGCATCGAGCTTACCGAGCATCGTGTCGTACTTCAGCAAGTGCGAGTTCGTTTGCGGGTCAGAGGTATCATTGAGACCCACGACTTCCAATTGGCTGTTTTCTCGCGTCAGCCAGCAGCGCAAAAAGTTTCGACCGATCCGTCCGAAACCGTTGATTGCGACTCTAATCACTTTGTTTTGACCTCCTATCACATTAGCTTTCCGTTAAAGTCATCGAGTGACAGTTAAGGAATACGCCGGTATTTATCTTTAACTTTAAAGACTCCGTTTCGATTAATTAATATTGTGAATGACGATCCTGGGGATCGATGCTCAAATAAATTAATTGAATACCGGAGTGAGGCGAACAGTGTTCGCTCCCTAACTTTAATTTTTCCCGATGCGCCAAACCCTGACTCAGAATAAGTTTAAGGCTATTTGGTTGGTGATTTTCCAACCGGTTGGCGCTTCAGTGACTCTAATAATATCGCAAAGGCCGTACATTTCCGCATGATGATCCAAGCGAAATGGTCATGCGGGGAAGTATTGCGAGAGCGGACATCTGAATATGAGCTTGGTATGCGAAAAAACCCTGATATGATATCGCGTGTCAATCGGAGAATTAAGTAATACAAGGAGCCGAAGATGCCGAAATCCGTGGACTTTAGCGGCAGACCATTTCATTTCATCGGAATTGGTGGCATCGGGATGTCGGCGATCGCACATATCCTTACAGAGCGTCGGCTGCCTGTGTTTGGCTCAGATCTCAAGCGATCGCATATCACTGAACGCTTGGAAGCCCTTGGTGCGCATATCTTCTGGCAGCAAGATGCGATGAATTTTGATCGTTGGCGATCGCCATCTGTGGTCTCTGCTTCGACCGCCGCCGTCGGTGCAGATTGCGATAAGCTGCCGCAGGTGGTTTGTTCGACGGCGATTAATGAGTCCAACTTGGAATACTGCGCGGCGCGGGATTTAGGCTGCGAGATTTTTCACCGATCGGATGTGCTGGCGGCACTGATTGCGGAACACGAAAGCGTTGCGGTGGCCGGAACCCACGGCAAAACGACGACGAGCAGCGCCCTGGGGTATACGCTCGTGCAGGCGGGGCTTGACCCGACGATCGTGATTGGGGGTGAGGTGAATGCCTGGGGGGGGAATGCGCGAGCCGGTCATAGCGCCCATCTCGTCGCAGAGGCGGATGAATCGGATGGATCGCTGGTGAAGTTTCGCGCCAAGATCGGCATCATTACGAATATTGAGCTGGATCACCCCGATCGCTATACCGGTTTGGCGGAAACGATCGAGGTGTTTAAAAGTTTTGAGCGCCATACCGATCAGATTGTGGCCTCGATCGACTGTCCCACCATTCGGGCGCATTTTCAGCCGAATGTCAGCTACAGCCTCGATCGCAGCTCCGGCGCCGACTACAGCGCCGATGAGATCGAGTACGGCGCGGCGGGGACAACGGCTCAGATTTGGGAACGCGGCGAATGTTTGGGGCAGCTCAAGCTCAAGCTGTTGGGAGCGCACAACCTGAGTAATGCGTTGGCGGTAATCGCCGTGGCGCGAATGCTGAAGGTGGAATTTGCGACGATCGTGTCGGCGCTGGCGGAATTTGGCGGAGCGCGACGACGTTTCGAGCTACGCGGCACGATCGACGATATCCAGTTTATTGACGATTACGCGCACCATCCCAGCGAAATCGAAGCAACCCTGAAGGCGGCACGCCTGCGAGCGAGCGCCACCGCACCGGCTCGACGGGTGGTTGCCGTATTCCAGCCCCATCGCTACAGTCGTACTCAAGCCTTTTTCCAAGAATTTGCGGACTCCCTCGCCAGTGCTGACATGATTGTTCTCAGTGATATCTACAGTGCCGGAGAGAAACCGATCGCAGGGGTCAGCGGCCAGGACTTAGCCCATGCCGTCGCACGACAGGCCGGACAATCCGAGGACGTATACTATCGCGCCACGCTGGGGGAAATTACTGAATTGCTGAGTAAAACGCTAAAAGCGGGAGACTTTGTCCTGTTTTTGGGAGCGGGTAACCTCAATCAAATTATTCCGGATACGATCGAAGCGTATCGAAATCAACAGGTATCCTCAAGTTAGCCGTAACCGACCGGTAGGCTCGATTACCTCGGCGCTTGACACCACACAGTACAATCCAAACGATATCCGTTGAGCGAGTTGTACAGCCCAGCATTGCTAGGTCTTTGAATGACAGGATTTCTACATCTATGTCAGCAAAATTAAGCATTCTGCGCTATTTTTCAGGCGTTATCCGTTAAAGCGCATCGCCAAATCGGTTCACCCTACGCTCATCATGCATCTCACTGCTCGGTTTTTGCGATCGCGCCTCAGCGATTTCCCCCATATTCCAACCAATTAACGATCTATGGCTGTTTCACGCAACACCCTCTCGCTTACCGTTGACCGTCTACGGAGCGATCGCCACAGTGAGGCGGCAGCAACGGACATCCTTGCTCCATCGATCGCGATCGCCGATAGTTGCGCGATTCATGCCAACGTCAGCCTCGCCAAGTTGACGTCGTTTCGTGTGGGCGGACAGGCGCAGTGGTTTGTGACGCCGCGATCAATTGAGGAGCTACAGCGAAGCTTGCAGTGGGCCGAGGCCGAAGGGTTTCCTGTCACTTTCCTCGGGGCGGGGTCGAATTTACTGGTGAGCGATCGAGGAATTCCAGGTTTGACGATCGCCGCGAAGGAATTGCGCCTCTTTCGTCGAGATAATGAACGGGGTCAGGTCACGATCGGTGCGGGTGAACCGCTGCCGCGTGTGGCCTGGAAGCTGGCCAAGATGGGCTGGAGCGGTTTTGAGTGGGTGGTCGGTATTCCGGGGACGATCGGCGGGGCGGTCGTGATGAACGCCGGAGCGCATCAAAGCTGTGTCGCCGATAATCTGATTTCGATCGAAACCCTGAATTCTTCGGGACAGCGCGAGATCCTAACCCGCGAGGATTTGCAGTACGCCTACCGCTCATCCTGCCTGCAACACACATCACGCATTGTCATTAATGCCACCTTCCAATTTGAACCCGGCCACGACCCGCAGACCCTCAAGGCTTCAACCAGCCATCATCTGCACCATCGCCACACCACCCAACCGTATACCCGTCCCAGTTGCGGCAGCGTCTTTCGCAATCCCGAATCTCATGCGGCGGGCTGGCTGATCGAGCACTGTAATCTCAAAGGCTTTCAGCTTGGCGGCGCGGAGGTTTCGGAGCAACATGCGAACTTCATCCTCAATGGCGGCAATGCAACGGCGACCGATATTTTTCAGTTGATTCATCATGTGCGATCGACCGTGCATGATCAGTGGTCGGTCTGGCTACACCCGGAAGTGAAAACGATCGGCGAATTTCCGGCGCTTTAATCCTCTCTCACTCATCAATGTCCGTATGGTGAGCGCTTGATCAGTCGTGGATTGATCTGCGACTGCGACCGCAGAGCGCTAAGATGAGACCATCAATTTTTCGATTTGGCGATCGCTGATGGATTTTTTATCCATGATCCGGCGATCGCGAATGCGAGTTTTCGAGTTTACATAAGAGTCACTAACGAGATCGTCACTATGGCAGGAACAGGATTCGGCCTCGGCAAGATGAAAGAACTGGCCGATGCGTTCAAAAAAGCGCAGCAGGTTCAGGAAGGCGCAAAACAGTTGCAAGCTGACCTTGATGCGATGGAAATCGAGGGTAAATCAAGTGACGGTTTGGTGACGGTTACCCTCAGCGGCAACCAAGAGCCACGCGGCGCGTCGATCGCACCTGAAGCGCTCGCCAAGGATGCTGAAACGGTCTCGAAACTGATCACCGAAGCGATGACCGACGCCTACAATCAATCGACCGCAACAATGCGCGAGAAAATGGAAGAGCTAACTGGCGGTTTAAATCTACCCGGCTTCTAGTCGGATCGGTCTCTCCAACCATCCGTCCGTCCGCTCCGATTAAGGTCAGAGCACGACGAATAAAAGCCCTGTGAATAAGCTGAAATTCAGCCAAATCACAGGGCTTTGTGTTGTGAAAAAAATCGGAATCAGACAGATCAGGCGCGTCGCTCACCAAACGTACTCCCGTCGGGCATGATCGTATTTTCGAGATTGGCGTGTCGAAAATTCGTCTTGTTAATGTTGGCGCTCATCAGCACCGCATCCTTGAGCATTGCACCGGTTAAGTTCGACCAATTGAGTTTGGTGCGGTACAAACTCGCTCCCGAGAGGTCAGCATCGCGCAGGGTTGACCAGCTTAGATTGGCCGCCCGGAGTTGTGCCTTGGTGAGGTTCGTTCCGGTCAGGTTCGCGCCGCTGAGTTTGGCAAAGCTCAGATCGACTTCGCTAAAGTTCGCTCGCGTCAGATTTGCACCATTGAGCATCGATTTAATTAACGTGGCTCCCTGAAAGTTGGCGTCATTGAGCAGGGCGATCGTTAAATTCACATTTTCCAGATTCGCGCCCGCCAAGTTTGCGCCCGTCAGGTTCGATCGGCTCATGTTGGCACTGTGCAGGATCGCCTCCTCCAATTGAGCACCGCTAAAGTCCACCTCGTTCAGCACCGCATCCGACAAGTCCGCCTTTTTGAGCAGCACACCCGGCAGACGCGCACCCCGACAGTTCGATTCCACTAAACACGCCTCACTCAAATCAACGCGCACCATACGGGTTGAAATCAGATTGGCATTTTCCAGATTGGCTTTTTTGAGATTCGCCCCTTGAAATTTAGCCTCACGAAAGTTGGCATTTTCGAGGTTCGCCCCCTCTAAGTTGACTTGGGTAAAGCTGGATTGCTTGAAATCTGCCCCTTTGAATGACATGCCACGCAGGTCGAGCTTGCCAAAATTTTGCTCACGAAAATCGCGTTCTCCAGCTTCGTATCGCTGCACTAGTTCTTTAGCTTCCATGCGGTATCTGGCTCCCTCTCGGTGTCGATCGCAGGTCTCATCTCGACAGCGCTTCGCCTCTATATAGTAAGGGGGGATGGGCAATCTCAGGGGGGAGACGATGGATTCTGTCATAGAGTGATGGGGATAGATTTCGGAGTGTTTCATAGAGCGATCGGGGGGCGCGATCGTGGGGAGAGGTCTCGTGGCTCCGAATCGACTTTCTGCTAAGTTGATTCAGGACAGATGAAGCGGAGGCTTCGCTGTTGTTATTGTTAGGCGATCTAAAACGGCTGACAAACGCGAGGACACACAAATCCGATCGCAACCGTCGAATCGGTCAACAGTCGTTGGAACACTCCACTGTTCAGGGAGAACGAGAAAAATGCCGGAAAATTTACGAAGTCAAGCGATCACTGCGGGCAATGCTCGCTCGCCGAACCGCGCCATGCTGCGTGCGGTGGGTTTTGGGGATGACGATTTTGTTAAGCCGATCGTCGGCTTGGCGAATGGTTACAGCACGATTACGCCCTGCAATATGGGTTTAGACGATCTGGCCAAACGTGCCGAGGCCGGAATCCGCGACGCGGGCGGGATGCCGCAGATGTTCGGGACGATCACGATTAGTGATGGGATTTCGATGGGAACTGAGGGGATGAAGTATTCCCTCGTGTCGCGGGATGTGATCGCGGATTCGATCGAGACCGTCTGTAATGGCCAAAGTCTCGACGGGGTCTTGGCGATCGGGGGCTGCGATAAAAATATGCCCGGCGCGATGATCGCGATGGCGCGGATGAATATCCCCGCGATTTTTGTCTATGGCGGCACGATTAAGCCCGGACACCTAAACGGTAAAGATCTGACAGTCGTCAGCGCCTTTGAGGCGGTCGGCGAACATAGCGCCGGGAAAATTACCGATGAGGAACTGCTCGCCGTTGAGCGTAAAGCCTGTCCGGGTGCGGGTTCCTGCGGTGGCATGTTTACGGCGAACACCATGTCCTCGGCCTTTGAGGCGATGGGCATGAGTCTGATGTATTCCTCGACGATGGCGGCGGAGGATGCGGAAAAAGCCGACAGTAGCGAAGCGTCGGCCAAGGTTTTGGTGCAGGCGATTAAGCAGCAAATTTTGCCGTCGCAAATCCTGACGCGCAAGGCGTTTGAGAATGCGATCGCAACGATCATGGCGATCGGCGGTTCGACCAACTCGGTGCTGCACTTGCTCGCGATCTCCAACGCGATCGGCGTCGAGCTAACCCTCGATGACTTTGAAGCGATCCGCCAAAAAGTCCCTGTACTCTGCGACCTCAAGCCCAGCGGTCAGTACGTCACCACAGAATTTCACCAAGCCGGTGGCGTGCCACAAGTGATGAAAATGCTCCTAGAGCGCGGCCTCGTTCACGGTGACGCGCTCACGGTGTCGGGTCAGACGATCGCCGAACAGCTCGCCGACATTCCCGCCGAGCCGTCCGCCGACCAAAGCGTCATCCGTCCCTGGGACAAGCCGATGTACGCCCAAGGCCACCTTGCTATCCTCAAGGGCAACCTCGCCGAAGAAGGCAGCGTCGCCAAAATCAGCGGCGTTAAAAATCCGAAGATCACCGGCCCCGCTCGCGTGTTCGAGTCGGAAGAGGAATGCCTCGATGCGATTTTGGCGGGCAAGATTGTCGCCGGTGACGTGGTGATCGTCCGCTACGAAGGGCCGAAGGGTGGCCCTGGTATGCGGGAAATGCTCGCGCCGACTTCGGCGATTATCGGTGCGGGTTTGGGCGATTCGGTCGGCCTGATTACGGACGGTCGTTTTTCCGGCGGAACCTATGGGTTAGTCGTCGGCCACGTCGCGCCGGAAGCCTTTGTCGGCGGCACGATCGCCCTGGTCAAGGAAGGCGACAGTGTCACGATCGACGCGACCCGTCAGGCGATCGAGCTGCACGTTTCTGATGACGAGCTAGCCGATCGTCGCGCTCAGTGGACTGCGCCAGAGCCGCGCTACCGTCGGGGCGTCCTGGCAAAATACGCCAAGCTAGTATCGTCGAGCAGCCTCGGTGCTGTGACCGATTTGGGTCTCTAATTCACGATTCGCAAAGGCTCCGGTCGGGTGTGTTGCGGTCACGATTCATTCGGATTCAGACGATCGATGATCACAGACCGTAACGCACCGCTGCGATTGAGACATTGACCAATTTTTGAAATTCACATGTACCGCAGTTCGCCTCGGCATTTTGTCGTCTTGCCGTTATGTTTTGCATCGCGTCGTTATCTGCGGCTCGCGGCGATCGCGATCGCGATCTTCACGTTCTGGATTAGTTGGGGATCAGCCCCGATGCTGGCGGCAGAATCGATCAATCCTCCGCTTAATTCCCCGCTGAATCTCAACTCCGCCCCCGCCTGCACCTACGACCAACGCCGCTTTCATCGCAACACCGGCATCGGCAAGTTTTATCAAGGGCGCGAAATCGCCAAGGTCATCGGCCATCAAGATTTATTTTGGCTCGAACGTCCGACCCGAGAAGGCGAAGAGCGACCCGATATTTTGCTGAATTTGCTCGATATTGCACCCGACGCGACGATCGCCGATATCGGAGCCGGAACCGGATTTTTAACCGTTCGCTTGCTCGATCGTCTGGACGAAAACGGGCGCATCCTGGCGATCGACGTTGAACCCGAATCCCAGGACATCATCGACTTTATTACCAACGATCGGGGCGAAACGCGCGTCAAAACGATCTTGAGCACGCCGAGCGATCCGCAACTGCCCGAGAGTTCGATCGACCTCGCCATCATGCTCGACGCCTATCATGAGTTTGAATTTCCCTGCGAAATGATGCAGCACATCAAGGCTGCACTCAAACCGGGCGGGCGAGTCGTCCTCGTGGAATATCGCCGCGAAAATCCACTGATCCCGATCAAAACGCTCCACAAAATGACCGAGCGTCAGGCCAAACAGGAAATGGCCACCGCTGGACTGGACTGGCTGGAAACCCGCGAGGAGTTACCGAGCCAACACGTCATGATTTTCGAGCGTCATCCCGATCGCTGATCGCTTAAACACATCATTGCCCCAATAAAAAACGAGTCTAGATCGTCATGATCTAGCCTCGTTTTTTATATTCTTGCCGTTTAGTGACTTATCAAAGCGACTGATGAGCCTTGCCAGAAATTGAAGACTTTTAAGCTTCGTCACGCGCCAGGATGGGCGCACCGGGCGGGCGCAGCTCGGCGGGGAGTTCTTCCTCATCATCGCTAAATCCAGCCGGATCAAGCTCAAGCTGCGGCGGCGCACTGGCGATCGGCGGTTCCGACATGATCGGAGCCGGACGAGCAAAGGGCGGCTCTGGAATATCCACCAGCGGCGGCGCGGCAGCAGCGAGAGCGGCACGTTCGGCAGCAAAAGCGCGTTCTTCGGCCAGCGCTTCAGCCCGATCGATCGCTTCCTGCTCTACCCGACGATTGCGACGCTCGACCGCCAACAGCATCGCTTCCTGAGCATCATCAGCTCCTTCATCCTCTTGCTTGCTTTGCTCTGCAATATCCTCCGAGACAGCGTTGACATCCTCTTGGATCAAACGCTCAACCCGATTCGCAAACGCTCGATAGGCGCTGGCATGACTCGCAGCCTTGGCATAGGGGCCACTCAACTGAAAGTATTGCCAGCCTTCGGTTTTGAGATACTCAGCCGTGCGTCGGTATTGACCCCAACGTTCACCGTAATGGAAAAATTCCTCGACGGCGGCGCTAATAGCAACAATTTGGGCGAGGGAAAATGTACCCCAAAAAAGGGTATTTTTGATCACCTTATTACCGTCATCAATATTCAAGCTCACCATCGCCGGGATGATGACACCGCCAATGATGGTAACCATCCGCAGACGTAAATGCTTGCGTTGTGACTCACCAGCTTTTTTCTCAAGCCACATCATCTGGTCGAGCCAGCGACTTTTAATAAACTGCTTCTGTAACCCAGAAATGTTTAGCTGATCAATGAGATCGCCAAGCTGGTTCTTGAGGTATTCGGTGTAAGAATCTTTGGCCATCTCAGGCTTCCTTATTACGGATTACGGTAATGCCAAACAGTTCCAAGACTCGATCAAATCGCCTAAGACAATATTGACGGGTGCTGAAAGCAGAGCAAACTTTTTAAGCGATTGTGATCGCGATCGCGATCTTTCATAGCCAAAAAGCTATCACTGGGACGTTCGTTTTAGGTTGCACAGAGTTGCACAGTATGGACAAAACCGATGAACCAACGAACATCCGCACTCAGTCTACCCTAACGTCACCGAGCTAGTCGCAAGCACGACAACATTTTGAACTGAATTGTCTGGAGTTATACCGAGGACGTGGCGATCGGATCGGTAACGAGTAGTTGCTCCAAAAGTGTTTCTAACGCTTTGGGATCGTGATCGATGTCGATCGCCTGGAGTAAACCCGATGCCACGAGGGGAGCGGCTCGATCGTCGGCAGGCTCATCATTCAATTCTGCGGCCAGCTCATCCGCAGCGCGGCCACTGCCTTCCAAAACGATCGTCTGACGACCATCATCGACGCTCTGAGCCACGTCTTTCCAAGTGATTTCCCCGCCGTTGACGACGATCGTGCAGGACGGAGTTTCGCCGGAGATGATACGAGCCGTATCGGCAATCCATTGGCTTTCATCCCCCCAATTCGAGCCAGGAACGAGAATAAAGTTGCTGTGATTGGGTTCGAGGGTGGCGGCGTCTGGGTTCTCGCAAGCAATGCCGGGGCAGCTAATTGTACCGATCGCGGACACGCCGATTAGCGGAAATGTCCCATCGATCGCGGCGCGAGCTTGCCCGATCAGCTTCATCACGCCGGAATCCGTACCGCCATCAACAACGACTACCTGCAAACGTTCGGCGACCGGAGCCACAACATGTTTGAACAGTAGATCGAGGCGATCGAGATCCTCGGGGGAGATTTTGCTCGCACCGCCAACGATCACGAGGACGGGGCGAGGGGTTTGCAGTTGGAGGGTTTCAACGAGATCGGGAAGCGTGGAGATCTCTTCGATCGTGTGAAGACTGGCAGAATTACCGTTGGAAAAATCGCACTGTGAGGGCGTTGGCATAGTCGCAATAGAGCTGGGAGTGTTGGCCGGAATGATTCGCGAATAAGCATTGTGTTGCGTAATGTACTTATCAGCATCACTAATATCCGGGTTCAATCTTAGCCCAGCCGTTTCGCATAGATTGTTCAGCCTGCAAGAAGGTTAATATTCTGCTCAGTACCGGCCTCGTCCAGTCATCTTGACCGTTATTTTGGCGTGAGATCGGGATGCGATCGGCCTCGTCGCGCCGGAAGCCTCTGGAGCATGTAAAGATATCGTTACAATGTCGCCCGGTTCGAGATCGCCGCTTCTCTCTACGTGACTGCACACATTTCCGTACCGCCTATCCGTCCTGATCCCAACCAAATCCCCCCCGAAACACGCCGCGAGCTGATCGTGTTGTTCATCACAGGCTTACTGTTTTGGACGAATATCACGGCCTTGTTGCCGACGATTCCGCTCTACATCCGCGCACTGGGCGCAACCGAAGCCCAAATCGGTCTGGTGATGGGAGCCTTTGCGATCGGCTTGCTCCTGACCCGACCGCGTTTAGGCAAGATCGCCGATCTGCGCAGTCGGGTTTTGGTGCTGCGTATCGGTGCGATCGTCGCCGTCATTGCGCCGCTGCTCTATCTGGTCGCGTCTAATATTACGCTGCTATTTTTCGTGCGTGTGTTTCATGGCGTCAGTATTGCGGCCTTCACCACGGCCTACAGCACACTCGTAACCGATATCTCTCCGGCCAACCGGCGCGGCGAGACGATCGGCTATATGTCCCTCGTGACGCCCCTAGCCTTGGGATTTGGCCCCGCTATGGGGAGCGCCATTGCCGCTCAATACGGTTTCCCGCCACTCTTTATCACCAGCACCATTTTGGGACTCCTCAGCTTGGGGTTAGCGCTGCGAGTCCGCGAAGCTCCCCATGTTCAGGTCAATCGAGCTAGCCGCGCTAGTCGTGCTAACCGCGACCAAAACGCGATCGATCCGTCCACCTCCAAGCCTCAAACAAAACTCAAATTCTGGTCGCTCCTGTTTGAACCGCGTTTACTCATCCCATCCCTAACTCTGCTACTCGTCGGGACGATTTTCGGCACAATCACCACATTCATTCCGTTATTTATCGACGCCCTTCAGTTCGATCTCAATATTGGTCTGTTTTATTCCGCTGCCGCCGCTGCGAGTTTTATTGTTCGTCCGCTCGTCGGGCGCTTGTCTGACGTGATGGGGCGCGGCCCTTTTGTGTGCATTGCTCTCCTGTGCTACATCTGCTCAATGGCGCTCTTATCTCTGGCAATAAACCCGCAAATGCTGCTGTTTGCCGGTTTCATCGAAGGTGCCGGAGCCGGGATGCTGATCCCTACCATTTTGGCGATCGTCTCGGATCGATCGCACGCTGAGGAGCGCGGGCGGCTCTTTGCACTGTGCATTAGTGGTTTTGATCTGGGTATTGCCCTTGCTGGCCCCCTATTCGGCCAGATCGCGGGAACCTTGGGCTATCGAAACCTCTTTGCGATCTCCTCTGGCCTTGCCATTCTGGCTTTACTGTTATTTGCGACACGCAGCAGCAAAAGCCTGCGTCATTCCCTACGGTTTGCGATCGGGCGTGAGCGAGATGTCTACGCGGTTGACGATTCAATGTTTTAAGCGCTCGATCGCGTTTAATCGCTCACAAGATAGCGCGAGGAGAGAATCTGTATATCTGGATTGCGTCAAGGTAATTTGCTAGTCTAACCTAAATCACTTTTGGGAACAGTAACGAAACGTGGATATCGTAATTGGACGGGGCAAGCGTGCCCGCCGTGCGTACGGCTTCGATGAAATCGCCCTCGCTCCTGGTGGACGAACGATCGACCCGAGCCTCGCCGACACGCGCATGACCATCGGCAACCTGACCCGAGAAGTGCCGATTATCGCCAGTGCAATGGACGGTGTTGTGGATGTTGGAATGGCGGTGCGCCTGTCTGAACTCGGCGCCATGGGAGTGCTGAATCTAGAGGGAATTCAAACCCGCTACGATGATCCCAATCCGATCCTCGATCGCATTGCTGCGGTCAGTAAAGATGAGTTCGTGCCGCTAATGCAGGAGCTTTATGCTGAACCCATCCGCGAAGATCTGATTACCAAACGGATTCAAGAAATTAAGGCTGGTGGTGGTATTGCGGCAGTCAGCCTGACTCCCGCCGGAGCCAGTAAATTCGGCAAAATCGTCGCTGATGCCGGAGCCGATATCGTCTTTATTCAAGCGACAGTCGTCTCGACCGAGCACCTTTCGCCCGACGGTGTTATCCCCCTCGATCTCGATAAATTCTGTGCCGAGATGCCGATGCCGGTCGCTCTGGGGAATTGCGTCACCTACGACGTGACGATGAAACTCATGAAAGCCGGTGCAGCGGCGATCATGGTGGGGATCGGCCCCGGTGCGGCTTGCACGTCGCGCGGCGTGTTGGGCGTCGGTGTACCGCAGGCGACGGCGGTGGCCGACTGCGCGGCGGCTCGCGATGATTATTTCGCCGAGACCGGTAAATATGTGGCGATTATTGCTGATGGTGGCCTGGTGACGGGGGGCGACATTTGTAAATGTATCGCCTGCGGTGCGGACGGCGTAATGATCGGCTCCCCGATCGCCCGCGCTGCCGAAGCGCCCGGTCGCGGCTATCACTGGGGCATGGCGACGCCGAGCCCGGTGCTGCCCCGTGGTACGCGGATTCGCGTCGGTTCGATCGGCACGATCGAGCAAATCCTACGCGGTCCGGCCAAGCTCGATGATGGAACCCATAACCTCCTCGGCGCACTGCAAACCAGCATGGGAACCCTGGGAGCGAAGGATATCAAGGAAATGCAGCAGGTGGATGTGACGATCGCGCCGTCGCTACTCACCGAAGGCAAGGTTTACCAAAAAGCGCAACAGCTCGGTATGGGTAAATAGCCCGTTTGGTGCGATCGAACTCGATCGCCGATGAAATCTGGTGTGATTAAGTAGGCCCAGATCAAGCCCAGATCAAGCCCAGATCAAGCAGTGACTTTAGACCTTTGAGGTTTTGGAAACCTCAAAGGTCTCGCTCCCTACGATCCATCCACAAAAAACCGCAGAGGCAAAACGTTACGCCTTTACGGTTTTTTAGTTTTAGTCTCCATTGGATCTCATCTTCCGTCCCCCGGTTTCGATCGCATTGGCGTCGTAAGTCACAATAGAACAGCCGCAACGGTAACGATGCGGCGTCATTTCGGTTCGTTCGTGTTTTTAAGCTAAATCCATGCCAGACCTGTCCCTCGAAAATAAAAGCATCGTCGTCACCGGAGGCGCGGGCTTTCTCGGTCGCCAAGTCGTCGCCCAACTAATCGAAGCCGGTGCGAACCCCGAGATGATTTCGATCCCGCGATCGCGCGACTGTGACCTGACCCAAATGTCGGCCTGTGAAGCCGCCGTTAAAGGCCAAGATCTGGTGATTCACCTGGCCGCCCACGTCGGCGGCATCGGCCTCAACCGCGAAAAACCCGCCGAGCTGTTTTACGACAACCTCATGATGGGGACACAGCTTATTCACGCGGCCTATCAAGCTGGGGTTGAAAAGTTCGTTTGCGTCGGCACAATTTGCGCCTACCCCAAATTTACGCCGGTTCCATTCAAAGAAGATGATCTTTGGATTGGCTATCCCGAAGAAACCAACGCGCCCTACGGTATCGCCAAAAAAGCCCTGCTCGTCCAGCTCGAAGCCTACCGTCAACAGTACGATTTCAACGGTATTTACCTGTTACCGGTGAATCTGTACGGCCCCGAAGATAACTTCAATCCGCGCAGCTCCCACGTGATCCCGGCGTTGATTCGCAAAGTTTACGAAGCACAGCAGCGCGGTGATGCCGAGATTCCCGTCTGGGGCGATGGATCACCCAGCCGCGAATTTCTCTACTCGATCGATGCCGCGCGAGGGATCGTCATGGCCACCCAGCGCTACAACGATGCAGATCCGGTTAACCTCGGTACGAATAGCGAAATCAAGATTCGTGATTTGATCGAAACGATCTGCGACTTAATGGAGTTTAAGGGCAAAATCGTTTGGGAAACGGATCAGCCGAACGGTCAGCCGCGCCGCTGTCTCGATACCCAACGAGCGAAAGATCGCTTTGGCTTTACGGCGGAAGTTGGTTTCCGTGAAGGTCTCAAGCAGACGATCGACTGGTATCGCGAACATGCTGCCGAAATCGATTAGCCTCGATCGGAAAAGTTGGGGTCGAATAGCATCTGGCACGGTTAATATCCCTCAGATCAGAGGGATATCAAGCCGACCCGCATGATCCGCGCCACCCTACACCAATGAGGGATCAATAAAACCAACATAAGGTTAAAAATATTTCAAACCACAACAGAATGTAACGGGATCAGGCAGCATTTAGGCAGACTTTCTACGATGCCTGTAGCGACAACCATATTTGGCCTCCTTAGCGCGGACGAGTCGCCGTTCGCAATCGAGCGTGCGGTTTTGACCTTCCGTACGCTCTTATTCGTTTTCGCGGTTTATGACATTGAACTTCCCCTCCACTGACCTCGATACCGCTGCCACCGCTACACCGCAGCCCCAAGACACGATCGGCGAGACCGGCGCAACCCAGACCTACATCACAATTCACGGTCACTTTTATCAGCCCCCGCGCGAAAATCCCTACATCGATGCGATCGAGCGACAGCCCAGCGCCGCCCCGTTTCATGACTGGAACGAGCGCATCGCCTACGAGTGCTATCGCCCGAATGCCTTCGCACGAATTTTCAACGACAGCGGCGACCTCGTCGATCTGGTGAACAACTACGAGTACATGAGCTTCAACATCGGCCCCACGCTGATGGCGTGGCTCGATGAACACGATCACGAAACCTACGAAAAAATTCTCGAAGCCGATCGCCTCAGCGTGGCGCGGCAAGGTGGACACGGCAACGCGATCGCCCAGGTGTATAACCACATCATCATGCCCCTGGCGAATCGGCGCGATAAGCAAACCCAGGTGCGCTGGGGTATCGCAGACTTCCGGAAGCGATTTGGACGCGATCCCGAGGGCATGTGGTTAGCGGAAACAGCGATCGATGCGGAAACGGTCGAGGTCTTAATTGAGGAAGGGCTACGGTTCGTGATCCTCGCGCCGTCTCAGGTAGCGCAGTGCCGACCGTTCCCGACCGGCGATCACGAGCCGGATTGGATCAACGTCGCCGATGGCTATATTGACCCGGCGCGTCCCTATCGTTGCTTCCTCGATGCGGATCGATCGCGCTATCTCGATGTCTTTTTCTACGATGGGCCGATCTCCGGCGAGATGGGCTTTAACGATGAGATTTTGCAGGGATCGAAAACCTTTGCCGATCGTCTGGCGCTGGCGGTGCATCATGACGATCGCTCGTCTCAGCTCATTTCAGTGGCAACCGATGGCGAAACCTTTGGTCACCACAAAGCGGGCAAAGAGAAATGTATCGCCTACTGTTTCCGGCGCGAGTTTGCCGATCGTGGCTGGCAGGTGACCAACTTCGGGCATTACCTCAGTTTGCATCCGCCCACCTGGGAATGCATTCTCAAAGATGTCACGGCCTGGAGCTGCTCCCATGGGGTCGATCGCTGGCAAGATGACTGCGGCTGCGGCAGCGGTGGCGGCACACAGCAACGGTGGCGCAAACCCCTGCGCGATTCGCTGAACTGGCTGCGCGATGAGCTGATCGCCGTCTACGAAAAACACGCGCCGGAAGTGCTGCGCGATCCCTGGGCGGCGCGGAATGACTACATCGAGGTGGTACTCGATCGATCGCAAGAAATGATGTATCGCTTTTTGGCGGCGCATCAGGTCGGCGAGCTGGATGTTGAGCGCCGTACCGATGCGCTGCACCTGTTAGAAATGCAGCGCCACAGCCTGCTGATGTTTACCAGTTGCGGCTGGTTCTTTGAGGAAATCTCGCGGCCAGAAGGGACGCAGATTTTGCGCTATGCGGCGCGAGCGATCGAGCTGGCAGGAGTGGTCTCGGGGATCGATCTCGAACCGGAATTTGTCGATCGTCTTGCTGTGGCTCCGACCAATGATCCGGGCTATAGCGACGGCGCGGATTTGTATCACCAGGCGGTGACCACGGCGAAAGTCACCTGGGGACAGGTGGCCGCCCACTACGCGATCGCCTCGCTGTTTAATGCCTATCCCGAGCGTCATCAGGTCTACTGTTACGAAGCCGATCGGCTCGACTATCAGATTCAGCGCTTCGGTACGCTCGCCCTGGCGATCGGTCAGGTGCGCCTAACTTCGGAAATTTCGCGCGAATCGCAACACCTGATCTTTGCCGCCCTGCACCTCGGCGGTCTCGATTTTCATTGCTGCATTCAGCCCTTCCGCGATCGGCTCGCCTATAGCCAGCTCAAAGACAGCCTGTTTGCAAGCTTGACGGCAGCGAGTACCGCGCAGGTGATCTTGCAAATGAGTCAGCTCTTTGACGGTGAAACCTTTGCCCTCAACGACCTATTTGCCGAGGAAGAATATCGCATCGTTCAGCAGCTCAGTCGCGACACGCTGACCGAACTCGATCGCCTCTACACCCAGGTCTATCGCGACAACTACAGCCTGATCGCGGCCTACCGTCGCGCCGATCGTGACGTGCCGCCCGAACTGCAAGTCGCCGCCGAGGTGGCTCTGCGCTACCGGTTTAATCGCGCCGTTGCGGATTTGAACCGGAGCAACATGAAGCGACTCAGTGCGCTGGACGAGTTGGGGGCGATCGCCACCGAAGCGGAACGGATCGACTGCCTCTTGAATGTTCCCCAGGCGTGCCTCGATATCAAAGCCCTCATTGAAGCGACGATCCATAAATTGCTCGCTCCCCATACTCCCGAGGATTTCGACTCGATCGATCGACCGGCCTATGTCCGAGAACTGTCGCATCTAATCGAAGTCTGCTACCGGCTAGAGCTGATCATCGATCTCGATCCCGCCCAAGAATATGTTTTCTTGGCGCTGCGTGACGGTCGTATTCCGAACCTTACGGGCTACATCGTTCAGCTAGCAAAGGTCTTACAGATTGACGTGGCGCGGGCGAGTGTGGGTAATGAGCCTGTCGAGGCGGTCAGCCTTGCGATGAAGACCGTTACCGACAGATAATCGACAGAGGAATAGGCTGGTGAGACTCGTGCCATGGGCGTTGCGAGTCTCGCAGAGATGCTCAAATCATCCTGTTGCTTTTTTTGCGGTAGGTTAAGACTGTGTGTTTACAGACGCGGCTCAACGGCCATCATCCGGTCTTACATCTAGCGTAAGCCGATTGTGTTAGGACACTCTCATCCAAGCTGAAAACCGCACTATTCGCAAAGCGAAGGCTACGCCAACGACTCCGCTCAGTGCCCTCAGTTTTTTTATACGTCCAAACCAAATCGGTTTTTGCTATACCAGGTTCTGTCCTTCTGTCTGTCGTAATTCTTCTATGATCGACTTCGCACCAGATCTCCTGAGTTCATTTATTCACGAAGTCGTCACCCAGACAGGCATTGTCATTCGCGATCGTGACCGGGTGTCGTTTGTCAAAAAACTGACCAATCGTGTGCGAGCCTCGCACCACACCAATTCACAAGACTATTACAACTGGCTGTTTGCCAAGCCGCGTGAACTTCACGATCGATCGACCGCACGCGGCGCAGAATGGCAGCTCATCGTTCAGCAAATCTCAATTACCGAAAGCTATTTCTTTCGCGATCGAGGTCAGTTTCAGCTATTACGCGAGCAGATTTTGCCGCAGGCGATCGCCGAACGTCGGCAGATTGCCCAAGCCTGCGGGAAACAGCCTCGTTTGCGAATCTGGAGTGCCGCAAGTTCGACGGGAGAAGAACCGTACTCGCTCGCCATCTTGGTGTGGGAGCTGATCCCAGATTTAGCCGATTGGGACGTGCGGATTATCGGCACGGATATTAACGAGGCCGCGATCGCGACGGCTCGCAAGGCGAGCTATAGCGACTGGTCGTTTCGTCAGGTCGATCCCGCAATCCGCGATCGCTACTTCAAACATCGCATCAGTCCCGCAGATAGACCCTGGCGACTTGATCCCAAAATTGCCAACCTGGTGACCTTTCATCCCCTCAATCTATCCCAAACCAGTTATCCCAACTCCGATCTTGACCTGGTAGATCTAGATTTGATCCTCTGCCGCAATGTGTTCATTTATCTCGACGGGCAAACCATTCGAGACATTCTGGACCGGATGGCAAAAACCCTCAACCTAACGGGCTATCTGCTCACCGCTCATGCGGAATTGCAGCACCAAGACACCCGATCATTTAAAGCCCAGCTTTGCCCGCAATCCGTCATCTATCAGCGGCGCGATAGCGTATCCCCCCCGCTGGCCGGTGCGACCCCATCCCCGCTAGCCTCCCTGGAAACGCAACCATCCGCAACACGATCGCCGACGTATCCGCCTAGACCGCTAACACCACCGGCCACGCGCTCGGATTCCCCCTCGAACCATTCTCCACTGTCATCGCCACGCCTCAATCGATCATCCTCGCTCCAGCCGCCTCGCCCCGCCGTTCCGACCCGTCCAACGACTTCTCGAAATACGGATCGAAATACCTCGCGAAATACGTCTAACACTGATCGTGCGACACACCTCGGGGACGCGTCGATCAATCAACAGATGGCGAGCGCGATCGCCCTATTTCATCGTCGAGACTACCCCGCCACTATTACCATTCTCGATCGACTGCTGACCCAGCAACCCCAGCATTTTTCAGCCTGCGATTTACTCTCATTAGCCTATGCCAACCTCGGGCAATACAATCAGGCATCCTATTACTGCTCCAAAGCCCTCGAAATCGACGCCTGTGCCACCTCCCCCTACTACCTCATGGCGCACCTCGCCGAAAATAGCGGCAACGTCGCCCGCGCCAAAACTCTGCTTAAGCGGATCGTTTATCTCGATCCCGAGGCGGCCCTTGCCTATCTCGAACTCGCAGCACTCTATGCGGGTGAAGGCGACACTGCCCGCGCTCAGACGATGCAACGTACCGCACGAATCCTCTTAGCCGCTCGTAATGCGAGCGAAATTCTCGATCCTTATCGACAATTATCGGTCGGGTCAGTCCTTCAGCAGATTGAGCAACAGCCATCGGGTCGCCATCGGTGATCGATGATAATGGATTGGCGTTGTGTAGATTGGATTGGTATTTAAGCGAAAGAGCCTAAATGGAAGAACTTGGGTGAAATCAACAACGTTGTCGATACATTCATTAAGTTCAATGGGTCTGAAAGTGCAAGTCTCATACACTAGCCTTTAGGCCAATCCATTCAGTTGTCGCAGCGTTCAACGTTTGATGTTTTCTGAGGTGTTCCTGTGAGCTTCCAGACAATCACACCCGCGAATGAAGAGCGTGAAATTCCGACACGCCCAACCTTCGTTTTTGAGTCCAACAATATTCGCTACGGCTTCGATGCTCGTTATGTGCGCGAAGTGTTCTTCTTGCCGCAAGTCGAAGCGCTACCGGAAGCACCGCGCGACATTATTGGCGCGATCGATCTGCGTGGGCAAATCGTACCCGTGATGGATCTAGAACTACGGTTTGGTTTCCAGGCGCGGGATTATCACATCACGGATAGTACGATCGTCTTTGAATGCGATGGCATCCTGATGGCGCTCGTGGTGAGCTCGGTGTTTGCGGTACAGGATATACCGATCGAGGATTTTCGCGCCGCGCCGACCTATGGTCGCAGTGACTACGATGATGTGTCGCCCTCAGGATCGCAACCGGCGAAACCGTCCAGTGAAACGCTTCAGCGGCAACATCGATTTATGACGGGCATTGCCCAAACTAAGGAAGGAGCCGTGCGTCTGCTGGATTGTTCGGAGCTGGTTCACTACTCCCAAAGTCTCAATCTCGATAGTCTGGACGATGAGGAAGGATTGCGACGGGCGTTGTGCGATCCCGAGGCGGCTCATTTACGAGAATTTTGCCCGAAGGCTACCGCAGAGGAGCGTGAGATTTTTCGTCAGCGGGCGATCACACTTCAAGCACGCCTCGAAGATGACATTCAAACCGATAAGCTGCCACTGGCGATCGTCGAGATTTCCGGTGAGTTCTTTGGGATTGACCTCAAGGTTGTGCGCGAATTCTTTGAAGTCAAAAAGATTGTGCCGATTCCCTGTTGTCCCGATCGCATTTTGGGCAATACCAATCTGCGCGGCGAGATTCTAACGATCGTCTCGCTCCATGAGTTGCTCGGCCTGCCCGCCTACACCCGCGAGGAGATCAGCAATGCCGTCGTGGTCGTGGTCGATTCCACCATTTTTGGGATCGCGATCGATGCCGTATTTGATGTGATGCATCTACAGTCAGAGGAGCTATCACCGATCCCCACGGCTTTACAGGGTCACGATGACGAGTTTATCCGTGGCACAGCCTCCTACCGCAAACAAATGATTAGCGTGCTGGATTTGGAGGCGATCATTCAGCGCGAAGTGTTAGTCGTCAACGATCGCTAGGCGATCGTGATGGGTCACGGCTCCTGATCCGGGAGTCCATCCCATACCGCTAGACTCGACTGAGAAGATCGCGACCGTGAGTATCCGTGCCACAGGTATTGAACAGGTGATGTTTAGCATTTAGGCGGCCAACGAGTTCGGTTTGGATCTCGCTAGGTGTCCAGGGAAGAACTTTGCGATAGGCGTAGAAAGCTTCAGCTCCATCGATACCCAGGGCAGCGGCAGCGGGGATCAAATCTTCGGCTGCTTTTTTTCGATAGCGGCAGGGATGAGCCAGGACAGCGAGACCGTTGGCAGCGTGGATCGCATCAATCACATAGCGGGCGTTGAAATCATTGCCGGTGACTTTTTCGCCTTGGAGGTAGCGTTGCATCGCGGCATGACGAGGGTCAAAGCCATAACCCAGGATATGTACTTCTGCGCCGAGGAGTTCGGCGTTAATCTCGACGCCTGCCCAAAGTTGGGGCAGGACGCGATGGGGGTCTTGCTTGCGATATTCGGCGAGGAGACTTTGCGCCAGGTGGTAGCCCAAGACGCTGTGGTGGTCGGTAATTGCGAAGCCTTCAAGCCCGATCGCGATCGCTTGGGTGAGAATCTCGTCCGGTTGCAGTTGACCGTCAGAGAACACCGAGTGCATGTGGAAGTTGTAACGAGTGGGGCAGCTATTTCGGTCTAGATTCTGGAAAATACGCTTGAGTGCCGCAACCTCTCGGGCAGCGAGGTGACTGGAAGCATCCGCTCGAGTCAGGAAAGCCATCGCATAAAAAATGTAAGAGTTCACCTATTGTAACAATCTCTCCAGAAAGAAACAGGAGAGTCCCTGTTTCTTTCGCTCACTTCTCAGTATGTTCTCTGCGGCGAGGCTGGTGAAATCACTGTCGAGGCTGGTGTGTTTTGCGATCGGCTAGAACGACAAGATTTCATGGCATTTTATTCATGGCATTTTAAAAATAGTAAAAAAAAACGTAACTACTCAGCTACGGCGAACAAAGGGAGGCGACCGGACGAGAGCAGCTCAA
>CAZFJL010000049.1:0-31446 GCA_964518905.1 uncultured Geitlerinema sp. | reverse complement strand
CGCTGAGGTCTAGCGTGGTGAGCTGTGAGAGTTGTCCGATTTCCGCCGGGACGCTGCTCAGTTGGTTATCGCTGAGGTCTAGCGTGGTGAGCTGTGAGAGTTGTCCGATTTCCGCCGGGACGCTATTCAGTTGGTTAAAGCTGAGGTTTAGCTCGATGAGCTGTGAGAGTTGTCCGATCTCCGACGGGACGCTACTCAGCTGGGTCGCGATGAGATCTAGCGCGGTGAGCTGTGAGAGCTGTCCGATTTCCGACGGCAGGCTGCTTAGTTGGTTGAGGCTGAGGTTTAGCTCGGTGAGCTGTGAGAGTTGTCCGATTTCCGCCGGTAGCTCCTCGATTCCCTTCACCGATAAATCCAGCTCCTTCCAGCCCTCCTCCTTCGCCCGCGCCAACAATTCCAACAATTCCGATCGCGTCATCCAACCCACCCCAAAACCACAACGCCCCCCATTTTAACCAGCCCGCCCATCAATCCCACGGATTCACCACATCAACCCCACACCCCACGAAATCCTTCACATTGCGCGTCGCCAACACCGCTCCATACACCCGGCAAATCGCCGCAATCTGCCCATCAAACTGCGAAATCGGACGACCCGATCGCTCCCGCAACGCCACAATTTGCGAATACTCATCCGCCGCGATCGAATCAAACGACAGAATACGCCCCGCCATATCAGAACTGAACACCTCCAACGCATTCGCTAACATTCGATCGCGCCGTTTTCCGTCCGGTAGACGCAATTCCAAACAAAATCTCAGCTTGAGTCACACTCGTCGTATAGACAATGTAGCCCCGTCTTGTCGCTAACCAGTCTTTGATCTGGACTGAGCCTTGGGGGTGAACAAGCTGCGAAACAACATTCGTATCCAAAACTAGCTTCATTCGGCCTCAAATTCATCGAACAACGTTTCATCCACACGGATTGGCTCGCGCGGCGCAATATCTAGCTCAAACGGTTCCAAATGACCAAATCGCCGCTCGAACATTGCCACAATTCGCGCACCATCTGTCTCAAACTCATCGGACTCAGTCTGTTCGTCGGGCGCTTTGAGTTCTACGTCAAGCAACGCCCGTAACTCCCACTTTTCCGCCGCGCTTAACTCACGGATCGTGGGCAATAGCTCTTGTAACGTCATCCTAAAAACTCACCCAACAACTACCCCCCTATTCTAAATCAACCATCCAGACCTCAGAGGTTTCTACAACCTCAGAGGTCACACACCCCGCCGATCGCGCCATCCCCTCGCAACAAACCCAACCACCGGCACAAACACCGACTCCACCGCCAACCACCGCCGCGACCAAAAGAAAATCGTCAACGGATTCAACCGCGCCAACATATCATCGCCCAACTCCTAAAATTGAAACATCACAACGATCGACCCTAAACCATGCACCGAGACCACATCCTCACACGCCTCAAAAACCACCAGCCCCAACTGCAAAACCTCGGCGTCCGATCCCTCGAACTTTTCGGCTCCGTCGCCCGCGATCGCGCCACCGCCAGCAGCGACATCGACATCCTCATCGAACTTGACCCCGAAAGCGGCTTCTTTGAATTCTTCCGCATTCAGCACTACCTCGAAGACCTCCTCGATCGCCCGATCGACCTCGGAACCGCCGACGCCCTACGCGAACACCTACGACAACCCGTCCTAGACGAAGCCATTCATGTCTTCTAGATCTGATCGATCGCGACTGCAAGATATTCTCGACGCGATCCGCAGCATTCAGGCACGGATCGAGGGTCTGGACTTCGATGCATTTTGTCGAGACGACACCATGATCAAAGCCGTCCTCTACGACCTCATTATCATCGGTGAAGCCGCGAACAACCTATCTTCTGCCATCAAAACCCAAAACCGTGAGCTGCCCTGGCGTTTGATGAGCGACATGCGAAATATCGTCGTACACGAATATTTTCGAGTAAATCTCAGAATCGCCTGGTCAACCGCTCGCAATAACCTGCCTGCCTTGATTAAACCGCTAACGAAGCTTTTACAAATCACGGAAACATAACGCCTTGATGTAAACGAATTGGTAAACGAAAAACACTACGATATCGCAGCCAACCGATCGCAACATTCGCCATGTCCAGCCCCAACACCACCAGCCCCAATACCACCACCCCGATCGCCCAACTCCAACCCGGAACCCTCTGGCAACGCGCCACCGACGCCACCGCCCACGGCCTCGCCTGCGGCGCACTCGAACCCCTCGCCACCACACACACCACCCTCAACGATCGCGGCCTTCGCTTCAGCCTCCGCATCCTCGACAACCTCCGCCGCAAAGCCCAAGCAAAACAGGCGAAACCCGCCGATTTCAATCCGTTTTTACCCTACGATCGCGACCTCTTCGTCACCGACATCAGCAACACCCACGTTTGCGTCCTGAACAAATACAACGTGTTCGATCGCCACCTGCTGATCATCACCCGCGACTTTGAAGCGCAAACCGACTGGCTCAACGCAGCCGACTTTTTCGCCCTGTGGCTAGGTCTACGCGAAAATGGTGGCCTCGGGTTTTATAACGGTGGAGCCGACGCCGGAGCCAGCCAAAGCCATAAACATCTTCAGCTCGTACCATTCCCGCTGGTTCCCGATGCCGCCGCCGATCGCAGCTCGATCCCGATCGCGAGTGCCGTCGATCGCGCCGAATGGATCACCACCGACGGCAGCCCGATCGGCACAGCCCCCGACCTGCCCTTCCGACACGCGATCGCCCCGCTCGATCGCACCTGGGGAGACGATCCCGCGATCGCCGCCCGCGAAACCCTGCGGCGCTACCGCCAAGCCCTCACCGCGATCGGCCTGCCGCCCACCGGAACCGAACAAACCGGAGCTTATAACCTGCTGATGACATGCGACTGGCTGCTCGTCGTGCCGCGATCGTGCGAAAGCATCGACGGCGACGCGGGCAAAATTTCGATTAATGCGCTGGGATTTGCCGGGACGCTGCTGGCGAAAAATGAAGCCCAACGCGATTGGTTACAGCAGCGATCGCCCCTGGATTTACTCCGTCAGGTCAGCCAACCACGATCAACATCACCCAGTTATCCGTGATTTAGACGGGTTGGCTCCAGGACTTGCAACCGATTTAATTCGATTCACTATCAATAAATTGCATCGATCACATCAAAATTTCACCGGCTGTAAATCGCACGAGGCTCGCCTCCACCCTCAAAATTCTCTCGACTTCGAGCCGATCGCTCCATTAATCCCAAATCTCATCCACAAACGGCAATATTCGTAACAGAAACTGATCCCCACGTTAAGTTTCGATTAAGAATCGCCCTAACCGGCGCGATCGGAGTGGGAATAACGCGGTAATAACAACATGGCATGACACAATCCTCGTTTGCTATGCTAATCCCATCGCGCCAGTCCCCGTAACACTCGGGCTCAGGAACAGTTCAATGGAAGGATGCCATGTTTGAACGATTTACTGAAAAAGCCATCAAAGTCATCATGTTGGCTCAGGAAGAGGCTCGCCGCCTGGGTCACAACTTTGTCGGCACGGAGCAAATCCTCCTTGGCCTGATCGGCGAAGGTACGGGAGTCGCTGCAAAAGTATTGAAATCGATGGGTGTCAATCTCAAAGACGCCCGGATCGAAGTTGAAAAAATTATCGGTCGTGGGTCGGGTTTCGTCGCCGTCGAGATTCCCTTTACACCCCGTGCCAAACGAGTTCTAGAACTATCACTCGAAGAGGCTCGCCAACTCGGCCACAATTATATTGGAACGGAACACCTGCTGCTCGGCCTGATCCGTGAAGGCGAAGGAGTCGCCGCTCGCGTCTTGGAAAATCTTGGGGTCGATCTCTCGAAAGTTCGCACCCAGGTGATCCGGATGCTGGGCGAAACGGCGGAAGTTTCGTCGGGTGGCGGCAACCGCAACACCAAAACGCCGACCCTCGATGAATTCGGCACGAACCTGACCCAGCAAGCGGGCGAAAGCAAGCTTGACCCCGTGGTTGGTCGCCAGAAAGAAATCGAACGGGTAATCCAGATTCTGGGACGCCGGACGAAGAATAATCCAGTGCTGATCGGTGAACCGGGCGTGGGTAAGACCGCGATCGCCGAAGGTCTCGCCCAACGGATCGCCAACCAAGATATTCCCGATATCCTCGAAGACAAGCGCGTCGTGACCCTCGATATCGGCCTACTCGTGGCCGGTACGAAGTATCGCGGTGAGTTCGAGGAACGCCTGAAAAAGATCATGGATGAGATCAAGCAGGCGGGCAATATCATCCTCGTGATTGATGAGGTTCATACCCTGATCGGTGCGGGCGCAGCCGAGGGCGCGATCGACGCGGCCAATATTCTCAAACCGGCGCTAGCTCGCGGCGAACTGCAATGCATCGGCGCAACGACCCTAGATGAGTATCGCAAGCACATCGAGCGTGATGCCGCCCTAGAGCGTCGCTTCCAGCCCGTCATGGTCGGTGAACCCAGCGTAGACGAAACGATCGAGATTCTCTTCGGTCTGCGCGAGCGCTACGAACAACACCACAAGCTGAAGATTCTTGACGAATCGCTCGAAGCGGCGGCGAAACTGTCCGATCGCTACATCAGCGATCGCTTCCTGCCCGACAAGGCGATCGACTTGGTGGATGAGGCCGGTTCGCGGGTGCGCCTGATCAATTCTCAGCTCCCGCCAGCGGCGAAGGAACTCGATAAAGAGCTGCGCCAAGTCCTGAAGGACAAAGACGAAGCCGTTCGCTCCCAGGACTTCGACAAAGCCGGAGAACTGCGCGATCGCGAGATGGAAATCAAAGCCGAAATCAAGGCGATCGCCCAAAGCAAGAAAGCCGAAGACGAAAGCAACGATTCGGCGGAGATGCCCCAGGTCACCGAGGAAGACATCGCCCAAATCGTCGCGAGCTGGACGGGTGTCCCGGTTAACAAGCTGACCGAAAGCGAGTCCGAAAAACTTCTGCACATGGAAGGCACGCTGCACCAGCGGCTGATCGGCCAAGACGAAGCGGTTCGCGCCGTCTCTCGCGCCATCCGTCGCGCCCGTGTCGGCCTGAAAAACCCCAACCGCCCGATCGCCAGCTTCATCTTCTCGGGCCCGACCGGCGTTGGTAAAACCGAGCTAACCAAATCGCTAGCCTCCTACTTCTTCGGATCGGAAGAGGCGATGATTCGTCTCGACATGTCCGAATTCATGGAGCGTCACACGGTCTCGAAGCTGATCGGTTCGCCTCCGGGCTACGTCGGCTACAACGAAGGCGGTCAGCTCACCGAAGCCGTGCGCCGTCGTCCCTACACCGTGGTGCTATTCGATGAAATCGAAAAAGCTCACCCCGATGTGTTCAACATGCTGCTGCAAATTTTGGAAGATGGTCGCCTGACCGACGCCAAAGGCCGCACGGTGGACTTTAAAAATACGCTGATTATCCTGACCTCGAATATCGGGTCGAAGGTGATCGAGAAAGGCGGCGGTAGCCTCGGATTTGAATTCGATGACGGCAAGGGCGACGCGCAGTACAACCGCATCCGTAACCTGGTCAACGAAGAACTGAAACAGTACTTCCGCCCCGAGTTCCTTAACCGTCTCGATGAGATTATCGTCTTCCGTCAGCTCACGAAGGACGAGGTCAAGGAAATTTCGGAAATCTTGCTCAACGAGGTGTTTGGTCGCCTGACCGAGCAGGGCATTACGCTGACCGTGACGGATAAATTCAAAGACCGTCTGGTTGATGAAGGCTATAACCCGTCCTACGGGGCGCGGCCATTACGTCGAGCGATCATGCGTCTGCTTGAAGATAGCCTCGCGGAGGAAATCCTCTCGGGTCGCATCCAAGATGGTGATACGGCGCAGGTCGATGTGGGTGAGGACGGCAAAGTCGTTGTCCATTCCGGCGATCGCCCCAAGGAGCTAGTCGGTGTTGATTAAGCCGATCGTCGGGTTCATGGTTAAACTCGATTAATACGAAGCGCCCTTCTGTTCCTTGCGATTCAGAAGGGCGTTTTACTATTTGAAATCACTTTCTCTTTCAGCCTTTTCTTTCAGCTTTTATTGTGTTGCACGCTATTTTTAAAACCACAATTCCATCCCTGGCCGATCGCGGCTCGCGGTTGATTTCCCGCTTTGGCCGATCGCGCTTTGCGCCGCCGTTACGACGCTTGGGGATCGATCGGGCTAGCTTGAAACGAGCTGCCCTAATGGGCGGCGGGGTAACGCTTGGGGTCGCAATCGTCGTGGGATCGATCGAGGCGCAAATCGATCGCGTTGCCGTGCTGGGATTTCACGACATTATTGATCCCAATTTGCCGAGCGAACGCGCCCCCGCCCGTGAACCCGTCGAGTCGGACTATACCCGGCAAGATTTTGAGCGGTTGTTGGCCTATCTGGTTGAGCAAGACTACTGGTTTCTCACGACCGAAGAGCTTTATAACTACTTCGCAAAACCCGATCCCGATCCGATCCCCGATGAGTTGCGCGATCGGCCTCGGGTAGCGATTTCGATCGACGATGGTTATGCCAGCGCTCACACCCATGTGTTGAAAGCAGTGGAAAATATTCAACAGCGTACCGGCCAAACGATCAAGCTGATTTGGTTTATCAATCCGGCCTTTCTCGGACGAGCCGATACGACGCTACCGCGCATGACCTGCGAAGACTTACAGGCCGGTTTTGAAGCGGGATTTTATGATGTGCAGTCCCACACCGCCAATCATCAAGATTTGACGACATTAGAACCCGATCAGATCAAGATTGAATTTAAGCAAGCCCGCGATCAGTTGGTGACCTGCATCGGCGATCGCGATCGCGATCGCCAGGTAGCGCAACACGTGGCCTATCCCTTTGGCGCAGCGAATGCCACCGTCGTGAAATATGCGCGACGTTATCACCTGTCGGGCTACCGCTACGACAGCCGTTTATTGAGCGTATTGCCGTGGCGCGATCGCTATCGCCTCTCGCGCTTGCCGGTAAATCGTTCAATGCCGGTGGAGAAGCTACAGCGCCGAGCGGCAGGATGGCCGTGGTAAATCGATATCTATCGTTCCCACGCTCTGCGTGGGAATGCTTTCGGGGACGCTCTGCGTCCCGTGAAGTCCTGTGAACTCGCGACGCAGAGCGTCTAGAGAGGCATTCCTACGCAGAGCGCAGGAACGATGGATGTTTCCTTTATTAGTAGCCACAGATTTTATTCCCCCAGAGACGAAGGGAAAGGCAAAAAAGGCGATATGGTGTGGATTGCAACGAATTCGATCGCGCAAGGCTGCTAGGCTCGCGCAATTGATATAGATCAGGAATAGACCACTGACCCCTATGTACGAAAAAATCACGCCCCCCACTGTCGGGCAAAAAGTCACGTTTGAAAATGGCGAGCCGATCGTACCCGATAACCCCATTATTCCCTTCATTCGTGGGGACGGCACGGGCGTGGATATCTGGCCTGCAACGGAAAAGGTTGTTGATGCAGCGGTCAAACAAGCCTACGGCGGCGATCGCGAAATTGTCTGGTTTAAGATTTACGCCGGAGACGAAGCCTGCGAACAGTACGGCACATTTCAATATCTGCCGGACGATACGCTCAACGCGATCAAAGAATACGGCATCGCGATTAAAGGCCCGCTGACCACGCCGATCGGCGGTGGGATTCGATCGCTCAACGTCGCCCTACGTCAGATCAACGACCTCTACGCCTGCGTGCGTCCCTGCAAATACTACGCCGGGACACCCTCGCCCCACCGCAGCCCCGAACTGCTCGACATCATCGTCTACCGCGAAAACACTGAGGATATCTACCTCGGCATCGAGTGGGCGGAGGGCAGCGAAACGGCGCTAAAACTGATCGATTTTCTGAACAACGATCTAATCCCCAACACACCAGAGCACGGCAAAAAGCAAATCCCCCTCGACTCCGGCATTGGCATCAAGCCGATCAGCGTCAAGGGTACGAAGCGCCTCGTACGCCGCGCGATTCAGCACGCGCTACGCCTGCCTAAAAACAAGCAAATGGTGACCCTTGTCCACAAGGGCAACATCATGAAGTACACCGAAGGCGCGTTCCGCGTCTGGGGTTACGAAGTGGCGACCGAAGAGTTTCGCGACCAGTGCGTAACTGAGCGTGAATCATGGATTTTGGGCAATAAGGAAGCCAATCCGGCGATTACGACGGAAGAAAATGCGCGTCAAATTGATCCGGGTTACGATGCGCTGACACCGGAAAAACAGGCGGAAATTTGCGCCGAAGTCGAAGACATCCTCGCAACGATTTGGGAGACCCACGGCGACGGCAAATGGAAAGAGATGGTGATGGTCAACGATCGCATCGCTGACAGCATCTTCCAACAAATCCAAACCCGTCCGGCGGAATATTCGATCCTGGCGACGATGAACCTCAACGGCGACTACCTCTCCGATGCGGCAGCGGCGATCGTTGGCGGTCTCGGCATGGGCCCCGGCGCGAATATCGGTGATACCTGCGCCATCTTCGAGGCGACCCACGGCACAGCGCCGAAACATGCGGGTCTCGATCGCATCAACCCCGGTTCAGTCATCCTGTCGAGCGTGATGATGCTCGAATACATGGGCTGGCAAGAGGCGGCGGATCTGATTAAGGCTGGTCTCGGTGCGGCGATTTCCTGCGGCGAGGTCACCTACGATCTGGCGCGATTGATGGAGCCGCCGGTTGAGCCGTTGAAATGCTCTGAGTTCACCGACGCGATTATCAAGCACTTCGCGGACTAGCTTTGCCAAGGCTTGGCGGAGTTGTGTAGAAACCTCCGTTTAGTCGTCTAAGTCAATCTCGTGTTTAACTCAAACATTCGGATGAATAGAGACTATGCGTAACCCAAGCTTCTAGCTGATCTGCAACCAGGATGGTTGAGTTACGGGGCTTAAGTCACGCTAATTTTCTTAACCGACCTATGCATCAAAAAGCCCTCCCTTAGACATAAAGGAGGGCTTTTTGATGGGTCACGAAGCAAAGCTTCGATCGCAACAGAACCAGGCATCATCAGCCTGATGAAATTATTCCGGGACTTCGTAAATTTTGCCTCGAAAGACAACGTAGTTATAGATGTTGTAGAACAACATGATCGGAATAAGAATCCCGATGAACGTAATCATGAAAACCAAAGCACTCGGCGATGCTGCGGCTTGATAGATCGTGATGCTCGGAGGAATGATAAAGGGAAAAACAACCAGTCCTAAGCCCAAAAACGACAGCATAAAAATCAGCAGGGTTAAAACAAATGGCAAGCGCTCGTATTGCTTCATTAGGCTGTAGTACAGTCCTGCAATGAGACTCAACCCAAGGACAGGAATCGTAGCAAAAATGTAGACTAGCGGTGCTTCAAATAGCCGATCGCGGATCGCCTCGTTAAAAATAGGCGTACTAATCGTGATGAAGATTGTGCCCAGCGTGGTTGAAACCGTTGCAATTTTTGCAGTTTTAAAATGGGTAAGTTGAAGAGAACCGGTGGTTTTTAGCACCAGATAGGTTGAACCGATCAACACGTAACCCTGCACGAGCGTCAAAGCCACCAAGGTGGAACGCCAGGTCAACCAGTCCCACATACCGCCATTGAAGTGTCCCGCCGCATCGACCGAAATCCCTTCAAAAATGGAGCCCAGAGCAAATCCCTGACCGAGAGCGGCGAGAAAACTTCCCACTCCAAAAACACCGTTCCAAAATGCTTTTTTGTAGGCATTTTCCCGGAATTCAAACGCTACAGCACGCAAAATGAGACCGACAATCATCCCCACCGCAGGAATATAAAGCGCATTCAAAATCGTGGCGTAGGCTAGGGGAAATGCGCCGAATAACGCACCACCCATCAAGACTAACCAGGTTTCGTTTGCATCCCAGACATTCCCCAAACTGGTCATCAAAATGCTGCGGCGCTCTTCACTTGATGAGGTGAGCGAGAGAATACCGACCCCCAAATCAAAGCCGTCGAGGGTGATATACAAAAAGAGAAACAGCCCCAAAATGCAAAACCAAACTTGGGGTAAGAATCTTGTCAAAGCATCCATAGATTCAAAAAAAAGTGACAGGCCAAGTGCAGCCCGATCACTCGTCAGTGATCGGGCAAAATCTACGAGCTACTGCTGAGTTTCGACAGGGCGTCGATCAGGACTATGTTCCACGGGAGCGACGATCGCATCGGGCTGACTGGCCTGTCCGGGTAAAGCCAGTTCCAAATTAGGACCCGCTAGGATAATGCGACGACCGAAGAACATCGCCGAAATGAACAGAAAGCTATACAGAATCACAAATCCCGATAGGGATGCCAAGATTTCACCCGCAGGTAAATTGGACGCCATATCTGCTGTGCGTAACTGACCGTAGACTGTCCAGGGTTGGCGACCCACGCAGCGCACCACCCAGCCCGACTCCACGGCCAAGTAGCCCAGGGGGGCTGCAAACAGCCAGCCACGGAGCAGCCATTTTTGTGAGCTAATTTCAGTATCAGCGAGCTTGCCCCGGAGCCACTGCACCACGGTAATGACGGCCAGACCCACCAGGAAGAGACCGATGCCGACCATCACCCGAAAGGCGTAGTAGACAAGCCCGACCATGTGCGGGCGATCGCGCTCCGGCCAGTGTTTCAACCCATAGACCGGCTCAGATAAGGTCGGCTTAAATTCCAGGATGTAGCCCAAGGCATTCGGGATCGAAATATTCCAATCGTTGCGTTCCGCTTCGACATTCGGAGCTGCGATCACACTCCAGTCAGCCTTCGCACCAGCGGGGATCGTCTCCCACTGGGCTTCCATTGCAGCGAGCTTGGTGGGTTGGTGGACGCGCACCTGTTCAGCACTGAGGTGACCAATCCAAACTTGTAGCGGTGCAGCGGCGATCGCTACGGCGAGAACAATTTTGAACGATCGGCTAAAAAAGGCCGCGTGACGCTGATCGGAACCCCGTAAGATAAACCAGGCGCTAATTCCACCGATCACAAAAAGCGACGTTTCTAGCGTGGCGAAAAACATGTGACCAACGCTATTGACCATAAATGGATTGAGGATCGCTTCAAAGTAGTCGGAGACCACGAATTTACCGGAGACAAACTCACCACCGGCGGGTGTTTGCAGCCAGGAATTCGCCACCAAAATCCAGAAGGTAGATAAGTTTGCACCGAAGGCAACCATTATGGTTGAAAGTAGGTGAATTGCGGGAGGAACACGCTCCCAGCCAAACAGCATAATGCCGAGAAAGCCAGCTTCGAGCATAAAGGCCATCGACCCTTCAAAGCCCAAAATACTGCCAAAAAAGTCGCCGACTGCTTCGGAAAATGGCGCCCAGTTTGTACCGAATTGAAATTCCATCGGCAGACCGGAGGCCACGCCAATTCCGAAGTTAAGCACGTACAGTTTTGACCAGAACCGCGCGTGACGGTAGTAATCGGGGTTTTTCGTTTTGAGCCACAGAACTTCGAGAATCACCAGGTAAATCGCCATGCCTGTGGTCAGCACCGGCCAAAGCATGTGAAAAATTGCAGTAAATGCAAATTGCATTCGAGATAATGCAACTGCATTTGAAAAAATCTCAGACATTAAGTAATCGAGGTTGCGAGTTGAATTACCAAAAAAGCAATGCGGTATCGTTTGTAACAGTTCAGACCGCTTTATTAACCCGTTTAAAACGATCGCACTTAGATTACAAATGAATTGCAAGTTTGCAAGTTAATGCGGGTTAATTTTGCAGTGCTTTTGCGTTTAGTTCTAACAGATTTTTTCATGATTCTCTAGTCAATAACTATAAAGTAAAGTTTAAGTCTCTGAAGGTCTCGTCCGTCTTGTTGCCGATCGCAGGCTGTGGGACGAGGCTTGAGCCCAGCAACTCGCTGAGATTTGCCACAACATTCGGTGTTGCAACCCAGTTTCTCCTTCTGTTGCCTGCTGCCCCTACAAAAAACGGAAATAAATTGTTACCTTGCATAGGCTCTTTCAAGCTTGAGTGACCGTCAATTTTTCCTATGATTTGGCCGTTTCGCCCCAACTTCCGCAAACAAATCGCCCGGATCGAACTGTCGGGCGCGATCGCCGCACCCACTCGTAAGCGTGTCCTCGAAGCCCTCAAAACCGTCGAAGAACGCAAATTCCCGGCGATCCTGCTGCGAATTGATAGCCCCGGCGGAACCGTCGTCGATTCCCAGGAAATCCACGCCGCGATCGAGCGTTTACGCGAAAAACACGGAACGAAAGTGATCGCCAGTTTTGGCAATATTTCCGCGTCAGGCGGGGTCTATGTCGGGGTCAGCGCGGATCATATCGTCGCCAACTCCGGCACGATTACCGGCAGCATCGGCGTGATCTTGCGCGGTAATAACCTCGAAAAGCTGCTCGATCGCGTCGGTGTTTCGTTCAAAACGATTAAATCCGGCCCTTACAAAGATATTTTGTCGTTCGATCGCGAACTCACCGACCCCGAGCGCGATATCCTCCAAGCCCTAATCGACAGCAGCTATCACCAGTTCGTCGAAGCGGTCTCGAAGGGTCGCAATATGGAACCCGAGAAGGTGCGCGAGTTCGCCGATGGACGGGTGTTTACGGGTCAGCAGGCTTTGGAGCTAGGCTTGGTGGATCGGCTGGGAACCGAGGAGGACGCGCGACGCTGGGCCTGTGAACTGGTCGGTCTTGATCCGGAGAAAACGCAAACGTTTGCGATCGAAGCCCAAAAATCGGCACTCGATCGCGCCCTCAGCCGCAGCCAGACGATCGCCCGCCTCAACGCCGCCACAAGCTGGATGGATTTTGAACTCACCACCAACGGCCAACCGCTGTGGATGTACCATCCGTAAGCCTTTCCGCGCATCCATCGCTCAATAGAAACGCTCCATAGCAACGAGCAAGCCAACGCCCCATTTTCCTGTGCTGGATGAGGCCAGACACGATGCCCATATCACGATAACGATACTTTTGGAACGATTACGCCCTGGAATATTAGCCTTTAGAATATTAAGAAGATACGCACATTTTTTAGTGCTCTACTGATCTATGTTGTGGTGTCGTGTTTTGCCTGATCGTCTCGATCGAGACTGAAACACTCCAGCACACACATCAGTAATTTGAACAATTTGAACCTACTCGAATTACTTTATGCCGACTTCTTCCTCCCCCGTCAATATTGGTATTGATGAGAAAACCCGCAAAAAGATTGCCAAGGGTCTATCACGTTTACTCGCCGATACCTACACGCTCTACCTCAAAACCCATAACTTTCACTGGAATGTGACGGGCCCGATGTTTCAAACATTGCACCTCATGTTCGAGCAGCAATACAACGAGCTGGCGCTAGCGGTCGATACGATCGCCGAACGGATTCGCGCCCTCGGATATCCTGCGCCCGCGACCTATAGCGAGTACGCCAAACTGACCTCGATCGCCGAAACCGAGGGTGTTCCCAAGGCGAAAGAGATGATCCGTTTACTCGTCGAAGGCCAAGAGACCGTAGTACGCACCGCACGCGAAATCTTTCCGTTAACAGACGAGGCCAACGATGAACCGAGCGCAGATCTGCTAACGCAGCGTCTACAAATTCATGAAAAAACAGCGTGGATGTTACGCAGTTTGCTAGAAGAATAAGCCATATTTTTGATTGAGCAGCAGCGAGCAATCCTAGGGCGAAAATGTTATCGAATGTGATGGATATTCGGCGGCTTTGAGTCCTAATCGTTAACGAAATACAGCAATCACCGATTGAGTTAGGACGTATAAAAAAGCTGAGAGCACTGAGCGGAGTCGAAGTGCGGTTTTCGGCTTAAACAAGAGCGTCCTAATACGATCGGTTTCTGCTATGTGTTCGGTTTGATCGCTACTCTAATTGAGTATCTTAATTACAAGTTTGTCGTAGCGTAAGCGTTTTGTCTGTTCCTCGTCTTTTGGCTGGAACTGACCCGATGCTTACGCTACGCGCGTTTTAATGCAGGTGAATCACCCGATCGTCATAATCATCAACCGCCAAAAATGAGCGCTGCGCTGCCGATGCCCCACTTGGTCGCCAAGCTCGGCGTGAGCGGAATTAACGTCAAAATCATCACCAGAAAACTGAGCAGAGCAACAACCACCCGCGAATCATTCGGCTCGATTAGCTCGTTAGAACTCGGACGCTCCAAATCTCGCTGCACCACCAAAATGACGATCGCCCAGTACAGCGCCAGGGGATTGACCAGGGTGGCGATGCCCAAAAACAACAGTGACAAAATGGTCGCGACACCGACCACGCGTCGGCCATAAATCGCCTGCATCATGCGTCCGCCATCAAGCTTGCCTGCTGGTAGCAGATTTAAGGCATTAATCACCAAACCCAGCCAGCCCAGCAACACCAGCGGATGAATCGACACCAGCGACGCCGAAAGCCGATCGCCGATCATCAGTTTGGCAATCCCGGCCACCAGGATCGATCCTCGAAAAAAGTCCGTCGGAATCTGAAATAAACTCGTGTCGGTCGATAGCTCCAAGCCGAAGACTAGCATGGCGATCGAGAGAACGAGACCCGCGATCGGTCCGGCGGCGGAGATATCAAACAGGGCGGAACGATTCGGCAAAATCGATTGAAAACGGACGATCGCGCCGAACGTGCCAATCTGCCAGGACGGAATAAAGAACGGCCAAGACAGCGAGACGTTATATCGACGGGCGGCGATGATGTGGGCGATTTCGTGCGTGCCGATGATCGCCCAGATGCCCAGCGTTAACGGGATGACTTCGGAGAGCCGATCGAGCTGCGAGAACAGATCAAAGTTCAAAAATAGCCCGCTGGCGATCGCCGTGGTGGTAAGCGTACCGAGCAAAAGCGCGATCGCCAGCCCGATTTGAGTCGCGTTCATCGGCTTCGGATCGTCGGCAGTCGGCAACACGACGACCACGGGTTTACCGTCGCGATTTTCGATCAGAAAGGCTCGGTAGCGGTTCTCCGTCGCCGTGGCGATCTTGGCGGCGAGACTGTCGTAGGTGACCTCCGGATCGCCGCGTAGGTTGCCGCGAAAAATTGCGCCGGACTGATAGGGGATCGTCTCGGTGGCGAAGAAGGTATCGATACCAAAAATGCTGCGAACGGCTTCGATATCCTCGGGTGACATGCCTTCTGGTTGGGCGGGCATGGTGGTCGGCATTCCGGTCGCGCGGCTGAGGTTGGCGCCGAGATCGCTAGAATTTTCTCGATTCATCGTGGCTATCTTGTCGCGACTCTCCTCTTCCGCCCGATCGGCAGCGAGACGCGCTTCGAGCTTGGCGCGTTCGTCCGCATCGCGTCCCAGCTTTCGCAGCTCACGACCGAGAATAATGTAAGCCGCGATCGACGCCACAATTAGCGTCAGGATGAAGACACCGTTGGGATAAAACCCCGTCGCAATCAAGACAAAAAAGACGACCCAGGGCGCGGCCAAAGAGAGGGATTGTAGCCACGAGAGCAGGCCAAATTTACCGTAGGGGCGCGATCGGATATATCCCCACACCAGGACGGCGAGGGTGATAATACCGGTAACGATCGATACGATATTGTTTTTTACGATCTCCATCAGTAATCCCGCAGTGCGATCGGCGACGCGATCTTGAATTGTGATTGAACGCTGATCATTCACGCTGGCGTATCTAGCCGCAGCGTGTGTAACGCTAGTCTCCTAGCCTAACGTCGATCACGACTCTCGCGCCGATTGCTGACTGATTTTGAGCCGATTGCTAGCGGTTTATCGGTTTTTTGCACACCCTGCGATTCCTTCATCCTAACGATTTATGTCTGAGACCCCATCGACTTCAAATCCACTCCCTAGCATTGGTCAGCGCGTCCGTGTTGTGACCTTGCCGCCCTACATCAAGACCGCAGACTCGATGCCGATGTTGCGCCCACCCAGTGCGATTTCCGTCGGCGAGATTGGGGTTATTTTGGCGCGTCAGCCCGGTGACACCTGGAGTATTCGGTTTACGAAGGGGGCGTACCTGCTCGATCGCGACTATTTTGAGTTGGTCGAAACTGAGGAGGACACGGGCGAGACGGTGAACGATGCGACGAGCGAGTCCAATTAAGCTCCTGACTGAGAAGCGCGATCGTGGGGTTGCATCAAATCGAGTTCGGGGCCGATCGGCACTACGCCCGTCGGGTTGATCGTGGGGTGACTTTCGTAATAGTGCCGCTTGATATGCTCAAAATTGACCGTCGCGGCAATGCCCGGTTGCTGATACAAGTCTCGCAGGTAGCCCCATAGCTGGGGATAATCCACGATGCGACGAACATTGCATTTGAAGTGACCCACGTACACCGCGTCAAATCGCACCAGGGTCGTGAACAGTCGCCAGTCGGCCTCAGTCATCCGATCGCCGGTCAGATAACGACGATCGGATAGGAGATCTTCCAGAAAATCCAGGGTCTCAAATAAGGGCGTCACAGCCTCTTCATAGGCGGCCTGAGTCGTCGCAAAACCGCTTTTGTACACCCCGTTGTTCACAGTGTCGTAGATGCGATCATTGAGGCGATCGATTTCGTCGCGCTGCGCCACCGGGCAGTAATCCCCCGGTGTTGCGCCGACTCCATCAAACGCACTGTTAAACATACGAATGATTTCGGACGATTCGTTATTGACGATCGTCTGGGTCTGCTTGTCCCACAAAATCGGTACGGTCACCCGCCCGGTATAGCCCCGATCGGCATGGGTATAGATTTGATGCAAATACTGCGCTTGATGAATCGGGTCGGCGATAACGCCCTCACCGGGCGCAAACGTCCAGCCCTGCTCACCCATAAACCAGTGAACGACCGACACCGAAATCATCTCCTCTAAACCTTTCAACGCCCGAAAAATCATCGTCCGGTGCGCCCAGGGGCAGGCATGGGAAATATACAGATGATAGCGTCCGGGTTCCGCGCGAAATCCACCGTCGCCGCTAGGCCCCGGAGATCCATCCGCCGTGACCCAGCTCCGAAATTGGGAGGCTTTGCGGACAAATCGTCCCCCGGTACTGCTGGTGTCGTACCACTGATCCTGCCAAACACCGTCTACTAAAAGTCCCATGGATTACGTTTCCAAGTTTTCCAAAATTGTTTCGCAATGACGACGATATCGTGTGATTCGCATCATGTTATTCACTTATGATGAGGTCATTGTGTCTACGAAAAGATAGAGTCAGTCGCGATCGCCATCGCAACTCCCCCAAAGCCAATGAAAAATGCGGTCATTCCCAAAATAGATGGGCTTGCCCTGGGTAAAGCAGCGATTTTGCTCACTGCGATCGCGGTGGCCGGATTTGGCGTCGCACCGGTGATTTTCTCCGATACCCGATCGCAAACCGAAACGATCGCCCCGCCCAGTGTCAATCCGAACTGGCTGCTTACTCCAGAGCCTGCCGGGTTGGACGTGGCTCGCGAACAAGCGGATTTGTTTGCTGACGAAATTCATCGTACGTTGATTCAATCCGAGGCGGCGCGGATTGTCTCGAAAGCACATTCGATGGTGGGCGATCCGTCCTATAAGGACTGCTATGGAAAATCGATCGAGCGCTGTTTTGACAGTATCGAGCAGTCGATCCGGGAAGAGTGGCTGACGGCGATCGAGCACGATGAAAAAATTCGGGTATTGTTTCGTTGGCAAGCGCTGCAAGTGGCGCGTACCGGCAATGTCGAACCGCCGGTGATGGGGCTAGATGGAACGTTTTTACAGCTCAGTGACAAACTGGCGATCGAGCGGAACGCGGCGATGAATAGTAGCGTCGAGGGAGCCTCACGGTTCCGGCAGATCGAATCGCAACTGGACCGAATCAACAACGCGCCAACCGATCCTAACGCCTCCCCTGATGCCGCCGCTCCGCCCAATGATAACGGTAGCGATCCGCCGATCGCCCCAGTTCCATCCCCCGCGCCAACTCCCCAACCATCCCCCGCTCCGTCGGCTGGCGACCCTGAGTCCGACCCGAGCGGTGATCAGTTCCCCGCCCAATCTAAGCCGGGGTCTGCTGACGCTGAGAACCTTGGTCAAGGCCGTGACCCTGAACCCGTCGCCGACGAGGCTAATCTCGAAACCGAACCCCAAGACACACCGAGCGAGAACGACGCCAGCAGCGAGGACGACAACAATGGTGAATAAACGAACAATTATTGGTGTGGTGTCTGCCGGAGCGCTCTTGATGGGGGTGGGCATTGCCCGCAATGTCGTCACCACCGAACGGATCGTGACGGACGAAGCTTTCAACCTGGCTCAACAGACTGGGCAACCCGTCTGGGAAACCTATCAGCGCAATGTCTGGCTGGCGTGGGTGGGCAGCGTGATTGCGGTTGCTGGAGTCTCGGGGGTCGCGGCGTCACTCTATGCGCGAGATGAAGAAATCGAGGACATTGCCGATCGCGCCTCGGGGTTACGCGATCGGTTAGCGACGACCGTTCCAGCCCTGCGAGCTATCTCGGCAGAGCGGCGTCGTGCTTTACCGCTTCCATCCTCAGACCCCTTAGAATCAGATCCCTTAGAATCAGCAGTCGCAGAATCAGCCGATGAGCTAACAGAAATAAGCGATGAGGCCGCAACGAACCGCCTAAAAAAGTTCCCGACAGCGGCTCCGATCACAGCCCCGATCAAAGCTCCGATCGCAGCCCCGATCACACTTCAGCCAAATACTACCCCACCGCTCCATCTCACTCGCACTAGCGACCCCCTGCACGATCGCCCCAACGATCGCCCCAACGATCATCTTCAACCCCTATCTAGCCCTGACAATCCATCTCCCCGAGAGGATCTAGAGGCTTGCGCTGAGACTGACCCGACCTCCGATGGTGAGTGGCTTGATCCGCTCGATTTACGAGACCATGCGACCCCGCGATCGAAGAACACAGCAGAGCAGATCGCTGACCCCATCCACTCTTTCAGTGATGACGCAAAAGAGCTTGAACCTCTGTTTTTGTCTGAGCCATCTTTAGACGACTGGGGCGTTTCGCAAACCCAGGTCATGTCCCTCCCGGACGAGAGTAGCGAGGATCTTGTTCAGGAGCGGGACGAGGCTGAACCCGCAGAGGAGCGAGACGATCACGACGAGCCGCAAGATTATCCTGACGACGATAATGATGGGGCTAATTATCTTGAAACATCGATCGAGGCCGATTTTCCCATTTCCGCCAGTGCGTCCCGCGATCTTGGCTCTGCGGCGCATGATGCTAGATCCAGCGAACATCCCGCCAGCGAACTCGGCGCTACGCCATTAAAAACCGTCAGTCTCGCAGCGCACAGCACAGACCCCACCCCGACCTCCGCAACCGTCCTCACACCTCTAGTGGCCGCACCGTTGCTGTGTGTCTGCGGTGATGACAGTCAGGAAACCATCGTTATTGCCAAAGCGAATCTGTTACGCGAGCTGATCGATCAACGTCTTGACCGGGGACACAAATGTATCGTGTGCGATCCGTACGACGAAGCGCAGACCTGGCGCGGCTGCGATCGCCTGGGGCAAAACGAAGATTACGCCACGATTGATGTGGCGATCGCGACGATCGTCGCGGAACTAGAAACCCGCCTGGAAGCCCTAAAGACAGGACAGGCTGATTTTTCTCCCATTACTCTCGTGTGCTTCTGCGCCTCCGACTGGATTGATCGCTGCGCCTCGGCTCCTCTCTTAGCCGCCCGCGCGATCGACGCCGCGCGTGTCGCGATCGCTCTGCTCCTGGTCGAAATTGCCCCGCCAAAACGATGGAGCGCCTTTGGACACAATGCCCTGAATTTTCCGAACGACGCTTTCATCGAGCTTGAACTCGATACCAGTGATGTCGAATTCGCCGACGCAGAACCCGAAGCAAACATCATCGGGCTTGACGCTTCGATCGGGGCGGCTCCTCTAGGTCAAAACCAAATCAGTTCAACCCAGAAAGCCGATAACCCGATCCGATCCCCCATTGCAGTTGCCTGGTTACGCGATCCCACCCGTCCCGAGACCGATACCTTCGAGACGATCGCCCTACCAGAATTCAACACACCGCTCTTTAGCGCACCACCGATCCGATCGCGGCCACCGCTCACCGTTCCTCCCATACGTCCCGCAGCCGAAATCAAAGAAAATTTAGTGGGCGATCTGTCACCAAATCAGGCCGAAAACAGCTATTCTATGGCAGACTCAGAAACAGAGAAACAGCTTCGATCGCAGATTGCTCTGTTTCAAAATCTTGGCATGACACGAGAGCAGATCGTTGTTGCCGTTTGGGACGTGCGCAACCCCGACTCAGACGAATATGAGATCGCCTCGGCCTTTTACGATCGCCTGACCCACTAAAGCTTGGCAAAATCTCGACGAGATCAGCGCTAGCCTGTGGCAAAGACGACAGTTCAATTTAGACTAATTGTGATTCGATCATTGTCTAAATCGCATTGTCTAAATCGAACCGCCTTCGGTGAGACGTAACCCCGCCTCTTAACTTCCAGTAACATCGGTCTGACGATCAATTCGCTACAGTAGACCCACGTTCACCGCAACCCACTTACACACCCGTATACCGCCATGAGCTTCCGAGAACGAGCCGCCGACCAATACGATCGCGCGAAATCCCAGTTCGCCAACCTCAACACCGATGAGCCCGTCCAGATTGAAGCTCCGCCTCGTGTGATCGAGGGCGTCAATGCGGTCATCTCCTACTATCTGTGCTCCTGGGCGATCTGGCGTCCGCTGCGTTTCCTCTCCGCCCGCCTGACGGAAGCCGTTATTCTCTACGTCATCGTTCCCGGCGTTAAAGGTGCGCTCATGGGCGCGATCAACCCGATGAATGCGCTGCCCGTATCCGCTCCGCAAATCCAAAAAGACGCTCACGCCCTAACCGCGTACGTTGTCCGCCCTGTGGTTGGTGGTACGGTCAAAACTGTGAGTAATGTGATCGCGATTTCGGCCGCCTCCGTCGATGCAGCAGAACGCACCCGCCTCGTCGCCAACACTGGCGAGCCGATCGAGCTGTCCCCCGTGCTATCTCAAACATCTGTTGATTCCAACTATGTTTGGATGGTCAACTACATGTCGGGAACCGACGCACCGGTGCAAAACGTCTCTAATCGTCAGCCGACGGTTCTCAGCGAGGAGCAACGCGCCTTTGTCAACCGGTTCGGTAACTAGACGGATCGAAACGTCAGACGATCGACCGTGAAATTATCGCCTTCCGCTTACTCGCGCAATCACTGGATTCTAGCCTCCTGTCTAGGATTGTTACTGCTGGACGTTTACTGCCACGTCAATCGCGTGGATCGTCTCACTCTCATTGAAAGCGCGATCGCCTATCTTCGCCCACCGTCCGTCCGTAATGTTTCCAATGATGGACAGCCACCTGCCCCCGCCCAGCCCTGTCAACGTACGGCCACGGGCTGGAATTGTAATGTCTCGCCTACTCCAACAGACCTCTAATATCTTCACGCTGATCGTGGTGTTGGTGACGATCGGTACGCAGGGTGTGCCGCGTGCGCGGGCGGCATGGCTGAGTGCGGTCGATTGGGCGTTCATGACGGACGAGTCTGATCGTGGGCCACGTGTCAGTTTTAACGAAGAAAAGACAGTTAAAAGTGGTGACAAAATTGCGGGCTTTGCGGTGAGCGACGCCTTTTTGCCCTGCACGAATCCCGGCGTGAGCACAAAGGATTGTCGCACCTGGGAAGGTTATGCCCGCGCCCACTTGGGGGTTGATGTCTCGACCCCAACGGGTCAAAAGCTGGTGATGTTTGGCGTACGGGGTCAAGCATTTCGGGTGACCTGTTCGGGGTCTGTCGATTCTCAGGAAGGTGGCGGCTTGGTCGCCACGATCGAGGCGCATGGCTATACATTCCAGGCGATGCACCTCAATCGCTGCCAGTCGGGAACGGTGCAGGTTGGGCGCGTCTTCGCCGAGACGGGAAATTCGGGGTATTCCACAGGGCCGCACCTGCACTGGGGGCAGAAACAAGCGGGTGTGGCGATCGACCCCCATCAGGTGTACCTCGAAGCGGTGCTATCGGGCGGCGTGATGAAAAATGAGTATGCCAAGATCGAGCGGCTCAAAACGGCAATTATTGAGCAAGAATCCGGCGCGGAAGTGAGCTTGCTCAATCCCGATAGCGGCGCGATCGGCCTCGGGCAAGTCATGCCAGAAAATGTCCCCAGTTGGACGAAGCAATGTTTGGGACGCGAGCTAACCCCTGTCGAGTTTCAAAACGACGCGCAAGCGCAGAACGAGGTGATCGACTGCAAGCTCGAACAATATTGGAAGACAGCGAAGTCGAGAACGACGAACGAAAAAGTACGTGATGTCGCGGCGATTTGGTACGCCGGAAATGCAGCGGCCAAAGACAGCACTGCGCCTCAGCCCTACGGCAATAACATGTATCCCAGCATCCAGTCCTACACCTATCAGGTGCTCGATCGCTTCGAGGCGCTCTCGGATGGTAAATCTGCGGATTCGGATTCGGTCACGGCGATCGAAGAAACAGTCGAGCTACCTGAAATTGCACCGGCTGCGGAATTGGATGATCCCGCAGCGATGATGCCAACTAATCCGGATGAGTCGAGCCATAGCGTCGATTCAACGACGGAGACCAAGACTCAGGATAGTAGCGATCCGACCACAAACGATCGCGATCCAGTCAGTCAAAATTAACGGCGCTCAGATCATCATTTTCGTCATTCTCCGAGGACTTGCGGCATGTCTGGGTATTACATCAAACGGAAACTTCTCAGCCTTGCACTGATCGCAGTAGGCATGACTTTGGGCATGAGCGCGATCGAGGCGCAGGATATCGAGTCGCTGCCGTTTGAACCAATCCCGATCGAGCCGATCGAGCCCCTACCCTTAGAGCCATTCCCCTTTGAAACGCAGGACACGGAGAAGGCTCCGATCTATCACATTGTTTTAGTTGATTTAATCGATACCGCAACCGAAGCAGAGATTGAGGCGCTGATCGCCGATGGTGAAGCCGCGATCGCCAGTATTCCTGGCGTCCTTGCCGTCGATATCGGTCTTAAACTGCGCGACGATCGCGACGTACATATCCGCGATTACGATCTCGCCGTTTATGTTCAATTGGACTCGGCCGCAGCGCTCGACGCCTACGGCCCTCACCCCAATCATCAGGCTTTTCTTGAACGTCAGCGCCATCTTTGGTCTAGTATTCGCGTCATCGACTTTGCGGGTTCGCTCCCACAATCAAATTAGATACGTTATGAAACGTTTGTCAGTACTAGGGCTCGATATCGGGCGCAAACGGGTTGGCGTTGCGGGCTGTGATGGCCTGGGGATGGGCGCAACCGGCATCACGACGGTGCTGCGAAAATCGTTTCGTGAAGACGTGACCGCCTTTGCCGACCTGGTGCGCGATCGGCAAGCAACGGCGCTCGTCGTGGGCTTGCCGTACACGATGGACGGCGAGGAAGGCAAACAGGCGGCATCGGTGCGACGCTACGCCGATCGCCTCAGTCGTAGCCTCGATCTGCCGCTGCACTACATTGACGAACGTCTCAGTTCGATCGAAGCCGAAGAAGCCATCCAACAGACGGGGCGATCGCCCTCACGCCATAAACCCGAGATTGATCGGCGAGCTGCCGCCATTTTGCTACAGCGTTGGCTCGATCAGCGTCGTCGCTAGCCCAAATTTTCGGGCGATCCAGCCGTCACGATCGCCGTCGTTTCCGAGTGGTGATCGAGTTGCGATCTGAGTTGCGATCGTGGCTCAGGTCTGACGAAAGACTCAGCGATCCAGCACTGAGCCAAATGCGTCGTCACCAACAGAGATACGACGGCGGCGCGTGTTATGCTCGAAGCATCACAGGCCGATCATCAACGCCTGTATTTTTCGTTCCCCCTCGGTATTTTTTCGGCGTCATATGACTAAGCCCTTCCGTCAAAACGGTCGTTCTCATGTAAACCTGACGAGCCTCAACGACGAACTAGGGCGCTCTCTTCCGTGTTACATTGAGCATACGTTTGAGCTTGATGACACCACCTACGGTTTGCTGTTCCCGGTTCATATTCCTATCGATATCGTGGCGTGGCAGCCTGTCGAGAACGAGGATGGGGAAGAACCCGTACTCGCGACGGAAGAGGAGATCGATGCGGTCTTCGAGATTGCCAGCGAAGTTCTTGCAGAGCACGATTTGCTGCTACAGCGAACGGCTCTAGTCCTCACGGTCGTTGGTGATATCCCCGATCTCGACGACATTGACGACCTCGAAGACCCGGACGACGATGATGAGGTTGAAGAGCTCATCTTTCTGGATAGTTTTGTCGATCGCGATCGAGAATATTCGATCTGTGTGCCACTCGATCCGATGTTGATTGTGGTGCGATTTAATGAAGACTCCCAGCCGGAGCTACTCTCGGCGGAAGAATTTCAGCAACTTGAACCCATGTTGCCATCGTTGGAAAGTTCGCTAGCCGAACATTTATTTGACGACCTAGATTAGGACGACGCCCCAGACTGTCACTGCCCGATTTTTAAAGATCAGGGATCGGCGTGGCGGTGCTTTTGCGCGTCCCCCGTTCGATGTTTCGCTTATCGTTGTTACTTTCTCCACTTCCGTGAAACTTCGCTGGCTGCTTCCCCTCACACTCGTCCCGCTTTGCTTTGGCCTTGGAGCTTGGCAGGGCTATCGCTGGTGGACATGGTCGATCTCACCGTTGAGCGATCGTCCAGACGAGATCATCCGTGTAGAAATTCCCCCCGGCACGCCCGCACAACAAATCGGTCAGGATCTCGAAACCGCCGGGGTTATCCGATCGGCAGACGCTTGGTCACTGTGGGTTCGTTGGAAAAATTGGCGATCGGAAACCGGCGGCTTCCAGGCCGGGACATACGATTTTAATACCGCCGAAACCGCCCTTGAAATTGCCGACCAGGTTTGGAAGGGTGAGGTGATTCAACAGCGCTACACCATTCCTGAAGGGCGAGCGATTTCCGAGATGGCCGCATATTTTGAACGTGAAGGATTTTTTAGTGCCGAATCCTTCACAGAAGCGGCGAGTCTCATCTCGCGCGAGGACTATCCCTGGTTGCCCGAGAACATCACGACCCTAGAAGGTTTCCTCTACCCCGACACCTACCAGGCCGCATCCGGGACACTGTCCCCAGAGGAGGTCGTGCGCCAAATGCTCGATCGCTTTGAAACGGTTGCCTTACCGGTCTATCGTGAGGTCACAAACACGAACCTCGGGCTCTTAGAATGGGTCACCCTCGGATCGATCGTCGAGAAAGAAGCCGTTGTTCCAGAAGAACGCCGCTTGATTGCGGGAGTGTTTACCGAGCGCCTGAAAAAGGGCATGAATTTAGCCTCCGATCCTACGGTTGAGTATGCCTTGGGCATCCGGCAGACGGTGGATAAGCCACTCACCTACGCGCAGGTTGAAACCCCATCTCCTTACAATACCTATCTCAATCCTGGCCTCCCGCCAGCCCCGATCGCCAGTCCCGGTATTGCCAGCCTCAAAGCAACCCTCGATCCAGAGTCCACGGAGTACCTCTATTTCATGGCGCGATATGATGGGACGCACATTTTTAGCCGCACCCTCGCCGAACATGAAGCGGCGATCGATCAAGTTGTCCGCGATCTTGAAACACGCGACGTTGAGTAGAACGGGACGGATCGCGCAGACGCTCCCCTCATGGTTCGTAGGTTAAATTTCAGGAATATATTTAGGTTGACCTGACGGATCTGTGTGACGTCAGGGCGTGACAATTCCCTATTTTTTCCGCTGTGCATGATCTCTGAAACGCGATTCATGCTGACGATCATTTATTCTTTTGCCTGCCATGAAGTCTTGGAGTAATCTCCTCAAGCCTGACCTCGCCCTCGGTGAGTCGATCTTGCACCTTTCCCCACAAATCATTCGCGATCGCGGCCTGCGAGGTCTTGTGCTCGACGTGGATGAAACCCTCGTCCCGTTTCGCTATACCGATGTTTCGGACGAACTGACCGGCTGGCTCCAGGAAATGCGCGACCACGTCGAAGCCCTCTGGCTCGTTAGCAACAATATCAACGCCACACGCATCGGCGGTATTGCCGAAGCCCTCGACCTGCCCTATATCCATTTTGCGGGTAAACCGTCACGGCGCAAACTGGCTCGCGCTGTGAATGCCATGAAACTTCCCCCCGCACAGGTCGGCATGGTGGGCGATCGCCTCTTCACAGATGTCCTGGCAGGCAATCGCCTTGGCATGTACACCATCCTCGTTGAACCAATGCTGGCCCCCGGAGACCTGCCCCGCGTTTCCCACGTGCGATCGCTCGAAACCTGGATCTCCCAAACCTTCGGCCACCGATAAGCCTCAATCCCATCACCTTTATACAGAGAGGACGCTACGCCTGAACGTCGCGCCCTTCGGTCGATCACGGGCGTATATTTGCGGATATGCCCGTAAAATATTCTTGTATCTACGTAATTACCGAAGCCGTACTGTAAACAAGATTGTGAACTGCTTTACATTACTTTGTAAAGCTTTGTATGTCTTTGGACGCTTAAATATAAAGAAAAAATTAGTGTGTAACATCTACGGCAAAATTTCTGGCATATTAGAAGCAGTTCAAAACAAGGCCAGCCAAATATAGGCCGTTGTCCGAATCAATTTTAGGTCTGAAAAAGACTTATATAAATGAGATCAACTTTTTAAAGATCTCACCCTTTAAAGCCTGTATATATAAGCAAGTGGGGAGGAGCATAGCGTAGTCGTACCGCGACCACGTTCTGTCCCTCCCCACTTGTGTTTTTTGGGCTATTTAACCCGATAATGCTCTACTCGCTGCGGCAGCTACTCGGCGTTTGGCTCAAAGCCAAGAGCCGCAGAGTTGATGCAGTATCGCAAGCCCGTTGGTCGGGGGCCATCATTGAAAACGTGACCTAAGTGGGCGTCGCACTTGGCACACAAGACTTCGGTGCGAGTCATAAACAGGGCTCGATCGCGTTTTTCGGCGATCGCCTCGTTGTTCGCCGGAGCATAAAAACTCGGCCAACCTGTACCAGAATCAAACTTGGTCTTTGACTCAAAAAGCGTCTCACCACAGCAGACACAGGTATACAGACCCGTCTCTTTGCTGTCGTGATAGCGTCCGGTAAAAGCTCGCTCTGTTCCTTGCTTGCGTGTGACGCGAAACTGTTCGTCGCTAAGTTGTGCCTGCCACTCGGCATCTGTCTTCGTTATTTTTGCCATGACGTCCTTCGGTTGGTAATGGAGCTGCACTCTGACCTTGATCGGCTTGGGTAATTATTCCAGGCTATCCAGCGACCAGAATGGTATCGAAACTGAACTCTCAGCTCTATTGTTACGTTTTATGTGATCCGTGTCGAAACTAGGCTGTGATGAGCAGTCAAAAGAAAGACGTTGTGTGAGTTTGCGAAAATAGTTGATGTCATCAATCTCCAAGCTACACTCGTCAAAAATGAGCGAAGATTTTAAATATCTGACAGAACATAATTAAAGAAGTATAAATACTCATTAAAATCAAAGGGTTCGGCAAATTTAGTCGAAACTAGTCTGGCTTTCAAGAGCATTTTGATGGTAAATCAAGTGAGTATAAATACTCTTTTGAGCGTCCAGCCTGTGACGCAAACCCGCTAGAAACCCACGCCTCGGGCTCATTCGTCGGCGTCCGTAGTTTCACTGAATTCTCCATTTTTGTAGCAGATTAACGTATGGATACTCCAAAAACCCTGAACCGTAACGACGCCCAACGCTTTTTGATGCGGGCCGGTGTTGTGGATGGCCCGCTACCGTATCCGCAGCTTCGGGAGGCGCTGGCGATCGTGGCGCAACACTGTGACTATCAAATCTTCGGGGTGTGTGCTGGTGACGCTGAGACGGGTATCCGATCGCTCGCCAACTATACCGAAGCCTTGGGGTGCGATCGCCCGCCGACCCTCGAACCGATCGCAGGGCCGGTCTATATCAAATACAACCCCAAAATCAACCTGTGCTACATCAATGCCTACGAAGGCAAGGAACGGGGCGTTTTGGTGTCGTGTCAGTCGGCCTACGATACCGGAATTCGCGATTTGTACGGTCACTTGCCGCTCGACTTGTTTGAGGGCTAAGGTTTGAGCGGTTATCGATATTCACCTTTGAGACGGCAGGTACAACGACGATGACGGAACGAGTCACGATTCTCGGCTGCGGCTATGTCGGCATGGCGTTAGCGCAATACTGGCAGCAGCGCGGGACGTTCCAGATCACGGCGACGACGACGACGCCCGATCGAGTGCCGGATCTGGAGGCGATCGCTGATCGCGTCGTCGTGCTCGATACCCAAAACCTCGACGCGCTGCGCGACCTGGTCGCCGCTACTTCAACCCTCGTCGTGAGCGTCGCCTCCAAGCGGGTGCAGCCCTACGATGTGACCTACCTCGGTACGGCTCATAATCTCGCCCAAGCGTTAACCGAACTCGATCGCAATGCCGCTATTTCTGGTAGCCCGATCGCGCTTCAGCAGGTGATTTATACCAGTAGCTGCGGTGTGTATGGCGATCGCGGTGGTGAGTGGGTGAGCGAAAGCGTAGAGGTCAATCCCGAAGGAGAGAATCAAAAAATTCTGGCTCAAGCCGAAGCGGTGATCCTCGGCACGGCCACCGCGACGCGCAAAGCCTGTGTCCTGCGTTTGGGCGGCATTTATGGCCCCGATCGCGAAATTTCTCGCATCTATAAAAGTGCCGCCGGTACGACTCGCCCCGGCGATGGTCTCCATCCGACCAACTGGATTCACCGCGACGATATTGTTAGCGCGATTAATTTGGCGCGTAGCAACCGTCTCAGCGGTATTTTTAATGTGGTGGATGATGATTGGATGTCCAATCGCGAGCTGCTCGATCGGGTGTGCGAGCTGTACCACTGGGAGCCGGTGACCTGGGATGCGTCGCGACCTGGACGGCGATCGTATAACGCCAAAGTCTCGAACCAAAAAATCAAAGCTGCTGGGTTGAGTTTGCGCTATCCCAAACGCAAGCTGTAGTTACAGAACTCGGTGCGGGGACAAACCATTCGGATTAGCCAAAAAACAGAGAATCGGTAGTGGCTCGACCCACCTAAAAGTGTTGCATCGTTCCTGCGCTCTGCGTAGGAACGTCTCTTTAGACGCTCTGCGTCGCGAGTTGACGGGACGCAGAGCGTCCTAAAGGCATTCCCACGCAGAGCGTGGGAACGATAATAAACGATAAAGTTTTACCTTTCCCTGGTGTGCATCTTTTTAGAGATGTCGCGCCAGTAGTGGCGCGACTTAACTAAATGTGTATATTCAAAAATCCTTGAAATGCTTTCCTCGTAAGCAATGGAGGAAATTCTAATACACTATTTTAGATAGGTCGCGCCAGTAGGGTGGGCATTGCCCACCACGATCAGCCCGCGCACTAGCATCCGTGATGGTGGGCGATGCCCACCCTACAAAACGACCTCTCTTTCAAAACTGTCCATCTTTTCAATGCTGTAATGCCCGACTCTACGACCCACTCGACTCCCAATCCTGACACCATCATGACCTCCGGTGTCGAGACTCAGTTTTATACTTGGGATGGTCATCGCTGCGCCTATGAGGTTCACCAGCCGGATCAGCCGGATCAAGCCAGTGGCACGCCGATCGTTACGCTACACCCGATCGGGGTGGGTCTTTGCCGACGCTTTTGGGATCGTCTGACGCTGGAATGGCGCGATCGTGGTTACCGCAATTCGCTCTACCATCCCGATCTACTCGGCAACGGTGACAGCGCCTTACCCTGCTTGCCCTACACCCCCCAGGACTGGGCGGCACAAATCAGTCATTTCATCCAAACCCAGATCGGCCAGCCCGTTATTTTATTGGTTCAAGGTGCGTCTTTTCCGATCGCGATCGAACTCGCCAAAGCCAACCCGGATCAAATCGCCGCGATCGTCCTCTCTGGCCCGCCCTCCTGGGGCGTCATGACCCAGCCTGCTAACGAAACCCAGCAAAATTTAAGCTGGAAATTATTCTTCACTACGTTCCTCGGAGATTGGTTTTACCGCTACGCCCGCACCGAAGGTTTTTTAACCTCGTTTTCGGTGAAACAACTGTTTGACTCCAGCGAAGACGTCGATCGGGAATGGCTTTCGACCCTCCGTACCTATTCGCGCAACATGGACACGCGCTATGCCGTCTTTGCGTTCTTGGCAGGCTTTTGGCGACGCGACTACAGCAACGATCTACAAAATCTACAGTCACCAGTACTCGCTATCTTTGGCGAGCAAGCCTCCAGTATTAGCAAACGCGGCAAGACCGACCCCGCCGCCAAGCGGATGGCGGACTATCTGGCGCATATTCCCCGCGCTCAGGGTCAAATCATCCCCGGTCGTAACGTTTTGCCCTACGAATCTACGACAGAATTCGTCTCGGTAATGGCCGACTTTTTGCAGCGCCAGGATCTAATCGTGACAAATCGGTAACTCAACCCGCTGGTTTGTTGCCAACTTGGAATTCGCCAACCTTAAAAATTGATCCAATTGATCATTAGACCCTATGGATGGCCAAGAGATCCCGATCGGACAATCGGCGGCGATCGCGTTACTTGAAGCGGCGATCGCCCGCGATCGTATCGCCCCGGCTTACCTGTTTGCCGGAACCGAAGGCATCGGGCGGGGGATGACCGCTCGCTATTTCGCGCGGCGTTTACTCGGAGATCGTCACCAGCTCGTGAACCATCCCGATCTGCTCTGGGTCGAACCCACCTATCTCCACAACGGCCAGCTTTACACCGTCGCCGAAGCCGAAGACAAGGGACTCAAGCGTAAAACGTCGCCGCAAATTCGCCTCGAACAGGTGCGGGCGATCGCGCGTTTTCTCAGCAAACCGCCCCTCGAAGCCGATCGTAGCCTCGTCATCATCGAACAAGCCGAAACCATGGGCGAGGGAGCCGCCAACGGCCTACTCAAAACCCTCGAAGAACCCGGACGCGCCACCTTAATTTTGATTGCCCCGTCCACCGAATCACTGCTCCCGACCCTTATTTCCCGCTGTCAGCGCATCCCGTTCTATCGCCTCTCACCCGGCGACCTCGCCCACGTCCTCGAAACGCGCGGCCACGGAGACATCTTGCAGCGACCGGCGATCGTTGCCGCCGCCCAAGGCAGCCCCGGAGCTGCGATCGCCTCCTGGGAACAGCTCCAGGCGATCCCCGCCGAACTGATCGATCGGGCGTCACAAATCCCCACCACCCTCCGCGCCGCCCTCGATCTCGCCCGCGACATCACCAAAACCCTCGATCCCCCCGATCAACTCTGGCTAATCGACTACCTCCAAAACGCCTACTGGCAAACCCGAGGCATGGCCGCCCAGGCCGCGATCGAGCGACTGGAGCAAGCGCGGAAACACATTCGAGCCTTTGTTCAGCCCCGCTTAGTCTGGGAAGTGGCGCTGATGGACTTGGCGCGATCGATGCGTTAGTGCCTTCAATTCTCGCCCCCTGTTTATTACATTGGACTGCCTAACTCTTCAATCAACCTCAAACATAATCAAACGTTATAGGAGCAATCAGAACGAAGCCCCCTGAGAATACTTTACAAAGCGTTACACA
>CAZFJL010000048.1:0-31684 GCA_964518905.1 uncultured Geitlerinema sp. | reverse complement strand
GGCCTGGGAGAGGGATTTAGGGTGAGGGTCTGCCGAGTATGCGTTTGCCCTGGACTGGGTGGCGACACGTCTAATTCACGGAGTTGTTTATGCACTCGTGATCCGGCCTTTATTATGTCGTGTTCGATCGACAACGTGTCGCAGTCCGAACACTCATCGGCAAATTTCCGATTCAATTTTTCCTGCTGAATCGTTACCCGGTCAATTTCGATCAGCGTTCCCCCCCGAACCTTGGCGAGACAGTGTACGATCGAGGTCAGATTTGCTAATTGTGCTTGAGTTTTTCCGTTCGATCGTGCAAAACCCCTCGAAGCTGACATCATCCTCGCGACGCCAACGCTCCTCTAGCCGCGTACACCTTGTCCCGCCCCTGGGCATGGCGTCTCAGGTTCAACCTTGGTTTGGCTCTCCCTGGTTGCTCGCTTCCCTAGCCGCAAACATCGTGTTTGTAACGGTTTGGGGGATCGGCGCAATTCGGGATCGGCTGTTTATAGACCAGAACGCGCCCGCCAGCGTGGTGGAGTACGTCGAAGACAGTGACGATCGCCAGCGGATGGACTCGCGCAGCATGGCGATCGCCCGAGGCGCACCGGCCAGTCAGCGCCACTTTTCCTATCAAGATTGGCTCGATATCCTCCAGCGCGAAGCCAGCGAAGTCGCCGAGACCCAGCCCGATTCGCTCTACGTGTTAGCCGGTGATTCGATTTCCCAGTGGTTCCCCCAAACACTGCTGCCACCGCAGGCAACCTGGTTAAATCAATCGATTTCCGGTGAAGGATCGCAGGGTCTTTACGATCGCCTGACCTTCCTTGATGACACGAAGCCTACAAAAATCTTCGTCATGATTGGTATCAATGACCTCGTGCGCGGTATGGATGACGATACTTTGCTGGAGCAACAGCGCCGTATTGTCAAAGACATTCTTTGGGTTCATCCCGACGCGGAGGTCATCGTCCAGTCGATTTTGCCTCACGGCGGCCAAGAGGCCACCTGGGAGGGTAAAGCCAAGCTGGAGCGCGTCACCAACGAACGAATTCGTCATCTCAATGATCGCCTTGCCGCGATCGTCGAATATGAGGGCGCAACTTTTCTCGATCTCTTCGACCTGTTCGGAACCGAAGACGGCTTGCTACGCCCCGAACTCAGCACCGATGGTCTGCATTTAAATGAACAGGGCTACCTCGTTTGGCGTACGGCGCTCATGGTTTTCGATGAGCAGCACCAGGTCAAGGGTCGCGACGCCGACGACACCGCGATCGATTCGCTGATCCCCGACGCCGAAGATGTGGCCTGGACGCCACAACGCCAAGACTAAGCCGGAACTAAGCCGGAACTAAGCCGGAGGCAAACCCGATGGCGCGACGTTTGCAGCCCCTCAAATCTCAGATCAAAGACCGACTCCATTCAAACCGACAAGACGTCGAGCGTTGCAGCACTGAACGGAGTCGTTGGCGTGGCCTTTGCGAAGCAAATAGTGCGGTATTGACTGCATTTACCGCTGCGATCGCCGGTCTAGTCGCCGGTTTAGGTTTCGTCTCCGGTGGAATCAGAGCTAACGCACAGGCTGTAAACCCCGTGCTAGAGGAGATCCGCGCAACGGGCATCTTACGCGTCGCGATCGCCAGTCGTGCCGTCCCCCTCAGTTTTCGCTACCCCGATGGTCGCCTCGACGGCTACTGCCTGGACGTAATCGACGAGGTTACCGAAGCCCTCGCCGCCGAGCTTGGTCTGAACCGCCGCCCTCTTGTCAAAATTATTGAAAGTCAGCTCGATACGCGCTTCGATCTGATTCGCTCTCAAGCCGTCCAGCTCGAATGTGGTCCCAATACAATTCAAGCGGTGGAGGGTGTGACCTTCTCCGAACCGTTTCTCGTTACTGGCATCCAATTCATTAGCGAACGCGGATCGGAAAACTCCTTTGCGCCCAACCCAACCCAGGCCGCGATCGTGCTGGGCGCTCTGCAAAATTCCACCACCGCCAGCGTCATCGCCGATCGCTACCCCCATGCCACGATCGAAACCTTCGCGGGTATCGCCGGTATCCGGCGCGGCATTGAAGCGCTCCAAGGTCAGCTCGCCGCCTTTGCCACCGACAGCTTGTTGCTGATCGGAGAACTGGCGATCGCAGGTCAATCCCTCGATGATTACCGCCTATCGCCCGAAGTTCCCCTAGCGTGCAGCCCCTACGGTTTGCTGTTACCCACCGATGATCCCGCCTGGATTGACTTAGTTAACCGCGTGATTGTGAGTGATCGCGGCGCCGATCTCTGGGGTAATTGGTTTGCGAATGTCGATCGCTATCTCCAGGCCGCCGAAGAATTTTGTGAAATTGATGTAATCCCGGCTCAGAAAGTTCGCGCCGAACGCGATCGCGGCTAAAATTGCGGCACTGAATTTATCGTAATCCCGTCCGTACCTCGCCGCCCCACGCTGCCCCTATGCCCCAGCCCAACTCCGTTTCACCTTCGACCACCGATCCCAAAATCAAAGACGTTAAGGCGTTTGATTATTTCGGCGATCGGATCTCGTGGCTCGATCGGCTGCGGATGCAAGCCTCGCTGCGCGTCCGGCGGCAAATGTACGACTGGTTTCGCGATCAGCTCGGCGGCGTTGCGGGCAAAACCATCCTCGATCACGGCTCAACCCCCGACACTGAACATATTGATAGCAACTGCTTTATTCAATGGTTGCTCGAAGACGGCGCCACGGTGTACGCCACCTCACCGGAGCCGATCGGCCACCTCGAAACCGTCTTTCCCGGCTTGCAAGTTATCGCCTTTCCACCCGATCCAGACGCCTTACCGCCGATCGACTGCGTCTTCTCCTCCGCCACGATCGAACATGTCGGCAACGACTATCAACAGGTGCAATACTGCCGTGATCTGCTCGCGATCGCCCCGAAAATCTGCCTCACTACCCCCAACCGCTACCACTGGCTCGACTTCCACACCAAGCTTCCTCTAATCCACTGGCTCCCCCGCGCCGCACATCGCTGGATTTTGCAGATCCTCGGCCTGAAATTTTGGGCGCAGGAGGCCAATTTACGCCTGCTGTCCAAGCGTGATTTGCACCGCATCGTTAGCCGTAGCGTTACCGAAACGATCGCCGCCGCCGCGCCCATCACCCAAGCCGATATCGATCGAGGGCGATCACGCCAGCGCCGTGATCCCAGTGATGTAAAGTGGTGTGAACCAAAATTTCTGGGTTGTGTATCCAATCTGGCTGTCCTGGTGCATCGCTAGGATGGTTGCCGATGATCCCAGGTGTCGATTTTCCGGAGAGCAATACGATCGTGCAGGTTACCCCCACCGCTATCCCCGAAGTCCAAATCATCGAGCCCAAGGTGTTTGGCGACGATCGGGGCTTCTTTTTTGAAAGTTTTAATCACGCTGTCTTTCGCGACAAAACCGGCGTAACCGACTCCTTTGTCCAGGACAATCACTCCAAATCCAGCCAGTGGGTCTTGCGCGGGCTGCACTACCAAATTCAAAATCCCCAAGGCAAACTCGTTCGCGCGGGACAAGGCGAGATTTTTGACGTGGCGGTGGATATTCGCCAAGGGTCGCCGACGTTCGGCCAGTGGGTGGGCTGCTTGCTCAGTGCCGAGAATAAAAAACAGCTTTGGGTTCCGGCAGGTTTTGCCCACGGGTTTGTGGTGCTGTCGGAAACGGCGGAAGTCCTCTACAAAACGACGGAATATTACGCCCCCGAACACGAGCGATCGCTCCTGTGGAACGATCCGGCGATCGGCATTGATTGGCACATCGGCGACCACACCCCCAAACTATCCGCCAAAGATCAAGCCGCCGTCACGCTCGATCGAGCCGACCTCTTCAGCTATCAATCGCCTGTAACCGCCTCCACGCCTCATTCCTCCTAGCCTAAATTCACCGCTAGACCCCGCGAAGGCCATCGCAACACCGCACAAAAAAACATCAAACTTTAATAAAAAAAACAGATTTGTAAACCAGCACTTAACACAAGTCCACAGAACGTGTGATGATTCGGAATTATGTATTACGAATTTGTTAGATAATAGAGGTATGAGTTATGGCATCCCTGAGTCACGCTTGAGACAGTTTGTACACAGCGATCGTCAGTGTCGGATCTCCAGATCCTTCGGTCTAGATCTCATGAACGAGAGAAAGACGAGACTTCCTACCAAAACTCAAAGTGTCCTATCTGAACTCAATCCTTTCAATGAGTCATGTCATTGTGTTGAGTATCAGACCGGTATTCCTACATTAAAGAAAAAGTCATGCTGACACTCCTCGAACGAATGATGAATTGGGTTCTCGGCGGCAGCACACTCCTCGAAGAATGTGATGGTGTTTTTGAGTGTGTCCCGACCAGCAAACGTACCGCAATCCTTCAGCGCTTTATCTCGGCTTAAGTCCAACCTCGCCGTTTTGTCTCTGTCATTTTTGTTGCCCGCGCGTTTACATATCTAAAATTTAGCCCCATACAAATCGACCCAGGGTCGCAATCTTATAAGACATCAAGAAAGGCAGTGTCAAGATGTAAGAAAGTAAGACGGGCGAAACCAATAGCTCGCTTGAGTTAGAAAGAACAGCGATCACGCGATCGCAGCAGCCAAGACGCAAAAGAATGATGTCGAGACATTAAAGATGACGAGTAGCCAAAGATGGTGCAGTCAAACAAGTCGCAGTGGAAGTAGAACGAATATAGTTCGCGCGGTGGGTTTTGCGGGACTATCGCAATGATGGAGAGGGTTGGGAGAAGCAAAATTTGTAGCGTAGGCATCTCGCCTGTTCTGATGGTCAAAATACCGACCTCAACTTGAGCCGCATTTAAACTTAGATCACGATAAAACCGACCATAACAGCACGCCAAACGTGCGCGTTATGGTCGGTTTTTACCGTCTAACCGATCGGGAGTCGCCGATCGGTTAAGTATCCGCTAAATATCCTCGTCGTCGAGAATAGCCGAGGAACCGAGACCGTCAGCATTAGAGTCATCGAGTAGCAGCTCCGAGCTGTCGCTGATGCTGCCACTGAGGTTATAGCTACGGGCGGTGCGATCGTCGAGGATCACATCCTTCAGGGTGTCGTCATCGAGTGTGGTCGGCTCTGCATCACCGCCGGAATAGTTCAGGTCTTCGTAAGCGTTGAAGCCTGTACCCGCCGGGATCAGACGACCGATAATCACGTTTTCCTTGAGGCCGCGCAGCCAGTCCGATTTACCCTCGATCGCCGCTTCAGTCAGCACCCGCGTTGTTTCTTGGAAACTGGCCGCACTGATAAAGCTATCGGTATTTAGACTCGCTTTGGTGATACCGAGCAGCATCGGCATGTATTGTGCCGGAGCCGCACCGGTAATCGACATGGCGTCGTTGACCTGTTCCACTTGGCGCAGTTCGATCAACTCGCCCGGCAGCATGGTCGTATCGCCACCATCTTCGATCTTCACCTTCGAGGTCATCTGACGGACGATCACTTCGATGTGTTTGTCGGAAATGTCGATCCCTTGAGATTGGTAAACGTTTTGCACTTCGTTCACCAGGAAGGTTTGAACATTACGGAAAGCCGTCAGTGCCGCTTCATAGCAACCATTCGGCAGGAGATATTCAAACCAAACCTCAAGGATTTCGTGAGGATTCGACGGCCCGTCGGTCATCGGTTCACCCACTTTCAGGTGCTGACCATCGACGATCGTCAGGTTTTTACTGATGCCGATCGGGTACTCGCTCAGGGTTCCATCCGCTTCGATGATATGCACTTCGCTGACATCGCCATTGTCATCGTGCATAATTTGCGCCGTACCCGGACGACGGGTTAAGACGCAGGCTTCTTTCGGTTTACGCGCTTCGAGTAGCTCTTCAATCCGGGGTAGACCCTGAATGATGTCGCCCGTTTTCGCCCGTTCAAAGACGAGCAGCACCAGGTTGTCACCCCGTTGGACGAGGCCACCGTCTTCTACGTGCAGAATTGCGCCCGATGATACACGGTACGGACGTGCAGCTCGCAGCTCGATCATGTTGCCCGTAATGGACAAGACCTGTGCCGATTCTTCGAGAGGGAAGCCCTTCGCCAACTCTGTACCGCTGACTAACAGATCGCCCACTTTGCACGTCAGTTTGCCATCAGTTTCGACGGTCTGGCGATCGTTGTCTGTCACGACCAGCACGCGGCGAGTCGCTTCGTCTTCCTTACGAATCCCGCGAATGAGACCGTTATTTTTACAGCGGATTTCCGTACGTGCGACGATCGCACCGGGTTCAATCTGGTCGCCATCGGACACCAGTAGGCGCGTGGTGGTGTGGTGACCTCCGAGCGGATCGGCGGCGACGGAATCGCGGCGAATCGTGAGCGATTCAATCACCACCAGTTGTAGACGTTTGATCTCTGGATCGTTGTCATCGGGGACTAGCTCGATGTCGGCTTCGAGCTGGCGGGTATCCTCGCGATCGATATCCAAAATAAGCTGCGTACGAACCAGCTCTAGACCATCGACCGATTTCACGCGCTCGCCATCTTTGTAGGGCAGCAGGCGCTGAATCGGTTTTAAGCCGATCCCAAAGGCGTTATCTTGATCGTCAGCCGGACGTTGAACCGGAACCGGCGGTTCGTCAGGCACGACGAATTCGTAGATCGGACGTAGTAAGATACCGAGTCCTTCCGGCGTTTCGATCGGCTCGCACACACAGGTATCTTGAGCGATGATACCCGGTGCAAGTTCTTCGCCCGGTTGAATCAGGCGATCGGGGTCGCCATCGATCATGACCGGCTCATCGAGCAGGTGGAAAATTCCCGGCTTGATTGAAATCTCGCGCAGAATGTCGTTTTTCTGGATGACTTCGACAATGCCGCTGTTTTGGCAGAAGATATCCTTAACAACCTCGGTTCCGGCTTCAACGTACTCGCCGTTCTCGACTTCCAGCAGCGAGATGTCTTTATTAATTTCGTGGGTTTCTTCGGGAATCCAGAGCATGGTTCCGCCTTTGACGATCTCGAAACCGATTTTGGCATTCCCCTTTGTCCGCTTGACTTCGATATCGCCATAGCGCAACAGACCACCGGTCGGCGTGCGGTAGGTTTCATCGACCAATTCCGCCACGATTTGACCGTCGCGGACTTTCGTTCCCGGTGTGGCCATCAGGGTAAATTCGGGACCGTCCGAGGTTTGAATCACAAAATGATCGCGACCGTGACTGCTCACAGCTTTCACCTGCGCTGAATCGAGGCGCACCGAAGCCGTCATGATTTCGACTTCTTTGGGGATCGAATCGATCGCCAACGAACTATCCGACACCTCGCCACCGCTATAGCCTTCCGGCAGCCGCACCACACCACCGCTCTCGGACGGCGTTTCGGTTACAGCGAGCGTGTCGCCTTCCTTGACGGTGTCGCCATTTTTTACGGTGGGTTCACTACCTGGCGGCAGGTTATACACCTCACCCGAGAGTACCCACAGCAGACCACCGCGTCCGGCGGTCATTGTAGTGTTGCCTTGACGGTCTTGTTTTTCCTCAGCGACGAGGCCATCAAACTTGATTTCGCCTGACAGATCGCTGGTGACGTCTTTAGCCGCTTTCTCCGTGTTCTTCTTCGTCGTTGCCGATCCAACGGGAACCTCGGCAAAGAACTGGTTTTGAGCAATTCCCGTTCCGTCGGGAACCATCAAGGTGGTTCCGTTGGGCAACGGTAGGCTGTAGGCTTTGCCCTTGCCCTTGTTGACGGGGGCAATCTCAACCGATCCCGCTTGTTCGACGATGAAAGCTTCTTCACCGTGGCGTGTGCGGTAGGGACGCACGCGTAGATCCTTGGAATAATTCACCGTCGCGTCGAACTTCGATCGCTCAGGACGAGCGACCTCACCGGTAAACACCCCGCCCGTGTGGAATGTCCGCATCGTGAGCTGCGTACCAGGCTCCCCAATACTTTGCGCCGCGATAATCCCGACCGCTTCACCGAGATCGACCAGCTTACCGTGCGCCAGACTCCAGCCGTAGCAGTGCTGACAGACGCTGCGTGCCGCTTCGCAGGTGAGCGGCGATCGCACCATGATCTCTTCGATGCCCGACTTGTCGATCGCCGCTGCAATATCGATATCCACAGCCTGGTTGCGTTTGGCGACGACCGTACCGTCCGGCGCGATCGCGTCTGCCGCAATCACCCGGCCAAAGAGCCGATCGCCTAGCGTGATCGCCACCCGTTCACCGCTCTTCATCGCCTTCATCGGGATGCTGCGCTCAGTGCCACAGTCAAACTCGCGGACGATCGTATCCTGGGACACGTCCACCAGACGACGGGTGAGATAGCCCGAGTCCGCCGTCCGCAGCGCCGTATCAACCAAACCTTTCCGCGCACCGTAGGACGAAATGATGTACTCGGTAACGGTCAGTCCTTCGCGGAAGTTGGTCTTAATCGGTAAGTCAATGATTTCTCCCTGCGGGTTCGCCATCAGACCCCGCATCCCGACGAGCTGACGCACCTGGGAAATATTACCCCGCGCTCCGGAGAACGCCATCATGTACACCGAGTTCAGCGGATCGTCTTTGCGGAAGTTGGCGACCACTTCGTCCTTGAGTTCTTCAGAGGTGGTACTCCAGGTATCGATCACCTTCTGAAAACGTTCCACCTCGGTAATCTCGCCGCGCGTATAGCGGGCTTCCGTGACGTCGATTTCTTCTTGAGCAGCAGCGAGCAATTGTTTCTTGACCGGCGGAATTTTCAAGTCTTCCACGCTGATCGAGACACCGGCACGCGTGGCATAGCGGAAGCCGAGTTCCTTAAGCCGATCGGCGACCTTCGCGGTTTTAGACGAGCCGTGGCTGACATAAGACCAAGCCACGAGAGAACGCAGTTGCTTTTTATCGACGACGCGATTGTGAAAGATCATGATTGCTCGCTAGCAGGGATGAAGAGGGATCGGGGGGACGATCGGCGAGGGCCGACCGCAATCAATCAGGGTGTGAGCGCTCACACCCGATCAATCAAGTGGGTCTAGGCTTCGAGGACTTCGCGAATCGCTTGGTTGTAGATGACGCGACCTGCTGTCGTCCGCACATACTGCGACAGCACGTTGCCATCGGCATCGAGGCGACGGCGGCTAAAGGTGCGATGCTCCCAGCGGCTGCCATCCTCCATCGTTTCTTCTTTGATCAGATCATCGTCGAAACCACAGTCGATCGTGTCGTCTGGTGTGAGACGAACCCAGAGGTAAGAATGTAGATGAACGATACCTTGCTCAAAGGCTGTAATTGCATCGACCAAACTGCCAAAGGTTTGTTCCATATGGCGATCGCCTTCCTGTACTTTCGGATTTTCCGCCGTCAAGTAATAGCAGCCCAAGACCATATCTTGGCTGGGCGTGACGATCGGGCGACCCGTTGCCGGAGACAGGATGTTATTCGAGGCCAGCATCAACAGACGCGCCTCAGCCTGAGCTTCGAGGGAGAGCGGTACATGAACCGCCATTTGGTCACCGTCAAAGTCAGCGTTAAACGCCGGACAGACGAGCGGGTGCAATTGAATGGCACGACCGGCAACCAAGATCGGCTCAAAGGCTTGAATTCCAAGACGGTGCAACGTCGGCGCACGGTTGAGCATGACCGGGTGACCTTCGATCACCTCTTCGAGCACTTCCCAAATATTCGGGTCGTTACGCGAAATCAGTTTCTTCGCAGCCTTGATGTTATTGACCAAACCCTGATGAATCAGGCGATGGATCACAAACGGCTGGAACAGCTCGATCGCCATCTCACGCGGCAAACCGCACTGGTGAATCTGTAAATTTGGACCGACCACGATGACGCTACGACCGGAGTAGTCCACCCGTTTCCCGAGCAAGTTTTGACGGAAACGACCTTGTTTCCCTTCAATAATGTCGCTCAGGGACTTCAGCGGACGATTATTCGCACCGACCACCGTCCGACCCCGGCGACCGTTATCGATCAGCGCATCGACGGCCTCTTGTAGCATCCGTTTTTCGTTACGGATGATAATTTCCGGCGCTAGGATCTCTTGCAGACGTGCCAGACGGTTGTTGCGGTTGATTACGCGGCGATACAGATCGTTCAGGTCACTGGTCGCAAAACGGCCACCGTCGAGCTGCACCATCGGACGCAAATCTGGCGGAATCACCGGGATTGCATCGAGGATCATCCATTCCGGACGCGATCCCGTCGCCACGAAGTTATCCACCACGCGCAGACGTTTGATTAGCTTGGCGCGTTTTTGGCCCTTCGAGTTCGCAATGTCTTCACGCAGCTTCTCGGCCACATCTTCCAACTGAAGATCCTGGAGCAAGCGCTGAATCGCTTCGGCACCGATGCCGACTTCAACGCCTTCTAACTGCGAATCCTCGTCGTAGAGCTGATCCTCGATCTCCATCCACTGATCTTCGAGAAGGAGCTGCTTGTACGCCAAGTTGTCGGCGTTACCGGCATCGAGGACAACATAAGCGTTGAAATAAACGATTTGCTCTACATCGCGCAGCGGCATATCGAGCAAAATCGCCATGTAGCTCGGGATGCCCTTGAGATACCAGACGTGGGTTACCGGAGCCGCGAGCTTGATGTAGCCCATGCGGTGACGGCGCACCCGCGATTCGGTCACTTCAACGCCGCAGCGTTCGCAAACAATACCCCGGTGGCGGACACGCTTATATTTGCCGCAATGGCATTCCCAGTCTTTGGCGGGGCCGAAGATTTTTTCGCAAAATAGCCCGTCCATTTCCGGCTTCAGCGTCCGGTAGTTAATGGTTTCAGGTTTTGTGACTTCGCCGACAATCTGGCCGTTGGGTAGGGTGCGCTCACCCCAGACACGAATGCGTTCGGGTGAGGCGATCGCGATTTTGACGTAATCGAAGCGCTGTTCGACTTTGGGCATGACTTCTCCTTAATCTCTACAAACCGGGAATATGGAAAGGCCAGCTACGGGGGGATATACCCACCCGTAGGGCCTGAACGAGACTACTCTTCGTCTTCGGTATTAACCGTGGCTGCCATCGATTCGTAGGTGGGGCGTGACGGCGATCGACGGTTTGAGACATCGGCCATCAGATCGACTTCGACATCGCGGCTGCCGCCTTCTTCGTCGGTATCGACCTTGTGAACCGCAATATCCAGACAGAGCGATTGCAGCTCGCGCATCAAGACCTTGAACGATTCCGGTGTACCCGGTCGCGGAATGGCCTTGCCTTTAACGATCGCATTCAGCGCTTCATTGCGTCCCTGCATATCGTCGGACTTGACCGTCAGCAGTTCTTGCAGCGTATAGGCCGCTCCAAACGCTTCGAGCGCCCAGACTTCCATCTCTCCGAAGCGCTGTCCACCCTGTTGGGCTTTACCGCCAAGGGGCTGCTGTGTCACAAGCGAGTACGGGCCGGTCGATCGGGCGTGGATCTTGTCATCGACCAGGTGAACCAGTTTCAGCATGTACGCCTTACCGACGGTCACGGCGCGATCGAAGGGCTCACCCGTCCGACCGTCATAAACCTGAATTTTGCCGCAGTCTTCAGGATCGTAGAGCCAGTCGCTGCCGGTTTTGTTTTTCGCTTGCTCGATTTTGCCGTTAATCGTCTCGCGTGATTTTTCCATACCGTGCATTTCATCGAACGGCACGATTTTGAAGCGGACGTTGAGATTATCTGCGGCCCAGGCTAGCAAGCACTCGTAGATTTGGCCGACGTTCATCCGCGACGGCACACCGAGCGGGTTGAGTACGATATCGAGCGGCGTACCGTCAGGTAGATAGGGCATATCTTCTTTCGGCAGGATGCGCGAAATGATGCCCTTGTTGCCGTGACGACCGGCCATTTTGTCGCCGACCTGAATCTTGCGTTTTTGCGCCACGTAAACGCGCACCACCATGTTTGCACCGGGCGGCAGTTCGTCGCCCTGCTCACGGGTGAAGACGCGCACATCGACGACGCGGCCTTTTTCACCGTTGGGAACGCGCAGGGAGTTGTCGCGCACATCGCGGGCTTTTTCGCCGAAGATCGCCCGCAGCAGTTTTTCTTCCGGCGGCTGATCCGATTCACCTTTGGGCGTCACTTTACCGACAAGAATGTCGCCCGATTCAACCCAGGCTCCGATGTGGATGATGCCGGTTTCATCGAGGTGGCGGAGGGATTCTTCCCCAACGTTGGGAATTTCGCGGGTGATTTCCTCGGGGCCAAGCTTGGTTTGCCGCGCTTCGATTTCGTATTTTTCGACGTGAATACTGGTGTAGACGTCTTCGCAGACGAGGCGCTCGCTGATCAGGATCGCATCCTCGTAGTTGTAGCCTTCCCAGGGCATGTAGGCGACGAGAATGTTTTGACCGAGGGCGAGTTCGCCGCCTTCGGTGGCGCTACCGTCGGCCATGACTTGACCGGCCACGACTTCATCGCCTTCAAAGACGATCGGGCGTTGGTTTAAGCAGGTGTCTTGGTTCGATCGATGGTATTTCTGTAACTCGTGCTCAACCTCGCGCGGGTCGGGATCGTTCTCGGTCGGGTCGGGCTTGACGCGAATCCGTTCGGCATCGACGTAAGTGACGACACCATCGGTGCGGCTGACGATGACCATGCCGGAGTCACGGGCGGCCTGGGCTTCGAGTCCCGTTCCCACCAGCGGACGCTCGGGACGCAACAGCGGCACAGCTTGGCGCTGCATGTTCGATCCCATCAGGGCGCGGTTAGCATCGTCGTGCTCGATGAACGGAATCAACGAGGTTGCGACCGAGATGATTTGCACCGGCGAGACGGCGACAAAGTCCACCTGATCTGGGGTCGTCTCGGTGAAATCCTGGCGGTAACGGACGGGAACTGAGTCGCCCTGGATGTAGCCGTCGGCGTCGCAGGTGATGTCACCCGGAGCCACGCGCAGATCGTCCTCTTCGTCGGCGGTCATGTAGACCGATTCGAGATCGCGACGAACCAGGCCATTTTCGACGCGGTAGTACGGCGTTTCGATGAAGCCGAAGGAGTTAACGCGGGCATGGGTCGCCAGCGAACCAATCAAACCGGCGTTCGGGCCTTCCGGCGTCTCGATCGGGCAGATACGACCGTAGTGCGACGGGTGAATATCGCGGACGGCAAAACCGGCACGCTCACGGGTTAAACCACCCGGACCCAGCGCCGAGAGACGACGTTTGTGGGTCAGCTCCGCCAGCGGATTGGTTTGATCCATAAACTGCGAGAGCTGGCTAGACCCAAAGAATTCTTTGATCGCCGCGACCAGCGGTTTCGGGTTTACCAGCGAAGCCGGAGTTAGCGTATGAGCATCGCTGACGGTCATCCGCTCTTTGATGATGCGTTCGAGGCGGTTGAGACCGACGCGCACCTGGTTTTGTAGCAGTTCGCCGACCGATCGCACGCGGCGATTTCCCAAGTGATCGATGTCATCGATTTGACCCAGATCAAATTCAAGATCGATCAGGTAATTGATCGCCGACATGATGTCTTCCGGCGTCAGGGTGCGAATCGTGTCGGGAACGTTCAAGCGCAGCTTCTTGTTGAGCTTGTAGCGACCGACGCGACCGAGGTCGTAGCGTTTCGGGTCAAAGAAGCGCGATTCGAGCAGCGCTTGACCGCCCGCAACCGTCGGCGGTTCGCCCGGTCGCAGCTTGCGGTACAGCTCCATCAGCGCTTCGTCTTCGGTGAATTGACCTTCTTTCTCGATCGTCTTATAGAAGAAGTCGTAGTGACGAATTTGGTCTTGGATCTCCGCGTCGGTCAAGCCGATCGCCTTGAGTAGAACCTGCGCCGACAGTTTGCGGGTTTTGTCGATCCGCACCCAGACCATGCCGTTTTTGTCGGTCTCGAACTTCAGCCAAGCGCCCCGGTTCGGGATCAGCGAAGCGTTATACGTCCGGCGTCCGTTTTTATCGGTTTCGGATTTGTAGTAGACCCCCGGCGATCGCACGATCTGATTAACGATGACGCGCTCGGCCCCGTTAATGATGAACGTACCGCGATCGGTCATCAACGGCAGATCGCCGATAAAGACTTCTTGCTCCTTGATTTCCCCCGTTTCTTTGTCGATCAGCCGCGTCGGTACATACATTTGCACGGCATAGGTACTGTCACGCCGTTTTGCCTCATCAACGTTATACTTCGGCTCTTTAAGTTTGTATTTCTTACCGACGAAGTGCAGCTCAAGCTTTCCCGTGTAGTCGGTGATCGGCGAAAAACTATCGAGTTCCTCGATCAAACCTTCCTCAAGAAACCAGCGAAAGCTCGATCGCTGAATTTCAACGAGATCGGGCATTTGAAACGAAGGGGCAGCAGAAGTCTGGGTCGTCATAAGTCCTTCAGTTATGCGAAAGATGGAAATACGGGGACACTGGGCGGACTATGGAGTCTACCGGTCACCTGATAGCGATTTCCCGAACGAAAGAAGCGGCGGGAAATGGGACAATTAAGCCATTGAAATCGGGGCAAAGATGCCTAAAGGTACGGAAAATTGGTTGCCATTCACGATAAAACACCCGCGATCGCGAGCGATTCGGGCGAGCATCGAGACAACCGCAGAGCCGTGACGCCAGTAAAGACAGCAGAATTGCGATCAGATTGGCAACGAACTCGGCGGAGGAAGCTTAAAGCAGTGCATAGCATTCGCCGTTGTCTGGCGTGCCAGATCTTCAAGGCTGAGACCACGGATTTCAGCGACTCGTTCAGCAACGCTGCGGACAAAGGCCGGTTCGTTACGTTTGCCACGATGCGGGACGGGCGCCAAAAACGGACAGTCTGTTTCGATGAGTAGTCGATCTTTGGGCACGATCGCGACTGATTCGCGCACGGCCTCGGCGGTTTTAAACGTAACGATGCCGCTGAAGCTAACGAAAAAGTCGAGTTCGACAAAGGCCCTCACCTCATCTGCTGTTCCGGCCCAGCAATGCATGACACAACGCGGCAGACCTTGGAGGCGCTCCCGGAAGTCGTGCAACACACGCACCATTTCACCCGCAGCATCGCGGCAGTGAATAATGACGGGCTTATCCAAAGCTTGGGCAATTTCAAGCTGACGCTCAAACGCAGCGATTTGCCGCGATCGATCATCAGCCTTAAAAAAGTCCAACCCCGTTTCACCAATAGCAACAACCCGATCATCAGACCGGGCTAGTTGCTCAATCTCATCCCCCAAAGCTTTTGTCCAAAGCTTCGCGCTCAAAGGGTGCAGCCCGACTGCCAAAAACAGTTCCGGACAGCGATCGGCGATCGCCTGCATCGCAGAGAACTCTGAGGGTTCGACGCACGAGTGTATCAAGCGCTCAACTCCAGCACGACGCCAACGATCGCGAACGGTATCGAGATCGTCGGAGAACGAGTCAAAGTTAAGATGAACGTGAGTGTCGATCAGTAGCATCAAGTGCAAGTAAAGGCCAGGTAAGCAAAATCGCCGATATCAAGCGGGCAGCAGATGTCGAATTCGCGTTTTGAACCTAGGCCGATGCAGATTCTGCCTGCTTGAGCAGCTTGGCAATGCGAGCTTTCTTACGAGCGCCGTTATTGGTGTGGAGTACTCCACCCTTGACGGCTTTATCGATCTTGCTGAAGACCGCAGACATCGTGGCTTTGATAGCCGCCTCTGTCTCGGTACTTGGAGTTGCCGCGTGTGCCTCAACGGCTGCGATATAGTTCTTTGTTAATGTCTTAACCGCAGACTTATACGACTTATTGCGCAGACGATTTCGTTCTGCGGTTTTGACGCGTTTAATTGCGGACTTTATGTTTGCCACCGAATATTCCCCTGTATACCTTTTAGCTGTTGTACGCCTAAGAGCGAAGGTTTACTACCAGACATACTAATATATCACCTTCAATACCGAAAGTCGCGCGGTGCAAAAAACCGCGTTAAGCTTGGTTGATAGATTGATCACATGATCACAGATTTAGTTACACCGTAGGGTTAATCGCTGGTTTTGCCGCTGTACGTGATGTGTCTAAGATGTGTCTAAGGGCACAGGCATCAGCGATTATGCACGCTTGTTTTGTCACCGTGCGTCCCGACTAGAGACTTAGTGGAGGCTGCTCGAACCCATGCTGCGAATCGTCACTGATCGAACCGAGGCGGAATCGGAATTACAACGTATTGCTGATCGTACCCACGATGCCAGTATTGTCCACAAAGAGGCAACGGTGAGCGAGGTACTGCAAACCGTGCGACGTCAGGGCGATCGGGCATTGCTCGACTACACCCGAGAGTTTGATGGCTGCGAGCTAACGATCGAGCAGATTCGCGTCAGCGGCGCAGAACTCGATGCCGCCTATCAGCAGGTCTCGAAGGAGCTGCTCGATGCCATTCAATTGGCGGCGCAGCAGATTGAGGCATTTCACCGGCAGCGGATTCCCAAGAGTTGGGTAAAGTTTGGCGATGATGGGATTGTGTTGGGCAAGCGTTATACGCCCGTCGATCGCGCGGGTTTGTACGTTCCCGGTGGTCGTGCGTCGTATCCGAGTACGGTGCTGATGAATGCGATCCCGGCGAAAGTTGCGGGTGTGCCGCGTATTGTGATGGTGACGCCGCCCGGTCGGGAAGGCGGGACGATCGCGCCGTCGGTGTTGGTCGCGGCTCAGGAAGCAGGGATCGAGGAAATTTATCGGATCGGCGGTTCCCAGGCGATCGCGGCGCTGGCCTACGGCACGGAGACGATCCCGAAGGTGGACGTGATCACCGGGCCGGGAAATGTCTATGTGACGCTGGCAAAAAAACTGGTCTATGGCACGGTGGGGATCGATTCATTGGCGGGGCCTTCGGAGGTGCTGACGATCGCCGATGGTCGAGCGAATCCGGCTCACGTGGCAGCGGATCTGCTGGCTCAGGCGGAACATGACCCGATGGCGGCGGCCATTTTGGTGACGACGAGTGCAGATTTGGCGCAACAGGTCGTCACTGAGGTTAACGCTCAATTACTGGATCATCCGCGCCGCGAGCTCACGGAAAAATCGATCGCGCATTATGGCCTGATTGCTGTGGTCGAATCACTGGAAGCGGCGATCGATCTCTCCAATCAATTTGCGCCGGAACACCTCGAACTCGAAGTTGAAGACCCTTGGGCATTGCTCGATCAGATTCGCCACGCGGGCGCGATTTTCCTCGGATCGTCTACCCCGGAAGCGGTGGGCGACTATCTGGCGGGGCCGAATCACACGTTACCCACCTCGGGCGCAGCGCGGTACGCCTCGGCGTTGGGGGTTGAAACCTTTGTCAAACATTCGAGCGTGATTCATTACACGCCCAAAGCGCTGAAATCTCTCGGCGGTGCGATTCAAACCTTAGCCCAAGCGGAAGGGCTACATTCTCACGGTGAGTCGGTACGCCTGCGAACGGATGATGAGGTTTGAGGCTTAAACGCTGGTTCAATGGCGGTTCCGGCTCACGGGAAATCCGATCGTGATGTTTCGACGATAACGGGTATCCAGAATCTAGCTATTTTTAGCTATGCGAACTGCGGGGATAAGACGGATCGCTGGCCGTGACAGCTTCCACAATGGCCTCGGCGAGTCGTACACAGTTCCGGCCCTCATTTTTGGCGCGGTAGAGCGCATCATCAGCAACCCGTAGCAGCTCACGCCGATCGAGACCGCATTCCGGAAACACCGAAACCCCAAACGAAGCCGTAACCTGGTCGATCTGTCGTTCATCCTTGCTGAGGCTGAGGGCTGCGATCTGTTCTCGAAGCTGCTCTGCCCGCTGATATACCACCGCCGCCGATGCCTCTGGCAGGATCGCCATCAGTTCTTCGCCCCCGTAGCGACAGGCGATATCGGATTGGCGTAGTGCTTTGGGCAACAATTGCGCCACCTCGCGTAGGACAAGATCGCCGATCGCATGACCATAGCGATCGTTGAAACTTTTAAAGTGATCGATATCAATCATGATGACGCCAAGACAGGTGCTCTGAGCCTGAGCTTTGTAGAGCAGACGCTCTAGCGAATCCTCCATGTAGCGCCGGTTGAATAGTCCCGTTAAGGGATCGCGTGTGCTTTGCAGTTCTAGACTGGCGCGTAGAAGTATGTTGGTGACCGACAGAGCCAGATGTTCGGCGATCGTACGTGCAAGCCGACGCTTCGCCTTACTCAGTGCTTGGGGGTCCGGAGACCAAATGTGCAGCAGACCTAGGCTTTTTCCCTGGGCGCTAAGGGGAATGCAAAGAGACACGCCGATCGCATCACCTCGGGTGATGTGCTGACAAAATAGACCTTGTTTTTCTCGGTCTACACAATGATCATTACTGCGACGTAGGGCCCAACAATCCTGCCGGTTGAATGCCATTGCCGATGCCGGTGGCTGGTCTCCCCAGGTGGCGATACAGGTAAACTGTTCAGCATTATCCTCGACTTCAAAGATACCCCCCGAACAATCACTAAAGAGGTCTGGCATGATTGCGGCGACCACGTTATAGGCATCATGTGCGGTCTTGCTCGCCTGTAGGTATTCGTTGATTTGTCCTAGCTTGAGCATGTCTTGATTGCGCGAATCGAGAACCGTAATCTTTTGCTGCAATTCATCGTTCGTCTCCTTGAGCTTGTTCTCGATCGCTTTATTTTTAGTGATGTTGCGGAACGTGACAGCAAGGCCATCACCCAGTTTCACGGCGGTCAGTTGGAGCCATACGGGTGGATTTGCATCGTCGTAACAGATTTGTGTCTCAAACACGTCTCCTTTCTCAACCACGGAGACATAGGCCGCAAATAAACCGTTTTCTTGATGTTCTGGCATCTCTTTGAGGAGATATTGGCCGACCCGACCATGCTTGAAACGAGGAGTCAGACGGCTAACGGCAGCATTCGAGACGAGCCACTGAAAATCAAGAATCCGGCCACTGTCGGGATCGCGCACACTTTGGAAGGCGATGATGCCGTCGATCGAGCTATTCAGCACACCGTCAAGTAACATCTTGGATTGCTGTAGTTCGGTCTGCATCCGCGATCGTTCCGTGATGTCCTGGGCGATTGCAACGAAGCCAAAAATTTGCTGATGGTCACCATAAATCGGCGCAATTTCCAAACTGACACAAATGGTCGTATCGTCGTATCGCTGAAGTTTCCACTCATAGAGTTCCGGGCGATCCTGAGCGCAGCAAAGCGCTAAACATTCAAATAGTGGGGGAGGAGACCCCGTTAGCGATCGTACGGTTTCCAGTCGTGCATAGCGTCGTTGTACCTCGGTGCTAAGGAAAAAGCGATCGAGGGAAAACTGCTGGAGATCAATCTCGTCCGGGCAGCCGAGGAGCTTTCGGGCTCCGACGTTGGCAAGCTGAATTGTGCCATCGGATGCTGTGGACAAAATGGCAACATCACAGGCAGAATCGAAAACTGCTTGCAACTGGGCTCCGAGAGTGGCTAGCTCGATTTTGCTCTCATGACTGGTCGTAATATCGGTCTGGATACCGATGTAATGCGTCACCGTGCCGGAGTCGTTCTGCACCGGTGAAATTGTGAGCTCGTTCCAAAACATCGATCCATCTTTGCGATAGTTGCGTAGCGTCACGCGGCAGCCTCGTTCCTTGGCGATCGCTTGACGCAAGGTTTGTAAACCGGGCTGATCGCGATCGTCTCCCTGCAAAAAGCGGCAGCTTCGCCCGATCGCCTCGTATTCCGAATAGCCCGTCATCGCTTCAAAGCCAGAATTGACGTAGACGATCGGGTTCTCTGGACTCGTCCCATCTGTGATGAGCACACCGTTAGCAGAGGCATTAATCGCCCGTTCAAGCAGTTTTTGCCAAATCTTAGCTCGACGTTCTTCCGTCGTATCGCGTACCACAACAGCGAAGCCACGTACCACCTTTCTCACATCATATAAGGCTGAAATTGTCGCATCCGTCCAGATGGAACGGCCTGAGTGATGCTTGTGTACGCTTTCACCTTCGTAGCGTCCATGGATGCGAGCATGGTCGAGTTCTTGTTGTGGCAGGTTCGTGTCGATCGCGCTTGCACTAAATAGCAGGGCATAGGGCTGACCAATGACATCGGTCTCGGTGTAGCCGTGAATGCGCTCGGCTCCGGTATTCCAACTGGCGATCATGCCATCGAGATCTAGCTCAAAAATGCCGTAGTTACTCACCCCATCCAACAGCAGACTCAACCGTGTTTCAGTATCGATTCGTGCTGCTTCGGACAGCTCTAAAGCGGTCACATCCTGCGCCACCCACGCAATATAGTCGAGGTCTGCAACCGGTGAAATACGCGCATAAAACCAGCGATCCTGCCCGTCAACTTTTAGTTGATACTTAACGCTCGTCCCGACATTCGTTTTAATTGCCTCTCGAATCGTCTCCGCATAGGGAAAGATGCGATCTGGATCGCAAAACATTTCCACGGTTTGCGTGAAGATATCCGTCTGATCGCCGTAGAGTAGTTGAGGGCTCGTCGGTGCGATCCGAATCACATTGAGCTCCTCGTCAATCATCAGCACGACTTCCGTCATAGCCTCAAAAAAGGCTCGTACTTCCGTTTCGGATGTCCGCCACTTTTCGACCAGTAGTTGATGTTCCTGAACTTGTCTTTCTAGTGCAAGATTGGCCTCGGCGAGATCTCGGGTGCGTTCCGTCATCCGAAATTCAAGCTGTTCGTTGAGGGTCTGCATTTTACTTTCAACATGCCAGCGCTCTTGTAGCTCAATTTCAAGTTGATCAAATAGACTGGTTTGCTCGATCGCCAGACTGAAGATGGGCGAAAGACGTTCGAGCCAGGGGAGATGTGTGGTCTGCCAAGGCTGGGCTTGGGCGCAACGATGCACCGCAAGGACGCCCCAAGGTTGATCGGCGACAATCACCACAACGGCCAAGATCGATCGCACCTCAATCTGGGTTAAAAGTTGCAGCAGTTCGCCGGACAATAGATCGGCTTGCTGGACGTCACTGACGGACAGGATGGGCGGCCAGGTTGCTGGATCAAAAAAAGTATCGTCTAACGTCACAACATCGAGATTCCAGCGTGATGCGGACACCGACAGGACTGTCGTGCTTGGCAGCAGAGCCTCAGCATCCGATCGGAATTGATGCATGATCGCCCGATCGGCCCCCAGTAGATCGCAAATCCCATCCACACCAACTTGGAGCGCCGTCACGAGGCTCGATGATGTTTGCAAGCTACGGGCAACGTTGACAAATAGTTCTTCAAGAACATTTTGCTGGTTGCTCGCTCGTCGATAGAGGTCAGCTTGCTGCTGTTGATGCTTGATTTCCGTCTGAGCCGCTTGGTGATCCGCATGAAGCGTCGAGATCTCCCAACGATCGAGCGATCGCCAACCCTTGGGGCCGATCAACCCACAGGGTTGCTGGTCTGCATCGAGCAAGATGACGTAGTGATTATCGTCGTAATCGTCAGAGTGCTCGTCGTCCGGCGCTTGTTCTTGGATGCCGATCGGGAGAGACGCGATCGCCTCAGTCTTGGGCTCGGTCTCCGGTGGTTGACTGACCGAAAAGCGATAGCGCCGCAGGTCTTCAAGCGTGGCGATCGCGTCGTTAGGCAACATGACGACAGTGGACTGCATGACACTCGCGACACATCGCAGCTTTCGGTTTTGAGCTATCCCCGAAGCAGCCTCATGCTCATACAACCCATAGAGTAAATCCCGCTCTGTCAGCACCCCCAGACACTGACCGTTGTCCCAGACGATCGCTTCAGTCAGGTGTTCATCACGAAAGAGAGATAAAGCCTCGAAAATATCCAGATCGGCTTGAATCACACGATACGATCGACGAATTATATCCGCAAGAGTCGCTTCTTTTGCGTGAGATAAATGATGAGACATAACCCTCTCTAGAGACGAACCCTTAAGCCGCTAAGTAGCTCAAGAAAACCAAAGTGACTAAGCCATGTCGCTCAGCCATCCTGATTGTAAACAAGCTAGAGGATTTTGCTACGAGTGTCCATTAATTAACGCGATCTACTTCGTAAATCTTCTAATACGTTAGACACCATACTGTCTGTTATTTTTATACTGAACAAATCTCGATTAGATTTATCAGATTTCCGATGATAGGAAATGATGGCGATCGAGAAATCAGGCCGTCATTCGAGGCGAGATTGTCATCTCAGTACACACGAAATCAAGCGATCGATCCCATGATTGGATCGGCAATCGATCGCAATAGGCGAACGAAAAAACAATCCCAATCGTGAGGACGGCCTGTTGCTCTATGTCTCGAAGAAAGCGATCGTAGAAGCCGCCACCATACCCCAAGCGTCCACCTGTGCGATCGCACGCTACCGCCGGGACAAGAATCAAGTCAACTTTTGATAGATTAACGTATGGCCAATCGCTCGCTGGTTCATGAATGCCATACGCACCGCTAATCCAGGTGAATCCAGGCTGATATTGATGCCAAACGAGGTCTTTTCCAACGCACCGCGAAAATCCCCATTGCTTTGATTGTTTTGATTGCTTTGTGTGAGATTCACTCGTGATCGATGTAGTGTCCGTTACCGATCGATCTGTAGCGCAATATAGCGAGCTTAAATCGGGTTCCTGACGAAAGCTCGTAAAGGCCAAAATAGATCGTGCCTGTTGAAATTCCGGCATTAAGCTCAGATTTCGACAAATATTTTGACTGTAATAATTCCAGTTGCTTGAATCAAGCTGCTGACGCTGTTTTAAAAAACGACGACGAAGTTGAACTTTTTGCTGATTTATTTCATCCAATACAGACATATTGCTCAATAACTTAAAGGCTCTTCTTCACGCTAAAATGGTTTGATTGACCGCGTTGCTCAAGCATACGATTAGGCGAAATTTTGCTTGACTACGATCCTAGTTTTCTGTGGGAAACTAAAACCCTTAATTTCAGCCTTCGATCGTAACCCCCAATCCCAACTCTCAATTCAAAAGCTGTATGAATATCTTGATAGTTGATGATGAAAGTGCATTGCTTGAAGCCCTGCAACAGGCGATCGGCAGTGAAGGTCACCAGGTAGATATTGCCGCCAATGGCGGAGAAGGTCGCGATTTAGCCATTTCTCGTCACTATGACCTGCTGATCTTGGATTGGATGTTACCGGGATGTAGTGGTCTTGAACTCTGTAAACAGCTTCGCGTTCAAGGAGATAGTACACCCGTCCTATTTTTAACCGCAAAAGACACCCTCGATGATCGCGTTATGGGTCTCGATGCCGGAGCCGATGACTACATCGTCAAGCCATTCGAGCTACGAGAGCTCCTTGCACGAGTCCGAGCCTTGTTGCGACGATCGCAATCGGTTGCCTCATCAATCTCGCCTGTGGACCAGCCTCGATCTCAGATCACTCCTGACATCGAACTCGATCGCTCCTCACGTCTGGCCTACCGAAATCACCGCGCGATCGAACTATCAGAAAAGGAAACCGACTTGCTTGTATACCTGCTCGACAATCGCGGCCAGGTTCTTACACACCAGCAGATCTATACAGCCCTGTGGGGCCAGGAAAATTCGCCGAATAGCAATGTTCTCGCCGCTTTGATTCGTCTCCTTCGCCGAAAAATTACACTAAAACACGAAGACCAGCTAATACATACGGTTTACGGGAAAGGATATCGCTTTGGGAGCAAACTCGATCGTAGTTATGCTCAAGAGCAGACGGATTGATGAAATTTCGTCAGATCCAATCGCGATCGCTGCCGATGGCCACCAATGCCCACCGCCACAAAATATCATTGACTCATCGGGCGAACAGATGATCTCTCGCGACTAATCTAAACTGGATAGATATTGCACCTAGTACGGCTTAGATGGCCGTTTGGTCTTGGAGCAAAGCATCACTCTAGAGTTTTAGGTTGTTCAAGTCAGGTGTAAATCTAGGACTTCAAGGCGGAGAGCCGGTTACTTTGTCATGCCTAGGGTGCAATAACGTCACTTGCGAGGCTTCGTTATGCCAACCCAATCCCAGGATTCTGCGATCACGATCTCACTCAAAAAGCATCGCGAGGACGAGCGAGTACGCGACATTTTGCTTGCTGTTGAACAGTTATTTCATCGTGAGGAAAATGCTGTCGCTTTTGTCTTGAGTTGTCTCTACGATATTGGGTCGGTCAATTTGATCGAAAAGAAAGTCCCGATCGCCTCACTCAAGCCAGTGTTACGCTCAATTGCTCGCTACTCGCGTCCCGCATTTCGCTTTGTGGCGGTTCGTTGGTTCCATCAAAATTGCCCAAAATTAATTACCGACTGGCTACACTCCCTTGTTGTCTTTGAACCGTCGGAATCTGAAAGTCTGGGCGCGATCGATGTCAGTGTACAACAGCCCGAAATCGAGCTAGCCCTCGCGGTTCAGCAAAAACAGAACGAAGTGGTTCAGCTACAGCAGCAACTGCATCAAACCACGATTCTCGCCGTCACGATCGCCGCTCTCTTTGGGAGCGCCACCCTCTGGCTCGGTTATGAGCTGCAACAGGTTCGCGCATCGTCATCCACGGCAGTGAGCCAAACGGCAGAAAGTCGGGCGACACCGTAGGCACACTAGTCCGCGAAAATTCACAGAGATTCGCAGCAATCTGATCGCGATCGCATTTGGCGGTCTTACATCCGACCGCGTAAGAACTGAGCCATTTCATTCGGCGTCGGCGACTGATCCAGAGCGATTTCCTCTGTGATTCGTCCCTCTTGATACAGCTCCAGCAGCGCCTTGTTCATCGTGGTCATGCCATCAAACTCCGATCGCAACATTACCTGAGTGATATCTTCCAGCTTGCTTTGGATGATGTACTCCTTAATTGCATCCGTCGCGATCAAGATGTCATGGAAGGCCGCGCGTTTACCGTCCGTGGTTTTGCACAAACCTTGGGCAATAATCGAAATCAGCGATTCTGCAAGAGCCACCCGGAACGCGGGTTGTTCTGCCGGAGGAAACATCCCCAGCACCCGCTCGATCGTCTTAACCGCACTGTTAGTGTGCAGCGTCCCCATGACCAAGTGACCCGTTGACGCCGCTTTCAGCGCGATGTTCATCGTGTCTTTATCCCGAATTTCCCCCACCAGAATCAGATCCGGATCTTCCCGTAGTGCGGCTTTCAGCGCATTAAAGAACTGGTGGGTATGGCGACCGACCTCACGGTGTTTGATCAGGGATTTCTTACTTTTATGAACGAATTCAACCGGATCTTCGATCGTAATAATGTGGTGCGATTTATTCCGATTGATGTAATCAATCATCGCCGCCATCGTCGTGGACTTACCCGATCCCGTCGGCCCAGTCACCAAGACGAGACCCTTGTGATAGTCCAAGCTAATGCTCTTGAACACGTCCGGCAGACGTAACTGCTCAAGCGTCAGAATATCCGCCCCGATCAAGCGCAAAACCATCGCCGGACCTGCCAGCGAATCAAACGCATTGATCCGCACACGCACAAAGCCCAGATCTGCTGCGCCGTCAAAATCTAGATTTTCCTGAAACTGGCGAATGTGATCATCCGACATGATCTCCCGCATCCAACTCAGGAACGTATCGAGATCGGTAACCGGCCATTCGGTCGCTACAATTTCGCCACGATGGCGGTAGCGCGGCGTCTCGTTCACGCCCACGTGAATATCCGAGCAGCCCTCTTCCTCAGCACGCTTGATGATGTCCAGCATCGTCGGATGGCCGGGAGCCGGTCCGGGGCCGCGCTGGGGGCTAGCGGCCTGCGCTACTGGTGGCGGAGCTGATGCGGCAGCCGGTGGAGGGGGGGCAGCCTGGGGAGGGGGAGGAGCCTGCGGTGGGGCGGGAGCCGGTGGAGCGGGCGCACGATTAGCGGCGCGGGGCGGCGGTGGGGGTGGGCTTGGGCGACCTCCCGGCGGTGGTGGCGGCATTGGACGCTTCGATTGGGTCATAGCCTCGACTCGATGTTCAGCTCGCGAGCACTGCAAAGTACTCAGCATCTATAATAGGCCGTCTGTTTCCGGGATGGGGCGGATAACGTTGCGATTTTCGCCAATGTCGCGAGTCGAATGTAAATTAAGCTTAATTCGTAGACGGGTTTTGGATGGCAGTATTCCAGCAACCTGCCCTTGAGGGGAGAGTCGAAGCCTTGAACGTCCTGTCAATTGACAGCGCCAAGGTGATACGACAGTCCGTTCAAGTGCGGTGATGGTATTGATCTCAGTCTTCTAAGGCCATAAATCCGGTTTCCGTTCAAGTCCGTCAGTACCGCGAGTCGAGGCCATGCGATCGAGCAGGCCATAGTTGCTTGACAAAACTTCGTTCGACCCTGCTACTATCTGAAGATTAATCAAGCGCAAGATTACTTAACAAACGCGAGGAGCAACCGCCGTGATCGCAGAGGCCAAAAAGCCATCGGCCAAAAAGTCTTCATTGGTTCCGAAGGAATTTTTCGGCCCGCCAGACGCCCTATTTAACCCGACGGTGAATCTGATGATCGCCGCGACGCTCTTCGTCGTCACTTCCACGATCGGCTATTTCTATCTCGCTTGGCCGCACTGGATTTGCTTCATGATGAACGTCCTCGCGCTCCACATGGCGGGAACCGTGATTCATGACGCCTCGCATAATGTGGCGCACAAACACCCGATCGCGAACGCCGTACTCGGTCATAGCAGCGCCCTGATGTTGGGGTTTGCCTTTCCCGTGTTTACGCGTGTCCATCTTCAGCATCACGGCAACGTCAACGATCCGGAGAACGATCCGGATCATTTCGTCTCAACCGGTGGCCCTCTATGGATGATCGCTGCTCGGTTTTTCTATCACGAAATTTTCTTTTTCAAGCGTAAGCTGTGGCGTAAAGCGGAACTGCTGGAGTGGTTTCTCAGTCGCTTATTTTTGATTTCCGTCGTCGTTGTTTCGATCCACTTTGATTGTTTTGCTTACGTCTTAAATTACTGGTTCTCGGCGGCATTGGTGGTCGGGATTGCCTTGGGTTTGTTTTTCGACTATCTCCCCCATCGTCCGTTTACGGAGCGCAACCGCTGGAAGAATGCTCGCGTCTATCCAAGCCGTATTCTCAATATTGCAATCCTGGGACAGAACTACCATCTAATCCACCACCTTTGGCCGTCGATTCCCTGGTACAGCTACGAAAGTGCGTATTATGCCTCTAAGGAATTGTTAGATGAAAAGGGCTGTGAGCAACAGCTCGATTTGTTCTCGGGTACGAGAAGTTTTGCAAGTTTTATCTACGATATTTTTCTTGGGATTCGGTTTCATGGCCATCATCCCAAGAAAGAGTCTAAGTAGCATGAGTTTGAATGGGAGCATCCCGTTTGTGCAACTTGCCCCTCATCCCCCAGCCCCTTCTCCCAAAAAAGGGAGAAGGGGAGACCGATTCAAAGTCCCTCTCCCGACTTGGGAGAGGGATTTAGGGTGAGGGTGACACAAATGGGATGCTCCCGTTTGAATTAAATGACAAATAAATTAAACAAAAAATGAAGACCTGAACGTTCAGATCTTCATTTTTTGTGTTTTATGGATTTGAATTTATGGGGTTTGTTGTAGCGCGTTCCACTCCATTTCGGCGGTATTGAGGGCTTCTTCGATCGTCAATTGATCCAACATCACCGCTTGCAGTTGGGTATACAAAATCCGCTGGAGCTGTTTGATTTCCGGCAGTGGCGGCACGAGGACTTCGGCGCGATCGAGCTGGGTGGCGCTGATTGCGCGGGCGCGATCGAGGGCGGGGGCGTCGTCCGCTGCTTGGAAGTAGGGATCGGCCAGTGTGTCGGCGGTGGACGGTAGCGTGTTGGCCTGTTTGGAAAAGGCGAGCTGGTTGGCGGGGTTGGTGACGAATAGGGCAAATTTGACGGCGGCTTCGGGATCGTCGGTGCTGTTGGGGATGACGATATTCATCACGGCTACGGCGATTTTATTGGTGTCGCCGGTGATCTGGGGGGCGGGTTCTGAAAGCTTGGCGATCGTCGGGGCGTTTTGCTCGATCGCCTGGAAAAATTGCGGCCCCGAGGCTAGCATCGCCAGTTCGCCCGCTTGGTATAGCTCGATCGCCCGTTGGTGACCCTGGGTCAAGACCTCACGCGGCAGCAAATCGGCTTTAAATAGATCGACCCAATATTTGAACGCCGCACGACCAGCGGGCGTATTGAACGCGGCCTTGCCGTTCTCGTCTACCAGATCCATTCCCATTTGCACCATCGATTCGAGCAGCTCGCCCGCATCGTCCGGCACGGCACTAATAAAGAAGGCGTATTTACCGGTTTTGGCCTTGACCTGGCGAGCCGCCGCCGCGAGTTCGGCGTAGGTGGCGGGAATTTTGGTGATTCCAGCCGCGTCGAGGAGTTCGGTATTGGCGATCGTGATCCGCGTCGTCAGATACCAGGGAATCCCGAAACTTTGGCCATCGAATTGGGTCGCTGCCCAAATTTTCGGCAGGTAAACGGCGCGTTCTTCGGCTGAAATGTAGTCATCGAGCGGCAACCAGGCGTCACGACTGGCGAGCAGCGACGCAAAGGTGGGGTTGAGGTTGACGACATCGGGGGCGGTGTTGGCCGAGACTGCCGCGAGGATTTTGGTTTCCATCGCCGACCACGGCACATCGACCCAGTTAATCGGGGTGTCGGGGTTTTCCGCGTCGAAGCTGGCGATCGCCTCGTTGAAGTAGTCGGTGAACTGCGGCTGAAGCTGCATTGTCCAAAATTCGAGGCTACCGTCATCGGCGGGCGGAGCCGCGCAGCTTGTGGCGAGACCGATCGCCAAGGCCGCGATCGCTCGCTGACTCCAGCGCTTGAGACGCTGCCGACGCGACGGACGATCGCGATCGCGCTGTCCCATGCTGTTGCTGCCCAATACGTTCATGGATAAACCCCCAAGAGTGTGACCCAAATTGCTGTTGCAGCATATCGCAGGAGTTGCCCCACTATGACGTTACGGGTTGGTCTTGCGGGCGAGTTCACAGAACTACTTCACAGCTTGCAGTTGCTCGACCAGTGGATTGACGATCTTGGTTGAACCTTGCTGAAATTTAATCGCGAGGGACTGCTTTTTCTCGGTTCCAAATACCATGACGATTTCACCAACGCCGAATTTATCGTGAATGACATGCTGGCCGAGTTTCCACTGTTTGAGTTGTCCCGGTGTGGGTGTTTTGGGTTTTGATGTGGAGAGGGTGCGATCGGGGTTGGATGATTTCGGGGTTGTGCGGGCGTGGATTCGGGCGATCGCGCGATCGCGTTGGCGCGACGGTAAACCATCACCATCGATCAGATCTTCTGGTAGCTCCGACAAAAACTGCGACGGCGCAGCGGGCATATAATTTCCCCATAAACGCCGCATTGAGGCATGGGTTAAAAAGAGAAATTCTTTGGCGCGGGTAATACCGACGTAACACAAACGTCGTTCTTCTTCGAGGGCGCGGGGATCGTCTTGACTACGGAAATTGGGAAATAGCCCTTCTTCCATGCCCACCATAAACACCACCGGAAATTCCAGCCCCTTCGCAGCGTGCAGTGTCATTAATGTGACAGCTTTACCGCCTTCTTCTAGTCCGTCTAAATCGGAGGCTAGCGATGCATTCGCTAAAAATCCGCCCAGGGATTCATCGGCTTCATCATCGGCGTATTGCACCATCGCGTTATAAATTTCGTTGACGTTTTGGACGCGATCGAGCGCCTCATCCGTCCCCACCTCCTGCAAGGCTCGCACATAGCCCGTATCGTCAATTAAACCTTGCAAAATTTCACCGGCGGGCATCTCTTCTGCGGCTTTGCCTTGCCAGGTTTTAATTGTATTGGTAAAGTCCGAAATCGTTTTTGCTTTGCGTCCAGCGATCGTCTTAACTGACGTTTCGTCGCTGATAATGTCCCAGAGTGGGCAGCCGAGTTGCTGGGCGATCGTGTCGAGTTTGTCGATCGTGGTTTTGCCGATGCCGCGCTTGGGTGTGTTGATTACACGCTTGAGGCTGACGGTATCGGCGGGGTTTTCCAAAAGTCGTAGATAGGCGATCATGTCTTTGACTTCTTTGCGATCGTAAAACCGCAGCCCGCCCACGACTTTGTAGGGAATATTGAATTTAATAAACGCATCTTCTAAGGGTCGCGATTGAGCATTGGTGCGATATAAAACGGCGAAATCACCGCCCGTAAGTTCGGGATTATTGCGTATAAAACTACGCACTTGATCGACCACGAAATAGGCTTCATCTTGCTCGTTATCGCATTGGTGGCAATAAATCGGATCGCCTTTACCGCGCGTGGCTCGTAGGACTTTATCAATCCGTTCGGTGTTGAGTTCGATCAGTTGATTCGCAACTTCTAAGATAGTCTGGGTCGATCGATAGTTCTCCTCAAGCTTGACCATTGATCGCGTATCGTCATCCGACAAACCATCGCCGAAATCCTTCTGAAATCCCATTAGGATCGTAAAATCCGCCATCCGAAACGAGTAGATCGACTGATCCACATCACCGACCACAAACACCGATCGTTGCTGCCAATTTTCCGGCTGCTTGGTAAACACCTGTGCCTCAGCGCCATTGGTCACTAACAGGCGAATTAAATCGTATTGCGTCTGGTTGGTATCCTGATATTCATCCACCAAAACATGGCGAAATTTATTGTGCCAATAGCCTAAAACCGACTCGTTTTGCTGGAGCAATTCCACCGGAATCCGAATCAGATCATCAAAATCGAGCGCGTTATTTTCCGCCAGACGCGCTTGATAGAGCCGATAGACCTCCGCGATCGTCCGTCCCCAATAGCTCATCTCCTGGCGCTCAAATTCCTCGGGCGACCAGCCGCGATTTTTCGCGTTACTCACCTGGTAACGTACCGCCTTGGGGTTGAACTTTTTGCTATCTAAATTAAGCTGCTGCGTAACAATTTCTTTAAAGACCGACTGCACATCCGACTCATCAAAAATCGAAAAAGTTTTCGTCCAAGTGCGGCCATGTTCGTCGCGATATTTATCAATATCAAACCGCAAAATCCGCGCACAGAGCGCGTGAAACGTCCCGATCCACAGCGGTTTAATATACGTCTTCCAGACCTGCGATCGAATCCGCGTTTGCTCAAACGGCGGCAACGCTTCGAGCGGTTTGCCGTGTCCCTCGATCGCCACGCGCTGGGCGAAGACCTCTTCGATTCGCGCCTTCATTTCCTTCGCGGCCTTGTTGGTGAAGGTCACCGCGAGGATGTGTTCGGGATCGACCCGGTGGGTCAGGATGAGGTTGACCACGCGATAGGTCAGGGCGCGGGTTTTGCCCGATCCGGCTCCGGCCACCACGAGCAGCGGGCCACAGTGATGCTCAACGGCGCTGCGTTGGGAGGGGTTGAGGTGGCTGAGAAAGTCGGTGGAGGCCATGGGGAAACGAAAAAATTAAGCGGCGATCGGTCAAGCCTACATCTTAAGATCTTCCCGTGCGACCGGAAGATCTTGACGCGATCGATCTCCACGCCAGCGTCATGCGTCGCTATCTTTCTTATCGCGCGGAAATCCGCCGATCAAGCCGCTCTCAATCATCAAGCCAATCCCGGCATTAATCACGATCAGGCTCACCGTTCCCCACCAAAACCACGGATCGCCGTTAATCCGACGGGTGACCGATTCGCCGAATAAACAGAGTCCGAGGGGAAACATTAGGACACCGACCTGGGCGGTGATGTACCACTTTAGTTTTGCGTTCATGGTTTGCGCTGAGGGGAAAAATCATTAAAGGTCGATCGGTCTGGCGGGTGCGTATAACGATCGCACTGATCGCGAGAACCCGGTCAGAATGCCTGAAATTGTATTACCTTACCGTCCAATTTTGGCCGATCGCGCCCAGGGCAAACGCATACTCCCAATGAATGCCCTCATCCCCCAGCCCCTTCTCCCA
>CAZFJL010000047.1:0-32256 GCA_964518905.1 uncultured Geitlerinema sp. | reverse complement strand
CCAACCGCCGCGCCGCCTTCTCCGTCACCTCCACCTGATTATTGCCAAACACCGATCGCTGCTCGCGGACTTCCATGAAGCCAAACACACCCGCACGATCGGGCAAATCCACCAACGCCACATAATCCACCGGTGTATCAATCTGGATATTAAAATCGTAAACCCAGAACTGATCGAAATTGCACAGCAACACATAACGCGGACGATCGGGAACCGCCCGCTGCCAATAATCAAACGCCTGGGAATAATGCTTCGATAAATCCGCCCCGCGCTTCTTCATCTCAATCAAAACACGCGGCTTCCAAACCAAATCCGCAAACCCCGTCCTGCCCGTTTTGCTGCCCTTCTTGATCCGCTTCTCGTAAACCGCGCCCGCCTCCATCGCCCCCTCATGACCAAACGCCCGAAAAAAGCGATCGAGAAAAATCTGCGCCTCGCCCTTTTCATCCCCCGTGATGTGCTTCTGACAAAATTCGACAAACGACTGTAAACGTTCCGCAGTAGACATAGCCAGAGAATCTAGACAGTAAGGATAGGGCGATCTGTTGATCGTGTTTGATCGTGCCAGATTCTGCAACCAACAACAATCTAAGGATCAGCAACGTGATGATGCAACGTGATGACGATGCATCGTTCCTGCGCTCTGCGTAGGAACGTCTCTAGACGCTCTGCGTCGCGAGTTTGCGGGACGCAGAGCGTCCCAAAAGCATTCCCACGCAGAGCGTGGGAACGATAGAAGATCAGCAACGTGATGACGATGCATCGTTCCTGCGCTCTGCGTAGGAACGTCTCTAGACGCTCTGCGTCGCGAGTTTGCGGGACGCAGAGCGTCCCAAAAGCATTCCCACGCAGAGCGTGGGAACGATAGAATCAGCAGGTTTGCGTAAATGCAGTACGGCCAATCTGTTAGATGAGACGGTTGACGATCGCTACACCGCCGGAGCCCAACAACCATGAAAGCCCATCGGCACAACACCCGGTAAACCCAGACGACACACCGGCTCATCGTCGATCCGATCGGCAGCATAGATCCACACCTCGCTACGATCGCGATCGCAGTCGTACACCACCGTAATAATCCAGCCCCGATCGGGATTGTCCGCATCCGGCGCATAGGTCGGCTCGATCGCGTAACGATGCGCCCCCAGATCTGCCACCACCATCTCGCCCGTCTGGCGATCGAAACAGGCGATCGTACTCCACAGATCGCGGGCAATGTCGCAGCCTGGACGAAACGCCGACATGTACGTCCGTCGCGCATAGCGTCCCACCACCTGCGGCGCGACGATCGGAAACTCGCCGCAGGCATCCGCCAGCGGATAACTTTCGATCATTTGACCCGTCTGCGGATCGATGCGGAACTGCCAGAGTGTCCCCGGCGCGGCGGTGTTGGGATTGAGTAACCCCACCTGTTGTAAATAACGATTCGTCGCAAAATCGTCGTAGCGTATCATGTCGCCAACGATCGCTCCCGACGCATCCACATAGCCATTGCCGAAATGCCAGCTATAAAATGGGTCGGTTTCGCCTTGGGACACAATCTCTAGGGTTTCACGATCGATCACTAGGATTTTCGTGCCAAGCGTCGGCTTCCAGCGTAGGGAATCACCGAAACAGGCTTGATTGGCGAAGAGTGGAAAAATATCGAGGCGAACCGGCGCGATAAAAAAGACGAGATATTGCCCCGCGAGCAAACAATCGTGAATCAGCGGCAGGCAACTCAGCGAGATTTTGCATTGACCCTGAATCTGACCCTGGCGATCGCTGCGATAGATATTGAGATGGGTTCGCAGACCGTAGGTCACCCCAAAGTTAAAGATCTCGCCCGTTTCTGGATCGCGTTTGTAGTGGGCGGCGTAGGGCTGATTTTCGGCGAGCGTTTCGAGGTTATCTTGGCCGCGTGTTTCGAGGGTGACCGGATCGAGGGCGTAGGGATGCCCCTGTTCCCACAGCGCCAGGATGCGATCGGGCAGCGCCAGCACGGATGTATTGGCGGGGTGACGCAGCCGATCACGGATCGGTTTCGGCTTGATCGAGATCGCCACCTCGGGGATCGTCATGCCATAACTGCCCTGCGTCCAGGTATCCATCGCTTCATCCGTGACGTATGCCTTCGTTCGGACGAAACGATAGGCCGCGCGAGTCGAGGTTCCGTCAAAGGTGACGCCCAAGATGGCTCCGTCACCGTCAAACCAGTGACCTGCCCAGCGATCGCCGCGTTGGAGCCGAGCGGGGCCGTTGCGATAGAGCGAGCCGCGCAGACCTGGGGGGAGCGTCCCGGCGATCGGTTTAATTGGGGTGGGGGAGAACTCGCGGGCGGGGTGTGCGAGGGCTTGACTCCAGGTTGGCTTGGTTGCGGTGGGGGAAGGGTTGGCGGGATCTGCGGTTTTGAGAGTCGGGAAAGACCTCGATAATGATGAATCAGACGAGGTGAAGAAAGAAGCGGCAGTCATGGCGGATTGAGGGGGCGAAAGACAGTGTGTCGCAAAACTCAGGTGAGACCGATCGCTTACGGATGAATCAAGACGCCTGAGATTTGGGATGGATGGAGAGATCTGGCAAAATCGGCAGTTCTCGATCCAAAACTTGTATTCGCTTTACTCAGAATCGCCGCTCGTATCCGGAGAATGAGGTGTGAGCGCGATCGCATCTAAGGTCGCGATCATGCCCCAGGTGATGGCTTCGGGAATGACGATCAGTCGGGTGCGCTCATACTCGCTTAGGGAACGCCCATCCCGCTCATACACATGCTGGACAATGGCCGCTTCAATCGCGATCGCATCGCCCCCAGTAATCGCCACGATCGCCGCCGGGTAGCGCCGTCGCCAATCCGTAATGAAATCCCAGGCGATCGCCCCGATCGCCCGATGAATCCCAGAATCGATCGCGCCCAGCGTCTCCCGCGCCCAACGAATCGGCGGAAAGGGTCGTATGGCTGCGTTACTTTCAAACTTGGATCGCACGGCGGATAATTGCGCGGTCTGTTGTCCGAGGCTGCGATATTGCAGCCCCATTCCCGGTAAAATCGCCCCGCCGATTAGGATACCGATTGCTGGATTATGACTGGGGGGAACATCGGATGGATCGTGCAAGGAATCCTCATGCAAAATGTTGTCAGGAACCGTGAGCGACGATCGCGACGATCCTGTACTCGAAAAGCCCGTAAATGTGAGCGCTGTACCACCGTCGATCGTCAGGCAGGGAAATCCCAACCGTTGACCAACTCCAAGGCCAGCCAAGGCACGATCGATCCCCAGCGTGGGATACAGACCCGCCAGTGGAATATCGGCTAAACTCAGAATGCGATACGGATAGGCCGAGCGATCGAGCCACGTTTGCCAGAGGTCGGTTTGATGCGGGACGACGGACGCAATTACGATCGGGACGAGAGGAGACATTGGTTGAGGTCGGCCATCCTGCGCTGGGGAATGTTTCGGGCTGTCGCGGCTCGAAAAGGCAGTGTGATCACCCGTTTTTGTGGTCTTAATCTGGGCGGCTTCAGACCAATTGGGCGAGTTTGGTAAGTCTGAGGAGTTCTGTAGAGGAGTGTTTTGAGGCGAGTTTGTACGGCGGTACTTTTGCGATCGATATTGGAGATCGTACAAAATATCACCATCAAACTCGTGGATGGCGAGGTGAGGCGCTTCCCACATCGCACAAATGCCGCAGTGTTCGATGTAAGCCCAGTGCGATCGAGTGTTGCCGATACAGAGCGCAAACCAAGCGGATGGTATCCGATCGGGAGAATTATCGACGTTATTCGATGCAGGTCGCGATTGATCAGGGGGAAGAGAGTCGAACACAGAAATAGGAGAAATCAGAATAACGGCGTGAAAAAAGTTGAGTCTTATTAAGCCAGGACTGACGCAATATGGTTTAGGAGTCCGACTTCTTGCATTGTCTTGAAAGCGAGAACGGTGACGGCTCGCTTAGAAGTCAGACTTCTGCATAAGTCCCATAAGCATGAGGACTCGCTAGCGCCACAGGACGACACTTCAGGACGGAATGATTCAACTTTCAGGCTCGCACTCAGTAACACCCGGAAAAAACTAACGATCGGAGCTAAATATCTTTATCGTATAGATATGATCGTATAGATATGCTTCTCGTATAAATGCGACCGATCTTCCCCCTCACGTTTCAACCAATCTGGTCTAACAATTTTCGATGTGAATGTATTTGCTGTCGATGCATTTTTCGTCCATACCGCCGTCCGCAGATCGGCTGCTATTTTTTTACTCTTTATTCCGCGATCGACGACCCGATTCAGTCTTCTGAAAGTACCGATTTTTGATTCCCACCTCTAAAGATTTTTTGACTATATTGCACGTGTCTAACCCCACCGATCGTTCTAATCTCATTCCTTCACCCCTCGATTCGCTTGACCTTGAACGCAAGCTCGAAATGGTGGAGCTGGTTAACGAGATCAATATCAGTATCGCCAATGCAATCAAGCTCGATGATGTTTTGAGCATTGCGTGTAAAGCCCTGGGGCGGGTGTTGCGCTGCGATCGCGTCTCGATCCTGGTGCGCGACTCCCCCCAGGATGAAACCCTGCTGACCTGTGGTGAGCATCTACGGGGTCACTATCCCTCTCAGCTCGGTTTAGCGGTGCCGATCGCCAGCAATTCGCACCTGCAAGCACTGATCGATCAACCGGAACGTGTCTTGGCGCTGCAAGATTTTCTCCAGTTTCCGGGTCTGAGCGAGGAGGTGATCGCAACGGTCACTAAACTGCGAATCAAGTCGATGATGGCGGCGGCGACGTCGTACCGCAATGAAGTCAATGGCGTTGTCGGAGTGCAGCAGTGTGATCAGGAGCGAAAGTGGAAAGCGTGGGAGCAGCAGTTATTAGAGGGAGTTTCGCGTCAGCTCGGCATTGCGATCGGTCAGGCGCAACTGTATGAAGCGACCCGCAATGCGGCGCTGCAAGAGTCGCTGATGCGGCGCGTGAGCGATCGGATTCGATCGAGTTCGGATCTGAATGAAATTCTCCAAACGGCGGTCGATGGAGCACGGACGCTAATCCAGGCCGATCGCATCGCGATTTATAAGTTCCACCAGGGCTGGAGAGGTCGCGTTGTGGTGGAGAATGTGGCGACGCCTTGGTCTTCGGTATTGGGTGATATCGGCGCGGATGATTGTTTTTCGGGTCAGTATGCCGGACTCTATCGCAATGGTCGGATTCGGGCGATCGATGATATTGAGACCGATTCAAAACTCGATGCCTGTCACGTTGATTTTTTGCGATCGCTCCAGGTGCGATCGAACTTAATTGTGCCGATCACGCTCAACCTAGCCGGTGAAATGGGCAATCTCGTGACGCCCAACGCGGCAGAGAACGATGCCGGTGAACGCCTGTGGGGATTGCTGATCGCTCACCAGTGCGATCGGCCTCGCCGTTGGCAAAATCGAGAAATTCAGCTTTTAAGTCAGCTTTCGGGTCAGATTGCGATCGCCCTGCGGCAAATTGAACTCGATGCCCAAATTAAATCTCAGGCACGCCGCGAGCGGATGTTGCGCCATACGATCGCCCAAATTCGCGGCAGTTTTGATCTGATGGCGATTTTGCAAACCGCTGCAACCTCGATTCGTGAGCTGCTCGGCAGTAGTCGCGTCACGGTCTACCGCTTCCGCGAGGATCTTGACGGTGACGTGGTCGTGGAGTCGGTTGCTCGCGAGTCTTGGTCAATTCTCGATCGCCAAATTCGCGATAACTGCTTTAGTCAGCCCAGCGCGACGAAGTATCTCAGCGGGGAAGTTCGCGTGATTAATGATATTTTCGACGCCCCTGAGCTGAATGATTGTCATCGTGATTTTCTGATCGACTTGGATGTCAAAGCCTACGCGATCGCCCCGATCGTGATTCGACCGCGTCCCCATGTCGACGATCGTGAAGTCGAAATGCCCAATAGATTGGAGCAAACGAACGAGGAGCTAAAGCTTTGGGGACTGACGATCGTGCATGAATGCGTCACCACCCGCCACTGGGATCACCAAGATCTCTCGCTATTGCGCCAGGTGGCCGACCAGATGTCGATCGCCATCCAGCAAGCGACACTCTACGATCGCGCCCGCGCCCGCGCCCAGCGAGAACAAGCCTTACGCCGTTCGATCGCCCACATCCGCAGCTCGCTGGATCTACCCGCCAGCCTGCAAGCGGCCACCGACAGCGTCCAGGCGGTACTTGGCGCCGATCGGGTCACGGTCTACCAATTTGATGACAGTTGGGACGGTCGGGTGGTGGTCGAGTCGGTCTCGCGTCCAGAATGGTCGGTGTTGAATCGGGATATTAGTGACAACTGCTTCAAATATGACTATGCCGGACTGTATCTAGAGGGACGTGTGCGGACGATCGTGGATATTCGAGCCGATCAAAATCTCGACGATTGTCATCGCGCTTTCCTGGAGCAACTGCCGACCCGTGCCAGCGCGATCGTCGGCTTGGTGGTGAATGTGAACCGCGATGGCGAACAAGCCAGCGATCTCAATCGTGCGTGGCTGTGGGGTTTGCTGATTGCCCATCAGTGTGAAGCTCCCCGCCACTGGACTCAGGGCGAGACGGCCATGTTGCGACAAATTGCCGACCAAATGGCGATCGCGATTCAGCAATCGACGCTCTACGATCGCACCCGCGTGCAGGCCGAGGAGCTTCAGGAGACACTCGATCAGTTACGTAATACCCAGCAGCAGTTACTCCGCAGCGAAAAACTCTCCAGCTTGGGCAAGATGGCCGGTGGGGTCGCCCACGAAATTAACAATGCAAATAATTTTATCTTTGCGAATCTGCACCATGCTCGCACCTACGTTACGGATTTGATCATGGCGCTGGAACAAGTCGAGGGCGATCAGGCAGAAGAGGTTAAAGATGAGATTGATTTTCCCTATATCCAAGAGGATTTCCCGAAGCTGCTAACCTCGATCGAGTTGGGTAGCGAGCGGATTAAAAATATTGTCGATGCGCTGCAACAGTTCAACAACACTGATCGCACGGAATTGCAAAGTGTCCGCCTCGCGGAATGTCTAGAGAGCAGCCTCAACGATCGCCGATCGCGCCTAACTCAGATTCGCGTCACCAAAATCTTTGAGCCGCTGCCCTGCATTGAATGCAACCCGGCACAGATCGAACGCGCTTTTGGCAGCATTCTCGATAATGCGATCGACGCGATCGAGGCCCGACCTAAGACCCAACACACCACCGAAGACAGCAAGCACAGCGGTGAAATTATCCTCACCCTGAACGATCACGATGGCTGGATTGAACTGAGCATCACAGATAACGGGATCGGCATCCCCGAAAGCGCTCGCTCCCGCATTTTTGATCCGTTTTTCACAACAAAAGATGTCGGCGGCGGCACGGGCTTAGGGTTAACGACGGCGTATCAGATTTTGGTAGAAGGTCACGGCGGCAGAATTGATGCTGAGACAACGGCGGAGCATGGCACAACGATCATGGTGTCGCTGCCGGTTTCTCAGACATAGGATTTGAGTGACTTCAGACCTTTGAGCTTGTGGAAACCTCAAAGGTCTCGATCCCTGCGATCCATTCAATGTTTGACTTGGACGGCTGAACCGTAACGCTACTCGCTGATTGAGGTTTCACCGTTGCTCAATCGCTGTAAGGCGGCCTCTAGCTCGGTCTGTTTTTCCCCATAGGTTGCCCAGTCGCCGGTCTGAAGGGCGGCTTCAGCTTCGCGGTAGAGCGTCAGCGCACGACGCGCCAGGGGTGAGGCGATCGGTGTGGTGGGATCACTATCGGGATTTTTAGGGGATGGATTATCCGTCGCGATCGGGTCTTCCGGGTTGGTTTGCTCGATGAGGCTGTCGCTTTCCCCAAAAATCGCGGCCAAGGCCAGATCGAGCGTCGGTTCCATGACAATTTCGTTTTCGTAGGCCACGACGACGCGCTTGAGTTCCGGTAGCTCGCCTTGGTCAGCACGGAGATAAACCGGCTGAATGTAGAGCAGCGAATTGGATAGGGGAATCACGAGCAAATTGCCGCGCAATACATTCGATCCCTTCTGGCTCCATAGCGTCAACTGCTGCGAAATCACCGGGTTTTGATCGATTCGCGCTTCGATCTGGCTTGGGCCGTAGACTAGCGACTGTTTCGGGAAGTTGTAGACCAGTAACCGCCCATAATTTTCGCCATCCGATCGCGCCGCAATCCAGGCGATCGTGTTGTCCTTGTTGACCGGCGTTAACGGCAAGATCGTCACAAATTCCGTACCCTCTTCTCCCGGTAGACTGACGATCGTATAAAACGGCTCGACCGCCGAACTGCGACTCGGATCACCCGCTGCGGTTTGCTTACTCACCGGAAAACGCCAGAGGTCTTCCCGGTTGTAAAACACGCTCGGACTTTCCATGTGATAGGCGAGATACATGTGCGCCTGCACGTCGAACAGGTCGATCGGGTAACGGAAATGGGAGACGAGGTTGGCGGAGACGGTGTCACGCTCTGAAAAGAGGTTTGGGTAGATGTTGCGATAGGTCGCCAGCACCGGATCACTATCATCCATGGCGATAAATTCCATCGTGCCGTTGTAAGCATCAACGATGACTTTGACGGAGTTTCGCATGTAGTTGACGTTATTGCGGACGACGGTGGCGAGGTTGCGCCGATCGAGGATCGTCGAGGCATTGTCGCTCAGGTTCACCGGGCGCGAGTAGGGGTAACGATTGCTCGTCGTGTAGGCATCGACGATCCACTTCAGCCGTCCGTTCTCATCGATAACCACATAGGGATCGCTATCGAGCCGTAAAAACGGTGCGACGGTTTGCACCCGATCGCGGATTTGTCGATGGTAGTGAATGCGTGAATTGGCGGTGAAATAATTAGAGGTCGGGAGCTGGATACTGCCGTACTTGAGCGCGTACACCAGTCGCCGTCCGATCGATCCCATCGGCACGCCCCCCAGCCCGGAGTAGGTCGTCAGCGCATTTTCCGAACCTTTGGGATAGTCAAATTCCTGGGTTGTCGTGCCGGTAAAAATGTAGGTATTCGTTTCTTCGCCGTAGTAAATCCGCGATTCCTTGACCTTGAGATCGGTGCTGGATTCCGGCGGAATATCTTTGATGAAAAATTCCGGTAGGCCGTCTGGTGTCACCCGATTCACCGGACTCATGACCACGCCGTACCCGTGGGTATATTTCAGGTGCTGATTCACCCAGGTTTTTGCCTGGTCGGGAACCTGGGAGTAGGACAGCTCGCGCGGGGCGAGGATGACTTGGCGGTAGCGATCGTTAATCGTGTAGCGATCGATATCTGCATCGGGAAATCGGTAGTACAGCCGGATTTCTTGCAGTTGCCGATAGGTACTCAGTAGCGGCTCATAATCCCAGAGCCGGATATTTTCGATCGTCTCCGTATTTTCAGCGAGGATCTGCCGATCGAGCGTCGCCTCGATTTCAAAATCTCGCCGTTCCGCTTGCGATAACCCGTAGGCCGCGCGGGTAAATTCAATATTATTGGTGATGTATTCCTGCTCTTTCGTGATTTCGTTCGGCTCGACCACCAACTTTTGCATCAGCATTGGATAGGCTCCCGCCAATCCCAGCCACGAGACCAACGCCACGATCGACACCGTCACCGGCAAGCTGATATTGCGCTGCCACAGCGACATCAGCCAGGTAGACGCCACAATCACCGCGCCCACGGTCATCACGTTATCGACGGGCAGTCGCGCATTAATATCGGTGTAGCCTGCACCAAAGACAACGCCCGTCGGTGAGTACAGCAATTCATAGCGCTGAAGCCAAATTCCCCAACCGAGAATCAACGCGAGCAGGGCAATCAGCAGCCCGAGATGCACTTTGGGGCCACCGGAAATGGACTGCGACCAGCCACGATCCAAGGACACTTCTCCCTTGAGGATATAAATCGTCGCTGCGATCGCGATCGCGATCGCCACCAGACCCAGCAAATCCTCCTGCAAGACGGTGAACAATGGGAGCTGAAATAAATAAAAGCCTAAATCGCGCTGAAAAATCGGGTCGATCGTGTCATAGTTCGCCGCATTGATACTTTTCAGTACAACATCCCAGTTCGTGCTGGCCGAGGCTCCCCCCATGAGCGCCAGCACGATCGACAGTACGCCCGCCAGCAAATTAGGGAAAATGTGGACATACTCGCCCCATTCCAAATTGTCCGCCAAAAACTGAAACAGGCGATCGCGTGTCAGCCACATTGCCCAAGCATAATTGACCAGTACAACGCTCGCACTCACGACAGCGCCAACGATCCAGGCTCCGACCTTCCAGCTCAGTTGCGTTTGAAAGACACTCGCAAATCCGACCGACTCAAACCACCAGGATTCCGTCAACAGGTGGATAAGCTTGCCCGATAGCACCAGCAATACAACTGCTGCAACGCCTACGCCGATCGTCAATACTCGGACGGTTCGCATGACACACTCTCACGGTTCCAAAAGACTCGACACTTGACGTACGAAGCTGCGCTCCAATGATTTCCATCATAGATCGAGTACTCACGATTCCGGGTTGGATGGATCGCAGGGAGCGAGACCTTGGATGTTTCCAAAACCTCCAAGGTCTGAAGCCGCTATCTATGATCTTGACCGATCGATCCCGCGCTAAGTCGTTGTTTTTTGGTCTATCTGTCGCGAGGAAGGTCGCACTTTCACCGTGTTTACACGTACGAAATTATTATTTCTTGGATTTGGTCTAGCCAAGAGTTAGAAAACTCAGTATAATTTCTGGTATAAGGTACAAGTATAAATATCAAGACTATGTAAGAAAGTCATGTGTGAGTCTATGATTCTCTTGCCTTAGTTGCATTCTTGCTCGCCGTTCCGGCTCAAAGCCAGATTGCGCTAATAGAGAAAAGTAGTTCTTTACGCGTGGAGACTCGTAGTCTGTGACATTTTGGAGTCGCTCCGGTTGTGTGCGGTTCCCTGCCTGATTGAGTGTTTATTGATGCCCAGCTTTGCGGAGCCTTGCGGCGTCAGTAATGTGGTTGCGTGAAACTTTAAGAAGCTAGTCGGTTGCGCGGCTAGCTTTTTTCTTGTCTGATTGGCGAATTTTACGTGAATTTATCGTCAGTTCAATCATTTTCAGAACAGGAACTGGAGCGGCGATGGCTCGCTTAGAAGTCGAACTTCTGCGTAAGCCCTGAAGGTTTAGAAGGGTCGATCGCAACGCCCATTTGCTTGAGGTCGATCGCGTATCCGGCGACGACAAGATAAGCCTGATCGACGATCGCGGCGGCCTGCCGGGTCAGAATGCCGAGGCGATCGCGAAAGAGGCGACCCGTGGCATAGGCCGGTACGACGCCCCAGCCGGTTTCCTCTGCGACACAAATGATTAGCCCCTGATAGGTCGTGATTTCGGTAATGAGATCATCACATTCGTTTTTCCAGGCGGCGATGTCATCTTCCAGCCAGTTGGCGACCCAAGTGCCGAAGGAGTCGATCAAGACGCAGGGCGGGATGACTTGGTTGTTGCAAGCGCGAATGCTACCGACGAGGTCTCGGGGTGATTCGATCGTTTTCCAGGTGGACGGACGGCGATCGCGGTGCTTGGCGATGCGGGCTTGCCATTCGTAATCGCTGCGGTCTTGGAAGGCGGTCGCAATATAAACCGTGTCATTACGATGCTGACGAATCATGCGTTCGGCAAATTCACTTTTGCCAGATCGAGCGGGGCCGGTAACAAGGATAGATGCGGGCATGGCAACAAGGGAAAATCACGATTGCAAATCGCTGAGAACTCAATTCGAGGGGTTGAATATTGAAGGAGGTTGAAACTTAATCCTGCAAATGTTGCGAGTATAGAGGCGATGCCGGGGTGGCTGGGCGATCGTTGATACCATCCCGCTGACGTCGTGCGTCGATGATATGCCATGCGCGTAACACCTCGGCAACACTCCAGGCTTGAGCAATGCAACCTCGGGGTCGATGGACTGGGTCGCCATCAAAAATTTCGCTGAGACTACCGATTCCGGCCTCTTTGAGGCGATCGGCAAAGGGGGTGAGGAGATCGTGCGCGGCTTGCCAGTCGTCATGGACGCGCAGGTGGGCGATCGCAAAGGCGCCGATGAGCCACGCCCAGACGGTTCCTTGATGGTAAACCCGATCGCGGGCGCGGATATCGCCCCGATAGCGACCGCAGTAGCGTGGGTGGTCGGGGGAGAGCGATCGCAGTCCGCCGGAGGTCAGTAGCTTGGCGCTGCATTGATCGACGATCGCGCGTTGGCGGGTCGCCGTGAGTGGGCTGTAGTGGAGCGAGACTGCAAAGATTTGATTGGGACGTAGAGCCGCGTCATCGCCGTTGGGCCCTTCGATCGTGTCATAACAACAGCCCATGCTTGGATTCCAAAAGAATTGAAAACTCCGTTCCACGCGATCGGCTAACCGGGCGTAGTGTTCAGATCCGGTCGTGCTGCTCGGGGCGTCCGGCACAATCTGCTGAAACTGTACAGCAAAGGCCGCCATCGATCGCAGGGCGTTATACCACAGCGCATTAATCTCGACGGCTTTACCCGATCGGGGCGTGACGGCCTGCCCATCGATTTTGACATCCATCCAGGTGAGTTGCGTCTCAGGCGACCCCCCACGAATCAGCCCATCGGTGGCATCCATCCCAATCCCGAATAGCGTCCCTTTCTCGTACCAGTCGATTGTTTCTTGCAGCAGCGGAAATAACTCTGCCAGGGTCGTCAGGTCTCCCGTTTGTTCGACGTAGGCACGGACGGCTTCGATATACCAAAGCGCCGCATCGATCGTGTTGTAGCTCGCCTCATTGCTGGCATCGGGGAAGATATTCGGTAACAAACCCTGTCGAAAAAAGTGAGCCATCGATTTTAGAATTGATCGAGCCAGTGTGTAGCGCCCCGTCGTCAGCGTTAAACCCGGTAGGGCGATCGCCGCATCACGCCCCCAATCCCGAAACCAGGGATACCCCGCGATAATGCTATGACCCAAACGGCCATCCGGTCGAGAGCGCTCCACAATGAAGCTATCGGCAGCCAGCACCAGTTGCTGAATCCAGGCCGGATCGGCTGGGCGATCCGCTTGACTTTCCCCATGGCTTTGCGTGAAGCGCGTCATCTGCCAGCAATCGATCTGGGTGCGATCGTGACGCTGCGCCCGTTCCAAAGCCGCGTCTCCGTCCTGAATTGACGCATTGGCTGGATTGGCCTCCGACACTGGCTGAGTCGAAGCGACGATCGTCAAGGTTTCACCCGGAGCAATCATGGCTTCGATCGTCGCGAGGTGAAGATGATCCTCGGTGCTGCCCGTCCCGCGTTCAGATTCACGTTGAAGCTGAAAACCAAAGTGCCAGTCATAACAAACATTCATCCGTCCGCGATCGCTCGTAACGTAGAGCGGCGTGCCTGCATGTCCCGACCACATACAGGCTCCCCGGCGTACCGGCTCGCAGTGCCACTCATGCCGAACCGATCCACCGTGATGACTGCGATCGTTGACCAGCACCTTGGCAAAAATCGAGACCGGCATTTGGGCTCGTCGCAGCCGGTATTGCACATAGGTCGTATTTTCTCCCTGCTCCATCCAGATCCGCTTTTCGAGCAAAGCATCCCCACAGGCAAACGTCCACAGGGGAATACGACCTTCTAGGCAAAAGTGCTGAATGTAGCGATAGCCAGGAGGCGCGACTGAACCCGTTGCCCAACGATTGGTAAACAGTGAATATTGCCCACCGTCGTAATACACCGTCTCATCAAGTTTCGTGAGCAACAGACGACGATCGCGGGGCGGCGCTAGCGCCGCAATCATCAAACCGTGATAGTGCCGCGTTAACATACCCGCCACCGTTCCACAGGCATAACCGCCAATCCCGTTCGTCACGAGCCATTCTCGCCGTTCTGCCTGACTCAGATCACCGACGATCACTTCCCCGAATCGAATTGTCATCCGAGATCTCCATGCATTCTTACTACTAGCGTATCGGCGTATCGGTTGTGATCGCGATCGCAAACACCCCATTACTTATCTAGGCGTGAAAGAGAGATGATTTCCGAACACTCTCTCCTCGACGAAGCCGATTCGATCCGGGCTTCTCACCGCTGCGCTCAATCAACGAACGATATCGATCCGCCTCACCTTGACCTGAAGTTTTCAGCTCAACTGTCAGCGGGAATGATACCCAGGATATACCGACACAAAAAGCGTCTATCCCAAAAGCTTCGTACCCTTTGCCTAACGCCCCCGAGTGCTTCAATCAGGTAATAAGAGAGACGAGTCTTCCCCGCCGTGTTCGCAAGTTGCGAAGCCACGAACGATCGCAATATTCACGATTGGATAATCGAGGATGATTGGGAATGATTGTAATGACTCCTCAGCATACAATCAGATTGTTCGCACTTCGCTTGACGTATGACGAGTTAAGGTGACACACTATCGAGGCTTAAAAGTCAGTTCACCTTTTAAGCCAGCAATCTAATTGTAGAGACGGCGGGACAGTATATCGTCAAGACGCGACCAAAAAGTCACGCACCCATTAAAATTGCATTCTGTGATGCCTCAGATTGTGAGTTAGTTTGTCAATCAAAGGAAGTCAAGGCAATTAACTGCTTCTCCATACACGTACTTTTCGTCTACTATTTTTCACTTCGCCTCAAAAAATGGGTCAGTCCCCCTGTCTTCGATCCCTATTTTGGGTCATTCTCACTGACGCCATTGTCCCCGATGAAGGCTTTCTGTGTCTATCTTCTCTCACATAAAGCCTCGATCGTGAAGATGCAGAATTGTCACCTCTAAGTTTGGCGTTGATCACATTACTCTCCGTCTTGATCCTACTCTGTGCTTCTGACGCTCGGAGATAGAATTTTTCTGGCTCGTTATTATTTAGCGATTTAGCGTCAAAAGATATTGACAACCCCACGTCAATCAGAAGGCTCATATTGGCGAAAGTTCAAGCATGACCTTTCGCTTGAACTTTAGATCGGCTGCAAATCAAAAATATTGCCCCTGGATTTTATTTGAATCCGGAAGCCCAAACTTCTGTAATGGCTCTGGATCAATGAAGATATTTTGACGAATATTAGACAAAAATATTTTTTTGACGTCAAAAAAAGCAATTTTCAGTTATATTCTTAGTGAGGGAAACAATTTCCTTAAAACAGATCGAATTCAGAACTAGGTGGAGAAGTTAGTTAAGCCAATGAGCGAACTGCCTACGACGCCCTTAACGGGCAAAGCGTTGCTGGCAAAAGTCAAAGAGTCTTCGCACTTGCCTCGGCGCGAAACAGCAAAGCAATGCGGATACTACACGATTACAAAGAACGATCAAACGCGTGTTAATCTAACCGACTTTTACGACGCCGTTCTTGCCGCAAAAGGAATTCCGCTCGATCCCGAAGGCGTGAAAGACGGACGCGGGCGTGAACCGACGTATCGTGTCAGTGTTCACAAGAACGGTCAAATTGTGATCGGTTCGACCTATACCCAAGAGATGGGCTTGAAGCCTGGTGATGAGTTTGAAATCAAGCTCGGCTATAAGCATATCCAACTCAAGCAGGTTGATCCCAGCGATTTTGAGGATTAGTCTTTAAGGGCTATTCGTCTGGTCTGCGATGTAATCAATTTCGTCGCGATCGCCTCAAACCTCTAAATATTCCTTGCTGAATATACTCAAGCGTAAAAGCTTGCTAAAGAAACGCCGTGATTTGAATATATCGCGGCGTTTTTGATGGATTTTTTTAAGCAAGATTTTTCAAAATGATCAGACCATAGCTGACAGAGTCGGGGAGATGGCTCTAATTTAGCCTGATTCTACGTACAATTACGATCCTCATACGTTCTGTAATGATTCCGCTCGATATCGATTAGAACAGCATTCTATAACCTTAACGGATCGACCTTATGTTTCCCGACAGGAGCTCGTGACGCGAGATTCATCGCCTCTAGGAGCACGTGGAGCATCCATTTTCTAAACGGCCTAGATTGAGGTTTAGCCCGCTTCCGAAACCGAAGACGATCGCGCTGTAGCCATAACGGCAACCACTCACTCCCCATGAGCTTTTCGGCCTTCGTTCCTCCTATCGGTTCACACTATGCTAGGACTTACTGGTTCTTCTCTCTTGACAGTGCCACTACCGCCGCCCGAATTTGCGATCGAGACCCGTGATTTAACCAAGCAATTCGATCGTCACGTCGCCGTCAATAGTATCGATCTCAAAATTTCACCGGGTGAGGTTTATGGGCTGATCGGCCCGAATGGTGCAGGAAAAACGACCTTGATTCGGATGCTAGCAGCAGCAGAAGAGCCCACTACGGGAGAAATCTACATTCACGGTGAGCGTTTGCTGCGCGATCGCACCAATGCCACGATCAAACGCTATTTGGGCTATCTCCCGGACGACTATCCGCTGTATGAAGATCTGACCGTTTGGGATTATCTGGACTATTACGCGCGTCTCTACGAACTGCGCGATCCGAAACGCACCCAAAGGCTACACGAAGTTCTCGACTTGGTGCAGCTTACCTATAAGCGAAATAGCCCGATCACGGAACTTTCGCGCGGGATGAAACAGCGTCTCGGGCTGGCGCGGACGATCGTCCATGAGCCGATTTTGCTGTTGCTCGATGAGCCCGTGTCGGGTCTCGATCCGATCGCGCGGCGGCAATTTCGTGAGGTGATCCAAACGCTGCAAGAAGCGGGGATGACGATTTTAATTTCGTCGCATGTGTTGAGTGATTTGGCGGAGCTTTGTACGTCGATCGGGATTGTTGAGCTGGGCTGTCTGGTCGAAAGTACCAGCTTGGAAAGTCTGTATCAGCGTCTGAGCCATCAGCAAATTTTTATTAAGTTTTCCGATGGTTTTGAACAGCTTGCCGATTTGCTGTCCCGCACTCCTCAGATCGAAAGTTGGACGCCATCGCCCGATCGCCGCAGCTTGACGGTGGATTTTTCTGGCAGCGTCGAGGACTGCACCGCATTGCTGCGATCGATCATCCTGGCCGACATTCCCATCAGCGAATTTCACCGTACCCAAGAAAGTCTCGAAGATATTTTTCTCAAGCTCGGCCATCAGCAGGTGTCGTAGCGATCGCGGCGATTGTCGCGATCAAAAGTGCCTCCAGAGGTATGAATTAAGCCACCGATAGCAAACCGCCCATAACGGTAGTTATCGGAACTAGCCAGATCAACCGAACGAACTCTGAATCGCTAGAATCGTTGTATTGACAGAGATTCAGAAAATTTGAAGGGTCTACATCGTTAACGATCAATCTAGATCGGTTTATCCCTAATTTCCTTGTCCACTTCTCTCGGAACGCCCATGTCTCCCAGTTCCCCCGGTTCCTCCAGCTCGTCCGCCCCGCCCACCTTTGAGCGGCTCGGCGATCGCCTCCTGAATGCGATCGGCAACGTTAATCCCCAACTGCTGCGCGAACTCAAAGGCCAGCTCAAACCCCGTAACCTTGGCCTCGCCTTGGGGTTATCGCTACTCGCGCAAAGTCTGCTTTATTTCATGTTTAGCGTGGCGCTGCCCGCGACGGATCAACCGTTTCGACCCACAAGCCACGATTATTGCCTAGAAGAATCGAGCTATAACTGTTTGTTCAATGCCGAAGGCGTCGTCCAGATCGACTGGATTCGCTGGTACTCCAACTTTTCTTACACCCTCGGCGCGGGACTGATTGCCATTCTGGTGCTGGGCGGGGTCTATCAGCTCATTGCCAACTACGCCAAGGAGCGGCAAACCGGTACGCTCGACTTTTTGCGCCTGACCCCCCAAACGGGCGATCGCATCTTCCTCGGCAAAATTCTCGGTGTCCCGGCGATGGTTTATCTCGCCGTACTCGCCGCCATTCCACTGCACGCCTATGTGACGCTGATGAGCGGTTCGACCCTGCTTAACCTGGCACTGTTTTATGTCTCCGCGATCGAAATTGCCGTGCTGTTTTTTTGCAGCGCCATGCTGATCGCCTGCCTCGGAACCAATCAGGCATGGCTCGGGGTTTTGCTGGGCAGTGTCGTGCTGTATCCTGCTGTGGGTCTGCTGTACGTGCTGTTTGCCATTCCCGAGGAATTCTTCGGCGATCTCGCCAATAGCAGCACGATCTTTCACTGGTGGACCATGCCGCTCGGTCAGTCGCGCTTTGCCCTGATGAGCTTTTGTTGGGCATGGACCGGCATCGGGATTTATTGGATTTGGCAGGCGCTCGGTCGATTGTTCCGTAATTCCACAGCGACCCTACTCTCGAAAACGCAAACCTATTGGCTCACGGGCGAATTAACGCTGTTCTGGCTCGGGTTTGCGGCAAAAACTCCCAGCTTGGAACGGATTGACTGGGAGCCGATGTTGTACTTCCTCTCGATCTTTTATCTCGTGGTGACGATCGCGCTGAATCTGATCCTGATGCCGCGTCGCCAGAGCATCCAAGACTGGGCGCGTTACCACCACGTCAACGCCGCCGAAGCGTCGGCAGAGTCGGGAACCCGCCGATCGATCTGGATCGATTTGCTCGTCGGCGAAAAAAGCCCGCCCACCCTGGCGATCGCGCTTCAGCTCATCGCTGCCTGCGGCGTCTGTCTCGCCTGGGTGATCGGGATGCATAACTATTGGACAAACGGCATGGGCTGGAAAGCAACCGGAATTATTTTGGTGGCCTTTGCCTCGATGCTGATGTTTTCGAGCCTACTGCAACATATCTTGCACTGGAAACTCCAACAGCGTTATGCCGTGATGCTCGCCTATATTTTTGTCCTATTTATTGTGCCGCCGATCGCCCTGGGGATTGCCGATCTGACGGTCAACAAAGCCACCGATCTCTGGACGCTATTCGTCTTCGCGGGTTCGACGTTTTCAATGTCTCACGTGACGCTCACCGCTTTACTTGGTGCGTTCACCTGGCAACTGGCAACGGCGGGCTTGTTGACCTACCAGTTCAAGCGATCGATCGAGACCCTGGGGCGATCGGACATTCGTCGCCTCGTTGAACGTTAGACGGTTTGCGCTGCTTGCACCCATAAATTTGGCCGCTCGCGACAGATTTTTGTAACATATTGTTAAAGGCATCGAGTTAGATGAACGATCCTTTTGACAGATCCTCCTTGCAGCGCACCTTCAACTTCGTGACAGACTTCGCTTTTCGTCCCGCTGCCAGCCGACCCGATCGCCCGCCCGACCTCCGACCCTTTCAGCACCCGTCGTCGCAGCACCGTTGGGGATGCGTGATCAGCCTCATCGTGATCGGTGGCCTCATCTGTGGCTGTGCGCCCAGCGATGACAGTGCTGATTCTGCTTCTGGCGGTCGCGGTGGACGTGGCGGTCGCGCAGAGGCCACCACCGATCAGCCGATCACCGTTGACGTGGCGATCGTTCAAATCCGCCAAGCCGACGACAAGACGCAATACACCGGCACAACCCAGCCCGCGCGGGTCGTGTCGGCCAAGTCGCGCGTGGATGGTCAGGTGTTGTCGATGACGGTGGATGCTGGGGATGTGGTGTTCGCGGGTCAGGTGTTGGCGCAAATCGACGATCGGCTACTGCTCGGCGAGGTGGATGAAGCCGAGGCGGAACTCGGGGCGCGGCGAGCCGAGGTGGAAAAAGCGCGGTTTGATTTGGCGGAAACGCGGGCGCGGGTAGCAGAGGCGATCGTCGGACGCGATCGCGCCCGTGCGGATGCGGAACGCTTTGAGCAGCTAGCCCGAGATGGGGCGGTGTCCCAACAGCAGGCGGAGATTGAACGCGCCACGTTTGAAACGGCAAAGCAAACCGTGTTCGCGATCGAGGAACAGGTCAGCAGCCGCGAGCGGACGATCGCCACCGCCGAGCAGCGGGTTGACGCCCAGGCGGCGATCGTCGAACGAACGCGCGAACGTCTGTCCTATGCGACGGTGATTTCGCCGCTGGATGGGGTGGTGATTGATCGGGTGCTGGAGTCGGGGGATGTGGTACGAACGGGGGATTCATTGTTGGAACTGGGGGATTTTTCGACGGTGCAGGTGCAGATCGAGGTGGCCGATCGCGACCGCGACCAGATCGAACTCGGTCAGCCGGTGGCGATCGAGCTTGATGCGTTTCCGGGTCGCACGTTCGAGGGACGGATCGCCCGCATTTTCCCGATCGCCGATCCCGTGGCGCGGCTAATTCCCGTCGAAATTACGCTCAGTGATCCGCGCGGTGAAATGAGTGGGGGCTTGCTGGCACGGGTCAGTTTAGAGGATCAATCCAAACGTCAAGCGGTGGTGATTCCGCGTAGTGCGATCGAGATCAGCGCGGATGGTGAGCCGGTGGTGTTTGTCGTCGAGGGCAATGCTCGCGAAACGAAGGCGATCGCGCGTCCGGTGACGCTGGCCGAAGCTGGACGATCGGCGGCGTCGCGGGGAACGAGTCGCGATGCGGCAGACGATACCGTGGAGATTCGATCGGGTCTGGTTCCGGGCGATGCCTACATTGTTCGCAGTGCCGAGCCGCTGCAAGATGGGCAGCCGGTTCAGCGTAGTTTTCTCTCGGATTCCTAATCGTTTAGGACTGACGCAGAAGTCTGACTTCTAACCCCGCATAAATTCTACCTTTCCTAAGTTTCTTCCCTCGCTCACCTCTGCCGATCGCGCCTCCCCATGCCACACCCCGAAACCCCACCCACGAATACACCCCTGAGCCTTTCGACCCTGGCGATTCGTCGCGCGATCGGCACGCTCATGCTCACGATTAGCGTCATTGTCCTGGGCGTGTTCGTCATCAGCCGAATGCCGATCGACCTGCTGCCCAGCATTACCTATCCCCGCATTGGCCTTCGGGTGGACGCGCCCGGTGTTGTCCCCAGCGTCGCCGTCAACGACATTACCCGCCCGCTCGAAGAAGCGATGGCCGCTACCGAAGGCGTCGAGCAAATTTTTTCCCAAACCCGCGAAGGTCGCATCAGCCTCGATCTCTTCTTTCAACCTGGGGACAATATCGATCGCGCCCTCAACGATGCCACCGCCGCGCTCAATCGAGTTCAGGATCGATTACCCGACGCGGTCGGCGTCCCGCGTCTATTTAAATTCGACCCATCGCAGCTCCCCGTTTACGAACTGGCGCTCACCTCCGACTCACTGTCGCTGCTCGATTTGCGCCTGTTTGCCGATGAAGAACTAACGCGGGAGCTGACGCGCGTGTCCGGGGTTGCCAATGTCGATGTGGCCGGTGGCGTGCGTGAAGAAGTGCAGGTCAATCTCGATATCGATCGCCTCCAGGCCGTCGGTCTTGATGTCAGTGATGTGATTGATACGCTTGACGATCGCAACCAAGACACCGCCGGTGGTTTCATTCGCGGCGGCGAGGCCGAATCCCTGGCACGAGTCGCCGGACAGTTCGAGAGCGCCGACGATATTCGCCAATTGCCGCTGATCATCGATCGGCCAACCACCGCAGGCACAACCAGCACCGGCGCAACCGCCGCTGCTCGCATCCCCCTCTCCGACATCGCCACGATCCGCGACGGAACCCAAGAGCAGCGGATTTTTGTCGCCCTCAACGGGATACCCGCCGTTAAAGTTAGCGTCCAAAAACAACCCGACGCCAACTCGATCGCCGTGGTCGATGGCGTCAAAGCCAAACTCGACGACCTGCGCGGCGAGGGACTGATCGCCGACGACATGACGATCCAGGTGATGCTCGACGAGTCCGAATTTATTCGTAGCTCGGTCGCCGATGTCGCCCAGGCCGGACTCCTTGGGGCCACCCTGGCCGGAATCGTCGTGCTGCTGTTCCTCGGATCGCTACGCCAAACCGTGGTCATCATCCTGGCGATTCCCCTCGCGACCTTGACGGCGATGTTGCTGATGGGGCTCTTTGGTCTCTCGCTCAATGTCTTTAGCCTCGGGGGTTTGGCGCTCGGTGTGGGGATTGTGGTCGATAACACGATCGTCATGCTCGAAGCGATCGCCACCGAAGATCCCGACGAACTCGATCCCCTAGCGGCGATCGACGATCCACAAGGCAACCCCAGCCCGATCGCCCCCAGCCCACAATCGATCCAAGCCCGCGCCGAAGCCCGCAGCCGCGATCTCGAATCCGCCCTGCTGGCCTCCACCACCACGAACCTCGTCGCCGTCCTACCGTTTTTACTCCTCGGTGGCTTCATCTCGCTCCTATTTAACGAGCTGATTCTCACGATTAGTTTTGCCGTCGCCGCTTCCTTGCCGATCGCCCTCACCGTCGTTCCCGCCCTGGCCGTACGTCTGCTGTCCATCCGGCGATCGAGCGGCTTTTCCTGCTGGTGGCCGATCCGCGCCTTTCGCTTTGGGCTCGCAGCCGTTACCGAAACCTATCGCCGCCTGCTGTCGCTGTTCCTGCGCTTTCGCCTCGTGACGATCGGCTTCACCACCGCCCTGCTGCTCACCACTAGCCTATGGATGGCCGGACAACTGCCCCAGGAAATCCTGCCCCAAATCAGCAACGGTCAAGCCTCGCTCTTTGCCTCCTTTCCCCCCGGAACACCGCTCGAAGACAACCGCCGCGTCATGGCCGAAATCGATCGCCAGTTGCTCGCCGAACCCGAAACCAGCTCCGTCTTCACCACATCCGGCGGCGCACTCTTCGCCAGCATCACCAGCGCCAACGCCCTACGCGGTTCCACCACCGTTAACTTCAAACCTGACACCAACGTCGCCGCCTTCGTCGATCGGCTCTCGGCTTCCCTAACCCAAAACATCCCCCTGATTGACACGACCATTCGGATCTCCCCCGGTCGCGTACGTGGCCTTATCCTAAACAACTCCCCCACCCGTGGCGATATCGATATCGTGCTTCAGGGAACCGACCCCGATGCGCTCAAGCGGGCGAGCGAGCAAGTTTTCGCAGCACTCAGCGACGGGGCAACCCTGGCACGCTACCGCCCCGACGCCGCCGACCCCCAACCCGAAATCCGCATCCGCCCCGACTGGCAACGCGCCGCCGACCTGGGTCTCTCCGCCCGCACGATCGGTGAAACCATCGAAACCGCTCTATCAGGTTCCGTCGCGACCCTCTTCCAACGTAACGATCGCCTCATCGATGTGCGCGTCCAGCTCACACCGGGCAGCATCAACCAGCCCGACTTGCTGCGCGGCATTCCCCTATTTACCGACGACGATCAGCTTGTCCGCCTCGGCGACATTGCCACGATCGAAACGGCTCAGGCTCCCGGCGAAATCCAGCGCATTAACCAGCGCCAGGTCACCATTTTTGACGGTAGCCTCACCGACGGCGCCAACCTGAGCGAAGCGATCGCCGAAACCGTCGCCATCATCGACAGCCTCGACCTACCCGAGGGCGTCTCCATGTTGCCCAGCGCCGCCGCTGAAACGAACCAGGAACTCCAAGGATCGCTCCGTTTGCTCGGTGGTTTGGCCACCTTTTTGGTCTTCGTTGTGATGGCCGTACAGTACAACTCCCTACGCGATCCGCTGGTGATTTTGCTGACCATCCCGTTGGCGGTCGCCGGGTCAATTTTTGGGCTGTATATTACGGAAACCGCGATCGGAGCCACGGTGTTAATCGGGGTCGTGTTGCTGGTCGGGATTGTGGTCAATAACGCCATTATTTTGGTCGAGCGAGCCAACCAAGTCCGCAATCGCGAAGGACTCAGCGCTCGCGCCGCCATGCTACGCGCCGCACCCCAGCGTTTGCGCCCGATTTTAATGACGACGATTACCACCGTTTTAGGGCTGTTGCCGCTGGCCTGGAAACAGGACGGCGGCGCGGGCTTCCTGCAACCCTTGGGCGTGGTGGTGTTCTCAGGTTTATCGCTGGCAACGTTTTTAACCCTGGTGATCGTGCCGTGTTTTTACACGCTGTTTCATCCCGATCGCGATCGCCGATCGCCTGTGTTAAGCGAACCGGCGATCGAGCCGCCAGCACCGCAGCCCTCCGTCATTTCCCGTTAGCTTCACGTTTTTTGAGCGACACGCTAACCCAAAATCCACAGCCGATCGCCGTCATAACTCCAATCGATCGCGATCGGCATGGGCGACAAACGCGCCTCCAGTTGCCAGACAATCGCCGCAACCTCCCGTAAGAGCCAATCGGGCAATTCGCCAGACGGTTGGCTATCATCGCGGGGGAGCGATGTCACCTGAAATGCGGCGATCCAGTCGGGGAGTTGCGCGGCGGGGAGAGAGGGCAGTGAGTCCGGTGCATGGCCGGGGAGCGATCGCGTCGTCGGCGCAAAGCGATCGGCATGGGGCGGAATCGTCTGAGTCGGAACGTGCGAAGTCGGCGACCCACTGGATGCATTCGGAGTGATACCACACTCAACGCGATAACGCTCCACAGTTAAACGTGACCCCTGACGCCGTAGTGCTTCGCCTAACCAAGCGTCGATCTGAATGGTTGAGTTCTGCGTGGGGATTTGATCGGGGCCTGATGTTGATGTGCGGTCGCTGGCATCGGTGGCCGAAATATTTGAAGGATTCGGAGACGTCAGCGTGTCCGCGATATCAGACTCAATGCGAGGTAGAACGCGATAGGCCGTCCCAGAAAAAATGCCGTTAATTTGACGCTGCGCGAGTACCGCCATGCCGGGATTCCCGAGATCTCGATCGCGCCGATAGTCCACCGCTTCCGGGCGATCGTACACCTTCCAACATTCCTCGATCGCCAGCGCCAACGCCTCACTATCGGCAATCTTGGCAATGCAGCCATAGGCTTCGCGAGCTGCCGGTGGCAGGGTCGCTTCACCGCAGGGCGACGATCGCACAATCACCCGCTCATCCATATCCGGATGCACGGCCTCCGCCATCAACGCCAGATCATCCCCCGCCTGCCAGACCCAGCCCGACGGCACGGCGTAGCCCCAGCGCCGCAGTTGGGACAGCATCGCGATTTTGTCGCCCACTCGATCGGCGTCGAGCAAATCATCCAGCGTCGCGATCGATCGATCGGCCTGAAAAAAGCGAAAAACCCGCTGTGCGTTCGGATTCGCTTCGGTCACCTTGAGATCAAGATCGTCCGGCACTTTTTGATAGATCCAGTAGAGCAAACCGCTCAGGGCGATCGCCGCGCCAACGCGATCCATCTGATCCGGATGCATCATCCACAGCGTCCCCGGCAACACAAACAGCGCCAACAGTTTGCCCGCTTGACGCTCGCGCACGATCGTAAACCCTACACCGCAAAACGCCACCCCCAACAGCATGACGATCGGATCGTGCGCCAACATCGCCCACACCACATTCGTCACCCCCGCCCCTCGGCTCGCCCAAAATCGTCCCAACACCAGCGCAATAATCGCCACCAACTCCCATACCGATGACGCCGGAAAAAACAGCCGCGCCAGATACACCGCCGCAAACCCTTTGCTTGCCTCCGACAGCACCGCCGCAATCCCTGCCCGCCGCCCGCCGTGATAAAACGCCGCCGACACACTCACATTCCCCGTGCCGACTTGTCGTAAATCAATCCGCGTCAGGCCATAGACCAGCCACTGCAACAATGGCAGCGCCCCGACGATCGGACAGACTAGAAAGATCAGCAAAACGCCGCCGACTTGTTGCAAGGTCATCGCATTTAATCGCTCATGTTGAACCTTACGTTAGCGCCAAAGGTTACATCTTCGTAAATCTCTGCGATCGCGCACTCAAATTTCAGGCGACGAACTGGACAGATTTCGCCCACAGGACTTCTAATACTAAATCCGGTTCTGTATGGAAAAAACACAAAAACGGCGATGAGCACTGAGCGGAGTCGAAGTGCGGTGTTCGCCTAGATCGACGATCCAAGCTTATACATAGTCGGATTTCGTATAACTCCCCGTAAGTCCTGTGGGCTGCAATGCACAATCAACAAAAAATAATCCCCGATCGTGCGCGAGGACTCAGTGGCACGATCGGGGACTACTTTACAAACCAACTAGTGCGGATAGCGAGACTCGAACTCGCAAGGATTGCTCCACACGCCCCTCAAGCGTGCGTGTCTACCAATTCCACCACATCCGCGTGGTATTTGACGAACAGCGTTTTAGGCGCTTTTATTTGTTCGCACCATGCTAACTTAGCATAGCAGCGGCTGAGTCGCCATAGTTTTAGAAAAATTTAGAAAAAATTCGATTTTCTGAGGCTCGTGATGCAGCGACTCCAAAGATGTGGAGCGATCGCCATGCAGCTTGGCGTTGCGAGCGACTTTTATATTGAGAGACGTTATAGACATGAAATTTTCTAAAATCTTGATCGCGAATCGGGGCGAGATCGCTCTCCGTATCCTTCGTACCTGCGAAGAAATGGGCATCGCGACCGTTGCCGTTTATTCCACCGTCGATCGCAACGCTCTACATGTTCAGATGGCCGACGAAGCCGTCTGCATCGGCGAACCGGCTAGCAGCAAAAGTTATCTCAATATTCCCAACATCATCTCGGCAGCGCTGACCCGCAACGCCACGGCGATCCATCCCGGCTACGGCTTCCTCGCGGAAAACTCGCGCTTTGCCGAGATCTGCGCCGACCATCAGATCGAATTCATCGGCCCGACCCCGGCAGCCATGGACGCCATGGGCGACAAATCCACAGCGCGGGAGACGATGAAGCGGGCAGGCGTGCCGACGGTTCCGGGCAGTGACGGGCTGTTGCCGACGGATGCCGAGGCGCTGAAACTGGCGGCGGAGATTGGCTATCCGGTGATGATCAAGGCGACGGCGGGCGGCGGCGGTCGCGGAATGCGTCTGGTACACACGCCGGAAGATTTGCCGAAATTGTTTGCCGCAGCGCAGGGCGAGGCCGAAGCCGCGTTTGGTAACCCAGGGCTATACCTGGAAAAATTCATCGTGCAGCCGCGCCACATCGAGTTTCAGATTTTCGCCGATAGTCACGGCAACGTGATTCACCTCGGCGAGCGCGACTGTTCGATTCAGCGCCGTCACCAAAAGCTACTCGAAGAAGCACCGAGTCCGTTTTTGTCGGAGGATCTGCGGCAAAAAATGGGATCGGCGGCGGTGAATGTGGCGAAGTCGATCGGCTATGTGGGAGCCGGGACGGTGGAATTTTTGGTGGATAAAAACGGTGATTTTTATTTCATGGAGATGAACACGCGGATTCAGGTGGAGCATCCGGTAACCGAAGCGGTGACGGGGATTGACTTGATTAAGGAGCAAATCCGCATTGCTCAGGGCGACAAACTTAGCGTCACGCAAGATGAGGTCGTGTTGCGCGGCCACGCGATCGAGTGCCGGATTAATGCCGAAGATCCAAAACACAATTTCCGCCCCAATCCGGGACGCATCAGCGGCTATCTCCCGCCCGGTGGGATCGGCGTGCGGGTCGATTCCCACGTCTATACCGATTACGAAATTCCGCCCTATTACGATTCGCTGATCGGCAAGCTGATCGTCTGGGGGAACGATCGTCCGACGGCGATCCAGCGGATGAAGCGAGCCTTACGCGAATGTGCGATCACGGGATTGCCGACGACGATCGAGTTTCACGAGCAAATCCTCGATTCGCCGGAATTTAACCGCGCGGAAGTTTATACGAATTTCATCGAGCAGTTTCTCGCCAAGCGTGAATAAACGGTTCGGTTGATGCTGGGTCAAACGACGATGATGCATCGGTTTGGGTCTAGCATCTGTTGAAAGTATGGGATGCGACCCTAAGCCGACCCAACACAAACCGTAAATAGCAAACCATAACATCAGACCTTTGAGGTTTTTAAAACCTCAAAGGTCTCGTGTCTAGTGAGGAATTATCCCAGTTTTTGATAATTCACGATCCGCGCGAAGCTATCCGCCGTGAGGCTCGCGCCACCGACTAGAGCGCCGTCAATGTCCGACTGCGCCATGATTTCATCGACATTTTTCGGATTGACCGAACCGCCGTACTGAATCGAAACATCTTTGTTCGTGAGCTTCGATCGAATCAAACCAATCACCCGATTCGCCTCATCCGACGCGCAAGTATCACCCGTCCCGATCGCCCAGATCGGCTCATAGGCAATCACCAAATTCGACTGATCCACACCAACCAAACCCGCCTCAAGCTGCGAGAAAATCAGCGCCTCAGTTTCGCCCGCATCCCGCTGCGCCTTGGTTTCACCCACACAGAGAATCGGCGTTAACCCGTGAGCCTGGGCGGCCAACAGCCGCTGATTCACGGTCTCGTCGGTTTCGCCAAAAAATTGACGACGCTCGCTATGGCCGACGACGACGTAACGCACGCCAATTTCCGACAGCATCGGCCCCGAGATTTCACCCGTAAACGCGCCACTCTCCGCCCAGTGGACGTTTTGCGCTCCGAGTTGCACGCGGCTACCATGCAGACTTTTCGAGAGCATGTTCAGCACCGTGAATGGTACGCAGAGCACAACCTCCCGCTCGTCGGCAGTTTCGGTGATGTGGGGGAAAAAGTCGGTCAAAAACTCCAGGGCTTCGGCCTGGGTTTTATTCATTTTCCAGTTACCAGCTAAAACGATTTTTCGCACGGACGCTTGCGTCTAACTCCCAAAAACAACAACAACAGCTCGTTTGTGACTCTCTAGTTTACGCCTTGCCGGTGGGCTTGCGTGCCGATCGCCCGCAAGCGTTACGGGACTTAATTTTCAGCATCGCCACTGAATCCTATGGGCTGATGAGATTTTAGATGAGATTTCAACAATGAGTTGAACGAAACTTTTATCGTGTAATAATGAAAATCGTACGATTGCGATGAATGTTGATTGAGTTCTCGCGAGGAGTGAAAGACATTATGGCGACATCATCTCAGGCCGATCGCGACTGGAGTTACGAGACGGCGATCGCGCGGGTCGAAACGCTGGTAAAGCAAATCGAAACGGGGGATCTGGATTTGGCGGAGGTGTTCGATCGCTTCGATACCGCGAGCCAGGATTTGCAGCAGTGCGAGCAGTTTTTAGCGGAAAAACAGCAGCAGCTTGATTTGGCGATCGAGACGCTGGAATCAACGCCCGATCGGGCGTGAATGTCCCTAGTGGGGAGGCAATCCCCCGTAGCGCGGGCTTCTAGCCTGCGACAATCGGGCAGGCTAGAAGCCTGTGCTACGGAGGTGCTAGGCTTTCTGCTTCTTGCTATATCTGTTTTGATGCGCTCAAAGAATTCATGCTGACTCGTCGGATTGTTCAAGGATCGATCGCCAGCGTGATCGCCTCCGGTTTGGTTAGCTGCCGATTTCTTTCCCCCGCTGATCCCACGTTAAATCCTCAACTTTCAGCGGATAACGTGTTGACGATCGGGGCGGCGGCATCGCTACGGGAAAGCATCACGGCGATCGCGGCGGAATTTGAGCGCGAAACCGGGACAACGGTGCAGCTTTCGTTTGCGGCCTCGGGGACACTGCAACGCCAAATCGAGCGCGAAGCTCCGATCGATCTGTTCCTCAGTGCTGACGAACGATCGATTGACGCCCTCGCCGAACAGGCCGAGATTGACACGGCGTCACGCCAGACGATCGCCCGTAACTGCCTCGTGGCGATCGTGCCGAAAAATTCACCCTTTCGCGTTCAGAAATTGACCGATCTCACTCACGTTGACCGCATCGCGATCGGCAATCCCGACACCGTTCCCGCCGGACGCTACGCCCGCGCCGCCCTGGAACACGCCCAGATCTACGACTCGCTCAAAACCGCGAATAAGCTAGTTTTCGGGGAGCATGTGCGGCAGGTATTGGCCTACGTCGAGCGCGGTGAGGTGAACGCGGCGATCGTCTACGAAACCGACGCGGCGATCGCGCCCGATACGGCGATCGTTGATCGCATCCCGACCAACTGGACGCCGCCGATCGTCTACAGCGGCGCGGCGATCGCCCAATCCACCAAACACGACACCGCTCGCGCCTTTTTAACCTTCCTTCAGCAAGACACCGCCCGCGCGATTTTTAGCGATCGTGGCTTTCGCCCCGGTGACACCGCCCCGAACTGTGCCGCGCCGCTGTCCTCGCAGCGATTAAGTATCGTAGGCTAGAGGTCAGATTAATCTCTAGCAAACTCTCGAAACCCACCTATGATTGACGTTTCCGACATTAAGCGCGAAGTCGAACAGCTCTCCGATCGCCTGGGTAAAACTCAGGAGTATCTTTGACCCGCCAGCCTTAAACGCTCGCATCACCGACCTCGAACAGCTCGCCGCCCAGCCCGAATTTTGGGACGACCAAACCAGCGCCCAAGCCGCGTTACAGGATCTCAACGACTGTAAATCCAGTCTCGAACAGCTTGATCGCTGGCAGGCGTGCCTAGACGATACCCAAGCGGTCTTAGAATTGCTCGCCCTCGAAGACGATGCGGCCTTATTTGACGAGGCGATCGCCAACGTTACTCAGCTCGATCGAGAGTTGAGCCTATGGGATTTACAGCAGCTACTTTCGGGCGAATACGACAAAGGCGGCGCAGTGCTGACGATTAACGCCGGAGCCGGTGGCACGGACGCGCAGGACTGGACGGAAATGCTGCTGCGGATGTATACGCGCTGGTGCGAAAAGCAAGGATACAGCGTCAAAACGGCGGAATTATCGGCGGGTGAAGAAGCGGGGATTAAGTCCGTGACGCTGGAAATCGAGGGGCGCTATGCCTATGGCTATCTGCGCGGCGAAAAGGGGACGCATCGCCTGGTTCGCATCTCGCCGTTTAATGCCAATGACAAGCGCCAAACCAGCTTTGCGGGCGTTGAGGTGATGCCGACGTTGTCGTCGGATGTGACGCTCGATATTCCCGATAAAGATCTCGAAATCACCACCTCACGGGCAGGCGGCAAGGGCGGCCAGAACGTCAACAAGGTGGAAACGGCGGTGCGGATCACTCACCTGCCCTCGGGGTTGGCGGTGCGCTGTACGGAGGAGCGATCGCAACTGCAAAACAAGGAAAAAGCCATGACGTTGCTCAAGGCGAAGCTGCTGGTGATTGCCCAAGAGCAACGCTTACAGGAAGTCGCGGAAATTCGCGGCGATATTGTCGAAGCGGCCTGGGGCAACCAGATTCGTAACTACGTGTTTCATCCGTATCAGATGGTGAAAGATCTGCGGACGGAGGTGGAAACCAACGCGATCGACAACGTGATGGATGGCGATCTCGATCCGTTCATCCAGGCGTATTTACGTCTATCCAATGCGAACGCTGCCGCGACGCCTTAGATCGGTTCGTTCGCTCAACCAACGCGCCTAAAAGTCCTCGGACGATCGCGCTGCTCGTTCGTCGAGCTTGTTACGCACCCAGCCGATCGCGCCGCTGACCAATGCCCCCGCCATCAAGATCCCGATCGCGGGGGTGAACAGCGGTTCCCAAAGGGTGTACCACAGGTCGAGACCAAGGTTGAGTTTCGCTTCGTGGCCGACGACGGCGATCGCGAGCCAGACCACCGCGCCGATCACGAGAAATACGTCCGCGACGAGGAACAGGTTAAGCCATTTAATGAGCCGATCCATGATGAGTATGATTCTGTAGTGAAATCTGTAAAAAGGGATTGATCGATAAGCGGATCTATTATGGGCGATCGTTGCGCGGGGTTGTGTGGGCTGGGTGCGATCATCGAACTCTATAGTGCTGCCATGCGGGACGTGCATCGGTGTTTGCGGCTCAGTCTATGAACTTTCTTGCTCTGTGCTGACTTCTTTCTTCCCTTAAATCTGCACCATTTACTCTTACATCTTGCCTGCCAGGAAGTCTTCGAGATGTTGCTCAATTATTTTTTCGAGATCGTCTAGCGCTTCACGAAAGAACAGACGAGCGGCCTCAATTCGATTTTCTTCACCCAAAATTGTCGCCAGACTTTGCTGTTTTTCGATGGTCGTCCATTCTCCAGCAAGATTGAATTTCCATCCAAACTCATCAGCAGCTCTTTTCATCACAGCTTGATATTCATGAAATATTGGAGATTTATCCTCGATTGCATGGCGTAGCCTCATCTTTGGATATCCATCCGAATTGGGCGGCGTAAAGGCAATGCCCATGCCGAAAAAGAGCTTGAGCGAGTTATTCCAGAGTCCGCTTTGCCAATAATTATTTTCGCGCTCGATTTTTCTGAAGTTCTGTAACTCGCTATCAAAATTACCAAATTTGCCAACCATCGCTTTAAATCTTGCGGTTTCTTCAGACTCAAAGACGACTCTCAACGATCGCAGTGCTAGCGAAAAGTGACGAAGCGCAATAATACTTTCAGGAGAGAAATAGTTTTCGTCAGCCATGCCGTGAAGCTCCATAAATTCGGATGTTTGTCGGACAAAATACGTCTGCGAAGGCCATTTACTCAGGACTTTATGAAAATCTCGCCAGCGCGTCTCGATAAATTTAATTGCTGATGTGTCGGAAGACTCAAAGCTCAGTACGGGGACAAAAGTTGCAGAGCGTGTCGAAAGTCGGCACGGTGAAGG
>CAZFJL010000046.1:0-32433 GCA_964518905.1 uncultured Geitlerinema sp. | reverse complement strand
CTTTCGGCTGCCTTCCCTCTCTCACCTTCCACTTCTCTTTACCTGAGTAGTTACCTAAATCCCTCTCCCAAGTTGGGAGAGGGACTTTGAATCGGTCTCCCCTTCTCCCAACTTGGGAGAAGGGGCTGGGGGATGAGGGGCAAGTTGCATAAACGGGATACTCCCGAGTTTAATAAGCAATTTAAAAAGCAATTTAAAAAAGCAGGTAGATCGCCCGATCGAGCGATCTACCTGCTTTTGAGCAAATCCAACTTAACAGACACCCAGATTGATCAACTAGCGAACGGCTTCAAGCAAACGCGAATAATAAAAACTCGTGCTGGTCATTTCATCACGCTTGACCTTAAAACCATTTTTCTCAAAAATCCGCACGATCTCGGCTTCTTTGTGCTGATAGGCTCGTGTGGTTTTGCTGGGGCCAGGGAAAAGTTCGCCGACTTTTTTGAGCAGGGTTAGCATCGCCGTTTTGGGCGCAAAACTTAGGACAATCCGCGACTCAGCCAACTGGCACAAACCGCTAATCATGCCCTCGATTTTGTCATCGGGATAGTGAATCAAAACGTCGAGACAAACAACGGTGTGATACTTGCCGGTGATGGTTTCGAGATCCTGGGCGGCGAATTTTACGTTGCTGGTTGAGGGTAGCTCGGCGGTGGCGCGTTCTTGGGCTTCCTGCACCATCATTTCGGAGATGTCGCTGCCGAATACCGTCGCGCCTGCTTTTGCGAGGGGAATGCTGAGACTGCCGACACCACAACCGGCATCACAGACCGAAATTTGGGGTAGATTGCCGTCGGCCTCAAACCAAGCGATGACTTTGTCAACGGTTTGCTTGTGGCCTTCGCGAATGTCGAGCTGGACTTTATTCACGTCGCCATCACCGTAGATGCGCCGCCAGCGATCGAAGCCCGTCGTGTTGAAGTAGTCTTTTACGATCGATTTATCGTCAATAATAATCATGCGCGGTGCGAAAAATAGGTGGGCGAGGGGCGAACCCCCCTATATGTAAAGGGATGAGACTCGGAAGCCACGGCGTTGAATGGCCTTGAGGCGAGCCTGAAATCCGTCTGAAAATAGATCTGAAAATAGCAAGGCACGCTAAAGTCAAAACACTTCAAGACACTACGATATCTCACTTTTCATTGCGAGCTTTCACGTTTCGTATCGATCTTCGTGTCGTTTTATTACATCTGAGTGACTGACAATCGATCCATTCCGGCTGAGAAGCTGATTAATCTATGACAACCGCAAACTTCATGCATGAAACCCAAGCTCGCAAGGCCGACCATTTAAAAATTTGTCTTGAGGATGATGTCAATTGCCGGGAGGTCACCACGGGTTTCGAGCGCTTTCGGTTTAATCATCAGTGTTTGCCGGAGCTGGATTTTGATGAGATTACGATCGCGACGCCCTTTTTGAGTCAGCGTCTCGATAAGCAGCTCGGAGCACCGCTGCTGATTTCGTCGATGACGGGTGGGACGGATCGGGCGAAGACGGTGAATTTTCGGCTGGCGGAGGCGGCGCAGCGTTACGGGCTGGCGATGGGGGTGGGGTCGCAGCGGGTGGCGATCGAAAATCCAGAGTTAAATGCGAGTTTTGCGGTGCGATCGGTCGCGCCGGATATTCTGCTGTTGGCCAATATTGGCGCGGTGCAGTTGAATTTTGGCTACGGTTTGGATCAGTGTCGGCAAGCGGTGGAGAGCATCGAAGCCGACGCGCTGATTTTGCACCTGAACCCGCTCCAGGAATGCGTGCAAACGCGGGGCGATCGCAACTTTTCGCGCTTGTTCGATCAGATTGCGGCGCTGTGCGAGGCGCTGCCGGTTCCGGTGATCGCAAAAGAGGTCGGGAACGGGATTTCGGGGGCGATGGCGCGGCGGTTGTTGGAGGTGGGCATCGCGGCGATCGATGTGGCGGGGGCGGGCGGCACGTCCTGGGCGAAGGTGGAAAGCGGTCGGGCGATCGATCCGATTCAGCGTCGCCTCGGCGAAACGTTCGCCGATTGGGGCATCCCGACGGCGGATTGTTTGCAGCAGGTGCGATCGGTCTCGGCGGATGTGCCGCTGATTGCGTCGGGTGGTCTGCGGACGGGGCTGGATGCAGCGATCGCGATCGCCCTGGGGGCGGATTTAGCCGGGATGGCGTCGCCATTTCTGAAGGCGGCGGATGCGTCACCGGCGGCGCTCGATGAGACGATCCGCGCGACGATCGCCGAGCTGCAAACCGTGATGCTGTGTACGGGCTGTGCGACTTTGTCGGAGTTACGCGGCGAGGATGTCTTGCTGAAAATTAAAAATTGAGGATTTGAGCCAGTAGGGTGGGCATCGCCCACCACGATCAGCCCGCGCATTAGTATTCGTGATGGTGGGCATTGCCCACCCTACAGAACACTAAATCGTCCCTAACGACAGCGCCGTGACGATCGTCCAGCTATCGAGCAAGAGCAACACCAGCGTACAGCCCAGCAAAATCAGATACATCCACGGCTGCGCCAACGGCTTCACATCGCGCGTATCGATCGCCGTTTTCGCTTCGACGTAGCGCACCAATCGCGCAAAACCCACCACACGCATTGGTAATAAATACGCCCGATCACGGGCTTCGGTCACGAAATAATAGACCAAACCGCCCTGACCCGTGGTTCGAGGCTTGAGCGCTGCAACCTCAGACCACGGTAGCGACCAGCCCGATCGCCACCAAGCCACCCAGGCCGGATAGCCCACCGTGATCCCCTCAGCATCGACCGTCACCCGCTCCGCCAGCACCCCGATCAACATCACCAGACCCACCACCAGCCCGATCGCCAACGCCCAAGGCGGAACCGGTGCGGCGGTCACCTGCGCCAAAAAGGGTAGCGGAATCGTTAAGCCGATATAAAGGCCGAGGAGCGTCAGCCGCACCAGGGGCGAAATCTGAAACTGATCGCGATCGGGCAACGGCGTAGACGTGTCGGCGGGCATGGCGATCGGTGGCTGGGCAGGGGTTGGCGTCATGATGAATCAGGCGACAAGGGGCTAAGATTCGGCGTTCATATTGTATCGAAAAGCTTAAGCCGAGGTCAGTTCAGGCCGACCGTAGGTTTCTCGGAGCCATAGACAAAGCGCCCAAAGACCTAACGCAATCGTCGTATATTCGGATAGTGAGAAACTGAGTTTGAAAACAGTTTGATGAAAGCTCGAAAAAAGTTTGCCGAAAGTTTGCCGAAAGTTTGAAACGAGATCAACATGTCGCCCAGGCTCGAACGTTCTATGCGTGACTATATTCAACGAATCCCTGACCTATTTCGCGCACGCCTATCTCGGAAAATTGTTGCGACGGTCTTTCTCAGCATCGTCGCGATCGAAACGATCATTCTGATTCCTTCGGTGTATCGACGCGAACAAGAACTGCTCGATCGGCTCGAAGAAATATCCTCCGCGAAAGTCGCGGGTCTATTTCTTGCAGACCCCAAGCTCAATAAGAATCAAGCTCAACTACTGGCACTGTTGCGTAGCCTGCCGCAGCTCCCCGATTCAACGATCGTGGGTGGGGTGGTCTATGACGCGAGTGGGGAATTCGTCACGCAATTTGGAGAAGCTCCCACCCTGTCATGGCCTGAAATTCAACGTTTTCAAGACAAAAAAGCCAAAAAACTCGATCGCCGCACCTATCGCTACGACGCTGAGTGGAACATGTCTAGCCTCCTGAGCGATGAAACCATTGTGCTTCGCCACGATGCTCGCTGGGTGAGGACAGAATATATCTGGTTTATCGCCCGCATTGCGGGTCTTGTCCTGATTATTTCGATCGTTGTTACCGCCTCCACCGTCATTGTTCTCGATCGGCTGTTAATCATTCCCATCCTGACGCTGCGCCAGGATTTGCTCACAGCAGGGGAAGTCTTTAACCACAATAATTCAGAGACCCATCCGCCCGAATTTGCCTCGATGCATTTCTGTCGCGATGACGAGCTAGGTGATGTGACGATCGCCTTTGCCACGATGGTCGATCGCATTACCTCGGGCATCGACGAACTTCAGCGAGCGCAACTTCAGATCGTCCACAGCGAAAAAATGTCGAGCCTCGGTCAGCTCGTCGCCGGAATCGCCCACGAAATCAATAATCCGATTAACTTTATCTACGGCAATATCGCCTATGTCAGTGATAGCGCTCAGGATCTACTCAACGCGATCGCTTACTACCACGATCGGCAAGCCAAAGTCGAGATACATCACGATTCAAGCGAGATGGTTGAAGCGACTCAGCGATCGCCAAATCTGCCAAACCCGTCAAACACGTACGAGCCACCAGAACTCGAAGAGCTGGAATTTCTGATCGAAGACTTGCCGAAGGTCTGCGATTCGATGCGCGTCGGTGCAGAGCGGGTGCGCGACATCGTTCTATCGCTGCGTAATTTCGCCCGACTCGACGAAGCTGAACTCAAACAGGTCGATGTGCATGACGGGCTAGATAACGCTTTGCTACTGCTGGGCTATCGTCTCGAAGCGAGCGATCGTCACGCCGCGATCGAAATCGAACGCGACTACAACGAGCTACCAAGCCTAGAGTGTTACCCCGGTCAGCTCAACCAAGCACTACTCAATCTATTACTCAACGCGATCGAATCCTTCGATGTGACATCGGAGCAGGAGCTGTCTGCGATCGAACCCAAAATTAGCCTAGAAACGCGGCATCTAGATGATGATCAAGTTGCGATCGTGATTCGCGATACCGGCCACGGGATGACGCCGGAACTTCAGGCAAAAATCTTCGATCCCTTTTTTACGACCAAGCCGATCGGCCAAAACAAAGGCTTAGGACTGTCGATCGCCGAGCGGATCATCACCGTGCAACACGGCGGCACGATCCAGATTGCATCGTCTCCGAGCAGCGGTACAGACGTCACCATCACCCTACCGACGCGACACGATCCAGCAAGGTTGAACTAGTCGCTCAGAAACTCTAACGCCCCTCTCGACAATCAATCCAACCTTCCTAACCGGGCGGTAAATACTTTTGCACCACATCCCAGCCGGTATAGGTCACGATCACCAGCGCGACGCATAGCGCCACATCGATCGTGCGGTGGATCGCGCGGGAATAATGCCGATCGGGCGAGATCCGTAGCCCCGTAACTGCCGCCGCGATCGTCAGACCCACCACAATCAACCCCGCCGCAAAATGGGGCGACTGAATCAGCGAGCCAAAATGTCCCAGCGTACCGACCAAGCCGATTGCCAAGAGAAACAACACTAAAAAGATAATCGCGATTCCCAGGACAAGATGCACCACCCGTAGGCCGCGCCCCACCTCTGAATCAGCGATTTCGCCGAGATTGGCCGAGTCGCCATCATCAACAGGTGAAACACGCGCACGCCAGCCCAGCCATAAGCCGGACACGGCCAATAGAATATATGCCGCGATCGTAAAGCCCATTGACCAGGCCGCTGCTCGCCACAGCCACAAAAAAGACGGGAGATCCAAGGAGAGTACCGGAGAGTCTCCCTAGATCTTAAACGAACACTCGGTTTGTTATGTGAAGCAACGCGAAGAACGATATGGAAATCGCAATGATTTTTAGCCCTAGACCTAATTTAGGTTGGTTGCACACGTGACGCGAAAGCCGGTTCGCGAGCTGCGGTTTCCGCCGATCGCTGACCAGAATCGGCGATCGTATCCGTTGGCCCAGATGCACTCATTGATTCTGCATCCTCCACGCCGTCGATCCGTAGACGTTCACAAGGGATCGTGTCTGAGAGAATTGCACTCGCCATCATGCCGCTATGAATTTCGATCTGTGCCGACGGTGGTGCTTCAAACATCAGTCGCTGACCGGGAAAAACGACACGTTCAAAGTACCAATTAGGAATATTTGTAATCCGCGATACTTGAATCTGACTTGTGGCGTTGACATAGCAGCAGAGAATGACCGATGTGCCGCCTTTTGGCAAGGGATCAAGGATTTGAGACATGATATTTATGTAGAGCGGGAGTGAAGTTTCGAGAAGTTTTTATTGTTGCTTTTTAGCCTAACATTGTGCGATCCCAGTCTGTTGTAAACAGTGCTACCAAGCGCCCCTCTCTCAGATGATCTCATCGAGCCTGATCACGAAAAAGTCTTGTATACAGGGCTTTTCGCGCTATATGGGCGTGTCAAGGAGTAACAACAAAGTCCTAGCAGGAAGTACAATCCAAGTTTTTAGGCGGCTTCAAAGCCGAATAGCGACACGTTTTGACGATCGCCTTTCCTTAATATTTCAATAACCTGGGGGGATCACTTGTGATCGGAGATCATTAAGCGTTCAAAAAAAACGACGGATGTAACCTCGGATCGCCTGATAAATTAATCATTTCTGAAGCCAAACGTAATCACCGATACGAGACAAGCAAATTTGTTGCAAAAGATGCATCAAAAGAATGTCAAGAATGAACTCAAGATTAGACCCACACAAACGTGTTGCACAAATTTCAAGCCTGCTAGACATCCTTTACATAAAAGTACATAAAAAGCGTGTCTGTATAGCTTGGGGATGAGGTCGAGGGACTGTCGCAGGGTCGCTTTTTCAGCGTTGATCTGGATTCGGCTCGACGGACGTCGCGTTGTTCGCAGCGATGTCCCACGAGCCCTTACGCGGCGGCGGGGAGACCAAAGTGCTATCTTTTAGGTAAAGATATGTGACTTTATTTTAACAATGGCTGATCGCATCGAGCGTGTTCTCTACGTCCGCTTGCCGTGCAATCCGATCTTCCCGATCGGTGTCGTGTACCTGTCCGACCACGTTCACAAGCTATTTCCTGGGGTCGAACAAAAAATATTTGATCTGGGAACCGTACCGCCGCTCGACTTCAGTCGTGCGCTCGATCGCTGTATCGACGAGTTTCGCCCGGATTTGCTCATTTTTTCCTGGCGCGATATTCAGATCTATGCGCCGGTGGGTGGGCGTGGCGGCAATCCGCTACAAAATGCGTTTGAGTTCTACTACGCGAGTAATCCGCTGATCAAGCTGCGCGGCGCGTTCGGTGGTCTGCGGTTGGCGATGTCGTTTTATGGTGAGCTGTGGCGCAATACCGGGTTAATTCGTCGAGGGTTAAAGCGGGCGCGTCGCTACAATCCCCAGGCGAAAACCGTTGTCGGCGGCGGTGCGGTTAGTGTGTTTTACGAGCAGTTGGCGAAGAGTTTGCCCCAGGGGTCGATCGTCTCGGTGGGTGAGGGTGAAACGTTGCTGGAGGCGCTGATTCGTAACGAGTCGCTCGATCGCGAACGGTGCTATATCGTCGGCGAAACCAATCCACGGGAACGGCTAATCCATGAAGCGCCCGCCTCGATCGAGAAAAGCGCCTGCAATTACGACTACATCGCTCGCATCTGGCCGGAGTTTGACTATTACTTACAGGATCGCGATTTTTACCTCGGTGTTCAAACCAAGCGTGGCTGTCCCCATAACTGCTGCTACTGCATTTATACAGTGATCGAAGGTAAGCAGGTGCGGATTAATCCGGCGGATGAGGTGGTCGCCGAAATGCGTCAGCTTTACGATCGCGGTATTCGCAACTTCTGGTTTACCGACGCGCAGTTCATCCCGGCGCGGCGCTACATCCAGGACGCGATCGAGCTGCTACAAAAGATCGTCGATTCCGGCATGGATGATATCCACTGGGCGGCCTACATTCGCGCCGACAACCTGACGCCGGAACTGTGCGACCTGATGGCACGGACGGGGATGAATTATTTCGAGATCGGCATCACCAGCGGTTCCCAGGAACTCGTCCGCAAGATGCGGATGGGTTATAACCTGCGCGTGGTGCTGCAAAACTGCCGCGATCTGAAGGCGGCGGGCTTTAACGATCTGGTTTCGGTGAACTATTCCTTTAATGTGATCGACGAAACTTACGAAACGATTCGCCAGACGATCGCCTATCACCGCGAGCTGGAAGCGATCTTCGGCAAAGACAAAGTCGAACCGGCGATTTTCTTTATCGGCCTGCAACCCCATACGCACCTGGAAGATTTCGCCTTTGAGAACGACATTCTCAAGCCCGGTTACAACCCGATGAGCATGATGCCCTGGACGGCGCGAAAACTGTTGTGGAATCCGGAACCGCTGGGGTCGTTCTTCGGTAATGTGTGCCTGGAGGCGTGGCAGCGGAACCCGAATGATTTTGGCCGCGAGGTGATGGACATTTTAGAGGAGCGTTTGGGTCGTGCGCCGTTGGAGGAGGCGTTGAGTGCGCCGATCGCGCCGAAGGTGGTGAAGACGCTGGCGGAAACGCGATCATAAATTTTCATCATCGAATCACCTCATCCGTAAATTCTTGGGATATCTTCCGAGAGGGCTTTTTCCCCAACCTGTACCCGTCCACTGATTTGGCCGACGCCACAGCCTCAGTGCGACGGGTTCATCGTTGGTTTTTGGATCTCTTTAGCCTTCTTCGTTAAAAAATGCTCAATATTGAGTCACTGTTCGACGCATCGTACTACTTCGAGATCTATCCAGACGCAAGAGAAGTCACACGTAGTGGGTTCGCTCACTTTCAGAATATTGGTCGTGAGCAAGGAAACGATCCTGGTCCTTTCTTCGATACGGAATTCTATCTCACCAACAATAACGACGTAGCCGCCGAAGTCGCCACAGGGAAGACTACCGCGATCGAACATTTCCTCCGTCACGGCCAGTTTGAAGGGCGCGACCCGATCGCCGAATTTAACACCGACACTTATCTCGCTCAGAACACCGACGTTCGCGACGCGATCGCCACAACGATCGATAGTTCTGACCCCCTGACGGCCTACGGACACTTTGTTAAATTCGGCCAGTACGAAGGGCGCGACAGTAGCGCGACTTTTAATACTGGCTTTTACCTAATCAACAACCCCGACGTTGCCGCTGCGATCATCGAACAGCCCAGCAAGGTCAGCGCGATCGGCCACTACCTCGAATACGGCACGCGCGAAGGCCGCCTCGGTGCGCCTTCCGCCTCACCCACCGATCCCGTTTCTCCCGTTCCCTCGACGCCTCAAGCTCGATCGGCCTTCTCGCCCGATGTCGATGGGTTCAGCTTCGAGAACTACAAATCTTCCGAGGCTTATCTCAACCTCACGCCGGTGGAAATGCGGCGGATGTTTGGGGATGTGGTGCTTGCGAGCGCCGTCAAAAGTGACGGTAGCTTCAAGCTGACGCCGACGGCGGAAAAGTGGATGGAGTGGGCGAATAGCACGATGCGCGACGGCCACTGCGAAGGGTTGGCGGCATTGAGCTTACAGATGTATGAGGGTCGCATCGATCCGAAGGCATTCGGCGCCGATCGCGTCGCGGATCTGAAGCTCGAAGGCAATCCGAAACTCCAGCGAGAGCTGGCCTACTGGTACGCGACGGCGCTGCTCGATAGTAATGAATCGATCAAGACTTCGCCGAATGATGCAGTGGCGGCCTTACGGACAAGCTTTGAGACAACGGGCAGCGCGGGCGGCACGTTACGGATTGTCAATCCGGACGGTTCCGGTGGGCATTCGGTTACGCCGATCGGCCTAACGAACTTGCCAGACGGTCGCGTCTCGATCGCGGTGTACGACGTTAACTATCCGAAAGAAACCCGAGAAATCCTCGTCGATCCGTCAGCGAATACATGGTTCTATTCCCCCGATGCGACGCTGACCGAGGACGACTATCGCGGCGACGCCGAAACCGACACCCTCGGATTTGCGCCGATCGCCCAGCGATCGGGACGCCAAGTCTGGCCGTTTGGTCTCGAACCGGCTTCCACAACCCCGATCGAGTCAACCCCGGTCGCGCGATCGGCTAACCCCTTTCTTCCCACAACGGCTAATCCCTTTGACCCCACAGCGGCGGCCGCCTCTATAGACTTCACCAATGCGAATTTTCAGGTCTCGGTACCATCGACGAAAACCCCAGTCAATGCTAATCAACTGACCCTAGGAGGGGGTAATACGATCGTCACGGGTGATGCAGGAACCGGGAAAAAAGTTGATAGTTCCTACACCTCTTATATCGGAGCATTAGGAACAGGTCTCAATATGCCTGCTTCATTGATTGCTAAAGGGCAATTCGCGCCCAAGCCTGTTATAACGGACGTCCATTTTGCAGCGAGCCTACGATCGTGGGAAACCCCGGCGATCGTCTCCTATAACTTTGACTCCAGCGAACCTGGCTCGGTCACCACCTTTGGGCTACAGGCATCCCCAGGCTCGACCGATGATCAATTCCTGCGCTACATCGGCTCAGGCTACGTCTTTGAAGTTGATAACCTTCAGCTCGATGAAGATCAAATCGATACCGTCTTAATTGACGCCGAGAGTTCGGTCATTCTTTACAACACCGCCACCGGAGTCGTCCCCGATCTGTTCGTCGGCTTTGAAACCGCCGCCGCCGACTACAATCTCTATCTCAATGATTTTGAATTGGAAGCCGACGACACGGTCATCCTCGAAATTAACCCGATCATCCGTCTCGTGCGAATGCAAGTCCAAACCACTGCGGAAACCGGCGACACGATCTTCAGCTTTGCGATGGAGCGGATCGACGATGTCAGCATTGATGTGTTCGACTCCGCCGACGACGGCATCACGCTAGCCGATGGCGAAGTGCTGCTAATCGACTACAGCTCCTGGAACGGTAACGATTCACCGCTACGCCTGGGCTACGACACCAACGATAACGGCCTGCTAGATGCCGACGAGGTTTTCGAGATCGCTGACGAAGGCGACACCTTTGACAACGGTGTAGACTTTGTCTTCGATCCGGCCTTGTTCGAGAACGATCCGTTCTTCAATACTGGCAACTTTGCCGACGCAGCAGACTTTGCATGAGTTCGGCTTAAACCCGATTAAACCCAAACCTCACGCCCGCACATAGGCGGCGAGTTCCGGCCATAGATCGGGAAAGCGCGATCGCAGGTCTGCGGCTTTGGCGATCGTCATGTCGCGATAGTCAAAACCGGGCGCGACCGCTTCACCGATTAAGCCATACTCGCCCGCCTCTAACACCGCCGCTTTCCAGTAGCCACCCGGCACGCAAAGCTGCGGCGTTTCGCCGTGGGCGAGATCGAGACCGAGCTTGACGCGAGAAAGCGTGCCATCGGGCGCGACGAGCAGGTACGTGATCGGCGAACCGGCGTGGAAATAGTGGACGATGTCGGATTTATTTTGGTGGAGATGATCGATCGGGCGATCGTCCGTCAGCAGGTAATAAATCGAGGTCATCGTCGATCGATCCGAGCCATCCCGTGCGGTCGGTATCATCTCCGTCGCACGATACGACTCGGCAAAATAGCCGCCTTCAACATGTTCGACCAGAGATAGTCGTTTGATCCAATCGTGTTTATTCAAGTTATGTTCTGAAATTAGGGTCTGCTGATTTTGATCGGGAAACCAAAGCGCTAGAACATTATGGCCAATCGAAATCTAGGTCAAGGATGGTCATCAGTTCTTCATTGTACGGACGGAAAAAGTGGCGTAGCTCCGCTTCGAGTGCAGGTGAAATATGACGGTATGTGCCGGGATTAAATACGGGATAAACGTCGAGCGGTTGGGGTTCAAGGTCGAGAAAACGGTGAACGCGCGTTAAAACGGCTCCGGTCTGGCTGAACAGTTCGCGACTGTCGATCGCCAGGATCTGATCACGCGGAAAGAACTGAAGCCAGCGTTTAACAAACGTACTGTAAAGACCCCGCGAAATTAGACGACCGCGTAGGTGCGTGGCGTAGCGATCGGCGGGGATGGACTCGGGGGGATGTTGCTGAGTGAAGACGAGCTCTGACCGTAAAAAAGCCTCGATCGGTGTGACCAAATTTCGCTCTCGATAGCGATGGTAGTAGTGCGAAATCGCGCGATCGGTTGGGTCACGCAAAACGAGAATGAGTTTGGTGTTGGGGAATGTCGCTTGTAGGCGGGCGGGTGCATCGGGATGGTCGAGATAGGTCGGGCTGGCTTCGCCGGTGATGCAGCGAGAATCCGACGATCGCGGCGGAAACTGCGCCATGTACCAGGCCAAACCGCGATCGTATTCCACTGACCAAAAGTCAATTTCTTTATGGGCTGCCGGTTGGACGTGGGGATGCTCGCACAGATAGCGATGGAGCGAAGTGGTTCCGCCTTTCTGAGTGCCGATAATCAAGAAGCTCGGCGAAAGGCGTGTCGCTGCCTCTGGGAGCAGACCACGGGATTCGCGATCGCGTAGGTTGGTGTCGATCCCGGCATCGCGATCGAGCAAGGTCGCGTGGGCGATCGCGGCGGTCTGATTATCCCCGCGAAAGTCGGCGATCGCTGTCAAGTTGAGATACGTTTCGCGGGCGTCGGGTGTGGCCGCGATCGCTGTGCGTAAATGATCGCAGAGTTCGTCGAGACGATCTTGATTGCGGTACCGGATCAGCAGGCGATTGAAGTAAAAAAAGTGATGCCAAGCCTGAGCCGGAAAACGTACGATCGCGTGTAGAAACGCACAATCCGCGACGGGTGCAAGATCCACCTTGAGGTAACGTCCGGCATCGATGAAGGTTTCGATCGCGATCTCGAACGCCTCCACCGTCTCCGGCCAGGGTTGATCGAGATCGAGGCTCTCAAAGTGTTTGAGCCAAGGCCCAACAGGGGAAAAGACCTCGCGATGATCGGCGATCGCGATCGCCAACGTCTGACAACTCTCGCGCCATTTTTCTTGTTGCGCGAAGGCCAAACATAACTGGGCACGGGTGCGGATCGCCTTCGGTTGAAGCTGGAGCGCTCGGGTCAACGCCTCCGACGCCTCCGCCCACCGTTCCTGACGGATTAACGCCAGACCTAAAGCATGGTGCGATCCATAGTGATCCGGCTCCCGCATGAGTGCCGATCGGTAAGCCTGCTCCACTTGCGGCCACTGTTTTTGCTTTAGGTTGGCATGACCGATGCGTTGATAAACCGTCGCTGAGGGTTCGCCCAGATCACAGACTTGGGTCAAGCAGTGAACAAGCTCAGACCAATGTTCACGTTTCTCGGCGATCGTCGCTAAATGCTCGTAAAACTGAAGGTCGTACGGAAAGCGAGCGATCGCCTGTTGATAAATCCCAACCGCGCGATCCCAGTCCTGCCGGTCTTCGTAGGCTTGGCCGACCGTCCGAAAAATCTCTGACGTCTGTGTATAGCGAATCGCCGATCGGTAGAATTTGAGACTGCGATCGGGCTGATTCTGTTGGGCGCAATCGCTCGCAAGGCGGACGAAAAGCGTATATAGCAAGCGATCCCGGATCAATTTACAGCGCGTCTTTAAGCGCGAACACAGGCGAAAAAAAGAAGGGTTGACCATAATGACTCCAAATAAACGACTCGCCAATCCTGGAGTACACACCGCTTACGACCACGACGAAAATCTTTAGCGAATCCTTCAGACTACGACCAATGGTATGGCAAGATTTGCATAGTTAACGCCGGGTCGCGATCGCAGCCACACCCTTCCGACGCGAACCGGCTCGTACATCGCTAGACCATGACCAAATATATTTTCGTGACCGGCGGTGTTGTTTCCAGCATCGGCAAAGGCATTGTTGCCGCAAGTCTCGGTCGGCTGCTGAAGTCGCGCGACTATTCCGTTTCTATCCTCAAGCTCGATCCCTACATCAACGTTGACCCCGGAACGATGAGTCCGTTTCAGCACGGCGAAGTCTTCGTCACCCAAGACGGTGCTGAAACTGACCTTGACCTCGGCCACTACGAGCGCTTTACCGATACCTCGATGTCGCGCCTGAACAGCGTCACAACGGGCTTGATCTACCAGTCTGTGATCAATAAAGAGCGGCGCGGCGACTATAACGGCGGTACGGTGCAGGTGATCCCGCACATTACCGGCGAGATCCGATCGCGGATTCAGCGCGTAGGCCGCAATGCTAACCCTGATGTGGTGATCGTGGAAATCGGCGGAACCGTCGGCGACATCGAATCGCTGCCATTCCTCGAAGCAATCCGCCAGTTTCGCAAAGACGTTGGTCGCGAAAATCTGATTTACATTCACGTGACGCTGCTGCCCTGGATCGCCGCAGCGGGCGAAATGAAAACCAAACCGACGCAACACTCGGTCAAAGAGCTGCGATCGATCGGCATTCAGCCCGACTTGCTCGTCTGCCGCAGCGAGCGCCACGTCCCGACGAACATCAAAGAAAAACTATCCGAATTTTGCGATGTTCCCGTCGAGTGCGTCGTCACCTCGCCCGATGCCAGCAGCATTTATGAAGTGCCGCTGTTGCTCGAAGCGGAAGGACTCGCCAGTGCCGTGATCGATCGCCTCGGCCTAGAGCAGCGTGAACCGGATCTGACCGGCTGGCAGCGACTGATCGATCGGATGAACAATCCACAGCGCACGCTCAATATTGCGCTAGTCGGTAAATACATTCAGCTTTCGGATGCGTATCTCTCCGTCGTCGAAGCGCTCTACCATGCGGGCGTCGAACACAATACCGATGTCAAACTGCGCTGGGTGAACTCCGAAGACTTAGGCGCGGACACGGCGGAAAAATTGCTGTCGGGCGTTGATGGCATCGTTGTACCAGGCGGCTTCGGGACGCGTGGTATTGATGGCAAAATCGCCGCTATTCGTTACGCTCGCGAGCGAAAAATCCCGTTCCTGGGGCTGTGCCTGGGAATGCAGTGCGCCGTCATCGAGTGGGCGCGAAATGTGGCGCAGCTTGATTCGGCTAATAGTTCAGAATTTGAACCCGAGGTCACCAATCCGGTGATTAGCCTCTTGCCGGAACAAGAGGACGTGGTCGATCTGGGCGGAACGATGCGCCTCGGGCTGTATCCCTGTCGTGTGGCGACGAATACCAAAACCTTTGAGCTGTATCAGCAAGAGGTGGTGTACGAACGCCATCGCCACCGCTACGAGTTCAACAACGCCTATCGCAGCCTGTTTATCGACACGGGCTACACCGTCAGCGGCACGTCGCCCGATGGACGCCTGGTGGAAATCGTGGAACTAGCCGATCATCCGTTTTTCATCGCGACGCAGTTTCACCCTGAGTTTGAATCGCGCCCGAATCGGCCTCACCCGTTGTTTAACGGCTTGATTAAAGCGTCGATCGAGCTGGGCGGCGGCGAGCCGATCGCGCCGGTCGATCGTCCGACTGCGAACGAAAGTGAAACCGCTTCCTACGCTTCCTCTTAGGTGCGACCATCCCCCGAAAATGATCCCTAGAAAATGACCGATTTGGATCGCAGACGAGATTAACCGTGCTACCTTGACCGCAAAGTCTCGCATGTAATCTAATCGCCCATGGTTCTCGCCTCCCCAAGCCCCGAATCCCTTCGCAATAACCCCGGAAATCAGCCCGATCCGAACGGTACGGACGCGGCTGGACATGCTGCGGACGTAGCGGACGCCGCGACCTGGACGATCGAGCAAAGCGAAGAGCTTTACCGGATTCGCGGCTGGGGCGATCCCTATTTCGGGATTAACGCCGCCGGTCGGGTGACGGTGTCGCCGAAGGGCGATCGCGGCGGGGCGATCGATCTCTACGAACTGGTCGAATCGCTGAAGCGGCGAAACCTTGGCCTACCGTTGCTGATCCGCTTTTCCGATATTTTGGCCGATCGCATCGAGCGGCTCAACGCCTGTTTTTCCAAAGCCATCACCCGCTATAGCTACGCCGGTCACTATCGCGGCGTCTTTCCCGTGAAGTGCAACCAACAGCGCCACGTGGTCGAGGATCTCGTGCGCTTCGGTGAACCCTATAGCTTTGGCCTGGAAGCGGGATCGAAACCGGAGCTATTGATCGCTCTGGCGATGCTGAAAACGCCGGGAGCGCTGCTGATCTGCAACGGCTACAAGGATTACGGCTACATCGAAACGGCGATGCTGGCGCAAAAGCTGGGGCATCAGCCGATTTTGGTGCTGGAACAGCCGGAAGAGGTAGATCTGGCGATCGAGGTGGCGCAGAATTTGGGGCTAAAACCTTGTTTGGGCGTGCGATCAAAACTGTGCGCCAAGGGCGTCGGGCGTTGGGGAACGTCGAGCGGCGATCGGGCTAAATTCGGGCTAAATTTGCCGGAAATCGTCGAAGCGGTCGATAAGCTCCGCGCCGCCGATATGCTCGACTGTTTACAGCTTTTGCATTTTCATATCGGATCGCAGATTTCGTCGATCGTCACGATCAAAGACGCGATCCGCGAAGCCAGTCAAATTTACGTCGAGCTAGCGAAACTTGGCGCGAATATGAACTATCTCGACGTGGGCGGCGGTTTGGCCGTGGACTACGACGGCTCGAAAACCAGTTTTTACGCCTCGAAAAACTACAACATGCAAAACTACGCTAACGACATCGTGGCGGAAGTGAAAGAGGCGTGTGAAGAGAAAGATTGCGCCGTTCCGACCTTGGTGAGTGAGAGCGGACGGGCGATCGCCTCGCATCAGTCGGTCTTGATTTTTGACGTGCTGGGAACCAGTTCGCAGCCCAACTCAGTCCCCGCATTGCCGGAAGCCAAAGAACATTTAGTGCTGCGAAATCTGCGCGAAACCTACAGCTCGATCAACGCGGAAAACTTCCAGGAGCTATTCCACGATGCCGCCCAGTTCAAAGATGAAGCCGTGAGCCTGTTCACTTTCGGCTATCTGAGCATGACCGATCGCGCCAAAGCCGAGCAGATTTATTGGGCGAGCTGCCGTAAAATCCTGGCGATCATTCGTACGCTCGACGAAATCCCCCAGGAATTTGAAAACCTCGAACAAATCCTCGCCTCGATTTATTACATCAACCTCTCGATTTTTCAATCCGCGCCGGACTGCTGGGCGATCGATCAGCTCTTCCCGATTTTGCCGATTCATCACCTGGATCAAGAACCGACGGAACGCGCGACGTTGGCCGATTTAACCTGCGATAGCGATGGTAAATTTGATCGCTTTATCGATCGGCTCGACGTCAAACCCAACCTCGAATTACACACCTATACACCGGGTCAACCGTATTACCTCGGTATGTTCCTCGTCGGGGCATACCAGGAAATTATGGGCAATTTGCACAACATGTTTGGGGATACGAACACGGTACACGTGCAGCTCACGCCGCAAGGGGGCTACGCGATCGAGCATGTGGTCAAAGGCGACACGATGAACGAAGTCCTGAGCTACGTGCAGTACAGCGGCGATGATCTGCTCGAAAGTTTGCGACAGGCCAGTGAGGCCGCACTGCGCGACGGGCGCATCGAAATTGAGGAGGCGCAGCGCTTGCTAGAAACCTACGAGGCGGGCTTACGCAGCTACACCTATCTCAATCCCTAAGTTTCCTTGCCATCGCCACAAATTGATCGTGGTGGGCAATGCCCACCCTACTCGATCATGTGCGGACGAGGGTTGCGATGAGCTGAACGTCATATTCCTGCTCAAAAATGACTTTTTTCTGATCAATACTCCAGCGTTCTAGCTCGCAGGGATCGTTTAGGTCGCGGGGTTTGAGATAAAGCTGAAACTGACCTTGGCGGCATTCACAGCGAATACTGTCGATCGCGCCGATTTGTCGCCGATCGAGGGCGATCGCCAGTCGCAACAGCGGACTGAGCTGGCGCACAAGCTGGCGTTGCTCTGGCGGCAAATCCGCATATTCGCTGTGTTTTTTCTTCGGTACATTTTTGCGGTGGTAGCGAGCCAGGTTCGCGATCAGGGCGATTTCGAGTTCGGTGTAGCCCAGCAGTTCGCCGTGACGGATGAGGTAATACGAATGTTTGTGATGGGCGGAGTGACTGACGTAGAGGCCGCAATTGTGCAAGATTGTCGCAACCCAAAACAGTTGACGATCGCGATCGTTTGCTTTGTGGAGAACGCCGTGGGTTTGCTCAAAAAGCTGGAGCGCAAATTGGGCAACGCGATCGCTATAGTCGAGATCCACATCAAACTTTTTGGCCAGCTTCAGCACGCTACGCTCACTCACCGAACTTTGATAGCGCAGCTTGTCTTCAATCAGACCATGTTTGAGCATCCAATCGACGATCACCCCTTCCCGTAGGGCGCGTTCGCAGACGCTGATCGTTTGGATGTTGAGTTTTTGCATCACCGTCAGCAAGACCAACGCCCCCGCCAGCAAAATTTCGGCGCGGCGTTCCTGCATTCCCGGCATCGCCAGCCGTTTTTCATAATCAGCATGTCGCAGCCGATCGACCCATTTGGCGAGAGCATCACGAGAAAAGCGAAACCCGTTGAGAATCGTCGGCTCCTGGCCGGTTTCCTCGATCGCAATCAGCGTGGCGATCGATGACACCGTTCCCGAAGTCCCGACCAGCCGCAGCGTTTCGCCCTCTCCCACCTTCGAGAGCAGATCCTCGGCGGGTCGCTCGATCGCGCCTTGGATATAGGCTTGCAATACGGAAAATTCGCGATCGTCGATCGGGTCGGTGGTGATGAATTCCTGCGTCAGCCGTACCGCGCCGATTTTGGTGCTGCTCAGGCTGCGGGCTTCCTGTCCATCGCCGAGAATTAGCTCGGTCGATCCGCCACCAATATCGATAATGGCGTGAGGCTGTTGGGCAAACTCCATGCCCGACAACACGCCGAGATAAATGCGCCGCGCTTCCTCTTGTCCCGCAATAATGCTGACATCTAAACCCAGTTCGTCGCGCACGCGGGCGATGAACTCGCGACCATTGGGCGCTTCTCGCGTGGCGCTGGTTGCCACCGCGATGATTTCATCCACATGCAGGCTCTGGGCGATCGACTGACAGCGGCGCAGCGCATCGATCGATCGCTGGATGATTTCCGGCTTGAGATTGCCGGTCTTGAGATCACGATCGCCCAGGCGGACGGTTTCCTTTTCGCGGGTCACGATCGAAAACGAGGGCAGCTCGGGATGGACTCGAACGATCGCCATGTGAATCGAGTTCGTCCCAATATCGATCGCTGCTAGTAAATGATCTGGGCGTACGTTGGCTTGAGTGTTCGACAAGCGCGGTACATTGAGAGGAGCAGCGTTAATCATGCCGTTGTAGAAGTAACCGTGGACAATCGTGTATGGAGCGTGAACATCGCGTATCAATGGCGATCGTCAAGCTGAAGCTGAAATAGCCGAAATATAGAGTTGAATAACGTCAAGACATTAGATAATCGCTTAAGACTTCAGTTCTAGACTTAAGCTCTCTTGCCGGTTAGAGTTCTCAACTCAGATCACACTCCTGCTTCCCATTGTTCTGTTGCGTAGACCTTCGCACACCTTTTTTTCATGTGACTTCATACAATTCACACACTTCGAGATTTTGCAGGCTCTGTTGTTGATGCTTCCAACATGTTCATCTTTCGCGTGCGGAGTCATTAGACCTCTTGCACCAATGTTGACCCTCACCCTAAATCCCTCTCCCAAACTGGGAGAGGGACTTCTAACTCCCCTTCTCCCGGCTTGGGAGAGGGGGCTGGGGGGTGAGGGCAAAGCAAAATCGATTCATGCAAGAGGTCTATTGCGTCTTGACCCACGCCACACGCTGAATCGGCAAAGAAGCCAGATAAAATGCAGCAGAACCACCGATCGCGTTAACGATCCCCGTGCTCTTTTCGGTTATAGCTGATCCTTCATTCCTGCATCCGCGAATTACGTGCCATGTCTGATACCGACGTCACCCAGATTCAAGGCCCACGAGATTTATTCTCCATTCGGAGCCAGCTTGCCCAGCAAGCCAATCCCCTACGAGCTAAGATTGTCCTTTTTTCATTGCTCCATCGTCCGTTTTCCTATAACAGCGGGGATTGGTCAACCCTTAAACAGCAGGATCTAGGCGAATTTATCCGGCGTGTTTATAACAAATATGCAACCCTCGAAGAGCTGACGCGTGCTTTAACGATCGTCACAGCTCAACTCGATGCACCGGATGAATGTGACCATGCTGCCGCTGCGGTTTGTAAAGTCCTCAAGCCCTACTACACCGAGCTTGAACCCGTTACGGGCGATCTCCTTGGCCTTGAGGCGGGCGATGCTGATGATCTCGATAACAGTCAGACCTGGGAGATTCCGATCGGCGTTGCGCTCAAAGATTTAGACAGCCACCCAGGCAGCGACCAAGCTGACATGCCAACGACAGGTGTCAGCCTGGAGATCGATGACACAACAGCGGTAGACAGCGGCTCGATCCCCAGCGTTGCCGATTCACTGCCAACGACAGACATCAACAATGCCACCACGGTGGCGCTATTCGATACCGCAACGGATCTAGATGCTGAGGAGAGTCTCGACGCTAGCCATTCGACGGACGATCATAGTCGCTGGCTCGGCTCGTTTGGTGCTGAACTTGAGTCGGATGATATTGGGTCGGATATTGGGTCGGATGATACTGGGTCAGAGGTAGCACAGGATCAAATCGCGATCGAACAGAGGAAACCGGAAGTCCTCGTTACGTCCAACCCGCTGATCGTGACGACCGAAGACCTTGAAACTGCGGCAACCGTTGAACCGAACTCCGCGCCAGCATCCCCCGACGATCGAAAGCAGGAGCCACAGAAGCAAGGTAAATCCAAGCGCAACGGACGCCGTACCGCCCTCGCTCAACTGTTGACCCAGCATGTCAACTCACGCGATGAAGTCGATGCGATCGTTCAGCGCTACAGCAAAACCCTGACGGAACAGGTGACCTCTGCCCTTGATGACCTCGAAGATGAACTCGCGGAATGTTTAGGCGATCGTGATGCCGATGAGGCCACCCAGATCGCGGGCGAAGCTCTCGGGCGTGTCTTGCTCTCGGTGAGCGAATCGATCAATCAGATGCGTCAGGCGCTCGAAAGCATTCCGGGAGTCGAGCCGATCGCCAATGATTGGCCGCAAACCCGCCCACCCCAGTTTCAACCACCGCAAACCCAGCCGCCCCAAACTCAAACACCGCAAACTCAACCGCCACAAACTCAACCGCCACAAACATCCCCGGCAATCAATCGCGCGATCGTCGCAGTTCCCGCCCCTCAAGAGACTTCAGATCCTCCCACCGAAGCGATTAAACCCATCGAAACAGTGGCCGATCTTGCTCCAGAAAAGCCGAAGGAGGCGATCGATCCCGTAAAACAAATCAACGACGAATTTAAAACGATTTTAGCCAAACGGGACATGTCGATGGTGGTCAAACAGCGAGATGGCTGTATTCACCTCATCGCCGAAGCCAGCCCCCTCCCCGAACGCACGAAACTGATCCGTTTTGTCTCCAAAACCCTCAACAATCTGGACTTACCGCCGATCGCCACCCTGCGGCTACACGGACGCAGAACGGGCGCTCGCGCCTTTGACTGGTCGGAAGATTTACCGCCGATCGCCTAGTGGTCTCGTTTGCTGGTTTTAGCTCGATAGTGTATCGGTCAATTGATCGAGCACTCCATCGCCCGATCGCCCGATCGCCTCGTTGCACTTCGATTCACGCTCCCCCGACATCATGGACGCAACCGAACTCATTGAACGTTATAACGCTGGCCACCTGGAATTTAAAAAGCTGTTGTTAAACAACGCCAAACTCGATGGAGCTGAACTCGTTGGCATCAATCTCAGCGGCGCGAATTTGCGCGGTTCGAGCTTACTTTTTGCCCACCTCGGGCGGAGTCACCTATCCAACATCAATCTTTCTAAAGCCCGCCTTGGTGGAGCCACCTTCAAAAAAGCCGATTTGCGCCACGCCAACCTCAAAGACGCCGATCTTCACGGCGCATTGTTGCAAAAAGTCGATTTACGCGCTGCCGATTTGAGCTTGGCGACACTGCTCGATGCCAACCTCAGCGGAGCCGACCTACGCGGCGCCAACTTCAGTGGAGCCGACCTGCGCGGCGCTCACTTACGGGGCGCGAATATGCGTTTTGAACGCCGTGTCTATGAGCCGATCGTGTTGCGTGGGGCTGACTTGCGCGGAGCCGATCTCCGTGACGTAAATCTCTGCAATGCTGACATGACGCGAACAGATTTACGCGGCGCAAACCTCAAGCAGGCCAATCTACGCGACGTCAAGCTGAAAGGAGCCAATCTAACCGGTGCTAATCTGAGCGGCTGCATGATGACGTCGGTGGATTTGCGCGAGGCGGTGCTCGATGGAGCCAATCTCAACGGCGCGATCGTGGCCAGCGCTCGCTTAACGGGCGCAAAACTGCGCGGAGCCAAGCTAAATATGGCCAACCTGGCGCGAACGATGCTGGATAACGCCGATCTATCCGATGCCAGCTTGCGCGATGCGAACCTCCTCGAAGCGAATCTCATGCGTGCCAACCTCGATCGCGCCGACCTCACGGATGCCAATCTCTACGATGCCGACATCAGCCTCACGTCGATGGAAGACACCCGCCTCGATGGGGCAACGCTCCCCGAGGATTTTTTCTAACTTTGCATCATCTTGCAGCTCACGCTTGAGTTAATGTTCAAGCGTCGCGATCTCGTCCCGGTTATCTCGTCCCAGCCATCAGATCCCCAACACATCACCTCAGCCTATGCACGCCCTATCCGTTCCCACCTGGGTTGTTCACGTTTCCAGCGTTATCGAATGGATCGCCGCGATTTGGCTGATTTGGCGCTACAGCGAGGTCAATCAATATCCGGCGTGGCGCTGGCTGTCCTGGGCGATGCTTCCGGCCTTGGTCAGTGCGATGTGTGCCTGTACCTGGCATTTTTTCGATAACGCAGAATCGCTGGAATGGCTCGTGATCGTGCAGGCGGCGACCACCGCGATCGGTAATACGACGATGTGTGCCGCTGCTTGGTGGATCTGGAAAAACCGCGACACCGCGACATCCTAGCGCCAGTACTTAGAACGGATTGAGTTGAGAATATTCGACACAACCAACGGCCTGACGGTGTAGAGACCGAATCGCAAAGCGTATTAACCGAAATTCGGTTTTAAGCCCTATTTAATACGGTTCTTGCGATTGGAGATTTCAGGTGAATCAGTGAGAATAAACATGTCGAGAACGACACCAACCAATCAACAATCACTGAAGTAACTGAGGCCGCTAGAGAGGTAGAAAAATGAAACTTTATCACGTTAGCCCATTCACCGAAATCGACCAAATTCAACGCCATCTTAACCGTGTATTTAACGAGTTTTCTGGCGATAATGTTTCGACCAATTGGTCTGTCCCCGTTGAGCTAGAAGAAACCGAAACGCAGTTCATCGTCCGATCGCTGCTGCCGGGAATCGATCGCGACAAGCTCGATATTTCGATCACCCGAGAACAGGTCTCGATCGCTGGCGAATATGTCCGACCCACGCCGGACGATACGAAACGCCGCTTCTACAGCGAATTTCCGAATGGTAAGTTCCGCCGTACGTTCTCGCTGTCTATGCCGGTGCTGAATGAAGAAGCCACGGCAGATTACGCCGACGGGATCTTGATCCTGACGATTCCCAAAGCGCCGGAAGCGATCGACAAAGTGGTCAAACTCAGCCTGGGCGATCGAGCCACCTCAGAACGTCTTGAACTAGAGAGCGATGCCGCCGAGCTGTAATGTTCTCTATTGGCTAATACTCATGAATTGCATGACCGGAGGATGCTCTCTGAATCAAGTTTAGTTGTTGTTAGTTTTCGTTAAATTCAATCCAGATTATTGTGATTAGCCTCTTCCATGGAAGGGGCTTTTTTGTCTGAAAAACATCTAGAATTTCGATTAAAATATCAAAATATCGACAACGAACGTCTCACTCTTTTTTGCTGTGTGAGCCACTCAAACCACGACGAGAATAACCCTTGACCCGTCCTGCTACCACTCAGAATTCTACCGATCGCCCCCGAAGCTGTGTGATCATCGGCTACGGCAATCCGCTGCGGGGCGACGATCTCGCCGGGTTTAGCGTCGCTGATCGCCTGCGCGAATCCGACGATCTGCCCGCGCACGTCACCGCGATCGCCGTCCATCAACTCGTCCCAGAACTAGCCGAAGTGCTCTCACAGGCGGAACAGGTAATTTTTGTTGATGCAGAACTTATGGCGGAATCTGCGGCGGAATCTGCGGCGGAACTCACAGGAGAAGTGACGCATACCGATCGCGCGTTGACCGTACGATCGCTCACAACACGATCGCCAGCGTCTCCCAACCACTTCGACCCGCATCGCTCCAGCCCCGAGGGGTTACTCGACCTCGCCGCTCACCTATACGATCGCGCCCCGAGTGCGGCATGGCTCCTCGGGATTCCCGCCGTTGATTTTGGGTTTGGCGATCCGCTCTCGCCGATCGCTCAGGCCGGTATCACGCAGGCGATGGACTGGATTATGCGCCAGGTTACGACATCGATCACCCACCCCAAAACCACCCAGAACCCATGCACGAACTAAGCCTGATGGCATCCATTCTCGAAACAGCAGAACAGCACGCCCGCGATCGCGGTGCGAACAAAATTCACCGGATCGGCGTTCAGATTGGCGAACTATCTGGAGTGGTTCCGGAAGCGCTCGAATTCGCGTTCGAGACCTGCACGATCGGCACGATCGCCGAAGGTGCGACATTTGAAATTGAGCGGGTTCCGGCGGTGTGTCACTGTCACCACTGCGATCGCGATTTCAGGCCGACGGATTGGGTTTACGTTTGTCCAGATTGTGAATTGCCCAGTTCTGATATTCGTCAAGGGCGCGATTTGATGGTGAATGCGATCGAAATTTCCAGTACGACAGCCGCTGCGCCGTAAATTAGTGTCCACATCAGGGATAACACAGCCAAGAAATTAACAAAATATGATGGAAAGCACGCCACTAAACCAGAGCCTGATGCGTCCTTAAAAAAACAGGACTGCTAACCCCTCTCGCGTAAGTCCTGAAAACGCCTGCGTGGTTTAACCCTCAAAATCCGACGTTGTTGTTCTCTTTGCCCCTCCTAGACCTATGGCCACAATCACCGACACACTCAACGGCGGCACATTTCTGATCGGAACCGATGGTGACGATACCATTTTTGGCTTGGTCGGAGATGACACGCTGCGCGGTCTCAGGGGTCAAGATCTGCTGTTTGGTGGAGCCGATCGCGATCGGCTCGAAGGCAATGACGATGACGACGTGATTCGCGGCAACGAGGGCGACGACACGCTCTTCGGCAACGATGGGAATGATATTCTCAGCGGCGATCTGGGTAACGACTGGCTCGAAGGCGGCGATGGTAACGATCGACTCAGCGGCGATCTCGGTCTCGATAGTCTGTTCGGTGGTCGCGGTAACGATACTTTTGTGCTGCGTCCGGCTTTTACCGAGCCGATCGCCGCCGATGCCAGCTTATTTGCCAGTATCGACCTGATTGCTGATTTTGAAGATGACTTCGATAAAATCGCCCTACCCGCTGGGCTGGATTTTGCCGATCTCGAAATTGTCGCCCCGATCGATTTCATCGCGGACACCACGATCGCCGTTCGCAGCACCGGCGAATTTTTGGCCTATTTGCCCTTTGACCCCACCCGCGAGCTTGATGCCAGCGATTTCGTCGCCGTGGACATCATCGAGTTTAGCGATGTTCGCTTTCAGACTCGCGAAGACGGTCTCGATCCGAACCAGGAATACCAAAACGTCACCCTCACGCGCCGCAATCCCTCGGGGCAAACCGTTAGCGTGACGCTCACGCCGAGTAACGGGACGGGCGACAATGCCGCCACCGCTGCGGACTATAACGCCGCTCCGATCGCGGTGATTTTTGGGCCGAATGAGTTTGAAAAAACGATCGCGATTCCGATCGTTGACGACGATCTGGTCGAAGACACCGAAACGATCGCCGTGAGCCTCAGTGCGCCGATGGGCGGGGCGAGACTTGGCGCACAAGCCACCAGCGAGTTGGAGATTATTGATCAAGACATCGAGATTTCCATTGATGAAACGATCGTCTTTGCCGATGAAAGCGACACCCCAGTAACCTTGACGTTTACCCGTCAAGGCCAGCTCGATCGCGTGGCAACCGCGATCGTCGCCTTCCAAGAAACCACGCGCTTCTCCGCCACCTTTCCCGCCGACTTCCGCAATCTCGCCTTACCGATCCGCTTTGCCGTCGGCGAAACCACCACTACCCTCGATTTTCCCCTCGTTAATGACAACCTGCCCGAAGATCTTGAACAAATTGAGTTTCGCTTAACAGCGCCCGGTGACCTGGTTCACTTTGGGGTGAACGATCGCGGGTTTATCGTGATTAATGATCTCGATACGGACGTGGTGTTAAGTCAGACCCAGTATGAGGTGAATGAAGCGGCTGGGTCGGTGACGATCGAGCTCATTCGGCGCGGCAACCTGGATCGAAACACCCGTGTATTACTCAGTACCACGGATGGCACAGCGATCGCCGGGGAAGACTTTCGTCAGGGTGCGATCGTGGCAACGTTTGCGGCGGGCGAAAGCCGTCAATTCCTCGAAATTCCGATCGTAGACGACGCACTGGTCGAAGACAGCGAACAATTTAACCTGATTCTCAGTGCGATCGAGGGCGCAACTATTGGCATCCCACAGGTTGCTCGCGTTCGCATTCAGGATGACGACCTCGGTATTCCGAATAATCCCACGACCACCACTATCAGCTTCGCCACCTCCGACTATGCCACCGACGAAGACGGGAACACCAGCGCAATTATTACCCTCGTCCGCGATGGCGCGATCGACTCCGTCGCCACCGTCCGGCTCGATCTCGCCCCAGGAACTGCCACCGCCAATCTCGACTACGACAACACCGCGATCGCCGTCACCTTCGATCCCGGCGAAACCCTGAAACAAATCGCCGTGCCGATCCTCGATGACCTACGGCTCGAACCCTCCGAAACGGTTCAACTCAGCTTGAGCAATGCCTCCTCGGGCATCACTCTAGGCGATCGCCGATCGGCCACCCTGACGATCGCGGCCAGCGATCCGATCACCCTCGACTTTGAAGAGTCTGACAACCTCACCGCCGTCTCCGATCGGTACAGCGATCGCGGGCTATCGTTTTCCGATAATGCGCTCGTGATATCGAGCGCCCACCGGTTGATTAACGATCGAAGCGATAACAAATTCGGCGGCAATTTTGAAACGTCGGCGAGCGGTGTGAATGCCCTGGCCTATGGCGTTGGCGATGAGATCAAGGTCAATATTGCCGAGGGGTTTGAGTCTGAGCTGAGTTTTGACTACGCATCCCCATTTGTTGAGCATGAGGTCGTTATTTTCGATGGCTTCGATGCTTCCGGCGCGGTTTTAGCGAAAGCGACGTTAACGCAAACCACCCTGCTCGATTTTCCATCGGCCTATTCTCTGTTTGAAAACACGACCATTCCATTTGAGGGGGTGGCGCGATCGATTAGCTTCGGTAGCCGTACGAATAAAATCGCTTTTGATAATATTCAGTTTGGCTAAGGTCATATAGCAAAAACCGAGTAAATTAGGACTTATCAAAAAAACTGAGAGCACTGAGCTTGTCGAAGTGCGGTTTCCAGCTTGGACTAGGGTGTCCTAACCTAATCGCTCTTTGCCATAAAAAGCGAGACCTTTGAGGTTTCTAAAACCTCAAAGGTCTGAAATGGCTGTTGATTATCCTGGTCTACATCATTAATTCAGAAAAGTCCGATTCGCCCAGAATTTCGATCGGCGTGTCATCGACCAAGCGACGGCGACCACCGCCACGATGGGGATTAACATCATTGGCCTGCTCCGTCTGCGCGGAAAGCATCGCTGTACTCAGAAGCGTCGGTGAAGTTGCGGAGTCGAGATTGGCGACGATCGAGCTGGTGCTAGCAGCGCCGAAGAGCAGTAGCAGGAGGGAAAAAGTACGCATGGCATCTGTAGGTTGGTGTTATTCCTTCGTACAGATGCCAGGGATTCAAATCGGGATGATTTCGTGAATTAATCGCCTTGATCGTCGTCAACTCAAGCCTCAATTTCCACCAATCGAATCCAGCCGCCCGCGCGATTGGGATAGCCGCGCCCAACCAATTTGCTTTTGGAACGATCGCGTAACTGGTGGTGGATCGCCGTCGAAAGGGTGACGAGTCGCCAGCGTGTCCCCTGCGAATCAGTCAGCGCATAATCGTTATCGCCCTTGCGGGTAAATGTGCCGTGGATGGCGATCGCGTCGGGGTCATGTCGGGTCGCTGGGTTGACTGAGTCTGCTAGGGGAGGCGGATCGATCGGGCTGCGATCGCCGTCGGCGTAACCATCGATCGGGTAGGTTTCCGGTTGATCGGCGTAACGAAGCTGGATTCCGACCCAGTCCGCCGATCGCGGATCGCGATCAAACAGCGGCACGATGGCACTCGGCGCGATCGGGTCGGAGACTAACGCCTGTTGCAGCGATCGCACATCGAGATCACGCGGCTGACAGCCCCGCTCGACGCATAACGCCGCCGCCATGCCCGCCGCTTGCCCCAAGCCCAACACCACCGGCTGTAAGCGCGTCGCGCCGTTCGCCACGTGGGACACCGCCGCATTTTTATCGCAGGCGAGCAGCCCATCGATCGCGGCGGGAATCAGGGCGCGATAGGGCATCGCGAAGGGTGTCCCGGTGGTGCGACCGCCCCAGCGCAGGGATTTGGGCTGGACGGGTAGGGTGAAGTGGGCGTAGTGGTGATCGTTGGGGTAGTTGCCGATCGCGATCGATTCGGCGCGATCGTTCCAGGTCGGCAAGGGGGCGACGTTCCCACCGGTGATCGGCAAGATATCGGTTTCGCAGACGGTGCGCAAACCCACCAGGCGGCGACTTTCGCGAAAATAGGGATAGAGCGCCAATCCGGCGGGGAGACCGTCCACCGGTGGAAAAATATCTGACGCGAGGCCGTAGCGCGGATCGAGTCGCGCTTGAATATCGCGCACACAGTTCAGCGTGTGGCGACGGGCTTCGGCAAGGCAGGCCGCCCGATCGGCATCCGTTCCCACCAGGCGATCAAGATCGGTGGCGTAATCATTCCCCGCGATCGGCCAGTTGAGCATAAAGCGATCGTTGGGCAAGCGGCCATAATCGAGATATTTCGCCGCGCCGTGGTTTGCCCAGGCTTGCTTAAATACGCTGGGGTTAAACGTCGCCTCGTCGGTCACAACCTGGGGAGCGCGATCGCCTTGGCCGTAGTCTTGCAAAATCGCCACCCAGGTTAAGGATTGCACCACTTCGCGATTATGCTCGGGCGTTAACACTGACGGGGCGCTCGGCTCGTTAAATTCATCCTGTAATTCCCAGCCCCAACGGTGGGGAATGTCACCGAGGGCATACAAATCGCCGAGTTCAGTCGCATCGATCACGATCGCCGCTTCAATGCGATGACGCTCAAATTCCACGCCAACCACCCGATCGCCCTGCCGCAATACCTGACGCGGGCGATCGCCAACAATCCACTGTAAATTCTCCAATTCCGCCGCCCAATCTCGAAAAATTTCCGCCCCAACCCGTGGGTTATAGGTAAAAAAGCTCACCCAGGCATGATCCAAACCGCCCGCCTGTCGCCGCTCCAGCTCCCGCAAAAATGCCCCCCAAAACCCCACCTGTAAACACTCCAACTCGTTACCATCCGGCGCACAGACCCCGGCACTGGTCAGCATCCCGCCTAACCACGGCTGTTCCGTGACGATCGCCACCGACACCCCGCGCCGCGCCGCCTGAATCGCCGCCGCCGCGCCGCCCGTCCCGTCCCCCACCACGAGCACATCCACCGTTAACGCCGTCCGAGAAGAAATCACCATGAAGTCACCTATCGCCGCTGCACGCTCAAAACCAGGCTTAAGCCTAGCGCGTCATCTTGTCCCGCTTCTAGGTTGACGTTACGTTTTTCGACGGTGCTTTATATTTGCTTAAGCTTTTGCGCGACGATAGATAGTACAGAACAAAAGATCGCGTTAAAGTACTCCAGAGTTAGATCGGTTCTGTTCCTGCTGGCATAAGGTGAAAACCGTGGATATTGGCGTTCCTAAAGAAATTAAAGATCGAGAATTTCGGGTCGGTCTAACCCCTGCAAGCGTTCGGGCTTTGTGCGATCGCGGGCATCGCATTTTTGTCGAAACCCAGGCGGGAGTTGGATCGGGACTCGACGATCGCGAATACGAAGCAGCGGGCGCGATGATCGTCACCAGTGCCGCCGAGGTCTGGCAGCGCGATCTCATCGTCAAAGTCAAAGAGCCGCTGCCCGAGGAATACCACCGGCTGCGATCGGGTCAGATTGTCTTCACCTATTTTCATTTTGCCGCGAGTCGCGAACTCACCGAAGCCGTCATGCAATCGGGAACCACCGCGATCGCCTACGAAACCGTACGCGGCCACGATGGACGCCTGCCCCTACTCGCTCCGATGAGCGCGATCGCCGGTCGGCTCTCGGTGCAGTTTGGGGCGCATTTTCTCGAAAAGACCCAGGGCGGCAGCGGTGTGTTGCTCGGCGGTGTGCCGGGGGTGCGTCAAGGGCGTGTGGTGGTGTTGGGCGGTGGTGTTGTCGGGACGGAGGCGGTGCGGATTGCCGTCGGTCTCGGCGCTCGGGTGCAGGTGTTTGATGTGAATGTCGATCGCCTGACGCACCTCGAACGGCTGTTTGGGTCGCGGATCGAAACTCGCTACAGTTCTGCCGCTGCGATCGAAGCTGCTGTCCCCGAAGCCGATTTGCTGATCGGTGCGGTGTTAGTGCTGGGGCGTCGTCCGCCGGTGCTGGTGTCGCGCGGCTTGGTGGAACGAATGCAGCCGGGAGCCGTGATCGTCGATGTTGCGGTCGATCAAGGCGGCTGCGTCGAGACCCTGCGCCCGACCTCTCACACTTCCCCCACCTACGTCGAAGCGGGAGTCGTCCATTACGGCGTCCCCAATATGCCCGGAGCCGTTCCTTACACCGCCACTCAGGCGCTCAATAACAGCACGCTGCCCTACGTTTTACGCCTTGCTGATCAGGGTCTCGCCGCGCTCGATCACGATCGCGCCCTCGCGGAAGGTCTCAATATTCGCGCAGGCAAAATCGCTCATCCCGAAGTTCGCGCCGTCTTTCCCGATTTAGCGGGGGCTTAGAGTACCATTCCAGAAGTCCGACTTTTCAAAAAAGTCGGACTTCTCACCCTCCCCAGTCGATGACAAATTAACTGCCCCAATTGCCGATATTTGTGGACGCACCACCGCCGGAAGCTCGCGCCGATCGCCACGGCCATTGATAACATTCCGCCAGCAGCCACAGCGCCGAAACACAGTGCGCCGTCCCGACCGAAAATACCCAAACATAGGGAACCCACGCCCCCCGAGACCCCGCTAGCGGCGGGAAGACATACACGGCCAAGCCTGCGATCGTTGTGGGCAAGACCGTAAAGATTAGCAGGCTAACGATCGCCAGACCATTGAGGCGTAAATCACGCCGGTAGGTCGGCAACCAGCGATCGCGCTGCCAGTGATAGGACAAGGCCGGAGCCGTACTGAGCGATCGGGCAATCTGCGATCGGAGATCCAACTCGACGAGATTGCCGCACTGGGTGCAGCCGTAAGCCTCCATCATTTCTAGACGATACAACTCACCCCGGCGACAGGTCGGACAAGGGTAGATTTGGTCGCGTTGTGGCTGTTGACTGGATAAATTCCACACGATCGCGTATTCCTCATCATCGGTTAGGGTGGGTCAAACAGGCACAACCCACCCCCCGTAAACCGGCACGTTTAGCCGAGTTGGTCGTCACGGCGATATTGAAGATACGCGGCGACAAACAGTCCAATCAGGGTGGTCGGAACAAGACCCAGCACGATACCAGAAAGCAGGGGTTCGATCATGTCGAGAAACTCCTAAAGCCAAGCAATAACAACCTAAACATACTATAAGTTTTTTGACCCCGCGCGACGGTATCGCCGAAGGCTGAGTTTTGATGCAAACCTTTGATGCAAACCACAGTGTGGCAAACAGGGCGCAATTTTAAACAGATCTTAAGCTTTTGCGATCACACCCACAGATCCTAGATTTTGGCTAGTGAGTCTTTTATGATTGATACATAGATTCATGAATTTTTGTACGCCCCCACGCCCCTGAGTCCATTGAATAACCAGATTGCCGAGATCGAACTCGATATCCCGTTCCAGCGAGTAGCCTTGGCCGTCATTGCAGGCTTGTTATTCATCAGTCTGACGATCTATGGGTTTAGCCAGTGGCAAGCCTCCGACCCTTATGTACATAGTGTTCTGAGTCTGGAGGGGCAAGTAGAAAACGGGCAAGAAATCTTCCAAATGAATTGCGCGGGATGTCACGGGATTAAAGCGGATGGTTTGGTGGGGCCAACGCTTCACGGTGTCTCAACGCGCCGAACCTCTGCGAGTCTGATTGAGCAAGTGACGAGTGGCAAAACCCCGCCGATGCCGCAGTTCCAGCCCAAACCCCAGGAAATGGCCGACCTGCTCGCCTATTTATCTCAGGTGTGAACTTTGTCCATTTGATCCACCTCAATCCTTAGATTTCCTTCGAGGTCGGTGGGTGTCAGGTGATATCTAATACGAAGTCCGGTTCCGTATGGGAAAAAAACGCCTGTGAGCACTGAGCTTGTCGAAGTGCGGTGTTCATCCAGAGCCGCGATCCGAGCAGGGCAAACGCATACTCCCAATGAATGCCCTCATCCCCCAACCCCTTCTCCC
>CAZFJL010000045.1:0-33066 GCA_964518905.1 uncultured Geitlerinema sp. | reverse complement strand
TTGAGCTGCTCTCGTCCGGTCGCCTCCCTTTGTTCGCCGTAGCTGAGTAGTTACATTATCGGTATTCAGCATCTGAACTAAAGCTTGAATATCACCTAATGAAGTAAAGGTGAGTCTCAGTTTCTTGGAAACTACACACTGCTCTTCTAGAGAAGGAATTGGTAAAGTTATACTTTTCAAAGTCTTTTGATTGACCTTATGAATTCCGGCTGTAGTTCTTGCGATTAATTCAATTTGGGAACGAACGTAGGGAGAATCCCACAAATAGTTAAGGAATTCCGCAAGAACTTTACTGCGATCAAAACGAGCACGAATCATTGTGTCTGGATATGCAATCTCTTCTTTTATACTTCTTACTAGACCAGCTCGACCGACTAAAGCTAAAGAACCGTTCCCACGCATTATCAAAAAGTCACCTTCTCGGACAATAAACTTTTTTGCATCTTCTCTTGCCCATAATCCTCGTTTTTGTTCTGACGTATCGATATAGCCATCTTTCAAGCAGGTTAGCCGAAGCACGGGAAAACCTTGACTGTCTCCTGTTGGCACAGAGCGCCCATTGGCTAAAGGCTCTGAGAGTAATTCGCCTAACTCATAAGTCTTCCATGTGTCGTACTCTATAGAATTTTGCTCGCGCCAATCTGCGGTTAAATCCCCACGGAACGCCGCCGCCAGAACCGATCGCCGAAACTGTTCGATCAGCTCCGGCACGTCGGCTAGGGCTTCGCGGGCTTTCTTCGTGCGATCGGTCAATTCTTCAATCTTCGCAACGATTCGCCGCTGCTCGTTCAGTGGTGGTAACGGAAAGTAAGATGCTCTTAGAAACTTAAAATGGCGACTATAGCCTTTGTCTGGAAGAGGCAAAGTTTTTAGACACCAATATATAAACTTATGATCTAATGGTGGAAAAGGTCGAAGTAGCTTGACACCATCAGCACCTTGTATAAATTCTGAGTAAAACTCTTTAATACAACGAGTGTGATCTCCAAATATAATTACAGGCAATTTTCCTTGGTACAAAAGATCTTCTCTACTTGAATATCCACCTACACTCTCTCTTCCCTGATCTAATACGGGATATTCTCCATGTTCGTCATACTCTTTTTGGGGTAACTTCCTTTTTGAGTCTGTTACATTCTCTAATAACTCCGAAAATGTAACCCACTCCCATGAATTGGGAACATTGTGTTCATTCCAAGCTTGCATGACGACTGCTGAAAATAAAAATCACTGGTCAGGAGATGGTTTGTTAAGTAGATCGCGGCTGTTTTCCACTCTCTACGCCTACTCAGATAAAAGGCTTCTTAAAGCCCGTATCTCACCCATCGCCACCTCCAACCGCTCCAAAATCTGCCCCGCAATAACCTCCGGCTCCGGCAAATCCTCCACCGCCTGCACACTCTCATCCCGCAACCACGAAATATCCAAATTGTCCCCCCGCTCCGCGATCGCCTCCCGCGAAAAACACCGAAACCGCCCCGACTCACCACCATCAATCCGCACCGCACCCCCATTCGGATCGTCACCATACGCCGCCTCAAACTCCGCAAAATGCGATCGCATCAGCGGATTGCGCTTACCAAACGACGGCATATTCGTCCGCAAATCGTACACCCACACCGCCGACGTATTCCCCCTCTCCGTCATGCCACGCCGGAAAAATAACACATTCGTCTTCACCCCCTGCGCGTAAAAAATCCCCGTCGGCAACCGCAAAATCGTGTGTAAATCGCACTTATCCATCAAATCCGATCGGATACTGCGCCCCTGCCCGTCCTCAAATAACACATTGTCCGGCAACACCACCGCCGCGCGACCACCGGGCTTCAGACAACGATAGATATGCTGCAAAAACGCAAGCTGCTTGTTAGAAGTCGGAAACGTGAAATCGTCCCGCGTCGGCTTGCCGCCCCCCTGCTTCGTCCCGAACGGCGGATTCGTCAAAATCAGATCCGCCTTCGGTAGCGCCTTCCCCGCATCCCCCAACGTATCGCCCAGATCGACCCGCCCTTCGATGCCGTGGAGCAACAAATTCATCAACAACAGCCGATGCGTATCCTGCACCAGCTCCATCCCGTAAAACGCCTGCCGCCGCTGAAACTCCTGCTCGCTGGCCTCCAAATCGAACAGATTATCCGTCCGCGCCTTGATGTAGCGATCCGCCGCGATCGAAAAACCGCCCGTCCCCGCCGCCGGATCTTGGATTAGCTCCCCTGGCTGCGGCTGCATCAGGTCAACGATGCAGTCAATCAGCGATCGCGGCGTGAAATATTGCCCCGCCCCCGACTTCTTCTCCGTCGCGTTCTTTTCGAGCAGCCCCTCGTATAAATCCCCCAGCCCCTCTTCCTTCGCCGAATACCAATCCAGCGCGTCGATGCTGCTCACCAGCTTCGCCAGGATACGCGGCTGCTTCAGCGACGTTTGCGCGTTTGCATAGATCGATCGCACCTGGGAATTCTTCACCTTCGATCCCAGATCCACCAACAATTTCCGATAAAAATCGAGCTGCGCGACGCCTTCCCGATCGACCAAATCCCGCCAGCGCGATCCCTGGGGCAGATTTTCCCCCTGCTCTGTCTCCTCCATCCCGGTTTCTTCCGCCATCTTCAAAAACAGCAGATACGTCAGCTCGGTGGTGTACTGCATATAGCTCACCCCGTCATCACGCAACACATTGCACAAATTCCAAAGCTTTTGGACGATATCGGTGGTGGTGGTCATAGAGCTGAATAAATTGCGAGTCAGAGTCTGATTTTTACGATTGATTTTGATGAATCTTAAACCATCGTCATTCAAGCATAAAACTGACTCTAGCCATTATCTCGATACTCTAAAATTAACGAATCAATTGCCCGAATCAAGCCAGGAATTTGACGCTGACACATCCCAAACACCTGCTCGGCGTCAATATCAAAGTAACGATGTGCCAGAACGTCCCGCACTCCCTTTGCCCCTCGCCAGTTGACTTCGGGATACGGCTCGAAGATTTTGCCATTCGTTTCAAGATCGAGCCGCTTCAGAGTTTCACCAATCACAATTAACATCATCGCGATAGCATCAAGTAAGTCTTGACCTTGCTCTGTATCGATAAAATCATCTGGCGTTGTAATCTTGGAAAAACGACGCTCGATTCGCTGTAATGCGTCGCGAATTTGAAGTAATTTTTCATAGATTAAACGGCGGTCAGACATAAACGGCCTCGCGATCGATCCGACCTTTCAGATAGGGATTCATCCGTTCGCGGTAGCGCACGACATCGATCGAGCATTGAAACACCTGCTCTAAGTCTTCTTTAATCTCGACCATCGTAAATAGATCGGGAGTCTGCAATTCTAAGACCACATCAATATCGCTAAATGCTGTGGCTTCATCCCGCGCCACCGAGCCAAAGACCCCCAAGCGCGTCACGCCATACTCACAGTGAAGCTGCGGTGCGATCTCGCGCAATCGTGCCAAGACTTGATCGCGCTGAAGGGGCTGAAGATCTTTGGTTTTACTGACGTTTTCCATGGGCTGAACGTAGACCGGATCGACTTCGACGAGCTGCGAGACGAGCTGCGAGCGGTGCAAACTAACTGGCATCATCCCAAATCCCAGCGCTAATCTCCGTCAAGATTTCCCCGAGCTGGCCGTTAAAAATCTTATCAATCCGCTTAAATCCGCCCTGCGATCGAAACGCACCGGAATCCATCGCCGCTCGATCGACAATATATTCCTTACGTAACTGCTTGCCGATGCGATCGAGCCACTGACGCTGGGGCGGCGTCCAGGCTTTCTGCGCCAAGATATGTTTCATCGCTCGATCAACCCGTTCACCGTAGGGCAACAGCGGATCGCCGATCGCCGCTTGCCGAATGAAACCGACGATCGACGCCGCAATATCCTCATTCGTCGTCTGCCGCCACGCTGTTTGTAACTTCGTTTCGCTGTAGCCCGCCAAATCCAACGCTAACCGCAATTCTTTGAGCTGCTCGCGGGTTAGCTCCCGTGGCCGCTGCGTCACAACGAGCAGCGCCGGGATTTCGTTCAAGTTCTCGCGCAAAAACGCGGCAAACCCATCTAGATAATCCTCGGGCTTGTCGGCATTGCCATAGCCCTGCTCAATGCTGACCAGCTCGTCTGCGTGGGTCGAAATCAGCATCGAGACTCGCCCGCCGTCGCGCCGATCGAGCAATTGTGCCAACGCTTGCCGATCGCGAAACCAGGCCGCCGCCTCTGCCGGATCGCAGTCGCGTACAAATCCCGCAACTTCGTCGATCGGCATTCCCGCCACCCGCTCGATGTCCTCTCGCTGCGCCTCACTCAGGTTGCGCCGCTTTTGCTGAAACTTCCCTAGAAACTGGTCAATGATCAGAGATGCAGCACGATCGTCCTTCGCCTCTCGCTGGACGATCGTCGCTTCCAGTTCACCCACCAACTGCATAAACGAAATCGACGGATTGATGACCACGGGCTTCATCGCCGATACGGGCAAAAGATGCTCGTACAGACGCACGGCATCGAACACCCGAAACACAGCCTTTTGAATGTCGGGACAGAGCCGCGTCGCCCGCCCTAACATTTGCTCGTACAAAATCCGCGAGTTTACCCGCCGCAAAAACACCAGATTGCAAATCGCTGGAATATCTACGCCAGTCGTCAACCAATCCACCGTAACGGCAATTTTCGGGCTGGCTTCGTTTTTGTAGCGCAGATACAGCGCCATAGGATCATCGGCCTTGCTGGTGATTTTTACCACTTCATCATCGTCAACACTGCCGTACTGTTCGGCCAAGGCTTGTTTGAGCCGATCGACCACGAGATCTGCATGGGCATCGTTGACGCAAAAGATCAGCGTTTTTCCCGGTAGCGCCGGATCGACATAGCTGGCGATCGCCTCACACACGACCCGATTAAATTCCTCGGTAATCGCCCGCCGATTGAATTGCCCCAACTCAAGATTAATTTCGTCCGGTGTCTGTGCTGCATTAACCTCACCCGTTTTCGCGTCGTACACCTGAACCATTGCGCCCGCTTCCCAGGTCATGCCTTCCTCAGCCAGCTTGGTTTTTATCTGGATCGGCGGCTCGTGGTCGATTAAATACCCGTCGATCACCGCCTCGCGGTAGCTATAGGTAAACACCGGCTCGCCGAAAATCTCGGTTGTATGTAGTGCCGGGGTCGCCGTCAGGCCAATTTTCACCGCGTCGAAAAAGTCCAGCACGCGCCGATATTTGGAGATGTAGTCTTTTTCGTCGCGAAATGTCAGCTCGGTATCGCTGAGGTCGCGATCGAGCAAATAGCCCCGATGACACTCATCGATAATGATGCAATCGTATTGCCCCGCCGTCAGCATTGGCGCATCATCCGCCGGATAGAGCAAGCGTTTCACCATGCTTTGCACTGTGGCGATATGTACCCGCGTTTCGCGCTCCGCTGTGATGTCCTTAAGTCCTTTCACCTCGAAGATATCGGCGAAGCTTTGCAGGCTCTCCATCTTCGTTTCCTGAAAGGCATTGCCCGCCTGTTCACCCAGTGCCGTGCGATCAACCAGAAACAAAATCCGCCGAAACCGCTGGGTTTTCAGCAGCCGATAGATCAGCGTAATGCTGGTTTTCGTTTTGCCCGTTCCCGTCGCCATCGCCAGCAGCAGCGATCGTCGTCCGGTTGCCAAGGCCGCTTCGACCCGCTTGATCGCCCGTTTCTGGTAGTCGCGCAGGTCAAATCCATAATCAAATGGCTCGTTCACTAGCCGATCACCTGCTGCGTCGAGATCCTGGCGCAAGGTATCGAGCAAATCGGTCGGGCTGTACCAAGTGGGAAGCGGTCGCCGGAGATTCTGCGATCGGCGCAGGTCACGAAACCAAATCCCGCTTTTCGTCCGCAGTTGTTCAAGGAACGGTCGGCCATTGGTAGCAAAGGCAAACGGCACGCGATATTCACCGCCTTCAAATCCCGCCTCAAATCCCGCCATCAGGCGGGCATCACCGTAAAGCCGTACCCCCCGGCTGTAGCGCTGCGCTTGGTCGATCGCACCAGAAACATCGTTGCTTTGGCGTTTAGCTTCGACGACCGCGATCGCCTCCAGACCGCAAAACAACACGTAGTCTGCTGGCCCACTTTCCGTCGGCCACTCGGCGATCGCCAGATTGCGCCCCTTTTGCGGTCGTGCGCCCTGGCCGTAGCTCAGTGTGATCGTATCTGCCTCCCAGCCTGCATCACACAGTTGCCGATCGATGAGCTGTCGGGTTTCGGCTTCCGTGAGTTCAAGTTGCGATCCGATGCGCTGTGCGGTGGCAATCGTGCGATCAGCTTCAGCTTTGGGACGCGCTGTTGCTTCGGTCTGAAGTCGTACAAGCTGCTCTTGGCTGGCCGCTGCTTCGGCTTCTACGTCTTGCAAGAGCAATTCGGCAAGCTGTCGCAATTCGGCTTCTTCTCTGGCTGCGGCCTGTGCCGCTTCGGCGCGATCACGATAGGCGGCAAGGTCATCCCGAAGCTGCTGCATTTCCGCGTGCAGTTCTGCCGTTCGGTCGATCGGCTCGGCGGGCGGTACGAACAGCATCGGCTTAAAGCTCGTATTGCGACCATACGATCGGTGAAACCAGATCCCCAACTGTCGCGCCTGTTTCAGTCCGGCTAGCGCGATGCGATGCTCTCCGGCAAGGCTATGAGTGGCGCGATTGCCTGCCCTACGCAGTTCGTGAAACAGCGTCGTTACGTCTCCAGCGATCGCGCCCGCCGCCTCCAGCCGCCGCAGTAAATCGATCTGTTTTTCGTCGGGATCGTCGTATAGCCCCGCACTTGCGGCCACCAGTTGCGCCAACAGCTCGCCGAACTGTCGCAACTTGATCAGGCAAGTATTCGGGTCGTCGCTGAAATACCGTTCGGCCTGACTGCCGAGGCGGACGAGCTGAAGATCGTGCGCTTTGAGAAAGGCGAAGTTTGGGGAAGGCTGCATGACGGGCGATCAATCCAAGATCAGTTATGGCTTCATATCTATCTTAGGTTGCACTTTTCTCAGCTCCATCAGCCTTTAAAACCTACCCCATACTCACATTAAAGGAGATTTGCAGGTTTACGGACTTACAGACTTACGGGTCATCGATAAAAGCTTTTGACATCCTCCCCGCTCTAAAGAGACGGGGATTCCTCGCCAAACGACACCAAAAAAGGAGCCGACTTTGAATGGGGTTTACGCTTCACAGGCTGCCGCTGGCGAACCAGGCTTCTGCAATCCTCCACGTACATTTCGACTACGCTCAACGCAAGCGTTTTAAGTCTCCGAGTGTCCCCCGGCGACTGATTCAATCTTCTGCTATTGACTGTTTTGCTTCCAGGTTGGACTTTAGACCATTGCCCTTACAGCTTTCTCTACGTCTGCTCTCACCGTAGCTGTTTCAACGTGTCTTGAGCCTAGAGGGGGTTTATGTATTCGCCAATAGCATTATACAAACAAGCCGTCCTAGACTTGGACTCAGCTTGTCGAAGTCAGGGCAGGGCTTTAGACCCAGTTTTTTGGTCAAACTCGCTCGACCAATTGATGTAGAGCACAATCGCAATCAATGCCCAAAAGCGCGATCGCCTGCTCAGACCTTCGGGTCTGTACTTGTTTCGTACCCCATTAACCACAGGTGATAGAAGCAGCAGACCCAGAGGCGCACAAGTATCCGTGAGCAAAAACAAATTTGCACATAAAGCTCCGTGCCAGGGCATCTCTGGCGTTAAAAATGTCGCATTCCCGAAGGATTTTAGTGCGGTTTGGGCTGGCTTAGACCGAATTGGGCGGTGCGTTTGCCTTAATTGAATTTGTGACGGCTTCAGTAACTGTTGAATTTGGTAGATAGGAAGGAGAGCTGTCCATACCTCCTAAAATAAGCTTTATTAGAGTGTGTGGACAGGGCTGTAATCCTTTCCCTGTATGACGTTCAGCCCGACGCTGCAAGATAGCTCGAACCGTATTGAGCGATTCGATTTCAAGTTGATAGACCCGACGACGATCTTTTTCACTGCCCAAGCGTCGCGATGTCGTTGAAAAACCGTAATGCCGCAAAATCATGCCGACGATCTGGCAATCAGTCATTCGCTGGTGAATCTTGAAGCCGATCGCCAGCTTCAGATCAGCGGTATAGGCTCGAACTGTGGCTGCAAACTTCTTGATCCAATCTGTTTCAGTGTGCCAGCCGTCTGACTCAATACAGTGCTGCAACAGTTCAGGGATACCGAGGGCGATCGCAGTTTGACTCGCTAGCTCTCGATCCGGTAGATCGTGAGCCTGAATCGGTGCATTGTGACTCTGGAGGCGATCGAGGTCAGCGGTATCCTTCGAGCGTGAGAGATCTTGCCAGATCAAAGCTTCCAATCGAGATAACTCCCGGCGAGTGCGTCCCCGTCGATCGTAAGCCACATCATCAATGCTGAGTTCGAGTGAATTGATCGCATACCAATCGCAAAGATCGAAGCGCAACAGCTTGAGTGCGTCAGCGTGCTTGAGGTGTTGTTTGGCTCGGAGTGTGCTGGCTTCTTCTTCGTTGGTGATGTCAGAACAGTGAAGCGCCCAGTTATCGGCTTCGAGCGCGTCGCGACGCATTGCCCGCCAGTAGCGGACGGTGTCGGGCGCTTTGATCGTTGTGCCGACTGTAACGTCATGCCCTGCGGCCTCGAGCAGCGCTTGGAGGGATGCACCAAAGGTCGCCATCGCCGCATTGCGATCGGCCTGAGTCGCTGCGTGGTACTCGGCGATCGGATCGCCGACTGTGTTTGGTGTACTGTGTCCCGTCACCCGCTCGATGAGCTGTGTCCGGCGCTCGATCTGCTGGAGATAGTCCGCCTTGCGAGTCGCGTCGATACGATGGTTGCCCTTGCCGTAGTGGCTGGCGTAGACGACGCGCGGAATCGGTTTCCGCACCCGCGCCAGCGCCTGCAAGGCATCATCGGGACTAATGCTCTGTCCCTCGAAGATGCCGACACACAAATCGAACGAATTGCTCTCGATCGACACACCCGAAGTCAGCGACGGCGAATGTACGAACAGTCGAATATCATGCCGCTCGAGGAATTTATCGGGTGCATCGGCAAACTCGCGCTGCCGATCTTCCGAACTGGTCTCGCGATCGAAGCGCATGATCTCATGAGGCATCAAACCCAGCGACGTACCCAGAGTGACCACAGTTTTCGATGTCAGGAGCTGATCACAAGGGACGATAACGCGCCGACCGGCAGCGATCGCCTCACGAATCGCCTTGATCGCCATCGCTCGCGCATCAGACGTGCTGCCTTTAACGCCCTGCTGGCCGCTGTAGAGCGTGATGGGGTAACTATTAGCTTTGTACGTATTCTGAAGAATCCAGGGCTTCTCGCCCCGCAGATCGGCCACTAAGTCGAGTTCATGACGAGTCAGAGTCGCACTGGCGAGCAGAACGCGCCGCGCCCCGCGAATCAGATTGATCGCCCGCTGCACCAACGCCGGACGCTTGCCGTCCTTCCCGCAGGTCGCGCCGGAAATCAGGTGCATGAAGCCCTGATCCGCCTCATCGAGAATCAGATCGTAGGAGCCATCGGGGTACATCCATATTGGAACGGACAAAATCGAATCCCAACACAAGCCGACTTTGTAAACCTGTTTCCCGTCCGCATCGATGAAGTAGCCACCGCCGCGATCGGCATCTTTGATGTAGGTTAGTCCGATGCGCTGACTCAGACCGCGCTGCAACGAGACTCGGAACCCCGGCGCGATCACGGCTGTGACTTCACGGATGATGCGCTCGAGTAATTTCGTTTTGCCCGTGCCAGTTTCGCCGACGATCGCGATAATGCCATCGCGCGGGATAGATTCGGGTGCGATCGCCGACAAGCAGGGAACGCACACTTTCAAGTTGGGCTTGTAGTCACCGAGGCGTTTGGCGACGCGCTTGCGGGCGAAGTGAAGATTCAGCGCCTGGGGCGGGCGGGCATTGGCGATCAAGCTGGCAACGTCACCGCCAGCAGCGATAAAGTCGTCGATGCCCTTACCGCGTTTACCGTCCCACTGAACAACGACGGGCAGCGCCCCGGCTGCTGTTAGCAGTGTTGCCGTTGTCAGAATCGCGCCGTCTACCTTGAGCCGTGTGCTTTCCTTTTCATCTCGGTCGAAGGTGATTGCGACACGCCGGTTAGCAAACGGTAACAAATCGGGATGAAGCGATCGTTTGATAACGTTCCCGCCACGATCTTTCAGGCAGCGATAGCCACAGTTCACCCCAGGCACGCTGACCGCAGCGAAGCCAGCCGATAGCAGCGAGAGGGCTTTTTTCTCGCCTTCGGTGACGATTAGCTCGACTTCGGGATGTTCCTGCACCCACTGCCAGAAGCCGAGTGCTGCGCCGTTGCGGACGGTAACGTCAGCAGGCATCGGGATGTAGTAGCGATCGGCGATCGCCTGCCACGTCGCGACATCGACGCGGAAAAACGAAACTCGTAGCGGTTGCTGTGGCGGCGTCTCGTACTTAACGAGTTTGTTGGGATCGTTGTAGCTGTGGCGTGGTGCGACGGGCTTGCAGCGCACCCAGTCGAGTTCGCGATCGCCAACGGGATCGATCCCCAGGAAGAACAGCGCCCCGGCCTCGATCGCCTGAATCTGACCGCGTTTTCGCAGCGATCGCCATTGAGCATCAATTTGTGATCGCCCAGTAAATCCGGCGGTATCGACGCTAGCGAGAAACCGCTTGATCGCGCTGTCACCCCTGAAATATCGGGTGTTGAGGCTCCAGAGTGAGGGCGATATCGCGCTGCCGTCGCGCTCTTTAATTGAAAAAACGTTCTGCCGGGGTTCGCATTCCCACGCAGTTCGGGCTATATTTATAGACATAGTGGTTGCATACCTTTAGGCATATTGGCTGCGTACCACAGATGGCAGGTTCCTGTCCTCGGTCGAAAAATTAGCGTCAAGTTTGCAGACGAGGAGCTAATTTTTCGAGGTTTATTCTTTTGAGGAAGTCCTATGGACTGCCCGCTTTGAGAGCGCTCGGTGTTTGTAGCACCGGGCGCTTTCTCGTTGGGAAGCCGCTGAACTTTAGTTTAAGAAGTTGCCACCTGCGGCATTCCTCCTGAAAATTACGCTTTGATTTATCGTACCCGCTCGCGGGGAGGTGCGATCGCCTCCTCAGTCGTCCATATCGCCTTCCAACTCGCAAGGTTGTCATGGCTGTGGCGGTTCTAGACCGTTGTCTCGGATGAACTTCTCGAGCTGTTCGACACGCGCCCATGCCGCCGCCTCCGAGGTTCGAGCGTTGTCATCAATCGCGTATTCGTCGCCGAGCTGTGACAAATCGAGCGTCAGGCGTTCGGAACGTGCCAACAGCTCACGCACCTGTCCTTCAGACACGTCAAGCGCATCGAGCAGTGAGTCATAGGCGTATTGAAGCTCGATCTTGCCCTGTGTTAGCAGGCGTTCGATGACGCTGTAGACCCAAAACTCGAATGCGGGATTGAGCCACGCGGCGAGCTTGAGCGCAATGCGTGGGTGTACCCAGGTCTGCGATCCGCGACCGGGCGAAGACTCGACGAGAGAAAACATGGGAATTCCCATGTTTTCTGAAGCAACCACTAGGTAAGCCTTTGAGCCTTTCAGGCGTGCAAAGTCAGCGAATGCCCGACCGTAACGATCGCACATCTCAGTTGCATTCCAATAGCTGTCCGAGGGGCGGATCGTGATCTGCTGTCCCTCGAAAATTTCGACGATCGCGTTATTCATCAACGTCGCCTCCCAGTTCTCGGATTTTGTCCTTGAGCTGTTCGATTCGGCGATCGCGACTGTCGAGCATGGCCTGTAAATTGCTGACGATCGCGCGGGCATCATCGTCAATCTCGTAACTTTCCAGCAGCACATCGCGCTCGCGAGCCACGCGGCCTAACAGCTTCATCATTTCGGCGGTTGCGGCCTGGTACTCAGCTTCGGAGCGAGCGACACCGAACACAGCATCGGCGCGGCGGGTGAGGGTTTCCCGAGCGCAGGAAACTGCGAGAGCGATCGCCTCTCGGTTTCTCTGCCAGACCTGGTAGATCCAGAACAGTGCGGCAACCTCGATGGGAATAGGTGAGATTCGAGTTTGGCCGCGAGATTGACCGTCGCTTTCGACCTCAATCTTGGTCGGATCGTAATCCGTATCCCCCTGTCCTGGTAAGTCTTTGAGCCAGCTTGACGACAAAAATCGTAAAGCGTAAGTGGCCTGCAATCCGACCGCGCCAGCGACCTGGCTATGACTCATGGGAAAATCTCGGTAGTTTGGAAACCCTGCCACTTCAGTGCAGGGAGGAAAAACGCCCCGTACAGCTTTAGCTGCCGTGACTCAACACCAATCCGTTTGAGCGACGAATCAGCGATACTTTCTTGCGGTCGATCTGCCCGAGTCGCTTCCAATTTGAATCGGAGACCGATACTAGGGATTTTGTTTCTCCACTGACATAGCCAATCCCTTTTGGGGAATCAACCAAGTCACCTTTGCGCAATCCATGTCGGGTTGTAGACCCGCCATACTTGCGCCGATTGCCGCCTTTGGCAGGCACCATCAAATGCAGTTGACGCCGGGAATATGGGGGGCGCTTCACCACATAGAATGGGGCTTTCGTCATCGCCACTTCACCCGACCAATCCGCGCCATCTCCACCAAGTCGGTGATAGCGCTTGAACTGGACAAAGTGAGATACCGCAATTGCCACACCATCAACCGCATGAGTCTCAAAACATTGCTTCGACTTATTTGCCTTGTGTTTTTCAAGCCCCAGATGATTGCGTGTTGATGTAGTTTGATAGCCGTAAATTGTGCTAACTGGTGCTAGTGTCGCAAGCTGAATCAGCATCCACTTCTGACCCACCATCACCGGACTAAAGCCTTTGTCGCCACGCGCCTTAACGTACTCAAACTTGATTTCCGTTATTGGATAAATCTGGCAGAGTTCCGTCACGATACGTAGCTCTAATTGGCGATTCGCTCGGATTGATGGGGGTAGCTTATGTCCGCGACGATTCTCAAAACGCTTTTCCCGATGGGCACGCTTTGAGAACTCAATCTTGCGATTGATACGCCGTCCACGACGGGCGCGACGCATCATGCGACGTGACTCCATGCGGTCTTTTACCGTTTTGAACGGCAAGACCAGATGTGCGGTGTACAGCGTGAATTTGGCAGATTGAACCCCAATGCCGCTGTACAGCTTGCCAGGGTCAATACCGATAACAATGTCCTGAGTATTGCGGCTTGATGGCTCGTACGTTAGCTGGACATAAAACTGTCCGGCATCAGACCAACGCTTCACGGCTTTGCCTGACTCAATCCACTTTCTAGCCCGTGCGGTCGTCGTTGGCATCAGTGGTTTGTGGTCTTGATCGACGACTGGAATTCGCATGGTTGGTATAACCCAATGAATGTTTAAGTCCCTTCGGACACCGATGTTTAGATGTCTTGCCCTAACGCAACGCCATGAATCAGATGGCTTGTAGATAATCCGGTCTAGGGAAGTAACCGGAAGTACGTACTAAACATCGGCTCAAGTTGCCCTAGTCTCTCGTTACCCTTGAGTCCTGACTGACTCAAGCCCCCGCGCTTTAGCCAGGGGTTAGTGACCACGTATTCGCCGTCAGGTAGCTGGAATACGTCCAGTTCGAGATCGCCGAGCGCGATCGTCTGGCGTTTAGCCTTCATCTTTTCCCTCGCCAGAAGCTATTTCGTCCATATCGGGTAAGAAAGGCTTACTAAAAGCGTCCAAGCACTGAAGCTCTCGTAACTTTGCCTCAATTAAGAACAGGCACATTTGAGATAAGGGGCGGCGCTGTCGCTTGGCGATCTCGCGTAACTCCTCAACCATTGGCTTTGGGACTCTGAGCGAGACAGTTGTGGTGTCGGCGGATTTTGCCACGGGATCAAGTGTATTGGTCTTTCCTATTATATGTCTCGTCTTGCTTCAACCTTATCCTAGCAGTTCTAGCGAAGCTTTTTGCTTGACATCCGAAGACATAAAAATTAGATTGAATTCAGCTAGAAGTTAGAGTTAGATCGCGTTCAGAACCTCAAGCCCATACGCCAAGCGGAATGCAGCGATATCGAGCCTTGAGAGCTGAATCAGAATGACGCTTCAATCAAACTTCAACGCACTTCAAATTGAATTCAAGGAACTTCAACCGATGACCTACACCCGCGTGCAAGCCGCCGAGATTTGCGGCGTATCGAACCGCTCGATCTCGAACTGGCTCAAAGAATTCGAGTCCGCCCATGGTCTTGATGGAATACTCGAAGGCGATCGGATTACCGATTTCGGCTTGGAGCGGCTGCGCGAACGTGCCGAGCTTGGAGCCGCTGGCTACCGCGAGAAGTACGCCATCATCTCCGCGCCCGCTGATCTGGAAGCCATTCCCGCAAGTTCCGTCACGCTAGCCGATCGCTGCGTTGAAATCGCGGCCAACGTCGGCACAGTCGAAGTAATGAGCAGCGAACCGTACGAAAAACGAGCCAGCGCCGCAAAATCCGCGCTATCGCAATTCATCGCCACGAACAACGCTCGCGCGAGTCAGCTTGCCAGCAACGCCATCGCCACCCGTCGGAGCTTCGAGCAACTGGGACAAGAACACGCGATCGGCCACCTGATGACCTACGCCGAAAGCATGAACAAAACCCTCGCCGAAGGCATGGCCGCAATGCAAAACGGTGCAGTCAATACCGTCGATCGAATGGGAAACGCCGCCGCCGCCGATATCGCCTCATAGCCGCGATATTCGGCGCTGTCACCCTAACTTCGATCGCCTCAGCCCTACTCCTATGGCACACACCCTCCAACACATCCGAGTCGGACTCAGCCCCGAAGACATCGAAGCCCTGCACCGCGTCGCGTCATATCTGATGGACTCAGAAGGCGACGACTACTTCGACAACCACTGCCCCGCCGACCACCTCTACAACGACGCCTCGCGACTCGCATCCCTCGCCCGCTTCGCCGAGCAGAAAATGCAGCCCGCCGCGCCCGTATCGCTCCCAAACCTTTGAGAGATCGAGCAAACGCCCGATCTCTCTATCCACCGCCCGATCGCAACTTTCCTAGGGTCTCGATCGGGCGATATCTCGACCTCTCGACCTATTCTCCATGTCTTACCTCAACCGCCGCAATAGCTGGCAACCCTGGCAGATCGTCGCGCTCACTCTGCTGATGTGCTTCATCACCTTCGACATGACGCCACGCCCGTGGCTCGTCAACGCCGTCAACGCCTCCGCCGAGACCACCGCCGAGTAACCATCATCAAGAATTGCCAGCCATGCCAGCCCTCAGCCAAACCCAACACGAACAATCGCTCCTCCAGCTCGAGAAACGCGATCGCCTCGCCGAACTCGTCACCGAACATCTCGACGCCGACATCGCGATCGAAGAAGAACGACTCGAACGCAAAGCCGTCAAACTCGACGGCGAAAAAATCCTCACCGACACCGAACGCGAGAAAAACATCGCCCTCGGCTACGGACTCGACAAAGCCAAGATCGACAGCGACATCGCCGCCACTGCCGTCCAGGAAGCCGCCGTCAAACTCGGAATCGCCGGAGACAACCTCCTCGCCCTCGAAGCCAAACGCGGCGTCAACCAGCAAATCCTGATGGGGCAACACCGCATCCTCGAACTGCAAGCCGCCGACCTCGAAGCCGAAGTCAGCCAGCGCTCCGAAACCGCCGAAACCCTACTCGGCATGTTGCCGAGTTTTGACGACCTCGAAATGCCCGCGATCGAGCCCGTCGGGGGAATCGACGGATGAAACTCCAGCTCTTTACCCTGGCATCCGGCAGCGCGATCGCCCTATCGTTCCTCGGTGTTGCCCCGTCATCGCTGACCGCCAGCGCCGCCGCACTTGCCATGTTACCCGTCGGCTTCGAGATTGGCGCGACCGCCGAACGTCGCCGCCGCCCAGACGCCAACGCGATCCGGCAACGTGCCGCCGCCGAAGCCACAGCAGCAGGCAAAGCCGGTTGCGAGATCCGCCTGAGCGAACAGCGATCGCGCCTGGAATCCCAAGCCAACGAACGCATCATCGAAGCAACCGCGAAAGCCGCCAGCGAAGCCGAAATCCGCACCGCCGCACGATGGAAAGCCCATAGCGATCGCATCGAAGCCGCCGCCGCCCAAGTACGAGCCGAAGCTGAAACAAACGCCCGCAACCACGCCGCCGCACTCTCCCGAGTCCAAGACATCTACAGCGCCGAAGCCGCCGCCACCGCCGAACGACACGCCGCCGAGATCGAAACACTCAACGATCGCCTCGCCAAACTCGAAAGCATCGCCGCCGAATATCGCAGCCGCGAACGCTACCTCAAAATTGGCGAAGAGAAAATCACGAAATTCCGATCGCGAGAAGGCGAAGTGAAAACCGAGATCCGCCATCTAGGACAGGAAAACCACCGCCACGCCCGAACGATCCAAACCCTGCAAAAAGAGCTGCACGGGATGCAGAAAGCCGCCGTAGAGCAGTACCAGCACGGCCTACAGGTCGGCGCACAACAAGGACGAGACAGCGCCACCGAGCAACACCGCAACGAACTCGAACGCCGCCAGCTCCGCATCGAGCAGCTCGAAAACAAAATCGCCACCCTCGAAACCCAACTGAAAGGCAAAGCCGACCGCGATCGCTTCGAGAAATCGCTACCCGAGCTATCCGACATCATCGCCCGAGCCCACAAACCACTCGCCGTCGAAGGCTCCCAAGGCAGCGGCAAAGCCCTCGCGATCGCCAACGCGATCGCCACCTACGCCAACGGCCTGCCCGCGATCGTCCTCGTCCTCGACGTATCCGAAGCCGACGACCCCGACAGCTCCTGGCGACGCCTCGGCATCCCCTGCACCGGCGACCCGCTCGCGTTCGCCGACTTCCTCTGCGCCGCCGCTAATGCACTACCCAAACGCCCGCACCGCAACAACCGCGATCGCTACGATCGCACGCCCCCCATCTTCGCCGTCATCGACGAAGCCCTGTGCGCCTTCGACCAACTCGACGAAGACACCATCAAAGAGAGAATCCGCAAACCCCTCCGCGCCCTCGAAAGTCGCGGCCAGAAGCGCAAAGTTTACCCAGTCGTCGCCACCCAAGACGGCCAGATTCAGAACCTCCGCGCCAACGGCATCACCCTCTGGAACACCGGCACGCTCAAAAACTACTACAAAATCCTGCTCAACGACGGTCTGCGCGAAGCCGTCAGCGACGCCGAGCTAGAGCGCGACCCAGACCTGTCGAAATTCATCGACGCCTTCGACGGCAAATTCATCGCCGCGATCGAATCCGTCACCGGACGCGGCAAACGAAAACAGCCTATCAAGCACCCAAGCCACCACAACCTCGACCTCCTCGACACCGTACCCAACCGAGGCGTCGAGCGTATCGAGATCGCCCCCATGCCTGCATGGTTACCGCGATCGTGCCGCGATGCCTACGCCGAATTTGCCCCGGTGCAACCCGACGGTGCGAGCAATGGTGCGAGCCTCGATCTAAATGGTGCGGATAGCGGTCACGACACCGCCGCCGACACCTTGCCCGACAACGACTGTGCGGATTTGTCCGATGTGCGATCGCCCGCCGCGCTCGCTCAAAAACACGGGCTCTCCGAAGACGAGGTGATTGCCCTGCTCGACAGCTTTGACGAAGGTTACAGCATGACTAAAGCCGTCACCGCGATCGCCCCGAAATCATCGTCAAAGAAATCGAAATATCAGCGAGCGCGAGCGCTGTATCTCTCGCTCAAAATTGCATGAGCCTCCGGCGTACGTGAGCTTGGGAGTCGAACAACTCTGTAAACGCTTTCTATGCGCTAACTCTCGGTGCTTTAGTCTGCTGGTGGTTGTGCGAAATTTAGTGAACCGGCCTGCGAACCGAGTAGGTAGTTTGTGAGTTGCTGGCCACAGCTCGGTTCGGCAGCCGAGGTCTCCGGGAGAGGGATACGCAGCGCCTCATAGAGCAAATGGCGGTGGGTGTCGAAGGTGGCGTCGATGAGGATGCCGTAGGTTTGGGCAGCGGAGAGCATCCAGGTGTAGTAGGTCAAGGCTGCACCCGCGACACTAACCCCCAGCGCGACCCAGCCGTGTGCTTGCTCCTGAAGGATGAAAGCACCGCTCACTAGCGATAGCAGTACGTTCCAAATCCAAAGTCGCGTTGCAGCATTGAGATCCGCGCGAGCATCACCGAGGTCTGCTTTTACGGAATCGGGTAATAACAGCCAAAGGCGCGGCCAGCAGACGATCGCATCCAAGCCATATTTTTCGCTGGGTTTCCGTTCGTAGGTGCGGAGAACGTTGCCCAAGCGGGTGGGCATCAGATAGCGGTTAACAGCATCATTTTGAAAATTGATGGGGAGCTTCGCACGTTTGGCTTCGAGTCGGGTACGTTTCTCAAAATCTCCCGGTTTGATTTGTTTGAGAATCTCGTTTTTTGCGATTTCTGTGAGTTCTGCGCGGATGTGTTTTTGTCGAGCGTTAATTTTGCTGATTAACCAGCGCCGACCGCGTGCCAATAGTTTCCAGTGCGGCCAGTAGCCTTCGAGGAGTCGCAGTATGGGAAATTCGAGCTGTTGAATCGCGAGGTCAGAAGCAATCGTCAAACACACCACCAAGCCGATCGCGATAATTTGTGAGGTGTCGGGGAGCTTGCTAAACCAACTAACGACGCTATCCCAGTCATCGTCGCGTGAGTAGACATACAGTAAAAATACCCCGACCCAAAACAGGAGCGGTGAACCAAGGATATTGGGCAACCAGCGATCGGCAACTTTTCCGACAGCGCCTTCAAGGATTTTTGCGCTCACGGTTCGGGTGGGGCGTAGGGAACGAGGGTTTCTTCAGGATGCTGGGGACACGTGGGGATAGGTTGATTAGGGCTTTCGCGTAGCCAGGAGTGGCCGCAGTCTTCCAGCGGGCAGATGTATAGATCCCAGCTACCAAAGTTTGTCGGATCGCCAGCGAGATTCTGAAAGCTACGATCGCCCGAATCTTCCAGTCGTCCGAGGTAGGCTTCAAACCACAGGTCGATCGCAGGGTACGGATCGATCGCGGCTTCGAGGTCGTCAGCAGCGGCGGTCGGGTCTGCTTTGGCACGATCCAGAATTTCCGCTAGATCGGCGTCTAGTGTGGCGGCGGTGTCGCGATCGAGGAATTTCGGTAGCACCGTACGGACAACCTGTCCGGCGATGATGAAGTCGTCGTCAGTCAGCATGGGAGATATGGCAGATGGTCAGAGTCCAAGATAGCTAAATGCTGCCCAGTGGAAGGGGTGCTTAAAATCTCGATCGTTCGGTTTCATGCGACGTAATCCCGTCTTTTCTGCATTCTTTTCGGCGTTGGTGCTGTCTCGTAGCCAGATTTGGGCACGGCGCAGGGCTTCGCTGGGTTCGAGCTTATCTTTTCGCCAGAGGTTGTAGAACTTCTGCATCAGTAGTGATGTACTAAGGTCGTCTACTTTCCACAGTGAGGCGATGACGCCTGCGACTCCGGCTTGCATTAGTCCGGTGGGGAGTCCGATCGCTTCGTCGGCGAGTTCGATGCCGGTCAGGCCAGTTTCGCAGGCGGAGAGGATCGCAAGGCGGAGACCACCGCGATCGCTTAGATTGAGCTCGAAAATTTTGACGAGTTTGAGTTGTGCAGCCTCCAGGGCTTCGGCGTTGTCTATTTCTGTCGTGTGTAGCTGTAGGTGGCTGTTGAGCGGTTCGATGGTGATGGCACTGCCGTGGCAGGAGAAGTGAACGACGGCGGCATCGCCCAGTTGTGCGGCTACGTTGGCGACGGTGGCGCGATCGTAGGACAGGACTTCGTGGTGGGTGAAGTGGGCGATCGCGGAGTTAACTTCGCGAGTAGAGTAGCGCAGGTCGCCGAGCGGATTGTCGATCGCCAAGATCGAATCGGAGTTGGGGTGGTTTTGGGCGATTTTGTTGGCTTCGATCAGGGATTGGGCGTTGGGGGCGTAGGTGAAGTGGATTTCGTCGAGGGCGTAGCGTTTGCCGGTGGGTTGGGTGTTGTCTGTTGTCCAGGCGGCGTGGAGGGGAAGGAGGCTGAGATAGCCGGTGGGGATGAGGGTGGCGCGGGTGTGGCCGGTTTGTTGGAGGCGATCGATGAGAGGGGACATGAGGGGTTCCCAGAGTTGGCCGGTGACGGTTTCGATCGCGTCGAGCCAGCTTTGGCGATCGGTGCGGGATTCTTGGTAGGTCTTGAGCCAGCGATCGTTGAGCAGTTCGGTTAGTTGGGTTTCGTTGAAGTCATCGAGCCAGAGTTGTTCGAGGCGATCGGGGGTGGCGATGAGGGCGAGGCTACCGTTGGGAGTGACGATCAGGTAAACGAGGGGATTGTTGGGCGAAAGTTGGGTTTGGAGGTCGCTGAAGTCGGGGGGTTGCAGGAAAGTTTGGTAGCCGGGGACTTGGCGGATTTGCGCGATCGTTTCGGTGAGTTCTTGGTTGAGGCGTTGGGCTTCGGTGCGGTGGTCTTCGAGGGTGAGTTCGTTGCGTTCGGCGGACAGGCTGCGATCGCGCTGCTGACTTTCGAGGTTGCGGAGTTGGTTGGTGATGTCCTGGTAGGCGGTGTAGAGGTCGGTGCGTTGTTTTTGGAGTTGTTGCAGGTCGGCGCGATCGCGGTTGAGGGTTTCGCTGAGGCCACGGGCGCGGCCACGTTCGATCGTGGTGATGGCACGATCGAGCTGGCCGGTTTTAACGTAAGCGTAGGCCGCGCGGCGGGGAAGGTCGGCGGTTTCTTGAAGTTCGGCGGCGCGACCATCGAGCAGGAGGCAGGCGGTGTAGAGGGTTTCGGCGGCGGCGAGGGCTTCGGTGTAGGCGTCGCTGGCGGCAGGCCAGTTTTGCTGTTCGGCTTGCAGGTTGCCTAGGCTGCGCGATGTCAGGCGGCATTCCTGCGGAAAGGCGTCGCGGGTGTAGACCTCTAGCGCCCGTTGGTAGGCGGCGATGGCCTGTTCTAGGTTCTCTGCCTGTTCTCCTCGGATTCGGTTGGTGTACACATTTGCCAGGTTGTTTTGCGTTCCTGCCCATCGTTCGGTAAAGGCATCGTGGGTGTAGACTTCCAGCGCTCGTTGGTAGGAGGCGATGGCCTGTTCTAGGTTCTCTGCCCGTTCCCCTCGGATTCGGTTGCAGTAGGCAATAGCCAGATTGTTTTGCGTCATCGCCCAATCTTCAGGAAACGCCTCGCGGGTGTAAACCTCCAGCGCTCGTTGGTAGGAAGCGATGGCCTGTTCTAGGTTCTCTGCCCGTTCCCCTCGGATTCGATCACCGTACGAATTGGCCAGATTGTTTTGCGTCATCGCCCAATCTTCAGGAAACGCCTCGCGGGTATGGACTTCCAGCGCTCGTTGGTAGGCAGCGATCGCCTTTTCCAAATTCTCTGCCCGCTCTCCTCGGAGTCGATCGCAGTATGCATTGGCCAGATTGTTGTGCGTCATTGCCCAATCTTTGGGAAACGCCTTGCGAGTGTAGACTTCCAGCGCCTGTCGGGAGAAAGCGATCGCCGCTTCGAGGTTCTCTGTCCGTTCCCCTCGGATTCGATTACGGTACATAGTCCCTAGATTAGATTGCGTCATTGCCCAATCTTCAGGAAAGGCATCGCGCGTATAGACCTCCAGTGCCTGTTGGGAGGCAGCGATCGCCTGTTCCAGGTTCTCTGCCCGCTCTCCTCGAATTCGGTTGCAGTAGGCAATAGCCAGATTGGTCTGCGTTCCAGCCCAATCTTCGGGAAAGGCGTCACGAGTGTAGACCTCCAGCTCCAGTACCCGGCTGTAGGCCGATATCGCCATTTCTAAATTGAGCCCACGAATCCCAAGGGGAAACTGCTGAATTAAGTCTCCAAACGCACCAAATACCACTGTTATCAATTTCGGTGCTTTTTGCGCCGCTAAACGCTGAAAAGCAACGGGAATAGCCGCTAAAAAGTCCTGATCAAATCGCGTGATATTCGCCTGCCAAAACCCGTACACCTGCATCGGATCGCACTGGACTTGGGCGATTTGCACCATCACGTCACTCACAAAATCCACCGCATCCACCGACACCGCCCCGCCCTCCGGCTCCAGTCCCAACGCCTGCGCCACCAGCCCCGCAAACTGCCGCAACCACCCCGCATTATTCTCCTGCCCCTCCGACTCTAAGTGTTGCGCCACCAGCCCCATCACCTCCACCAAGCCCGCATCCACCAGCGCCGCATTCTCCTGTAGCAGCGCCACCTCCTGACCGTTCGGACAGTTCAGCAGCCCCCCAATCAATTCCAGATACGCCGCCATCCGCTGCTCGTCCATCACGCTTTCCCCGCAAACACTGACCCGAATTTAACGCATCCCTAATTCCTGCAACCATGTCCGACTGGCGACGACCGCCCATCCTCAATCAAACGCCAACGATCGAACCTCCAACCCCTCCACAAGCCCTAACCTCGCATCATTCGTCAACAACACCGCCCCCAAAACATCTGCCGTCGCCACAACGATCGCATCCGGTAACTTCAAACGTCGATCGCGCCGCCGCGAAATCGCCGCTGCCTTCACCGCAGTATCCAACTCCACCACCGACACACAAGCCAAAAACCGCTGAATACCCTCAAGCTCCTGTCGCGTCATCTCCGGATACGACAACAACTCCAACTCCGAGATCGCAGAAATAAAATACTCCCCAGCCGGTAACGGCTCGCGAAGACGACCGCCGAGATGATACAGAATAATGTTGGTATCCAAAACAAAGCGCTGTCCGTTTACCACGCATCCCGCTCCTGTGCTTGATAGTCCAGCGGATCTTGCCGAAGCACGATCGACCCAGCCAAAGCATTTAACCGCCCCATCCGCTCCACAACATTTCCTGACTCCGAAACCGGCTCCTCCTCAATCAGCGTGATGCGATAGCGCCGATTCGGCTGCAAATCCAACGGAAACTCAGGATTTAAAGCGCGACCGTCAAACGTGACAGTGATATTGGAGACCATACGGCAATACAAAAAAGTGAGAACCACGCGAACTATACTGCCCATTGTATTCAACCCCGATCGACGCAAACACGACTGGTCAAAAAGGCTCGATCCGCCGCCCTCCGCCGTCCGCATCAAAGGCTCAACTCGTCGTCCTGTTCTCGCTCGCGGTCACGCGCTCGAGCCCTCCGCCGCCGTCGAGCCCGCTCGGCCTGTACCGCCAGCGCATCAACAAACCCCGCAGGGATATTCGACTGCTCGATAGTCGCCTCACCGCCCCTCAGCCCAGCTCGAAGAACCGTATCGCCCGAATCCGAGCGCGTCCCTGTGATTTGGTGAGCGCCATCCTCACGACGATCGATACGAACGAGATAATCGAATCCCTCACCGCTCGGCATTCGGACGCCCCCTTTGGGCTTGCGGAACTCATGACCCGCCAGAATCCGCAGCGCTCGCACCACCTTTCTGCCGTTAGCTCTCTCCACGTATTCCCCCGGCGATTGCGGCAAGTCAGCCAGCGTTGCCCGCTCCGAATCATTCAGGTTGTCTGTGAAGGTGTCCCAAGAGTCGCGACGATCGCTCTGAATCGCCTCGAACTTCATTCCATCGTCATCGCGGATCGAGAGCGAGTGAGTATCTCCATCCAAGTCAGCCACGATCTCACCCAGCAAGCGAGTCGGGACAGAACCGGAAGCTGGAATACCCTTAACCGTGGCGTAGCTGCGGATGTAACAGGCGACCGTCTCAGCCAACTCAGAGCCAGGATCGACCGGCTCATTCCAGTCAGAAGAGTCCACTCGCACTGGCTCACGCTCAACCGCCGCAGCCCGCTCGGCCACAGCCGGAGCGCTATAAGCCCGCCCCAACTTCGAGCCCTGAAACGCAACCCGCTCGTGCTTGAGACTCCAGCCCCGCTCGGAAATCCGAACATCAGCCCCAAGACCGCGCAGGAAATCCGCAACACCATCAAGCGAACTGGCCTCCTCAACCGCCTCATCGATCGACTCCTGAAGCTGAGTGCGGACAGTCAACTGCTCGCCCGTCTCACGACGACAGCGCTGCACCTGCCCAGGCGAATCGCGACGGCGCTCGACCTCCCAACTCGACTTTTCCCGAGTCAAACTCAACCGTTCCTCAGCCCCACGCAAAGCAGTCTGAGCCCGATAAAAATCCCAAGACGTATCCACACAGCGACCATCCTCCCCCACTCGATTCACCACCAGATGAACGTGCGGACGCTCCTCCCCACCATCCGGATACACAGCATCCTCATGCAAATACGCCACAGCCTGCCGATCGGACAACTCCATGCGATTGAGAAACTCGGCTGTCAACTCACCCCAACCATCTGAATCGAACTCGCGAGCATCAGCCAGCGGCAGCGTCAGCGAGATGTGATAGCACGGCTTCCGCACCCGCTTCGAGAGCTGAGCCCGTTCCTCCATCGCCTCGCACACCTCATCCGGCGACAACTCAGGCAAATTCGAGAACACCACCTCAGACTCAGCTCGACCTGAATCAACAACAGGACGAGACCGAGCCGCATAGCGAACCGTCGAGCGAAAATTCTCCGAAGTGCGAACGTGAGCAAGAGCCATCGAGAAAAAATTAGACAAGTCGTCTACGTCTTCAGTCTCAACCTAGCCAAAGCTACCCAAAATTAGCAATTTCGGCTCTCCTCACGTGAGCCCATTGCCTGCCCTATTTGTGCCGCTTGCTAAATCTGGCATCATCCTTCCAGCAAAGCTTCCAAACATCTCATTTACCCAGTAACTTAACAGCAGACACACAGACAAATCGGCCAATATTTCAGAATATAAGGCCGTGCAAGTAGTGCGGTTATCTGTACAAAACAGCAGTCAAACAGCGATGGAACAGTAGCTTAACAGCAGTACGGTAGCGCCACTAAAATCCGAATTATCCACTCAGATTTAAATCCGCCTTTACTTCTCGAAAAATATTTGCAACGTTAGAAAACAAGTCGAACGCAAGGAGAAGAACAGCAATGACAACCATTAACATCGCCTTCGACCCCGGCAGTTCGCTGACGAAAATCGTCTACGCCGTAGACCCGCACGAACCCAAACTGCTGACGATGGGCTCAGAAGTCATCGCCCTCGAAGCCGCAACCCTAGAGAGATACCACGATCGCCAATCCAGCATCGGCCAAGCAAGCGGCACGAACGACGCCTACCTAAAATTTAGGAAGCGAGACAAAACCGTCTTCGCAATCGGCCACCTGGCACAGCAATTCCAAGCAAGCGCCGACCTCGCCCACCTGAAATGCGATCGAGCCGTCCCGAAACTGCTCGCCGCAATCGGCGCGATCGTCGAACGGGAAAACTGCAACACCGAGCAGAGCATCAACATCAGGCTCATCGCCCTCCTGCCCTACGGCGAATACGCCAGTCGCGCCGACTTCACCGAACAGCTCCAAAAACTCGGGAAACGGTACTACTTCCGAAACGAGCGCAAACTGAGCCTATCCTTCAAAAACATCACCGTCTTCCCCGAAGGCGGCGGCTTTCTCCTCAGACTCAGCGAGCGGAAAAGCCAGACCTGGCTCGAAAGCCGCGAAGCCATGTGCGTCCTGATGATCGGCCATCGCAACGCCTCATTCCTCACCTTCAGTCGCGGAATCTTCGACCCGAACCGCTCCCACACCAGCGACTGGGGGTTCATCCAGCTCGTAGACCGCGCCATCGAATCCAGCGCCGGTCAGAACCGAGAACGACTGACCCGGAGCATCTACCAGCTCGGCAACAACATCGACCCCAACAGCCGAACCCTGCGCTCGCTCACCCTGAGCCAAAGAGCCGACAGCAAAGAACGAGAAGCCCAACGACTCGCCGAAGCAATCGAGAGCGCCCGAAGCGAATACTGGCAGCGACTGCGCGACTGGTTCAAACGAGTCGTCCCGCGCGAACTCGACGAACTGACGATCGCCGGTGGCGGCGCGTACTACCTGCGCCACGAGCTGAGCGAATACTTCGGATGGGCAAACCCCTACTGGCAAACCACCGACGCCAACGACCCACTCATCGCCGAATATCCCGACCCATCACTACAGCATCGAATCTGCGACATCAAAGCCGCATACACCACCAGCTTTAAACCAAAAGCGAGCGCCAAGAACAGCGAGAGCGCCGCCTAAACCCCAGGAATCAACGCATCAGACCAACAACAGAAGCGAGAGTGAAAGAACCGAAATGACATCAAGCGAAACCTACCGGAAACAGTGCTGCTTCTACGTCAAACCCGGAAGCGAGCTAGACCTCGTCCTGCGCTACCTCGAAGAAGACAAAGACGAAAACCTCGCCACTGAAGTATCGAGGCTACTGCTCGCCGTCCACCTCGTACCCGCCATGAGGAAACAAGGCGAGAGCAACGAGATCCACCTTATCGGCTCCGAGAAAATCGGCATCCTCGAAGGAATCGTCCAGAGACTCAAACTCTCAGTCAACCAAATCGCCCGCCAGATGGGAGCCAACCCAGCAGCCGTCAGACGATCGAGCAGTCAACCACTTCCCCCTCGACCCCAAGTGATCGCCGAACCGCACAGCAAGAGCAGCGATCCCGACCCCGCCTACGACAACGAAGACGACGATCGCGACGATGAAGTCAGCGCCCACGTCGCCGACCTTGCAGCAAAATTTGGAGGATAGACCATGTACCCCATCCACATCATCAGCAGTGGTGGCAAAGGAGGCGTCGGCCAAACCTTCGTCACCCAAACCCTGTGCCAGCACCTCAGTTCCAAAGGCGAGAAATTCAACCTCATCGAAGTCGGTACAAACGATCGCACCGACAGCATCGGCCAGATGTACCGAGAGCAGGCCACATCGACCCATACACTGACGCTCGACCCCGATCCACTCCGTAGCCCCAATCCAGACATCATCTGCGACATTGCCAGTCAAGCGCCGACAGTCATCAGCTTGCCATCAAACGCCAGCACCACCTTCGAGCGATGGGCATCGAAAAGGAGCCTACTGAAACTGATGCGCGAGCGCTACGGCGGAAAGCGCATCGCCAAATGGTTTATCAGCGATGGAAGCTACGCATCACTCAGCCAGCTCGAAGCATCACTCGACGCGAACCGCCAGAGCATCCCGCACATTTTCATCTTCAACCAAGAACGGTGCAACACTTGGCAAGGCTTCCGATTTATCAAACAGGAACTCATCTACAAAACCGTTCGGAAGCATCCCAGCTTCGTAACGGGCATCGAGTTTCCCCGTTTAACAAGCTACGAGCTACCGTTCTTCATCGACCGAACCGGGCTGACCTTGGAAGCCGCTCGGGACTCGATCGCCGAGAAAATAGACACTCGGGTGAAAGCCAAGCAAGAAACAAAAGAGCTTTCTCGATATATTGACGAGTGTGCCGGATTCTGGACTGAGGCGATGGAGACCCTGAAACAATGCTGGGAACAGTCAGGCGAGAAGCCCGAAGCAGACGCGGATACGAGCGAGCCAGATGAGGGGAAGGTGTCGCAAGCCAAGACCCAGACACCTCAAGCCACGCCCCGCCGGAAAATCAACCCTCACGTCTAAGCCCCTCCCTCAGACGCTCGAGATCGCGAATCAGAAACTCGAATTCGCGATTTCCCGTACCCATTAGCGAAAAGCAGTGGCAGAGTAGTTTAATTTTGGGGTGGGGCATAACATTATGCCCCACCCCAAAATCTCAACATATCAGCCAGAACCGATCGCGCTCCATCCATCCCTGCCGATGCTGATTACGATTACCTCTTGCAAAGGCGGAGTGGGTAAATCAACCTCTGCCGTCCACTTAGCTTGCTGTCTCGCGAAGCAAGCGCCCACCTTACTCGTCGATGGCGATCCGAATCGCAGCGTCCTGAAATGGGCACAGCGCGGCGAAAACCAGATGCCGTTTCAGGTTTGCAGCATGGCGGCCTCCCCCCGCCATGTGCGCGACTACGAAAATATCGTGGTCGATACGCCCGCAAGACCCGATCGAGAAGATCTCCAAGAACTCGCCGAAGGATGCGATCTACTGCTGCTACCAACCCGCCCGGACGCACTGTCGGTTGACGCAATGCTGCTGACGGTCGGGATGCTCAAAGAACTGGGGTGCGATCATTACCGAATTTTATTGACGATGACCGGACGCTCGAAGATGTCCGACCTAGCCCGCGAGGCATTAAGCGCCCTGCCGCTCCTGAAAAGTGAAATTCGGCATTACGCCGCCTACGACAAAGCCACACTAGAAGGCTGCCCCGTCTTTGAAGTGAAAGACGATCGCAACGCCAAGATCGCCTGGGGAGATTACGTCAACGTGAGTAAGGAGCTATTCAGCAATGGTCGATCGCAGTAAACTCTTCCAAAGTTTGGCCTCACGCCAGGTCGAACTAGAAGACGGAAACAAGGCCACGTCCCCCCATCATTTACCGCTCTCCAAAATCCAACCGAACCCCAATCAGCCCCGTCGCTACTTCGATCCAGACGCTCTAGCTTCACTCAAAACCAGTATCGAAGAGCATGGAATCCTAGAGCCGCTGCTCGTCCGCAAACAGCAGCAGCTTTATGAATTAGTCGCCGGAGAGCGCCGCTATCGTGCCGCCACAGAGCTAGAGCTGAAGGAAGTCCCAGTCGTTATCGGCGAGTTCTCCGATCGAGAAGCGCTCGAGGTAGCGCTCATCGAAAACTTACAGCGGGAAGATCTCAACCCAGTTGAAGAGACGCAAAGCATCTTAGAACTCTTGGCATTGGAGCTAGAAGTCGATCTCGACGAGCTTCGATCGCGCCTCAATAAAATGAAGCACGCCCAGGATCGGCATCAACCCTTAGATACCATCATCGGCTCAGAGCAAATCATGCAGCGACTCGATTCGCTCGGCTACAAGTGGAACTCCTGGGTAAAAAATCGACTGCCCGTTTTAAATCTCCCCGATGCAATCCTGGAAGCTTTATCCCAAGGCCAGCTCAGATACACGGCTGCAACCGCGATCGCCACGGTGAAAAACGAATCAGCAAGGCTCGCTCTTTTACAGCAAGCCATCGAAGAAAAGCTCTCAGTCGCCCAGATCCGAGATCGAGTCAAACGCCTCAATCCCCAACCCCTCAAAGACGAACTACGGCAAAATTGCGAGCGGATCGTTAAAAAAGTTCAGAGAGCCAACCTGGGCGCAAATGCAAAGAAGCGCAAAAAAATCGAGAAATTACTGACCCAGCTCGACGAGCTATTAGAGGGGGCATAACGTTATGCCCAAAACTTCGCAGACCGTGGGGCATAACATTATGCCCCACAGCCTCAACCTTCAAGCTCGGAGCCATCGAACCTCATATCCCTCGAACTTAGAAGCGCCCGAAACTAACGTCAGCCCCTCAAACCGAGCTTGAGCGATGAGCATCCGATCGAATGGATCTTTGTGATAGTTCGGCAGCTTCGCCACCTCCAGCCCGTGTACTGCTGTCACATCCAAAACCTGAAAGCGATGCACATTCAGCATTTCCAGCAAATCCTCCGGCACGGATAGCTTTCCCAACCCCTGCTTAATCGACATTTCCCAAACAGACGCCGCACTGACGAACACAACTGCCTGCGGGTTGGCGATCGTCCGACGTACCTCTGCTGATAGCCTCGGGCTATTTTCCAGCCACCACAGCAAAATGTGTGTATCGATGAGATACCTCACTCCGCCTCTCCATAAAACATCGCATTCACCTCCGCCGACTCCTCATCGAAGTCATCGGACATCCAAACCCGACCTTCCCAGCCCCCCGGACAGCGCGGTCGTTCGACGCTCTCCACCTCGTACCGAACCAGTCGCACAACGGGCTGACCGGAACGACTGATAACAACCTCCTCACCAGCAAGTACCGCCTCAATCAGTTCCAATAGCCGTGTATCTGCTTCGTAAGTGTGAGAGTTTTGCATGGTCGGTAAAGCTGCAAAAGCTAGGCAATAATAGAGCGCTCACTAAGAGACGATCTCAACATACTCGTTCTATCCAAAGACGGCGAGCCCGGATTGCAAGAATCTACAAGCGGATCGTTAAAAAAGTTCAGAGAGCCGACTTGGACGCGAATGTAAAGAAGCGCAAAAAAGTCGAGAAATTGCTGACCCAGCTCGACGAGCTATTAAATGGGGCATAACGTTATGCCCCTTAACCGACAGAATTCGGAACGAGCCTCACCACAACTGTAACCATCATGCATTAGCCGGTATTGGTAGTGTACTCGGGTAGAGTCAGCTTCATCGCTCGCCGTAGAACTTTAAAGTTCAGAAATGTGCGTTTTTCTGAGCCCGTAACTTTGCCCAGTAGGCCAAGCGCTTCTCAATCTCGCGCTCGAAGCCCCGCCGAACCGGCGAATAAAACGACATCCGCCCCATCTCATCCGGGAAATAATCTTGCCCCGAAAAACTCTCCGGCGTATCCGGGTCGTAAATATAGCCCTCGCCGTAACCTTCCTGCTCCATCAGCTTCGTCGGCGCGTTCAAAATGCACTTCGGCGGCATCAGTGAGCCCGTCGCCGTCGCCTTTTTGCGAGCCCGCTTATACGCCGCATAAACCGCCGTCGATTTCGGTGCAGTCGCCAGATAAACCAGCGCCTGAGCTAGCGCCAGCTCCCCTTCCGGACTACCCAACCGCTCGTACGCCTCCCAGGCTGCGATGCACTGCGAAAGCGCCAGCGGGTCGGCAAGGCCGATATCCTCCGACGCCATGCGGGTAATGCGCCGCGCGATAAAACGCGGGTCTTCGCCGCCCTCCAACATCCGAGCAAACCAGTACAGCGCCGCATCCGGATCGCTGCCCCGTACGGACTTGTGCAACGCCGAAATCAGGTTGTAATGGGCATCATCTTTGCGATCGTACAGCGGCACGCGCCGCTGCACGATCGCCATCAAGTCCTCGGCATCTAGCGTCTCAGGTAGCGCCAACACCTGCTCCGCCATCGAGAGCGCGTAGCGCCCGTCCCCATCCGCCAGCGTCTTGAGAATTTCGCGTGCTTGTGGCGTGAGTGGTAGCGGTTTGCCCTCAGCATTCTCCGCCCGTTGCAGCAGCGTCTCGATCGCCGCTTCGCTCAGCCGCTTTAACACCAACACCCGACACCGCGATAAGAGCGCCGCATTCAGCTCAAACGATGGATTTTCCGTGGTGGCTCCGACCAGGACAATCGTCCCGTCTTCCAGCACCGGCAAAAACGCATCCTGCTGCGACTTCATAAAGCGGTGAATCTCATCCACGAACAGGAGTGTTTGACCGCCAGTGCGTCGGCGATCGCGTGCCGTCTGAAATACCGCCTTCAAATCTTTCACCCCAGCAAAAATCGCCGAAAGCTGCTCGAAATGCAGTCCAGATTGTTCTGCGACGATACGAGCGAGCGTCGTTTTGCCGCAGCCGGGAGGCCCCCAGAGAATCGTGGAAGTCAGCTTTCCGGTTGCGATCGTCCGCTGAAGCGGCATCCCTGGGGCGGTTAGATGTTCCTGTCCGGCGACTTCCTCCAAAGCGAGCGGACGCAGACGATCGGGAAGCGGACGCGACGCTGCATCGCTCGCTGTGGGAGGATGATCAAATTCTGGAAACAGGCTCGGCATAGATAAAAAATCAGGCGTTGTTGGATCGAGCTAGGACATAAGCAGGCGAAATGGAACAGGTACATCATCCCAGCGCAGGTAGTGAATCAGCAGCTTGGCGAAGCATCTCCACAGATTTGGAATAGCACAATGTCTTTCGATGGAGTCGTGCCAGATAGTGACGCAAGCGGGTGTTTTCACCTTCGACAGGGGTCATAGGCTCTCCACCCGTCGCTAACCCAAAACTGGCAGTTCCAAGACTTGACTCGCTCCCATAGCGGCGGGGTCAGGTGATTGCTCGCGATATTTTGGGGACAGGGGTAGATGTGACAGCGTCGTGATCGATGGTGGTTAAAGCATAGGTAGCCCGTCCGAGTGCGCGAGATTCATCGCAGATCACCGAACAATCCGCCAGTCAACTGAGCATAATCGGAGTGCGGTTTTCAGCTCTAGATGAATGTCCTAAGCAGCGCCCAGCCTGTTTCCGGCAATAGCACTGCTCGCTATTGCTTTCACCTGGGCGATGACCACCGATCGCTCAATCTGGCAGACCCTCAAACTTTGGCAAATCCCCTAACCCGCGCTCCCACGCAGCTTCGCTAGATGTAAAGATGTGTGCGGTTGGCGACAGAGAAACTGTGGTGTCCAAACACCCTGCGGGAACGACCAGCAAACCTGCGATCGGAGTACTTGGTAGTACGGAACCACAGAACTTGCAAAAGCTTTTGCAATGACGAGTACCTGGAAGCGTAAAGGAAGCTACAGCATCGAAACCAGACTGCCAGATTAATTGAGCTGACCGTGAAATCAGATTGGCCGCATGGGCAGAACCCGTATCTTTTTTACAATGCTGACAATGACACAGGTAAAAGCGATCGAACTCCCCTTTTACCGTAAATCTCACAGTGCCACACAGACAAGAACCAAACTGATCAGCCATCAGAACTCCTCCTGAGTACAGGGACAAAAAATTAGCAGCGTTGCAGATGAGAGAGAGGTTCTTGTAGAAGTAGAGGTGTAGAAACCGACCCAAAGGTATGCACTGCCCGAACTGCACATCATCCGAAGTCTCAAAGAACGGTTTCCGGCATGGAAAGCAAAACCACCGCTGTCGGAATTGTGGCCGTCAGTTCGTCACCAATCCCCAGTCCCATCGAGGCTACAGCGACGACGTACGAGAACTATGCCTGAAAATGTACGTCAACGGCATGGGCTTCAGAGCCATCGAGCGAGTCACCGAGATTCATCACACGACGATTATCGGATGGGTTAAGCAGGCCGACCTCCACTGGGAAGAGATTCAAGCTTCGGAGGAAAGGCCAGAAGAACCGAAGTATCCCGAGGTCGGTGAAGTCGATGAGCTTCACACCTTTGTCGGCTCAAAAAAAACAAGAGGGCATTGCAGATTTAGGGGATGAAAGCGGCGTGGCATAGAGGCAGAGAAACCTGCCACGGATTCAGATTCAGGTAGTGAAGTAGCCAACGAATCGAGCGCTTTAACTGGGGTTATTAACTTCTGACGATTAGATACGTGCCAGAGCCAATCATTAAACTTCCGTAACTACTCAGGTAAAGAGAAGTGGAAGGTGAGAGAGGGAAGGCAGCCGAAAG
>CAZFJL010000044.1:0-33308 GCA_964518905.1 uncultured Geitlerinema sp. | reverse complement strand
TGATGTGGCAATGGTTTCGGCGATTTCATATCCGTCCACGGACGGTAATATAAAGAGTGTTACAGCGGCGGACGGGGCTGTGGGTTGTCCTGATCTGGTTGGGTCTGTTGACTTGACTGTTTGGCGGGGTTTGGTTGGTCGGGTTGTTTCAGGGCTTCAGAGTGTGTCTGAGGTATTTCGAGACTCGATCGAGCGAGCTAAGGGTCATGTTTTAACGGTTGAGTCTGAGCCGTTTCTTGGGTTTGGCGGTCAGTGGTTGGTTTCTTGTGCTTGGCCTGGGGGCTGTGTGTCTTTGCCTGTGGCTTGTTTTGTGTCTGAGCAAACTTCATAAAAGGCTTCAGATGAAGTCATTGGAGTGAGCAAAATTCTCGAAAGTCCCCCAGGTAAAGCTTCTTAGAGGTTTGACACCCAAAGAACGTAGCAGACCTCTTGGATGCTTATCCGGTTACCAAAGCTGTTTGCATTCCTGTAGTACAAGTCACACTTTATCCACCATCTCGAATCGTTTTCTGGATTTTTCGTTGGTTAATCCTGACGGTGAGCAACATGTTACTGATCATTTTCAAGTAACTGTTCGAGATTGTTGAGCAGTTTCTCAACCTGCTTACGGCGCTTAAGATTTGTCCAAAGCTGGCTACGTTTTGCCTTTGTGGTCAGTTGTTCAAAGCGTTGCTTGAGTTCATAGCCATCAATACTAGAAGTGGGTGAGTGTAACGCTTGGATTTGCGAACGAATGTCACTCAAGCTCAAACGATCGCGAATAGTCGCTTGTAATAATGCTGCCCGTGCCGCCTCATCACCCACCCGAGCGATCGCTGTGGCCTTGGTATAAGCCAGATCGCCTCGGCGTAACGCAGCCAGAATATCGGTCGGCAAATTCAAAAGTGGCAGTCGATGGGCAGTAAAAGTTTCTAAAGTGATGCGTCCGAGTTCCCCGAAAAGCGTATCAAGTTCAGTGATGGTTACATCATCGATACTGTGCGTAGTCTGGCGTCCCTGCCTTTGATTTCTTATTGCATGTAGTAGTGGCGAGATATCAGTTTCACTTAAGTTTAAACGTAGAGCAATTAGCTTTAAAATCCCTTCGGTCTCTTCGATCGGGTTGAGATCCTCTCGTAGCAGGTTCTCAGTAACAGTGGCAGTTAAAGCTTGGCGGTCATCTAACTCGCGCACGATCGCCGGAATAGTTTCACGCTTGATCGTCTGACAGGCACGATATCGCCGTCCACCGGCCAGTAGCTCGTAGCGACCCCCAACTTTGGAGCGAACCAGTACCGGCTGAATAATGCCATTCTCTCGAATACTGGAGGTTAGTTCAGCCAGTGCTGTTTCATCGAAGTATGCACGAGGCTGGTAGCTTGGAAGGTCAATGAGCGAAAGATCAATTTCTCTGATTTCTTCACTCTCACCGAGACCCGCAAAGCCTCGGGTTAAGCTTAGGGTCTTTCGCGGCTGTTGCTTGCGCGTAGTCATGGGCGTGCGGATAACAACGTTTCTAGTTCTTTAAACAATGAATCAAATTCACGAGCTGCTTCCTTCGCTGCACGATCGCGAAATTCCCAGACAGTGTTTTCCTGTCCTGGCATATTGGCAACCACTTGACGATCATAAACAGTCGTCTCGGCGACCGTAAATTCTTGCTGTTGCCGAAGTGCCCCGGCAACATCATTCGAGAGTAATGTGCCCTTGCGGGCACGGTTGATGAAGAGTAAAACTGAAAACTGCTTTTGTTGGACGCGCTGCTTACGTCGGGCGAGCTGTAGTGTTTGGTTAGTGGCGTGTAAATCGAGCCCGCTGGGTAAGCATGGAACTAGGATGGCATCGGCTACATCTAGTATGTCCTTGATACTCGCCTCGTTCCCAGGGCAATCAACAACAATGCGATCAACTGTTTCCCGTAGATCCAGTAAACGATCAACGAGTATCCCTGAATCTGGTTCGAGAAACGATTCAATGTCGAGAAAGCGACACCAGTTTGCAGCACTTCCTTGAGGGTCAGCATCCGCAACTACGACTGATATACCTTGCTGTTGATACCATTGTCCAAGGTGAATCGATGTCGTGGTTTTGCCTGCTCCCCCTTTTATATTAGATACGGCAATAATCAAAGTTGTACTTGTACTTTGGGTTAATGTTCACGTCTAGCCTATCGCAGTTCAGAGTTTAAATTCACAGCTCACAACGTTGTGAGCTAGCGTTGTTCCTGGACAGTGAGAGCATTAGAAGTGAGATGGCTGGTGGGTGTAGGATGCTGCTGGTTCAGAGTTTAAATTTACAGCTCACAACGTTGTGAGCTAGCGTTGTTCCTGGACAGTGAGAGCATTAGAAGTGAGATGGCTAGTGAGTGCAGAATGCTGCTGGTTCAGAGTTTAAAGTTACAGCTCACAACGTTGTGAGCTGGCGTTGTTCCTTAGCAGTGAGAGCATTGGAAGTGAGATGGCTAGTGAGTGCAGAATGCTGCTGGTTCAGAGTTTAAATTCACAGCTCACAACGTTGTGAGCTGGCGTTGTTCCTTAGCAGTGAGAGCATTGGAAGTGAGATGGCTAGTGAGTTCAGGACAATGTCAGTACAAATGCTAAATCTCTTGATCAAGGTTGTAGCAGTGACCTTCGGTGATGGAAGGATAGTGCTACAAGTCTGCCAGCTTATACCCAGGATTCCGCTTGTCGCTATCACCATCATTCTCATCGTTGTTGTCCGGTAATGGTAAAAGCCGTTCAGCTTCATCGAAGCGCTGACGTAGCAGAACCTCCAGGTCGCTATCCGGTCGCCGCGCCTGTTCTCGTTTCCGCAACGCAGGTAACACTTCCGACCCCCATAACTCCTCACACTCATCCACTAGCGTGAGATGCTCCTGGGGAATCTGTATCTGGCGAAAATGCTGCGGTAAGTTGGACGCCTTTTTGTCGCGATAGGCCGGATTGAGACCCACACACTCACCCGTCCCGAAGCGCAAAAACTCATCCGGTAACATCAGCGGGCGCGTCCGGGTCTGCTCGCTGGTACTCGTCGAACTGCTGCCGCCACCGCCGCGCGAATAGGATCGCGACTTCTGCGAGATCGTAATCTCCTCCTCACCGAGAAACTGACTGAGCGCCTTCGCCGTCTCGTGATTGCCAGGATTAAACCAAAAATGCGAGCCGACCCCGCTGAGTAGGACATCACTGCGCTCGCGACCGTAGCGCTCGCGCACCTGTGGGAACGACTGGAAACCGAATAGTCCGATAAACCCCTTGGATCGATGTTCGTTCGGCCAGGTCGGCGCTTGTGGCAACACCAGCGTCGGAAACTCATCGAGACTGAGGACGAGCGGCGTATCGCGCTGAATCGAAAAATTGCGATTGACCACCACCGTGATGATGGCCGCGAGAATTGGGTTAATCGCATCCTGCCGAAAAATATCCGACTGAAACACAATCATCTCGCGCCGTCCGAGCTGTAGCGAAACGTTCGTGTCCCCGAGCAGCGATGGCAAGATGCGACTCGACATAAAGCGCGTCAACACATCCGACGCCGTCGCGACAATACCGCTAGCCGTCTTCTGTGCGCCTGCCGCCTGCATGAACTGCGAAAACGCAATTTGCACAGGCATCGGTAGCGCGTCACGCTCATCTGCCGCCATCAGGCGATCGCCCAACTTCGGCAACCGCGCCACCGCGAACGCCATCGCGAGATCTGGGAAGCGGGTCGATTTTGCGAACTGGAGCAGCGCTTGAATCAAGCGTTGACCCGCCGCACTGAAAAAGGCATCCGAGCTTTTACCGCCATCGGCCTTTAGATTCTTATGAAAGACCTCAGCCAACACCGTCGCAGTCGTGTCGTCCGCTGCATCGGCGATGAAATCGAGCGGGTTGATGGTGCAAGAGTAATCGCGACCCGGCGCGAATACGTTGAGCTTGTAGCCATGCCGCGCCGCCAACGTCGCTAGAAACTGCATCTGCCCACCGCGCCCATCGTCATCAGCCTTGTACTCATACAGCACAACACTCATACCCTGTTCGATCGCCGATCGCACCATCGGGTCGATCGCCGAAAACGTCTTACCCGACTTCGGACGACCGAGAATAACAGCACTTTGATTGGCATCCGGCACAACCACGCCCGACGGCTGAAACAGCCCCAATTTTTCGGGAGAGTGGCCGATCCACAGGCAAGCATCGTTTGCCTTACCACTGGCGATTTGCTTGCGAGCGCGTTGCCTAGCGCGACGTTTTTCGCCCCCCTTTGCCCACCGTGCTGATGCCAGCTTGCTGTTATGGTTCTGGAGCGCGTTCATCAGCATGATGAAGCCCAACAACCCGAATAGCCCCAACATTTCCGGTTGAAACAGCAGATCCGAAATAGCCTGTAGGCTACCGCCACTCGATGATGATGGTTCTTCCGTCGTAGTGGCCTGTGACAGTAGCTCCTGATCACGTTCAAAATTCATCGTTATCCCTCCTGTTCGATGTCAGCTTCGATATCGGCTTCGATTCCCAATTCCGCCAGCGCCACTACCGTCGCCAAATTGAGATCCAGCGCTGCGATCGCCGCTTCCAACTCCTCACCATTCAGCACCCGCGCGATCAGCTCGCGAATATCGAAAACGATTGGATCGGATTCTGGGGTGTAGCCGTTGGTGATCGCCACATCCAGCCCGCGCGAGACGTCGGCGATTGTTGCGGAACCCAGCTCGGTCTCCAGAGTGTCGTCCGGCGCGATCGCCAGTTGGCCATCACGATTCATCAGTGCGATGCGCTCATCTTCCGCCATGTCGGTGGGGACGATCGCCACGCCATTAGTTTGATTGCGCGTTGGCGTGGTGTAATTCACCGTCAGCTCGAAAACGTAAGTCCGATTCGTTCCTTCCGCGTCCGTTGTCACCACCGTGAGCGTCGGTCGCGACGATGAGGTTTGCCCCTCAAAGTCGAGTTCGTCGATAACACGCAGCAGCAGCAACGTCGCCCGCCCCGAATCGAGTTCGGCATTAGCGTTGTAAACGATGTGAGAGAGGTCGGAGAGCTGGGCGAAGGTGATGACCTCCCCCGTGCGGAAATCGATTAGTGCCGATCGCCCCGCCCAGACGTTAACCGGCGTGGTGTAGCGGTAAGCGCGATCTCGACTGACGAACGCCACCGAAGGCTGTGCCGCCGGTATTGGCAGCAAGAATTGCGAATCGACCTCTGGCAGCTCGCCCGGAGACGATTGCGCCCGTACCTCAGCCGCGCCACCGAAGCCGAAAAATAAGAGTAGGAGTAAAAAGAGCTTCATAGTGATTATCGAATGACCGACAGGAACCCGTTTGTGAAGACGACAACATCTGTATCTGCCTCTACGACCAGCACCGGCTCGGGTCGCTCTTCGTTCTCGATACGATCGATGAGTCGGTCGGAGGTTTCGTTAAAGAGTCCATCGAGCGCCGCGCCGACCAGATCCGGGTCTCCCTGCACGACGGTCGTGGAGCTGCTTGAACTGCCGCCACCCGTCGAAACGGAAGTCGCCACATCGGGCTGATTGAGGATTTCGCCGACACGCCCCGCACCGGCCAGTACGCCCGCCGCCAGGTCTCGGAAAAACGGATCGCCGTCACCCTCGCGATCGGCAATCAGTGCTTCATCACCATCGCCGCGAATCAGCAGCACGCCCGGTTCTAACGTCTCTTGCTGTAGTACGCCATTGACATCGCGAAAAACGACAGCCACCACCGTGAGCTGAATGGCCAGGGAGCCACGATCAACGCCCACTACTTCAGTCATCAAGATCGAGCCTTCCGGTAGCGCGATCTCCTCATCTGTCGATAGCAGCGGCTCGGTCAGCTCGATCGCAAATCGCCCCAGCGTTTCGCCGTCCGGTGTCGCAACGATCGGCACGATTAATTCAGCTTCAGCGATGCTTCCAAGCGGGACTTCGTGGCGCGAGCGCGTTGCGGTTTCGTCTATCTCGTCTGTCGTTTCGGTTTCATCAGATCGCACGGGTCGGCGCTGGATAATGCCCTGCTCTCCGACCGAAAGGTTTTTGAGCGAGGTGGACGCTATCAAGACGCCATCGCCTGATCGCGACTGTAGACCCAGCTCCCGGTGTCCTTCATCTTCATTAGGCGTCATGTCATACGGGTCATCGCCCAGCGTATCGGCGGGAAAATCACCGATGCCCGTTGGTGTGTTGGTGCGATCGCCGCTACGACGAACGCGCATATTTGGCATAGTCTCTGTCTCGCCAGCATCATCTGTAGCGTTTGCCGGTAAAACAGAACCATCTGTTTTTGTCGTCCCCGCGCCCGCAAGTTGCTTCCAGCGCTCGATCGGATCGACCGGCTCGATTGCGGGAGCGGGTGCAGGAGCGGGTCGGTATTGCTGTGGAGCCGGTGCAGGTGCAGGTCGTGGAGCGGGTCGTTCAGGTACGGGAGCGGGAGCGGGTGCAGGAGCGGGCGCAGGAGTGGGTGCAGGAGCGGGCGCAGGAGTGGGTGCAGATGGTGTCTGGTTCTCAGGCTCTTCTGACTCTTCTGGCTTTTCTTCTTTCTCCTCTTCCGTCGGTGGTGTGCTGACGTTGGCCGGATCGGACTCCTGCGGAACGCGGCTCTTCTGCTGGTCTACGAGGGCGAGCTGTGACTTGTAGCGATCGCTCTCGTCGAAACTCTCTTCAGTCTCTTCCGGCTGCGTTTCAGGTTCCTCCGCGACTTCAGGCGTACCACCGCCGAACAACGCCACCACAAACAGTGCGAACAACACGACCGCGCCGATGATGCCACCAACCAGCGCGATGCGTGCGAGCGGCGATCGGCTGATGTCCTCGTCGTCTTCATCGTCGTCATCAATCTGATGCGAGGGGGAAACGAGAAGGTCGTCATCGTCCGGTTCTAAATCCGCCAAATCCGCGAGCTGGCGATCGTCGAGTTGCTGTGGGGTTGCTTCAGTCTCTCTCTCGATCGTAGCGGTCGCGCCGTTGCCGTTGCCATTGCTGTGGCCGTTCGATCCGTTACCGTTTTGGCGATCGCTGTCACCATCTACGAAGGTTTTAATTAGCGTGCTGTAATCGCGCTTGTCCTCTGTGTTCTGTGCCATAGTTATTCTCCTGAATCAACGTTGATGTGGTGATGTAGTGGAGTTGTTCTTTAACGATCATTGATATCGAGCGGGCGAATTTCTGTGATGAGCAGGCCGTTATTGAGCAGAGCGTACGCCTCGCGTCGGAATGCATCGGGTTCGTCTTCCAAAGCAGGCTCGATCGGGGGAATCGCCTGGAGCGTAAACGTGCGGTTGAAATCAACCTCGCGCTCTTCAACGCCGTTGACCAGCTCGATGCGCGTCGAAACCACATCGACTTCCCAGCGCCCATCGGCGATTTGGCGCGGTGTCGAGATGGAGTAAAAGCGAACGAGCGATCGCCGACTACCCGTGTAGACATCGACCGGCACAACATCGCGACCCAGCGTCCGTAAAAACTCGCGCCGAAAGCCGTCTTCCATGACGATCGATGCTAAGTAAGCCTTCGTGGGAACGGTCACGCCCGCGAACTCCATGCCTTCGTCTACCGCGTTGGAATTAGGAATGCGGTTGTCCCACTCGAAGGTGAGCTGAATCCAGGTCGCGACGGTGCGTTTGAGCGTTTCGTTCTGACGGTGAAGCTCGTCAAATTCTTTGGCTTTTTCCGTGAACCCATCTGGCTGCTGGACGTAGACACTGCCACGCTGTGTGAGAGCGCGATTGTTGAGCAACAGAATCAAATTTCCCAACAGCGAGAGCAGCAGCGCCCCGACGATAAACCCGAGAACGGCGAGCGCTTGGCTCTCGGCTTGCATGGGAAAGCCTCTCTGTTGCTGTTGTTCGGAGCGATCGCGTCGCTCGTCTGGGCATTCATCCGGGCGATCGTCTAGCGCCGTACCGCTTGCACCATTGCCATCGCCGTGATTGTCGAAAAAACTCATTTCAAAAACCCTCCTGTAAGTACGGTTGAGATTCCGCTACTGGCCGCAGACGTGATGCTGGCCGCGCGTCGGCTAATGCTCTGAAAAAGCGAAAGACCGCCCCAGCCCGCCAGTGAGGTTGCGATGATCGGACTGAAGATCGAGATGAACGTGAGAAAGCCATACTCCGAAGCAAGTTCGGCGGCATTGCCATCGGTATTGACCAGCACGCTCGATACCACGCCCACGAGCAGGATGTAGCCGAGCTTCACCCCATAAAGGCTGATAAACGCCGTCCCCCACGTGATGATGGTTTTGCCAGACACCGGCAGTAGCGACAGCACCAGTGCGAACGGAGCCAAGACCGCTGTTAGTATGAGTGCCGCTTCGACAGCATTAACAAATGCCCACTGGAGAGCGAACAGCATGACTTGGATGACCGGGAACAGGCGATCTTGAATAACAGCGGAAAACCCGCCTTGAAAAAAGTTGCCGACAGTTTCGATACTGCCGACGATCGTGAAGTCGAGAACCGTATCAAGGAACGCTTGAAGGGGCGAGGTATCAACCTCAGCATCGACCCCACCGAGTGCTGAGACGATCGCCTGTGCCTCCTCAGCTTTGGACTCGAAGCACTGGGTTAACTCCTGACCAGACAGCCCCTCGCATTCGTTGTAGAGCTGTCGGATGCGCGTCGCCCCCAAGCCGTTGAGCTGGAGCTGTCGTGCCGCAATGCCGATTTCAATGCCCGCCACCTGGATGCGCTGCATCGATGCGAGGATATTCTCGAACGTGCCACGTAACACCAACACTGTTGTAGATAGGAGCCGACCGTTCCCACCGAGAAAGATAATCACCGCCACCGGCCAAATGAACGCTTCAATGATCTTGCCGAGATAGCGCGTGCGGTTGAACTCGCTCCCGAACTGAATCAGCATGTAAATCAGGATGAACAGAGCCAGAATCTGTGCGGCTTCAACCGAAACAAACCAGATTGATGAGGCCGTTTCGGGGTCTGTCACCGATCGCCAAATGTCGTTCCAACTCTCCTGAATGCCGCTCTGAAGCTGAATCGACTGATTGAGAATCGATCCTGCGGCCTCCGATCCCGTTTGGGCTAAAACTAGGTTTAAAATCATCCGTCATCTCCTCCTGAAACGCCGTCATCACCGTCATTGCCATCGTCATTTTCATCACTCTCTTCAAGCGGAAAGCCCGGTAAGTAGAACTGTCCGCCCTGCGTTAGCGCCGCACCAAAGGCCGAGGCGTCCGTCTGTCGTTTTGCTGCCCGATCGCGTTGCAACTGCGCGACGGCATTCGCGTTGAGCCGGTTGCGGATCGCGTCATCACGGGCGCGGGCTTGCGCATCGAGAGCGAGTAGCGTGTCCGTCTGCTGGCTGGCAGCCGTCTGGGCTGAGATGTTCCGCAGGATGTTCTGCGATACGTCTTGGTTTTCCGAGTCTTCCGCAAGCTGCTGCGAACTTTTCAGCGCCGAGGTGGCTAGCTCGCCGTTTGCCTGTAGCTTCTCCTGTGCGTCCGCTCCCAAAGCTGAGGCGTTCGCGGTTTCACGTGCCAGCTCGATATCGAACATGTAGCCGGTATCGTCTTTGATGACGGGCGATCCATCACCCCCCTGTTTCGTACCGAGTAGCTCTTCGGTCGCGCTGGTCTGGCGGTCTTCGATATTGGCGAAAACGACGGTAGGGTCAGGGATTCCCATTGCGCCGATCGAGCCATCGCCCGCCGACCTTGCGGTGTCCGAAGCATCTCCTGACGAGCCGCTAAACACGCTGTCAATGTCATCAAAAACCTGACCGATATCGGGTAGGCCGAGCTGGTCAAAGATGTTGAGAAAGCCGTCGATCGCCGAATCGATCTGTCCGAGAATCGAGTCGATACCGTCAGTAATACCGCCGATCGCGTCAGTCACCCCGCCGACGACCCCACCAACGGAATCGGCATTGGTGGCCGAGTCGATGCCATCTTCGACGGACTGAATCGCATCGTCAGCCGCGCCCGTGACGCCATCAATCGTCGAATCGATCTGGTCTTGTGTGCCCTGGACAACGTCATCGACAATGGCATCAGGGTCATCGAGAATCGCATCGACATCGTCAGCGACATCGTCCACAGTTCCCGAAATCTGGTCTACATCATCGGTGATGGCATCGATATCGCTGAAGCGATCGCGACCTCCTCCAGCATCGTCACCGACCACACCATCGATCGCATCCTGTCCGGGATTATCGCCCGGTAGGTCTTGTAGTTCCGCCAGTGCAACGGTCGGCGCGAGCAGTGCTGTAAAAACTCCTGTGAAAAGAATGAAACGGTAAAGCATAAGTTGAATTCGTAACGACTGAGGTACGGCCAAAGGTCAGAACCTGCAAGCGTCAGAACCCCGTACGCGATAGATCGCGACCGATATCGTCAAGCGAGATCGAGCCTCGTAGAGCGCGGACGTACTCGCGTGAAAACTGTCGTAGACCTTGGAGATAGCCCAACGTCGTCGGCTCAAATTTCGACATCACCCGCTGGCGTGCGGCTTTCTCCGCTTCGGAGTTTGCGAGTGCTGCAAGCATCATCGGCGCGGCATAGAAGCGGGTATGCCAGAAGCGCTTGTTACGCTCCACGAGCCAGTGCGTGTAAAGCTCTGCCGGATTGGCTCGGTAGTTGTCGGTTGCGTTGCGGGCGATGACATCGCGCGGATAGCCCAACGCTGACTCGTAGGTTCCCGTGGCTGCATAGGTCGTCAGACCCGTGATAATTGTGCTGAGGTTCGCCAGAATTTGTGCCGATGCCGAACAATCGACGATCGCGTCCAAGTCTTGCGCCAGCATCAGCACCGATACGCCCTCTTTCCGCCCGGTCGCCAGCAGTTCGCCGACCAAATTGGCAAAGCCCCGCTTACCCAGCAACACCGACAGCTCGTCACCGACAAACAGCGATTTCGGGTGCGCCAGCGCATTCTTCAGACAGGCCATTTGCGCGACGATCGCCATGATGAAAGCGTTCTGTTCGTTGGTCAGACCACTGAGCGCGTAGAACGAGATGAGTGTGTCCGGCGCGACCGTACTCGGGTGGGCGATCGCGTCGCCGATGTTCGGATCGCGTAGTTTCGCCCCGACTTGGCTCAAAATCTGATTGATGGCCGCTTCATCAGCATCACCCACTGACTCTAGCTGTAGCTTTTCGGGAGAACAGAACGTCAGCAGGTCAAGTAATGTGGGCATTTCCTGCCATGCATCTGACTTCCAACCGCCATCAAATGCTTCGTTATAGCGGTTGGCAATAACCGCATCTCGGAAGAACACATCGAGCAATCGCAGGCAGATCGAATCGACCCGACTTCGCAGCATCGCATCGTCCACATCACCCATCGCAATCGCAACGATCGCCGATCGAACGATGTCTTTCCAACGCTTCAGGCGCTGTACCTGCTGCTCGGTTGGCAAGTCTCGCAGGTCGGGCGGTTCGAGCAAATTCAGCCGCTCTTGCAAAATATCGATGTAGGATGCCCGCTCTTGACCGAGCAAGCGTACTGCCGTGCCGAACGTTGAATTACCGCCACTGGACAAATCGAGTCCGACAACCGGGACGTTGTGAGCCAGGGCTTCTTCGATAAAGCGCCAGCCCAACACGGATTTACCTGAACCGGTTTTACCTGTGATCAAAACGCGCCCGGACTGAGAATTGAGAATATCGATATGCACTGGATGCCCGCCGCGTGAGGTCACGAATTCAACGCCAGATGCATCTAGATCTTTAGGTCGTGTGAGTGGTAGGAAACCAGCCACTGTCTCGCTATCGAGCGTTAGCCGTCGTTCGGAAAAGAGTGAAAACTTCTTGAGCAGCGGGTAATTATTCAAGGGCAACGATTCAGCCCAAACCCGCCATGCAATGTCGTTCTCGCTGACCGCTTTGGCCGCGCCGAACGTGTTGGCAAACTGTGCCGCCGCTTCGTCTGCTGCATCCTCAGAATCCCGCCAGATGATAAAGACCGGTGCGACGTAGAGGGGTTGTCTACCTTCGAGCATCTTTCGCAGCGCGTCCTGGGCGTACTCGGACTGCAAGTCGGCATGAACCTCTCGCCCCGTACCGTCCAGTGCCGCTCGCTTACGTTCCGTGTAGCTCTGGCGGTTCATTTTTTCCAGCTCGTCCTGGGTAGACCAGCGCTCACGCGGGGCAATCTGCACCACGCACTCGGTATCGCGTACGTAGGACATCGAAAGACGTTCCCAAACCCAAGAGAGCTGCGATCGCACGTTGCGCCATAGCTCTGGCGGTTGCTCGATGACGATGACTTTACCGACACGGTTATTCACATAGATGTAACCGCGTTGGCTCTGATGCTTCGGACAGCTCGTCGAACCCCGATCGCCGCGAATTAGCGTCGTTATCAGGTCTTGCTGACCAGCCATCGGCACGTCTTGCTCGATACCATCTTTCGACTCGGTAATGCGAATGCAGTAGGGCAGTTCCGGGACGGCGCGGGTGTTGAAGCGATACCAGAGCGATTCCCACAACTCGTCAGCGGTCATCGGTCGAACTGCCAGCTCCGATTTAGTTTCGAGCAAATTTCGCCAGCGAAGAAATCCCGTTTCGTACAGTTCTTTTGCCAGGTTGAGATAGAAATCGTTGAAGTGGGTTTGCTGATGTGCCGAATGGGTGTACATGGGCGAACATTCTGGCGTTGTAATTACAAAAATGCGAAAATACATCAATACGACTAATCACCCTGGCATCGTTTAAAGGCGGCGTCGGTAAATCGACAAGCGCGATCCATTTGGCGGAATATTTCACCCGTCACGGTTCCGTGTTGCTCGTGGATAGTGATCCGAATCGGACGGCGCTGCGTTGGCGCAGTCGAAGCGATCGCGACTATGCCTTCCGCGTGGTTAATATCAACGCTGACGAGGATTACGCCGCGTTCGATTTCGTCGTACTCGACACGCCCGGACGCCCGGACGATGCGACCATGTGATCGCTCGATCGCCGTGGTAATTTTCTCGTTTTGCCGTCATCGCCGGATGCGTTCGTGTTGGAAGCTGTGTTAGCGACCGCTAGTGAGCTGCGTACGGACGCTTACGCTGTGTTGCTATTTGTCCGCCTGCGCCGTCACGCGCCGCTGACAACGCTAGGGAGCTGCTACGTGCGTGCGGCGTTTGCGTCTTCGACGGTCGCGTCCGGCGTTATGCCGCGTACGAGAAATCGGCGATCGGCGGAACCATCGTCCGCGACAGTGGCGATCGCTACGGGCGGATCGCATGGTCAGATTACGAATCTATCGGTAAGGAACTTTGGCAGAAAACAATCTCTTAAAGCTCGCGAATGCAGCGGTGTCCACACCGGCAAAGCCGAAATCAACTTCGCTGAAAAAGCGTCGGCGGCGCGATGGCAAGCGCAGCGATCCGGACTGGGTTTCCCGGACGCATCTGATTCGCTCGGAAACTGCGAACCGCTTGCATCGTGCGATGGCGATCGTGGAGACATCGCACGACGTTCCCGAGTATGTTGATAAGTCGGTGGTGGTCGATGCGATTTTGGCGCAGTGGCTCGATACCTACGATCGCGATCCGGACGCGGCACTGAAGTTAGTTTGTTAATTTGGTTTATGACTGATATCAAATCGAAGCAGCGAGTGGCTGACCATGGCGAGGTTTTTACTCCACAATGGATGGTCGAAGCGATGCTCGACTTAGTGAAAGATGAAACTGAGCGGATTGACTCTCGCTTTCTAGAGCCTGCCTGCGGTAGCGGCAACTTCATTGTGCAGATTGTGCGACGTAAGCTGGCAGCGGTAGAACTGAAGTACCGAAAATCTGAATTTGAGCGACAGCACTATGCATTGTTGGCGTTAATGTGTGTCTACGGTATCGAGCTACTGCCAGACAACATCGCAGAGTGCCGTGCGAACGTGTTGGCGATTTTTGCTGAGTACCTGAGCCTAGATGAGTCGGACGATCTCTATCAAGCTGCATCGTATGTGCTATCGCAAAACCTAGTGCATGGGGACGCTTTGACGATGCGTGCTCATGATGACTCGGCTATTGTCTTCGCCGAATGGGGATATGTAGGTAAAGGTAAGTTTCAACGGCGTGATTTTCGTTTCGATACTCTTACTCTGTCATCCACGTTTAGCGAGGAAGGTTCGATCTTTGCTCAATCAGGTAGACATGAGCTTTTTACACCAACAAAGACTTACCCACCAATGACGGTGAGTATGCTAGCCCATGCAGAAACAGGAGATCTACCGAAGGAGGCAGTATGAGTACTCAGGCTCGTTTCGCACTACGAGGGCGTAACCCGGATGTGCTGACATGTATCGCAAACCTCTCGAATGACGAGGTCTTTACGCCGCCGGAGTTTGCTAATCGGATGCTAGACACGCTAGCTGAAGCGTGGGCAGCAAATCACAATGGTGCTAACCTTTGGGCGGATAAAACGGTGCGCTTTCTCGACCCGTTCACAAAGTCGGGAGTATTTTTACGAGAGATTACGAGTCGTCTGACGGAGGGGCTGAAAACAGAGATTCCAGATCTTCAGGAACGGGTAGATCATATTCTTACGCAGCAGGTGTTTGGTATTGGTATTACTCAACTCACTAGCTTGCTGGCAAGGCGAAGTGTTTATTGCAGTAAGCACGCTAATGGTGAGCATTCCATTGCTAAGAGTTTTGCTAGTGATGAGGGAAATATCTGGTATCAGCGTACTGAACACATATGGAAAAAGGGAAAGTGTATTTATTGCGGAACCAGTCAAGAGACTCTAGATCGAGGTGAAGGTTTAGAAACATACGCTTATGCATTTATTCACACTGACGATATAAAGACTCGGGTGGCCGAGATATTTGGAGATGATATGCAATTCGATGTGATTATTGGTAATCCACCATATCAGCTAAGTGATGGTGGCTATGGCACGAGCGCTGCGCCAATTTATCAAATGTTCGTAGAGAAGGCTAAAGCATTGGAGCCGCGATACTTGGCAATGATTATTCCAGCTCGCTGGTTTGCTGGGGGAAAAGGGCTGAATGATTTCAGAGAATCGATGCTCACTGACAATCGTCTGCGTTCTATCAACGATTTTCTAAGTGCTTCAGATGTTTTTCCGGGCGTAGGATTAAAAGGAGGCGTTTGTTACTTTCTTTGGGATCGGGATAATCCGGGCCTCTGTAGTGTCGCTACTCACTTTAAGGACTGGCCTATATCAATAGATACTCGTCCACTCCTCGAAAAGGATGTAGATGTATTTATCCGATTTAATGAAGGGCTGTCCATCCTTAAAAAAGTCATTGCTGTTGAGACGAAACAAAACCACTCGTTTTTGTTGCCCGAAGATCAGCGTTTCGACCGAATGGTTAGTTCAAGAAAGCCCTTTGGGTTAGAGACAACGTTCAAAGGAAAAGACATTGAGAACGCTGATGATCTACTGGTCTATCAAAATGGTGGAACGGGCTATATCGCCAGAAGCAAAGTATCTATGGGTGTTCACTTCATCGATAATTGGAAGATCTACATTGGTCGGGCAGCTCCAGGCACTGGCAATAAGGATACTTATCCGCACAGAATCCTCAGTACACCATTTATCGGGGAACCCGGTAGTATCTCTTCTGAGACATATCTTTGTATCGGCCCGTTCGCTTCAAAGACTGAGGCGGAAAGTGCCTTGTCTTATCTTTCTTGTCGGCTAACTCGGCTCTTAATTCTTCTGCATAAACCGTCTCAAGATACAACGCGCAAAGTTTACACCTTTGTACCAACTCAAGACTGGACGAGACAGTGGACAGATAAAGACCTCTACGAAAAATACAATATTTCAGACAGTGAGATTGAGTTCATCGAGAAAGTTGTTCGTCCAATGGATCTAAGCGGAGTCTTTGAAGATGACTAAAACCATTGACGAGATTCTTACACCTAAGCCAGAAGTCCGGCTACGGATTTATGCTTACTCCATTGCTATCGAGGAAAAGAAGGGACTTCTCAAAGTGGGTCAAACTACTCGCGACGTAAAACAGCGCGTTGCAGAACAGCTTAAGACAGCCGCCATTAACTACCGGATTGAACTGGATGAACCTGCCGATCGTGATGATGGCAGCACCTTTACCGACCATGAAGTACGTGCAGCACTGGTCAAAAAAGGATTTGAAAATACCGAATTGGAGTGGATGCGCTGCACCATTGCAGATGTGCAGACCGTCATCACAGAACTACGTACAGGACAGCGGTTTACTGGCACACATCATGAAACCTTCCCCATGCGCCGCGAACAGGCTGAGGCAGTAAACAAAACACATGCCTACTTTCATGACCTCTGGAAAGAAGACATGCACGCCGTCCCTCGCTTTCTTTGGAATGCAAAAATGCGCTTTGGTAAAACTTTTACCACCTACCAGCTAGCGAAAAAGCTAGGGGCAAAGCGAGTGCTAGTCGTCACCTTCAAACCCGCTGTCGAAGATGCGTGGCAAACTGACCTCGAATCTCATATGGACTTTGACGGTTGGCAGTACCTTTCGCGTACCTCCGATCTTAATCCTACAGAAATCGACCGTCGTAAGCCTATTGTCTACTTTGGTTCTTTTCAAGATTTGCTCAAGCGAAATAGTAAGACCGGCAAAATCGAAGTCAAAGCTCAAAACGAATGGTTACACCAAGAGCAATGGGATCTTGTCGTTTTTGATGAATACCACTTTGGCGCTTGGCGAGAAACAGCGAAAGAGCTGTTTGAGGAGGAAGAAGCCGCAATCGCAAGAGAAGAGACACGGCTTGATGATGATAAGCGTTTGAACGAGCGAACTGCCGATTTACAAGAGCATCTGGAAAACGAAGCAGAGTTCTTACCCATCACAACTAAAGCTTACCTTTATCTATCTGGAACACCTTTTCGGGCGCTATCCACAGGTGAATTTATTGAAGAACAGATCTTCAACTGGACTTATACCGACGAACAGCGTGCTAAGGAAGAGTATGCAGCTAACCACCCCGACCAACGGAATCCCTACGGTGCGCTACCCCAAATGCGTCTGCTGACCTACCAGATGCCTGACGAACTGCTGGCGATCGCCAGTGCAGGCGAATTTGACGAATTCGATCTCAATACTTTCTTTGAGGCTGCCGGTGAAGGTTCCGCAGCACGGTTTCTTCACAAGAGTCATGTACAAAAGTGGCTTGATATCATACGTGGCGGGTACATACCCCAATCAGTCGAACACCTCAAGACAGGCACACAACCACCTTTTCCATATTCTGATGCTCGTCTGTTGCCTTACCTTCAGCACTCGTTTTGGTTCTTACCCAATGTGGCCGCTTGTCATGCGATGAAAAACCTATTGGAAGAACGACATAACGTCTTCTGGCGTCACTATCGTGTTCTGGTTGCTGCTGGTGCTTCCGCTGGAGTCGGAATCGATGCGTTACCTCCAGTCCGGCGAGCGATCGGCAACGGATTCGATACGCAAAGCATTACTCTATCTTGCGGCAAACTTACTACAGGGGTCACGGTTCCCCAGTGGTCATCGATTTTGATGCTGCGTAATCTCAAGTCGCCAGAAACCTACTTCCAGGCTGCTTTCCGCGTTCAATCGCCGTGGTCTATCAAAAACCCTAATGGTGATAACCCTGACGAGGAAGAGATTCTTAAACCAGCTTGCTTTGTATTTGACTTTGCGCCAACACGGGCATTACGCCAGCTTTCTGAATACGGCATTGGTCTTGCACCTAACGAACCGAACCCTGAAAATGCGGTGAAGGATCTAGTCTCATTTCTGCCTGTGTTGGCTTATGACGGAGCCAACATGACCCAAATTGATGCTGGTGGAATTCTTGATATCGCAATGGCAGGTACATCGGCTACATTACTTGCTCGAAAATGGGAAAGTGCATTACTCGTCAATGTAGATAACGCTACACTACGCCGAATTCTAGATAATGAGGAAGCACGTGCAGCTATTGAGAGAATCGAAGGTTGGCGATCGCTAGGAGACAATGTTCTTGAAACCATTATTAATAAGAGTGAAAAGGTCAACGAACTCAAAGGTAAGAAAAAAGGTGGAAATATTACATCTGAAGAAGAAACAGAGCTGACTGCTGAGGAAAAAGAGTATAAGTCTAAGCGAAGACTAATTCAGGAAAAGCTGATTAAATTCGCGACCCGAATTCCAGCATTCATGTACCTCACCGACTTTAGAGAAAATACATTGCAAGATGTGATTACTAAGTTGGAGCCAGATTTATTTCGGACGGTCACCGGCTTGACGGTGGAGGATTTTTATCTCCTCGTACAGCTTAAGGTGTTCAACACAGAGTATATGAATCAAGCTGTCTTTGCATTCCGCCGCTACGAGGATGCATCACTCCGCTATACGGGAATTGAAAGTCATTCAGATTTAACACGTTATGGTTTGTATGACACTGTAGTTGCAGCATCAGTGGAAGAGTAATCACCGCTTTACTTTGACTTTGTTTTTTATTTTGTATTTGCTCCCAATGCTTCAATAAACGTGCTATCGCTGGTGTATCGCTTCGTTTCGTAATTTCGACGTGACATCATGCCCTGTAGCCCTGAACAAGCTAGCCTCAACGCCCAAAAATCGACCGGCCCATGTACCGCACGCGGTAAAGCGATTGCATCGCGCAACGCTAAAAAGCACGGGTTAACGTCAGCGAAAGCGCCGTTACTCGCGTCGGAAGATGTCAGCAGGTTCCGCCAGTTGTTCCAATCGTTGCTCGATCGCTACGCGCCGGACAACCTGATCGATCATCATCTCGTCGAAAAAGTTGCGATGGCGATCCATCGTCAGCGGCGTCTATGGTCGGCGGAAGCCGAAAGGCGCAAACTCAAGCCGCCAAAAGCGGTGCTGCTGTGGGGTATCCCCGGCACGGGTAAATCGCTGGCGGCAAAGCTGGCCGCGCGACGCATCGGCGGGACGCTGGTGGCGAGCGATTGGAATGGCTTGATGGGGAAAAGCGTACGGGAATCGTTATCGAATCTCGACTACCTGCTTGACTTCCTGAAGCGCATCGGTACAAGCGTCCTGCTGTTTGACGAATTCGAGAAAGCTTTTATGGGTTGGGATGAGTCCGGCCACCTGGGGAAACTGGCGGCGCGGCTACTGAGCTGGATGAACGACCACGAGGAACCCTGCGTGATGTTCGCTACCATCAACCACTTGCAGCTCCTACCACCCGAGATGATCCGGCGCTTTGAGATCGTCCATTTCTTCGGGATGCCCCATAACGGCGCACTGCAACAAATGTTTGCGGTGCATCTCGACAAGTATTTCGACTACGATTTTTCGCTCGATGAGTGGCACTACCTGTTGCGTGAATACCGTGGCTGTACGCCTGCCGAGGTGATGAAAGCTGTGAAGCGAACGGCCAATCGCCGCTTTTTTAGGGACATGCAGGACGGTGAAGCGATCGATGATCACCAACCGACGCTGACCCTAGCCGAACTGATTGAGGAACGCGAGACTTTTGTACCCGACGCTTCCAAACGGGATGTATCGGACATGCTGGCGGGCATTCTCAACCGTGCCGATTACGCTGAACCCGTCCAGGGAGAAGACACGAGCATTTATGCCGAGCCGCCCCATCAACTTCTGGGCATTGACGAGGCACAGATTCGCCACTGCGTGTCCGAGCTACAGCAAACACCGTCGGCTCCTGAGCCATTGCTGACTCGTCCGCGCCCTGCCATTGAAGATATTTAGACCTATGCAGACCACACAGAAACAGCTCCTATCAAAGCTTCTGGCCGTGTCGCTGCTGATGGTGTCATGGCTTTGCCTACCAAATCTCGCGCTTGCACAATCCGACTTACCGCGTGCTGCACCACCGTTGGAAATGGAAGCGGAAATCGAGTCGATGAGCTTCCGGGATTTGGGAGCTTTCGAGACGGGTGGCGCGATCGATGCTGGCTGGGATTCGGTGGCGGGCTACGCCGTCGGTCGTCGTTGGTCGGCAGGCTCGCGTCCCGAGGACGTTCTACGTTTAGGAGACATTGCCGATGGTTTTGGTGCGGAAAAGTTGAGCTTGCAACAGGTCGGTTCGTCGATCGGGCAAGACCTGTCACAGACCGGGCTATCGGACTTCGATCTACTGGCAGACCAGAGCCTTGAAAGCTTGTCCGAGAGCGTAGCGAGCCTGAGCGAATTTAGGGTGAGCGATATTGCGCCAGTCGATCGCCTCATGCAAGAGGTCGTCGGTGTCGATTTGGGTGATAGCTCGCTTGGGAGCATCGTGCAGACTCCAGACTATGCCGATCTGAAGCTGTCGGACTTGGGAAGCCAGTTAGACCAGTTTGCGATCGACGACATTCCGAACGCCGAACTGACCCGCTTCGATTCGTTAGAGAACTTCGCCGACGCAGAAATTAGCGACATTCCCGGCCTGGAGGCACTGCCATTCAGCGCCTTTCCGAACGGTATCGGCTCGCTCGATGGCATCATTGCGCGGATCGACACCATTTACAGTCCCGCAGAAGACCGCAGGAACAACACCATCAGTGGTTCGTTTCAGGCGGGTTTCAAAGTCCCTTGTTCTGGTGGTGGTCGTCTAGTGCGACCGCCTGACAAATGCGCCTACATCGAAATGGATGACCTTGAAGACATTGGCCGCGAGGCACAAGGCGACTTTGAGGGGAAACAGTGGATTAGTGGCAAGTACCACGAAGTCGAAGGTGGCTTTGGCTCACTTCGGACTGTACCATCAGCGATCGGTTACTCTCCCGGCTACGAACCGACCGGACGCCACCCATTCGGCAACGCTTTCAAGGTGGTGGTATGGGAACCCGACGAGCTGACCGATGAAGTATCGTTCAAGCTGGCGTTTCGTTGGTGTACCGTCATCCCCGGTGAAGGTCGGACTTGCACGCCCTACAACCAGTTCGCCGTGCCGTTCGTCAGCCAGTCAGTCAATTCGCTGGTGTATGTCGGTGCGCTCGACGGCGAAGGCGGTACGAGTACCGCGCCACCGGGCGCTAGCTCCTATGGCGGCACGTCATTTGGCAACCCGACGCTATCCAGCAACGGTGGCATCTGTACCGGCGCTGTGGTCGGTGGCATCAATCTTGACGCTTTGGGTGATTCGCTGGCGGCGATCGAGTCGCGCGGGAGCGGCAACTATCAGGCCGTTGGCATTCACACCTGTCCCAGTGTTTGTGGTCGCGCCCTCGGTCGCTACCAGATGATGACCTATCTGCCGGAAGTGCAGAGTCGCGTCGCGTCGCAACCGGGAGGCCAGCAGTGGCTCAACCGAATCGCTGGTGGTTACCGTCCCAGTCAGGCAGAGATCAATCAATACTTTCCTCCCGAGTTACAAGAGGAGGCTTTCCAGGATGAAGTCGGACAGCTTTTCGATGCTGCCAGCTCAGAGATCGACCCGCAAACGGGGCAACCGTTCCAGGGAGAGCGAATCATCGAGCGCGTCGCGCAGATGTGGTTTGGAGGGGCTGGCATCCCAATTGACGGTGGCAGCTCTGATGGGCTTGGTCGTCTGTCGGTTTACGACTACGGCGTAGAAGCGCGTCAGCACTATATCTCGCAAGGCGGTTCGCCAAGTACGAACTGTGCTGCTGCGAGCGCCAACGCGCAGGGTGACGGCGTGGCGAACGGCAACTATCTCCATCCGGTGCTGTCGGGAGCCGCACCCGTCACAAGTGATTTCGGCTATCGCAATATCGGTTGCCAGCGGTCGAAATTCCACCCGGCGATCGACCTCGGTATTCCGGTGGGAACGCCTGTCGGCGCGACCGATGGTGGCATTGTCGAGTTCGCATCCTGCAACGTTAGCGGCTACGGCTGCACGATCGTCATTGACCACGGTGACGGACGCACGACGCGCTACTCGCACCTTGCCAATGTTGGCGTCCAGCAAGGTCAAGCCGTATCGCAGGGACAACAAATCGCGCTGAGCGGCAATACCGACGGCAACACGAACGTCAGTACCGGAGCGCACTTGGACTTCGGAATCTACATCGACGCACCAAGCGGTATGGGGCAGTTGCCAGGAAGTGACTATGCGATCGACCCTGCACGGGTCATCGACTTCTACTAACCATCAGCCCATCAGCAAAAACTTTCAGGAGGAAAATAACGATGAAATTTCTACGACAAATCCCGCAGCCTCTCCGAGTGCTTGCGCTCGTGGCGACGGTTGCCGCATCTATTCTTGCCCTTGATGCGTGGCGAGCCAGTGTTGCATCGCAGGTGAAAGAAATCGACACGACCGAGTTGCGCCGCCAAGTGTCCGACTGCATCCCCAATTCTCCTTTCCAAATCGAGAACGTCGATTTGGCGGGATATGCCGAGGTGGATGATCGCGACTACTACTACCTCTATGCCTACCAGGGTGAAATTCCCGAGAACCCAGAAGCGGGCGATACGAACTTTGAAGGCTATCCGAGCAATCTAGTCATTTCCACTGCTGGCGAACAATGCCGGATGGATCACTTCAATCCGATGAACGACCCAATTCCGTTGGCTCAGACTGTCCCACAAGAAGCCGCGAGAGAGCTGACACTGGATCGCTACCAACGGACGATCGCGCAAATCGGTCGTGATGAATTGCAAGAACGCATCGACTCCTGGGATACCGGAGCTGGTGGGCTGTGGGACGAGGAGGAATGGGCGCTGAAACAGCTCGGGATGGATATTCCCGCAGGCTTGCTGTAATCGCCAGTCGCTCGCTCGAACGTGTCGTAACGAGGTCTCTACACAATGAAAGTGATCAGAAATCCCCCAAGACAAAATGCAGAGCAGCCGCGCGGTCGCTGGGATGTGCCTGTCTCCCCAGGTTGGGTGAAACGTACTTGGCTCTTGCTCTTCAGCCTGTTGCTGTCGATGACGCTGAGTCCGCTACTGACGGGATGCAGCGCCAATGCCGCCGACTGGATTCCCGCGCGGGATGAGTTCGATACGCAGACGTTAGAAACGATCGTGATGGAAAACTCAACCGTTCCCCCTGGCAGTGAAGACTACCGAGAGCTGATCGATGACATGCGAGTCCGTCAGCTTGTGCCGAACTTGGTCGCGATCGATTTTAATTCGCCGCTGTTGACGGGAAGCCTCGGTGTCCTCTTTATCGTTTACCGTCTCGACGATGCCGGTGGGATGGAGCAGGCGCTATACACCCATCTCGATCCGGCTCTGCCTGAAGGCCAGCCGCTCGTCCGTGTGACCGAGCGAGAGGAAAACGGTTTGCCCTGCCTTCAACTATTCCAAACCCAGCACTACGAAGGCACGGTTGAGCGCTACGAGCTGTGTTTCGACAGCGAGCAATACGAGTTGCGAGACACCCAAGCATTTCCCATCGAAGACGCTGACAGCTAATCAAAAAAGATCAACAAAAAATCAAACAACGGAGAAAACTATGGCTACGAATCTGATCACCCAAGCCCGACAAGCTGCCGGTCAACTGGCCGATAAGATGGACGGTGACACCGCCGACCTCAGCGTTGCCCAACTGTCATCCGTCCTGCCGGAAGCGGGAGTATTCGGCGATGACACGATCGCGATCCAACTCTACCGAGATGGCGAAACTGTACGCGGTTCGACCTTGCGCGTCTGGTGTAGTCGCGGCGACAACCCCAAGCCAATGGTGATGGACGCAGCGCTCAACGAAATCGACACTGATTTAACGTTCGTATCTTGGCAGGCTGACGGCTACAACGGTAGCGTGATCGTCAAAGTCGGCGAGGAAGAATTCACGATCGGCATGGCGCTGAAAAGCTTTCAGAAAGAGGCGATCGAGGGTAACGGCGCACCCGATGCGAAACTACTGAAGCCCGTTCCGGTGGCGGCGATCGCCTTCACCGCCCTGGAGATCGACCAGACCTATACCGTCATAGATATCGGGGAAAACGGCGAATTCTGCACGATCCAAGACGCCGACGGCAAGAGCAACCGCTACTACATGTCGAGCCGCCTGTCCGAGCTAATGAGTCAGGAGAAGGCCGAGCTGCCATTCGAGTTTGAGATTGCTGACTGGGAATCAGTAAAGGTCGGTGGTAAGGATGCGAAGACCCCCATTCTTCAGAAACCCTCCCAGAGCAAAGACTTCAGCGGTGTGCTTTAGGAGCTGACCGATGAGCTGGCAAGAACGCTATGAAGATGCGGGCATCAGTTCCACGATCGCTGTACGTGCGGCGAGCTATCGGGAGCGTGCGGACGCGGGCGAGCAGCTCGATGAAGTGGATCGCCAGATTCTCGACTATGCCGATCGCGGCCTAGAGCGACAAACCGAGCTGAACGCACCGGAGACTGAACCTGATCGCCGTATCGAACTGGCATCGAGCCTGATGCGATCAGGCATCGACCCGCAGGCGGACGATGATACCATTCGCGCCGCTCGCGAGCTGGAATCTGAGTCCGCCTTCGACTTTGAGCCGTTCGAGTCTGACGACGATTTCGATGACGGCGACGGCTTCGAGGACACCGACGCTCGCGACCTACTCGACAGCACCCGCGCTCTGCTAAACAACGCCCGCGCCGTCGGCCTCGTCCAACGGTTCGGTGATACCGAAGTTCTACAGGGCGAACACCTGAGCCTGACGCAGAACGGTGACACCACCATCCTGTCGGGCGAGGGCAAAAACTGGGTCGCTCAGGGCGATCGCGTTATCGCCTCAGAAGGGATCGAGCGCGAGGACGTGGAGAGCGTTTTGAAATTCTCGCAGCTCACCCCGGACGAGTTGCTGCAACACACCCAGCAGCACGAGCGGCAAACCGAGCGAGATCGTCAGGCCAAACGCCAAAAAGAGAAAACACCAGACTTTTCACTCTCATGACCACAGCAAATCAAGAACGACACCCACTTATCCAAGAGCTACAAGAGCAAAATCCACAGCGCATCGACGTGCGGCTAGACGGTATCCCCATCCTGACGATCGTGGATGGCGAAACCGTTTTCGAGACCACCGTGGATTTGGGTCAACCACACTTCCTGATGACTGTTCATCTCGATAACAACCCCGACCCCGTTTACTTCCAGAATCTCGCTGTTTCGTAAGCCATGCCGACCGACGATCTACAACAAAAATTTGTCGATGCAGTGCGTGATCGGCTTCTCTCTGGCGAGCGTTTCTCTCGCATCACCCAGGCGCGGAACCTCGCATCTGAAGTGTGGGGTGAACCGGTCAAAGCCAGCACCCGTGAGGCCAAAAAGGTTGAGGAGCTGCTAGAGCAGGGTGTGGTGCGAGCCGCTCGCGATCTTGTGCGCGACGGTCGCCAGTCTGGAGAGTCGGCAGAGGCCACCTACGATCGCATCGTTGATCTCTACAACAGTCAGCCACGACTCGGGACACGATCGTCCACGTCGATTCTGCGTCAGCAATTTTCGACGCCAGTGCCGATCGGTTTCCTAGCATCTCGCATGGCAGGCATCGAACCGGACAACACGGTTTATGAGCCAGCGGCGGGACACGGTTCTCTGCTGGTGGAGTGCGCCCCTGAGCAGGTCATGGCCAACGAAATCGACGGTGCTCGCGCGACTGACTTGCGACGCCAGGGCTACACCGTCAATCAGGACGACGCGATGATCTTCGATCCTGGGGAATTCGATGTGGTCATAACCAACCCGCCATTCGGCAGACGACGCGACCCGGAAACAGGACGGGCTGAACGCTTTGCGATCGGTGGTGACGATACACCGACCACCACCGGACAGTTAGACCAGGCGATCACGTGGCGGGCGCTAGAGTCGATGGCCGATAGCGGTACAGCCGTGCTGGTTCTCGGAAGCGAACGGGGCAGCGAATCCCAACGCTCTGAGCGGTACAACCAGCGTGAAAATCGCGGGTTTTTCTACAATCTATATCGCAACTACAACGTCACCGAACATCTCACCATTGACGGCAAGCTCTACGAGCGCCAGGGCGCGGGCTTCCCGATCGACCTCATCAAAATTGAAGGGCGCGGGCGGTCGAACCGAAAGCTACCAGCCGCCGACGTGCCGCGCATCTACAAAAGCTACGACGAACTCAAAGAGGTACTGCACCATGCCGAACGCAACCGAGACCGATCGTTATCTGACCATGCCGAACGCCTGGGAGCCGGATCTGAAATACGACGAGATGCAGGGACGGACGAGCAGCTTCTACGCCGTGCTGATGCCCGAGTCGATGACCGAGATTCGGAACGTCGAAACGTACCTGATTCTGATGGAGCGACGGGTCGAATGGGCGATCGGGCAGTGGATGGAAGACGCCCAAATGGAGTTCGCGGACGTGGTGCGGATGGTGAAGGTGCGACTGAACGCGAACGGCGTGCTGCTGGATCTGCCGAGGCTGGAGACTCCGGGACAGCTCGCGTCGGCATTGGTGACTCAGCCTCTACGAATGGAGAATCTGATACGCGAGATACCGCGCGAATTTCCGCTGAACGGGATCGAGGAAACCCAGGAAGTTCGGGATACCGTGCAGTACCAGACGTTCGAGGAGTGGCTGATTTTCTACGCGAAACCGTAGACGAAATCGAGCCGATCGAACCCGATGAAATATCTCAAGATTTTGGAGAAACGAAAGACATGGCAACCGAAACCCAGAACCGCACCGTAGAAGAGCAAGGTACTCAGGCCACAGTGAACCAAGTCCCGTACGAGCCGCGCAGTCGCGGCCAAGCGCTCGATACGCTGATGCCCCGCAACATGGCGAGTGCCGCACAAGACGCCCTTGATCGGCTCGAAGAACGCAAGGGACAGATTGATGAATACGTCGCCGATCGTCTCAACTTCGGATCGGTCAGAGACATGCACGACAAGCTTGCCGCCGAACAGGTGGATGGTGTTGCACTCAGTCTGCAAGCGATGGAGAAGGGGCAAGGTGCGCTGATTGGCGACCAGACCGGCGTGGGAAAAGGACGCCAGCTCGCATCGGTTCTCAAGTACGCCAAATCGCAAGGGAAAACGCCCGTATTCGTGACCAAAGATGCCTCGCTCTACTCCGACATGGTGCGCGATTTGAACGATATCGGGGAGCGCGACTTTCGCCCTTTCATGACCAATAGCAACGAAAAGATCGACCTGCCCGATGGCCGCACGCTCAAAACGTCATCGGCGAGTCATAGCGCCGAACTCACTGCAATGCTCGAACAGGGAAAGCTGGCAGACGGTTATGACGGCGTATTCACGACTTATTCTCAGCTCCAGACCGTTCGAGGCGAGGACACCGATCGCCGTCGCTTTCTGCGAGATATCGCCTCCGACAGTATTTTCGTATTCGATGAATCTCACGAAGCGGGCGGCAATCTATCGGACAGATGGCAAGCGGGTGATGCGTTGCCGAACCGTGCCGAATTTGCTCGCAACTTGGTAGACCGCTCGCAGGGTGTCGCCTTCGCCAGTGCCACGGCAATCAAGCGCCCCGAAGTGATGGATTTATACGGGCGTAAGACGGACATGGCCGCAGCGCTCGGGTCTGTCCAAAGCCTGCAAAGTGCGCTTGAAAATGGTGGTATCCCGCTACAGCAAGCCGCGACCACGATGCTCACCCAAGATGGTGGCTACACGCGCCGGGAGAAATCCTACGAAGGCGTCGAGTTTGGCGTTGAGCAGGTGTCGGTCGATCGCGAATCCACGGATGGTCTGTCGCGCATCATGGCCTCAATCTTGGAGTTTGATCGCGGCAAACAAGACGTTGTCGCCGACATTAGCGAAGACCTGAAATCAGACGCCAAAAAAATCGGTCGCGATGACTCGATCGGGAAAGCAGGCGCGGACTCGACAAAATTTACGGCGATCATGCACAACATCGTCGATCAGAGCTTGCTGGCTCGCAAAGCCGATAACATGGCCGACGAAGCGATCGCCAGTCTCGAACGTGGCGAGAAGCCAGTCCTGACGGTCTCGAACACGATGGGAACGTTTATTGATGACTTCGCCAAAGAGAACGATATCGAGCCGGGAGACGACTTCGAGGCCGGTTTCCAAGACGTGATGTTGCGCTATTTGGAGCGCAGTCGCGAAATTACCGAGAAGGACTACGACGGTAACCAGACGCGCCGACGCCTGACCGATGACGAACTGGGCGATGCGATCGACGCCTACGAACAGGCCGAAGCGTTGATTAAATCAACTGAACTGAGCTTTCCCGTATCACCTATTGATCGCATTAAACAGCGAATCGAAGATGCAGGCTATAGCATGGGCGAAATCACCGGACGCACGGCACGGCTCGACTACGTCGAAGCTCAAGGCGATCGCGCCACGTACCAGCGACGCAAAAGCTCCGAAACCTCAAAAGCCGCAAAGATCGAGACCGTCAATAACTTCAACAGCGGCAAGACCGACGTAGTACTACTAAACCGTTCTGGTGCAACGGGCATTAGCCTGCACGCCAGCGAGCGCTTCGAGAACCAGGATCGGCGACACATGGTGGTCGGTCAGGCGGAACGCAACATCAACGACTTCATGCAGACCCTAGGCCGCGTCAACCGTACGGGGCAAGTCTCAAAGCCGAAAATCACGTTGATGATGTCCGACACGCCGGATGAGAAGCGACCGGCAGCCGTTCTCGAAAAGAAAATGGCATCGCTCAATGCCAACACCACCGCCTCGCGCCAGTCGGGATTTGACACCAGCCAGATGCCCGACTTTTTCAACGCCTACGGCGACCAGGTGGTGACGAATATGATGGCCGAATATCCCGAGGTCAACGAAAAACTCGACTTCCCGATTACCGTTTCCGAAGACATTGACAGCGCAGAAGAGGGCGCGATCGCCAAAGTCACGGGTCGCCTACCGCTGCTGAGTGTCGCCGAGCAAGAGCAATTCTACGAGCTACTTGAGGGCGAATACGATGAATTCGTCACACAGCAAAAAGCCCTCGGTAACAATATCTTGGAAGCCGAAGCGGTAGACCTCGACATGCGACCGCTGATGGGTGCGGACGTGATCCCGAAACAGGCCGATCTCGATTCGGCATTCGCGGGTGGTGTCCGTGCGGAAATCGCCGATGTGAAAAGCCAGAGCCGTCCCAAGACCCAGCTCGAAGTGATCAATGAGATCCGAGAATCGCTCGATCTCGATCCGGTAGAGAGCCTGGAGGATAACGACATTGAAGCGCTGATGGAAGCCGGAGCAGAGCATAGCGACGGTTTACTCGAACGCGCCAAGCGAGCGAGCGAGATCTACGCCAGTGAGCAAACCCAGCAGCTCCGCCAGAAATTCAGTAAACCCGAAACCCAAACGAATGCCATCGACCGGATGCAGGCGCGACTCAATCGCCAGTCCCGCACGCTGGAGCAGCTCGAAGACTTCCCCCTCGGTAGCACGGTTCGCATGGCCACCGACAAAGAGCGCGTCCACTATGGCGCTGTAACCGGAATTCAAAAGCGTGGTCGTTCCCTAAACGAGTTTGAGAAGGGCGCGACTGACGATCCGGACAACTCGTTCAGTAACAGTAACCCCATCACTCCCTCGAAGTGGAGCCTGCGAATTTCCCTCGCTGACGGCGCTCGTAACGTCGATGTCCCACTCTCAAAAATTAACAGCGGCCAACCGGGAAGCGTCACCCTGATGAAGAGCGATCGAACTGAGCGAGGCAAAGATATCCTGCCGCAGTTCGATGAAAAGCAGACGGGGCAACGCGAAATCCGCCAGGTTGTGCGCGGCAACCTGCTCGTCGCCTCGCAGCAATTTGGCCGTCACGGTGAAATCGTGAACGCCACCACCCACGACAACGAAATCGAACCCGCGATCCTGATGGATAAAGAGTTTGATATGCAGGAGTTCCTAGAAGATTCTCCCGCTCGCTTCGAGTCCGCACCGCAGGTCAGCGACTTTTTCGAGCGGACGCGCGGTGATGGTGTCGTGCAGGGGCGCAGCGGCGGAATGCGCTTGGAAGATCTGAAAAACGGGACGATGAGTCTCAGTGTCGAGTCCAGCGATCGCAATCTGATTTTGGATGACGACCTACAAGACATCACTGGAGTTGAGTTCTATTCCGTCGGACAAGGACAGTCGCGGATGGGGATGGTTTTCGAGTCGGAAGATCTCGAAGATGTTGCACTTCATCTAATGCTGGATAAAGGCCGCACGCTCGAATCCGGTTCGCACCATGACATCGCCCGCGAAATCATCGGACAAGAGCTAGCCGAATTCTCGTGGGATGAGAGTGCCGACGCATTCCGAGAGCGTCTCGGCTTGCCGATCGATATCGATATGAAGGATATCGATCTGGAAACTTTGGAAGCCAGCCTTCGAGTGAGCGAACCCGAAACCGACACGGAATCTGTTGCTGATGAGCAAGACATGGTCGCCAGTACCGAGGAGTTGGAGGCCGTTGCTGGCGACTCTCCTGAGACGGACTGGGAAGGCGAATGGAAAAATTGGCGACTCGCTCACGGTACGGAAGTTGGCGACAGCGAAAGCCAGCCAGAAACGACAGCCGATCGTGAGGACATAGAGTCTGGCGAGGTCGCTGACGATGATGCTGAGTCAGTGGAGACAAGCGAGCCACAACCTGCCGATGGTAGTGATGATATTGGCAACGATCGAGAGATGAATCAAGACAACACTTCACCCCGTATACGCGATTGGAGCGGCCAACATGGTCATCCTGAAAAGTATGTCGGCAAGTTCCTCAACGATGCTGACTTAGCCGAAGACGTGATGGCCGACCCCGACTTTCATACGTCGATTGAGAATCGTCCCTATATGCCGCTGAGCGTCGAGCGCCAAGACTCAAAGCTGATGCTGACGCACTTCGCCGAGGAAAACGGCGACATGTTCATCGACGCCGAAATGGTATTTGGCCTGTCAGAGAAAGGCGATCTCATCCTTACCGAGACAGCAACCGCGACGCCGTGGCGAGCCGAGTCACGCGGCTTAGATCGTGGATTCGCGAAAATGTTCGCCCAAAATATCAACGACCAGGGCTTTGCTGAAGCCGCGATCGCCCAGCGCGAGAACAAAGTGACCGAGGTTCCCGAGACTGAAGCTGAAACCCTAAACCCTTCGGGGCGGGATAGCGATGCCGTTGCCGAAACTGTAGAGGATCGGGCTGAAGACCCCGGCGTGGCTGCGGTACTGGCGGATGAAGTCGGCGCGGTTACAGCGGTTGCCGCTGATGATGTGGTGACGAACGTAGAGCGACCTCGGGTTCAGGGTTTTGATGGACAGAATCGAGGCAGCGCGGAGAAGTTCGTCGGCAAGTTCCTCGAATCGGCTGGATTGGCAGAGGATGTGATGGCCGATCCAAATTTTGAGAAGACTATAAAACGTGAGGAGGACGATCGCCTAGGGGTACATCGCCAAGGTTCCAAACTGGAAATCGGACAGTATGTTAATCGCCCAGGAGAGTTTCACGATCGGGCGATGGTTTTCGATCTCAGTGAAGACGGCACACTAGAACTTTCCCAAACGATTACTGGAGACCTTCAAGGTCGGATAGATAAAAGTATGGATCGGGGCATTGCTGACGATCTCGCTGGTGAGATGAACGGCTTGAATTATGCAGAGAAAGCCAAGCAGCAAAACCAGTACGGCAACGATCTCGTCGATGTCGAGCAGATCGATCTGCTGTCGGACGATTCCGCCTTCGCTGTACCCGAATCCAATCTCGATGAGGTGAGCAATTCCAGCGACGAACCGGAACCCGAGTCTGGAGCCGATGAAGATGCACCGCAGGATCGAGCCAAGGTCAAAGGCTGGAGTGGTCAGCGTGGCCGCCCTGAGAAGTATGTCGGCAAGTTTCTCAACGACGCTGGACTGGCCGATGATGTCATGGATAATCCAGGCTTTCTCAAGATTATCGAACCGACGGATGACGCGCCGTTCACCGTAGACCGCATGGACTCCAAGCTAACGCTGTCCCAGAGTGCATCCCGCGTCGGCGGCGACATTTTTATCGATCGAGAAATGACCTTCAATCTCGATGATGATGGTGGACTACTGCTCTCCGAAACGGCTGCTGGCAACTCGAACGGCGAGCTAAACAGAGGATTGGATCGAAGCTTCGCGACTGAGTTTGCCAAAGAAATCAATACGATGAATTATTCGGTCGGTGAGCGGCGAGAGCCAGTCGCCGACGCTCCCGGAGAAGCCGATGTGGAAATGCCGCAGGAACCAGAGGAGCCGAAAGTTGAATCGAGCGAAGCGACTGATGTGGAGGCCGAAGCGAACGCATCGCCAGAACCTGAGCTAAGCGAAGCCTCTGCTAATGATGAGTTCGATTTTCGTGAAGTCCTGAACTCGCTTGCGGATCGGGTTGATGCCATGCCGGATGATGCGCGAGAAGATTTCCGGCAGACCTTGGATTTTCTCGGGTCGCTCGACCGCGACGATCGCACCGAGTTTATCGAGAAGTCTCGTATCGCTGAACCTGGAGAAGAGCCAGTGGTTCAGGTTCTCAACGGTGAAAGCGAGACTCCGACCCAGCAGACTATCCATGCCAATCAGTTCGTACAGGTCATCGTCCAGCAGCGCGATCGCGAACTCGACAATGCCCTAAATGAACCGGAGAGCAAAGCGACCGAGACGCCCAGCGTGGGAGAACTTCGCCAGTGGTACAGAGCAGCCGCACAGCTTGATCGCCCGGAAGAGACCATGAATCGGATCGAGACGATCGGGCAGGCAGTCAAAAACGACGTGAAAGTTGTCTTTGAGGATGGCGATCGGATGCAGGCCGATATCGAAGCCGCCGAAGAGCAGAGCGATTTTGCCGATAGCATCGTTGGCAACGCGAATCGCTTTATCGGCGAGGCTGTGCAGGTCGGTATCGCCAAGGTGAAGCGCTCCCAGGTGGAGGCTGAGGGCAACCATTACAAGGTGACAAAGAAGGGTCAGCGTCTATCGGTGACGAATAAGGAGACGGATGCTGTCGTGGTGGCTGATGTGGCTGAGGATGGCTCGCACACGGTAGTCAAGTCGAAGGGTTTGGAGGCGGTAGACGCCGAACGCTGGGAGCGGCTGGGGCAGCATGATGCGCGATCGCTGAGTCGGCATACCTCAGCCTCGAACACGGTTGAGGATGAGGATGTTGAACTGGGTTAGCTGCACCTGCATCTGCTGGTACGTCTGCCACGAGTAACAAGGCGATTAATTCAGCTTCAAGAGAAGCTTTGAGACCGTTAACAAAACAGGCAGGAGGTGTCTGATGGTTTCGTTTCCATTAATTCAGCTTCAAGAGAAGCTTTGAGACCTCTTAGGGATTGAAACTTCTGAGGAGCTAGTTTGTTTCCATTAATTCAGCTTCAAGAGAAGCTTTGAGACATGATCTTTATGCTTGCCCCCTCAGTACGGGGACAAAAGTTGTAGAGCGTGTCGAAAATCAGTGCGATGAAGGGAGAAATCGAGACAGAGACGGCGTAGAAAATCCAAGCCCAGGCGGAAGAAGCTCCTTTCACGTCGCCCATGAGACTTGAGCTGGAGAGGTTTCTGCTGATGGAGCCAAAGGCCAGCCCGCATAGCCCAAGTAAAAGCAATGGCGAGTAGCG
>CAZFJL010000043.1:0-33363 GCA_964518905.1 uncultured Geitlerinema sp. | reverse complement strand
TGGGAGAAGGGGCTGGGGGATGAGGGCATTCATTGGGAGTATGCGTTTGCCCTGAACAGGCAATCGCGCTAAAGCGTAGCATGTTTGACTTTACTGATATTTTTTTGAGTTTTGGATCATTTATTGGACCATTTGCAGACGAGTGATTGATCAGAAACGGGAATCAATATCCACGCTTAGGAGGTCTTCACAAAGCGGATGATTTCGCGGACGTGTTCGAGGAACTGGCCGTCCGCCGTGATTTGCGCGATCGCATTACGCGCCTCGGCTCGGAGACGCTCGCGATCGGCTTGGGCTTCGATCGTCTGCTGACGATGTTCCACGCCAAGCGCCTGCAATTCATCCGTCAGGGCTTGGAGTTGTCCGGCCTGCCGCGACGCGAAGGAATTGGCCTGATCGAGACTGAGTTCGCGTTCGAGACTTTTTGTGCGCTCGATCGTCTTTTCAAGCTGAGACATGGCTGCGGTTAATCGTTCGCCAACGGTGCGCACATCGTCCCGTGGAAACTTAAAGGATCGATCAATGGCACTCAGGCGATTCACTAAGTATTGATAGAACACGATCGCGGGTCGCAATCCCGTAAACAAGAGCGTCGCAACACTGCTGACGTAGCCGATCGCGCTAATCCCAGCGGCGGCCAGGGCATACAGCCCGATCGCCGATACGAGATGCAGCCCGATCGCCACAATCAGCGATCGCCCCGCCACCTTTCGCACATAGGCCACCGATTTTGGATCAACGGTGATGTTTTTCTCTTTCGAGATTGTGGCGTTATCGAGGGCGTGCTTGGCCGAAAAGTGAATATTCCACGGGATCGTCACGATCGCCAGCAGCCACCAAAAACTCGCTAGACCAATAATCCAATCGAGAAAACTCCCCGACGGAATCTGCAACCATTGCAAGATCGCAAACGCCAGCAGCGCGATCAGTACCAAACCCACCGAAAATCCACCGAACACCCGAGCATCATTAGAGGTCATTGCATTTACTGCCTGATTCAAAATCAATAGGTTGATCGTGGCAGTGCGATCGGTCGGTCGGCTCGAATTTGTGACAGTTTGGCGATCGGGTTCAACGATCACGAGTAGGGTGGGCACTGCCCACCACGATCAGCCCGCGCCAGCATCCGTGATGGTGGGCAATGCCCACCCTACAAAACTGTTGAAGCTGAATCAAAATGATTTTAAATTGGGGGTTGCATGATTCGGGAAGGCGCGTTATATTAGTTCTCACAGGCGACGCGGGATAGAGCAGTCTGGTAGCTCGTCGGGCTCATAACCCGAAGGTCGGTGGTTCAAATCCGCCTCCCGCCATCTGGAAGAAAAAAGAGACTCGTTAACTCGGGTCTCTTTTTTTGTTTGAATCTGTATTTTTCCGTTAGATAGATAAGATGTCCTGGATATGCTGGGATCGTTGAGATAAAGCATAGAGTTCCACAAGCCCCATGTCTGAGAATCCGATCAATCGCGTTTCACGTCCCGTTCTTGTCGGTGGTCTTGGACTGTCGGCGAGCTTGGCGCTTTGGAGTGGCCTGAGCCAGTGGGGAGCGGAAGCCGCGATCGGCGATGGCTTTAGCGCGATCGGCTTGTGTGCGCTGGGGGTGGGGACGTGGCTCTGGCGGCGGCAGCGAGTGACCGTGCCAGCGATCGCGGACGATCAACCAACGGCGGATCGTCAGGGCGCGATCGCGGCCATTGATCGCCTGCGCGTGGCGATCGAGCGTTTGCAAGCGGAACTAGACACGGCAAAGGCAGACGGTAAACCTAGCGGAGCAAACGGTGTTGAGTCGGTCAAACCGAGCGAACCGGCGGATACACTCGCCGAGATTCAAGCGGCGATCGCCCGTTGGCAGATCGAGCGCGAAACATTGACCGCATCAATTGATCGAAACAGCCTGACGATCGCGATCGTCGGCTCGCCCGCAGTCGGTAAATCAACGATCATTCAGCAGTTAACGCCCAGCATCACGGCACACTCCAACACGACAAATTCTCCAGAAATCGCCTGGGACAAAATTACGATTCGTGCCGATCGCCGTTCTCATAACGTCACCGACGATCGCGACTCTTCCCCAACGTCGCCCCCTCCGCAAGCAACACCATCGCGCTCATCGGATCTGCGCCGCGCCCTGCTAGCCGATTGCGTGCTGTACACGATCGCCGGAGACCTGACCGCCAGCGAGCGCCGTGATCTCGAACAGCTTGAGCGTGCGGGGCAAACCACGATCGTGCTATGGAATAAAAGCGATTTGGTCAGTGAAACCGATCGCGATCGCGTTCTCGGCAGCATTCGTCATCAACTGGCGGATTTGATCGCCGCCGATCGGATTATTCCCGTGGCTGCTGCACCGCGTGGAGCCGCGACCCCCAACTTCGCCACACTGATCACGGCCATCGAGCAAACTGCAATTAATCCGTTACAAGAACGGGTTTGGCAGCAAATTCAACGCACTTCCACGATCGCGATCGCCGAGATTAAACTCAGCCTCGATCGCCTGCGTCGTCACCGTGCCGAGCCGATCGTCCGCCGTTACCAATGGATCGCCGCCACCGCCACCGCCGCCAACCCGATCCCGAGCCTCGATCTCCTCGCCTCGGGCAGCATCGGCACACAACTCCTGATCGATCTCAGCCGGATTTATCACCGCGATCTGTCGCTCGATCGCGCCCGCGCTGGCTTTGAAGCGATCGTCGAAATGCTGCTCAAACTTGGCCTAGTCGAACTATCCACCCAGGCGATCGCCGGTTTACTGAAACACAATCCCGTTACGTTCCTCGCAGGCAGTGCCGCCCAAGGCTTGAGCGCGGCCTATCTGATCCACGTCATTGGAACCAGCGCGATCGTCTATTTCGAGACCCAGGACACGGAGTCGTTTAACGCGATCGATGGTGTCAGCGCAGCTCAGACTGATCGCCCGTGGGACAAAACGCGCTTTCAGGCCATCCTGTCGCAGACGATCGCCAACACCCAGCGATCAGCCTTTTTACAATCTTTACTCGATCGAGCGACCCGGCACTTCGCAAGTCCCGCCACTTCCTCCAAGGCTTAATAGCGTAAGTGTGCTGATCCTAATTGATCGTTTCGATCCATCCCATCGTCTCGATTCTTGAGCCGATGAGCGCGTTGCTTTAAGAATCGGCGCAATTCACCAAATTTTTGGCGACCGTTGTCTACACTTGAGGTCAAGTTGGATGGCACGATCGTGTCCATCGTTACGACTGCTTGACTCTGACCCAAGACCTGCGCCCCTATCAATCATGAGCCTACCGCTAGTCATCGATATCGCTCTCGGCGTTATTTTTATCTACTTAATCCTCAGTTTGCTCGCCTCCGAACTGCATGAGCTGCTGACCACGATTATGCAATGGCGAGCCGATCACTTAAAACGATCCATTCGTCTCATGCTTGATGGCGGCGGAACCGCCAATACTGCGAACACGGCTGATCTCGATCGGCTGGCTCACGACACCGACAGCCTGACCGATCGACTGTACACCCACCCGCTCATTAACACCCTCAACCACCAAGCCACGGGGCAGATGGCAGTTTTGATGCGTAAACTGAGCGGTGGAGTCGTCCGCGTTTGCTACAAGTTTGCCGCAACGCTGTATTCCATCTTCGGGGGAAAGCTCGCCAAAGGCGGTGCAACCCCCACGAATCCCTTTGCGACACAGGCCAGCGCTCCGTCCTACATCCCAGCGGACACCTTCGCGCAGACCGTGATCGAAACCTTTGAGCTATCGAAAGTCGGGCGGCTCGTGACACTATCGCGCCTCGAAGAGTTTAAACGCCAACAGCTTAAAGAGGTCTTGCGTCAGGTAAAACATCTCGCATTTCAGGAATCCCAGGATTTAGCCACGGAACGTCTCCGACAAATTGCGCGGGATTATGAGCAGATCCTGCTGAGTTTTGCGGAGGGAAATACGCCGCTTTATATGGTGATTGATCAAATGGGGCAAGCCCTGGCGGGATTCATCAAATACTGCGATACGTTTCTATCGCTGGATGATGCGGCTCGGCCATACTTTCTCTATCAACTGTCCTATATTCGCGATAAGCACTACGACGAAGCGGAGAAACCGGCACTCATTGCATCCCTCAAACCAGACTTGCAGGAAATCCTAACCCTGGTGCGCGATAAGCGTGAGCTATTTCATGAGCTGCGGAACACCATCACAGATACGGATAGCCAAGTGTATAAAAGCTTGAGCGCGGTGCTGCACAACCTCCCCGAATTGCCGCTGCCACTGCAAAACAGCCTGAGCGCGATCGCCGCCAATGTTAAACAGCGATCGGGCGATCTCGAAGAGGATTTGCAGTCGCTCCAGGGTGAAATTGAGTCGTGGTTCGATAAATCCATGACGCGGGCGTCGGGCGTCTATAAGCGCAATGCACGCGGAATTGCGATTTTGATCGGCTTCCTGGTTGCGGTGGCGACCAATGCGGACACGCTGTTTATTGTCGATAGTCTGTCGCGCGATAGTGTGTTGCGAACGACGGTTTCAGAATTTGCCACGTCTCAGGTACAGTCCCAGGTACAGTTCCAAACTCCAGCTCAGACGCCAGATGGTTCCGACAGCGTCAACAGCGCGACGCCCGAACAGCTTAATGCTGAACTCGACGCGATTAAAAATAATGTTCGCCAATCGCTGGACGATGTGTCTTTACCCTTGGGGTGGGATGAGCCGATGTTGGAGCTACAGGCCGAGGGTGAGTGGACGATTCCGATGACCGATATTCCGCTGCCTTGGGTGAAGCGTGTGGCGGGTTGGGGGATCAGCGCGATCGCGATTTCGATGGGAGCGTCGTTCTGGTACGACCTGTTGCGGAAGGTGTTGGGTTTGAAAATCGGTAACTCGGGCGGGGAGGGTTCTAGTCGAGGCTCTTAGGAGTCTATTCGGGCAAGCGGTTTATTGATTCAAGATTCGGTGAATCAATCGCGATCGATCATGAGACAGTCTTCGGGCGGTGCGAGCGATCGCGCCGCTGCGGATTGTTTCAGTTCATCGCGTACCTGCATCAAAATCTGGCCGAGATGATTCTCGCCCGTTCGATCGGCTCCGCAGCCCCAAAAGTAGTCAACGGGTGAATCTTCGATCAGTAAACGATCGCCCGTTGCGATTAAGATTTGCTGGATCTCGCGATGGCGCTGAAATTTATCACGCACCACGTCCCCCATCACCGTTAGTTTGCTCTGATCCCAGTCAGGGCGATAAATCTGCGCGTGCGATCGGCCCAGCTTGGCGGCAGCTTCCGGGGTTGGCGCAGCGTGGATGCGATCAAAGATGTCGCGATCGCTCCCGAGAAATTTCTGAGCTTGATAGTAATGCTCGGCAGTCGGCCACGATCGCCCTGCTAGCTCAACATTGTGAGCCGAAAAATTGGAAAAGCAGCCGTAGGGCTGATCGGCTTTGTAAAAGTAAATCGTCATACGAAGTTGGATTTAAAACTGGATCACGGTTTGCCACAGCTTCCGCAAGCCCCGCCGCCGATCGCTTTACCATTGCGATCGTTGGGCTTCGATCACCGCGAGATAATCAGGGATTGGTTCCTCGCAGGTCATACAAGCATGACGGTCAACGGCAATTAGATCATCACCCCAGATCACGCGATCGCAGTCGATCGCGGTTCTCTGATTTGGCTTCTTATTGGGCTTCCAGTCCTGACTAAAATATTTCTGAGTTGCATCCACGATCGCCCCGTCGAACAGGTGACCAATGCAGCCGTACACATCCTGAAGTACAGCGGGAACGGACGGACGATGGAGCTGACCGCGTGAGTTGGGACTACGGGCTTTGTATTTCGCACGGGGAAAGAGACCGTACAAATTTTTTAACGAGGCCGAGATCAGTGGTTCGCCCTTGAGGTGAGTGCGCTTCAAGGTTCCGACGCTGATGCGACAATCGACCGCTTGCAAAATCGCAGGGGCGATCATGGTGTTAAAGCGAACGGGATTGGGCGATCGATTGGGATATTCGATCATTGATAACGCATCGGCATCGAGAATCTGCATTCCCTCATCGAGCAGATCCGCGATCCCGTGAATTTGCACGATCTCGCTCAACGAAACCGCCGAGCAGACCCCCTCCACGATCGCAATCTCGGCCTTGGGAGCCACACGACGCAGCCCCAGTAAAACCTGGCCTAACACCGCTGGCGAAACCGTCGCGGGGTGAGGTTCGGGATAGCCGAGATTGGGCTTAACGAGGATCTGTCGGGCGTTGTGCGCCGCTGCGGGGGGGACGTAGGTAAAGTCGCGGGCGGAGCAGGCTTGGATCGAAACGGGAGAAGAGGACGCCGTCATGGGATGGATCGTAGGGATTGGAACTTTTGAGGTTTTGAAAATCTCAAAAGTCTGAAGTTACTGTTTATGGTCTTGGCCTACTTAACGTGAGTTCGGGATCAGCGATTCAGGTAACACAAGCTTCCAGCTTGTTGATTGGCAGAGAAGGCGATGCAATAATGCGAGTCGTTTGTGGTCTGTCTCACGGAATCAATCCAAGCCAACAACCAAGATGGTTGTGTTACCTGGGTTTTGCGTTTTCTTAACCCGAACTCACGTTACTTAGTCTTTTGTTTTCCGTCGTGCGATCGCCCCGTCGATCGACACAGCATTAAAACAGCGCCCCGCAATCAACACCGTAAACACCAAACAGTAAATCAACTGACTCGACGCCGCATCCCAGTTCTGAATCAGCGTCACCCCATAGGTCAACACAATCATCAGCCCCATCCCCGTCACCAGGGCAATCTCCGTCCCTAACCCCAACGTGATCCCAATCCCGATCAAAAACTCGACGATCGGCACAAGCAACGCAGGCGCACGCACCAGCGGCTCCGGCACAAACGTATCCTGGAACAGATCGACCATACCTTGGGCAAACTCAGGCAGCGACCCGAGGCGGGTAAAGCCGTGATTAAAGAAATTAACGCCGAACAGAATCCGCAGGAACGTGTAGGCCGTCACCAGATCGCGGCGGCGTAGTTGAGTCAGGGGAGAAGGAATAAAACTCATGGGCAACGATGGGGAGCAGGAAGAACGAAGCAAAAACGAAAACGTAAAACTGAGGTCTCGCGAAAAACAGCGCGATTATTTAGAATTCACAACCAGCCAAACGGTGAATCGAACGGTGAATCGAACGGTGAATCGAACAGATTGTCCTCAAAACAATTTAAAAAGTTCGGTCAACTTCACAGTTTGAAAGACAGAGTAAGGGCTAGAATAGCGAGACTATGGTAAGCGAACGAGCTGACTTTCGCGCTTTCCCCCACTACCCCCACCGTTCAATAGCCGCCTAGTCTTCTTGGAGGGCCTGTCTTTGTCTCGCCGCTATCTTTTTACTTCGGAGTCCGTCACCGAAGGACATCCCGATAAAATCTGCGACCAAATCTCCGACACGATCCTAGATGCTCTGCTCTCGCAGGATATCAACAGCCGTGTTGCCGCTGAAGTCGTCGTCAATACTGGCCTCGTCTTAATTACCGGCGAAGTTAGCACCAACGCGAAGGTCGATTACACCAAGCTCGCTCGCAAGAAAATTGCGGAAATCGGCTACACCGACGCCGATAACGGGTTCTCGGCAGAAAGCTGCGCCGTGCTTGTGGCGCTCGATGAGCAATCGGCTGATATTGCCCAGGGTGTTGATTCCGCCCAGGAACGCCGCGATGAAGCCAGCGAGGCTGAACTCGACGCGATCGGTGCAGGCGATCAGGGTTTGATGTTTGGTTTTGCCTGTAACGAGACGCCGGAGCTGATGCCGCTACCGATCGCCCTCGCGCATCGCGTGTCGCGCCGTCTCGCCGCTGTCCGCAAAACCGGCGAGCTGCCCTACCTCCGCCCGGATGGTAAAACCCAAGTCACCGTGCAATACGAAGACGATAAACCCGTCGGTATTGACACGATCTTGGTTTCGACGCAGCATGACGCCGCGATCGGCGACATCACCGACGATAACGCCGTCCGCGACAAAATCCGCACCGATCTCTGGGCGCACGTCATCGAGCCGATCTTCGCCACGCTTGAGATCAAGCCCGACGAAAAAACCCGCTTTTTGGTCAACCCCACCGGTAAATTCGTCATCGGTGGCCCCCAAGGTGACGCCGGTTTGACCGGACGTAAAATCATCGTCGATACCTATGGCGGCTACTCGCGTCATGGTGGCGGTGCGTTTTCGGGTAAAGATCCCACAAAGGTCGATCGCAGTGCGGCCTATGCCTGCCGCTATGTGGCGAAGAATATCGTCGCGGCGGGTCTCGCAGATAAGTGCGAAGTTCAGGTGAGCTACGCGATCGGTGTGGCACGCCCGACGAGCATCACGATCGAGACCTTCGGCACGGCCAAGGTTGACGAGGATAAGCTACTCGAAGTCGTGGGCGAAAACTTTGAGCTGCGCCCCGCTGGTATCATCCAAGCCTTTGACCTGACGAAGATTCCCGGACAGCGTGACGGTCGTTTCTTCCAGGACACGGCGGCTTACGGTCACTTTGGTCGTACCGATATCGATCTACCGTGGGAACAAACCGACAAGGTCGATGTGTTGAAGGCGGCGTTTGCTCCGGTACTATCGGCAACTTAATGTGTTCGTGAATTGGTTTATGAATTAGTTCATGAATTGGGAGCATCCCGTTTATGCAACTTGCCCCTCATCCCCCAGCCCCTTCTCCCAAAAAAGGGAGAAGGGGAGACCGATTCAAAGTCCCTCTCCCAACTTGGGAGAGGGATTTAGGGTGAGGGAGACACAAATGGGATGCTCCCCATGAATTAATAAAAATAAAACCGAAGCAGGACGATTTGTCTAAATCTCCTACTTCGGTTTTTTGATCTGTCGCTAGTTAATTTGCTGCGGCTGCGATCGAATCCAGAATTGAATTCGCCACCCGATCGCAGACGCCCGCTTCACCCATCGCGGTTCGCATTTCCGCATAGTCGAGCTGTGTTCGCGAGGCGCGATCGCGATCGTAGAGCAACTCTAGCGCCGCACGAAAAATGCGATCGGGCGTCGCCATTTCCTGCAACAATTCCGGTACAACCTCACGCATCAAGACTAAATTAACCGGCGATGCAAACGGAATCTCGAATTTTAAAAATGTTCGTAACACCCAGCTCGTGAACGGATGCAACGCATAGACTACCACCTGCGGCACACCCATTAAGGCCAATTCGAGATTGACCGTTCCCGATTTGGTTAAGGCCAGATCGCAGGCGGCCAGTTGGGTTAAATCATCGTTGGGGATAAACGTTGCATTCAGGCGATAGTGACGAATGGCCTGTTCGATTTTGGGGCGAAACTGGGGCTGGGATAGGGGAATCCAAAATTCAATGTCGCGCTGGCCATCGCGTCGGGCGCGTTCCTGCAACTGTTGAGCTGCCGCAAACATGGGCTGCATGACATATTTCAATTCTTGCCGACGCGAGGCGGGCAGCAGCGCCACGATCTTCCGATCGTCCGGCACACCCAAGCGACGCCGCGCCGCATCGCGATCGAGCGGCTGAGGATAGGTATCGATCAGCGGATGGCCAAACCAGTCGGTTTTCGCTCCGGCGTGGCTGTAGTATTCGGCTTCGGCGGGAAAGACGGCAATAATGCGATCGCAGCAATCAAGAATGCGCTGCGTCACCGACTCATTTTCCTGCCAAACCCAGGCTTGGGGCGCGATGTAGTAGACCACGGGCTTGGTTGGGTAGGTCTCGCGCAGGTAGCGACCAATGACCATATTCGGTGTCATGTAGTCGATCAAGACGGTGGCATCCGGTGGATTCGCCTTGAGGTAGCGCTTGGCGCGACGCTGGACGGCTAGGGTCGGGAAAATAAACGGCAGCGATTCGATCAAGCCCATCGAGCCGATCGCCGTGGTGTCATCGATCGCGGTCGCGCCTGCCTGTCGCATTCGCGGCCCACCTAGGGCGACAATCTCTAGATCTAGACCCCGAAGGAGAGCCTGATCCCGGAGTGCAGCGACTAAAAACGATCCCTGGAGATCGCCGGAAACTTCGCCCGTACTGATGAAAATGCGCTTCGTTCCGGGAGATCCACGCTCGTGATTATTCATCGTCCGCTGAGTCCCGCGACGTTTTGATCGTTTTTGTACCCAGGGTCAATTTGCGCTTGCCTTGGAGCGAGTGTTCCACAAAGTCATGGAGGCGCTGGACTTCGGGAGAGGGCGGGAGTGCTGCCATTTTGCCGAGGGCTTCCTCCGTCCGAATTCCCGATCGATAGAGAATACGAAACGCCTGTTTCAGCGTCGATCGCGTCTCTGCATTGATCCCCGCTCGCCGTAAGCCGACCTGATTCAGCGCCCGAGCGTGACACGGTGACCCTTCCACCAAGGTATAGGGCGAGATATCTCGGGTGACTCTACTTTTGCCGCCAACCATGGCGAGCGTACCGATACGGACAAACTGGTGTATACCTGCCATGCCCCCGATCGTCACGCTATCTTCGATCGTCACATGACCCGCAATCCCGACCGAATTCGCAATCACCGTATGGTCTCCGATCACGCAGTTATGCGCCACATGGACGTACGCCATCAGCAGATTGCCATTGCCGATCCGTGTCACCTCGCCATCGTAGGTCGCACGGTTAATCGTGACGTATTCTCGGATGCTGTTATCGTCGCCAATCCGAACCTGGCTCAAGGCTCCGTTGTATTTGAGATCCTGTGGGACAAGGCCGATCGCAGCACCTGGAAAAATCCGGTTCCGCTCGCCGATCGCCGTATCGCCCTCGATCACAGCGTGGGCATGAATGATCGTATCGCGCCCGATTTTGACATGCTCGCCAATGATGGCAAACGGATCGATACGCACGCTCGGGTGAACCTGCGCATCGGGATGCACAATAGCCGTGGGATGAATCATAGTGCTGCTCTCAGCTCGCCCGCCGTGAGATCTTCGCATCGCGATGGTCACGACATAGCGACGGCATGATCGTCCCTAATCATTAATCACAGAAAACATCAGGTCGCCTTCGATCGCGAGTTGTCCTTCGACTTCGGCGCGGCCATGAATTTTGGCGTAGCGTCCACGTTTCGTCCACAGCACTTCGATCGTCATGACCAACTGATCGCCGGGAACCACCGGGCGACGAAACCGCACCTGATCGATCCCCGCAAAGGTAAACAGTCCTTTGTCCATTTCCGGCATCTGCGTTAGGACGACGCCGCCCACTTGAGCCAAGGCTTCAACCATCAAGACACCCGGCATGATCGGACGTCCAGGGAAATGGCCTTGAAATTGTGGTTCGTTAAAGGTGATGTTTTTAATACCGACGGCACTTTTCCCCGGTACGTAGTCGATGATGCGATCGACCAAGGCGAAGGGATAACGATGGGGAAGGAGCGCGTGAATTTCTTCGACGCTTAAGGTTGTTTTTGTCGGTACAGAAGCGACCTCGGTGGTTGTGCTCGTGTCGGTGTGGGTCTCGACCTGGGATGGATTCGCATCGATGAGTGTAGACATAGTAAATGTGTTGATGTGAGTAACGACAGGTCTTCGGATATTTAGGGTATTTAATAAAGGAGAACATTCTCCGATCGCGCGACCCAGATCGATGATTCCAACGATTTCAGCCCGATCGGACGATCACGACTGGCAATAGTTCACAACTCGCGGCTACTGATCGCGCGTGCTAGCGCAACATGTAAAGCATGACTTGCTTTGTAGGCGACGTAGTGTGCTCGCGGTATCGCACCTAATAGGCTCAAATCGCCTACTAAGTCTAAGATCTTATGACGCACTGGCTCATTTGCAAATCTTAGCGGCGGATTGAGCCAGCGCTCACCCTCACAGACCAGGGCATTTTCCAGGCTGCCGCCACGAATTAAGCCTGCGGTTTGGAGCTGCTCCACTTGGCGAGCGAGACCAAAGGTGCGAGCTCTACCGATCTGTTGGGCAAAATCGCTAAATCGGGCACTGAGTCCGGCGCTGAGTCCGGCAGACAATAACGCCGTGTCGGTTTCAATCGGTATAGTCTCCGGTGACCAACTATGCCATTGTTCGCCGATCGCCGCTTCGTCAAAGACAATCCCGTAGCTGAATCGAAGCTCTGGCGAGGGCAGCGCCGTCACGGAGGCGTCACCGTGCTGAACTGAAACGGGTCGATCAATCACTGTGGCGGCGAGATGAATCTTGCGATCGTCATCGCTAATCGGCTCACAGCCGACATGAGCGATCGCCTCGCACCAGTCGCGTGCAGAACCGTCGAGCAATGGTACTTCTGCCCCATCAATTTCGATGATCACGTCACTAATCCCCGCTGCCGTCAACGCTGCGAGTAAATGCTCCACAGTCCGAACCCGAGCCGGTTCGGAGGCGGGAGATTCTGGGGTTGATTGAGCGTTCGCCAATTTTGCAATCGGGGCGATCAATTCCGTAGACAGTTGCGTTTGGGAGACGGCAGCGATCGAGGCCGGAATTCGGGGGCGATCGGCGAGATCGACCCGCACGAAAACACGACCGGTTCCAGGTTTGGCCGGATGCAAAACGACGGTGGTTTGATCGCCGCTATGCAAGCCAACCCCCGATCGAGAAATGCTCGATCGTAGGGTTTGGGAGCCTGTGGGAGTAAACGTCATGATGGAGCCGAACTTAGAAGCGTTGACCGATCCCGAAGTGGAAGCGGCTATCGCTCTCGTCGTTCACCCCGAAATCAACACGAATCGGCCCGATCGGCGAATTAATCCGCAACCCGACCCCGTAGCCAAACCCACTACCGGGCTTCTCTCGCACACCAGCGGGATCACCCGGAACATCATTCCCCGTACCCAAATCCGTCGCCGCATCAATAAACAGCACACCGCCGAGAAACGACAGGATCGGGAAGCGATATTCTGCGGTTGCTTGAACAAAGGTTCGGCTTGAACCGACCGCGCCTTCTTCGTAGCCCCGCACTGAATTTACCCCGCCCAAAATAAAGGCTTCATAGGGTGGAAAATCGCCCAAAATCGTCCCGGCACGCACGTTAAAGGCGAGGGCTTCGGCTCCCTCATCGGTGAATTTGGTGAAGTCTATCGGGATGAAATAGCTATAGCTGGCCTGGACGCTGTTAAAGAAGATGCCGTCGAACGGGAGCGATTGCTCGCTGCTGATGCTCATGCTGTAGCCGTCGGTCGGGTTAAGCCGATCGTCGCGGCCATCGTAGCTCAGGCCAAAGCGCACCGTCGCCAGGAAGTCCGTACCGTCATCGTTGAAGGCCAATTTGCGCTGACTGCCCGGAACAATCTGTGCATCGCCATTGGCATCACGAACCACATCGCCATTGGCATCACGAACCCGTTCCCCTTCATCGAGGGGGGAAATATCCCCATCAGCATCACGAATCGAGACCTCTTGCACTCGCAAACCGAGCGAGGCCAGCCAGGACGTTTCACGATCGAAGACATTGCGGCTGAGGGGACGCGAAAACGTGACCGCCGCACCGGTGCGATCAATCCGAGGGCGATCGCCATTGGGCAATTCAACATCGGGCTGATTTTCGGCGCTGTCGTAGACCAGCGAAATGGAGCGACGCTTAAACAGATTGACGTTATAGCTCGTACGATACGGATCGCCCGCAATCCAGGGGTCGGTAAAGTTCGCATCGAAGAATAAACCGCGCGTCCCGATCTGCATTTCAGCCCCGAGGCGTTGGGCATTCCCGCCAAGGTTTTGCTCTTGATAGCTCAGGGTTCCGAAGAAACCACTCGATGAGCTAAACCCACCACCGGCAGCCACTGAACCCGATCGACCTTCGATCGCATTAATCGTCAAGATCGCCTTACGCGGATCGGTTCCTGGCTCGACAGCCAGGTTGACATCATCGAACAAACCGAGGCCAAATACCCGTTGAAGATCCGCCTGGATCATATCGCTATTAAAGACACCACCGGCTGCCGTTTCCATCTCGCGCGTGATGATAAACGGGCGCGTCCGACCTTCGACCGGTTCGCCATCTTCATCAAACTCTTCGCCGTCTTCGTTGAGGTAGCGAATCCGGATCGCTTCGATTTCCCCCTCGGCGACATCGACCACGACGATGCCATTTTCCGAGACCGGTGGCGGCGCTGCGGGCCCCGTTTCCGGAATCGGCGGCGGATCGACCACTTGCGCCAGGGCATATCCGCGTTCGTCATACCAGCGGTTAATCGACTCAATACCGCTCTGAAAATCGCGTAGGTTCAGCGTCCGGCCATACTGAGCGCCGAAGATCTCATCGACGATGTCTTGGGTTAAAACTTGGTTGTTACGCAGCTCGATCGCGTTGAGCTGGGGGTTTTGACGCACGACGAAAATAACGCGCACACCGAGGGGCGTTTCCTCGGCGAGAGGCTCGACACGCCCGAAGAAACCGGTCGCGTAAATGGCGTTGATATCGTCCTGGAGCTGCGAGCTGGTCGTCGTGCGTCCGGGCTGGGTGCGAATGACTTCGTAGACGAGCTGTTCGAGATCGGGCAGCAGGTCGCCGCGATCGTCTCGTACCACGACTTCGGACACGAGGACGCGCGGCTCGCTCGTTGTCGTAGCCTGGGCGATTTCCGCCGCAGCCGCAGATCCGCGATCGGTTAAAGGGAGATTGGTTGGCGCTGAGTCTGCAAGATCCGGGGCATTGCCTGCCGCCGAATTTACAGCCGTGACGACATCGACCGCGCCAAGCTCTTCAGGATGAGTATTGAGATTGAGCGAATTGATTGGATCAATCTCAGTACCAGCATTAGAGCCACCACCGTAGCCGCGATCGAACTGTTCGATCGCCGTCGCAACACGATCCGCTGGACGTGTATCTGGAGTGCTGCTGAATGCCTCGGGAATAGTCAAGATTGGGCTGCTGGGGTTTGGCTCGATCGCCAGAGCCGCAGCGTCATCCGTAATATTGAACGTTAGATCCGACGCGGTTAACGCATCCGATGTCGTCTCCGTTGCACCGGCGGCATCAGCATCATCAACATTGCCGCTTACAGGTTCCAGCACGTCACGACCCGCCTGTCGCTCCGTGTCCCGTTCAACCCAGGGAAGAGCATCACCGGGTAAAGGAAGCTCAGGAGCGGAAAGCACAGCCACGCTAGCCGTCACTATTTTGCTTGATTCGCTTGTTTCGACGGTTTGCCCGATCGCCGTGGGGGCGATGGTTAATCCCGAAGAAGCCGCGACGAGCGCGACCCAGAGGCGCGACCACTGCACCTTACTCACTGTTTTTTCTCCCTATACCCGTCCAAACGGGACGAACACGATTACAGATTGAATTGACCTGGCACACTGTATACAATCATCAGCAGTATTGCTAGGGGGATTGTATCGGATGATGGCAAATCCGGCCTTAACCTAAGGGACGATTCAAAATCTGGATATGTACAGGTCTGGTGTTGTACGAGGATCTGTCTCGATCAAAATACACCAAACTAAGCACAAAAATTGAGCATAAAAATTGAGCACAAAAAAAGAGACGCGATCGGCGCCTCTTTCCTATCATTTGGTTTGAACCTAGGAAGAAATTCCCCGAAGAATCAGCCCAATACGTTTTTCGGTAGGGTGTATTGCGGTTACGATTAATTTGGATTCACACGATCGATTGAAGATAGACCGCAACGCACCACAGCCCTTGAACTAATAAGCGTCCTGGATCTCAAAGAAGTCCGGCGAAATGTAATCCTTCCGCAGCGGCCAGCCCTTCCAGTCTTCCGGCATCAGCAAGCGCTTCAGGTTCGGATGACCTTCGTACTCAATGCCGTACATATCGAACGACTCGCGCTCCTGCCAGTCCGCCCCTTTCCAAATCCAGTACACCGACGGCACTTTCGGATTCGCACGCGGCAAAAACACCTTGACGCGGATTTCCTCCGGCTTCACCGCATCATCACTGACCTTGATCAGATGATAGAAACTCACCAGCTCACGACCAGGGCCGCAATCATACGCGCCCTGGCATTGCAGGTAGTTAAACCCGTAAGCGTAGAGCGCCGTACACATCGGCAGGAGAAAATCCGGCTCGACGCGGATCACTTCAACCTTTGAGGTATCTGCCGGTAGGGTTTCGTGGGTGAAACCATTGGTCGTCAGCCAGCCAGAAATTGGGCCAGCGGAGACGATCTCTTGAGTTGATTCAGCCTCAGCCATTCTGCTCCTCCATTGCTTTTTGTGCCGCAGTGGCTTGCAGTGCGGGCGGAATTGGCATACCCATTGCGTCGGTCAGCGCTTTCGGCGGAACTGTGCGGGCTTCGGTGCGGATGTAGTCGCCCGTCAAGATCGGCGCGACGGATTTCATCTCGTGTTTAACGGTCGAGTACCGATGCGTTTGGGTGATCTTGCTGCGCTCGGAAACCGACTCGTTGGCGACCTTTTTGCGTAGTTTGATCACGGCGTCGATGATCGCTTCCGGGCGCGGGGGGCAGCCGGGAATGTAGACATCAACGGGGATGAGCTTATCGACACCGCGTACGGCGCTCGGCGAGTCAACGCTGAACATGCCGCCGGTAATCGTGCAGGCTCCCATCGCGATCACGTATTTCGGACCGGGCATCTGTTCGTAGAGGCGCACGACTGCCGGAGCCATTTTCATGGTGATCGTTCCGGCGGTAATCAGCAGGTCGGCTTGACGCGGGCTGTTGCGCGGGACGAGGCCGAAGCGATCGAAGTCGAACCGCGATCCGAGCAGGGCGGCGAATTCGATAAAACAGCAGGCTGTGCCGTACATCATCGGCCAGAGGCTCGACAGACGCGCCCAGTTATAGAGGTCGTCGAGGGAGGTGAGGACGATGTTTTCCGAAAGTTCTTGGGTGATTTCGGGACGATCGACCGGATTGAGCAAGCTGTTCAGATCGGGTGCTTGCAGCCCGTTGGGTTGCGTTGTCATTGTGTTATCGCTCATGACCATTCCAGCGCTCCTTTACGCCATGCATACACTAGCGCGATCGTGAGGATGGCGATAAACACCAAAGCCTCAACAAAGGCGAGTACTCCAAGTTTGTGAAAGGCGACGGCCCAGGGATAGAGAAACACGGTCTCGACGTCAAAGACGACGAAGACGAGGGCGAACATGTAGTAGCGAATGTTGAATTGAATCCACGCGCCACCGATCGGCTCCATCCCGGATTCGTAGGTCGTGTAGCGCTCGATGCCCGGTGTATTCGGACGAACGACCTTTGAGGCCGTCAGTGCCAACACCGGCACGAGACTACAGATTAGTAGGAAGCCGAGAAAGTACTCGTAGCCGCTAAGAACAAACACAGGTGTATAGCTTTACTTATATTTACACATCATGATAGGCGAGCCATTACCCGGATCTCAAGCTTTGGAATGATGATGCGATCGCCTCTGATCATTCTAAAGGCAAGGATCGCGATCGTACCGGTATCGTACAAACTGAAAGTTTCGCGGTTTCAGAGACGCAGTTTCATGAACTATCTCGCTCACTTGTATCTCGCTGGGAGTGACGACGAAGCGCGGCTCGGTAATTTTCTGGGGGATTTCGTCAAGGGGACGCTCGATCGCCAGCGCGATCGCTACAGTGCCACCGTGATCGAGGGCATCGCCTGCCATCGGGCGATTGATCGCTTTACCGACGACCATGCGGTGTATCGCCGGAGCTGCGGACGGCTCGATCGCCGCGTGCGACGGGTGGCGGGCATCGCGATCGATCTGGCCTACGATCGGCTCCTGGTGGAACATTGGGCACAATTCTCGGATCAACCCTTTCGTAGCTTTGTGCGCGACGCCTATGCGCTGCTGGAACGTAATACCGCATCACTACCACTCCGCCTCCAGCAGGCGCTCCCGTTTATCCTGTCCCAGGATTGGCTTGGCTCCTATGCCACCTGGGATGGGATCGAGATCGCGCTCATGCGGGTGTCGCGACGGATGAAGCGATCGGATTTATTGGCGGAGGTCTGGCCGTCCCTTTCGCTGTGTCGTGAAGAGTTGAGCGCTGATTTTCTCGAATTTTTTCCGCAGGTTATTGCGTTTGTTGAGGCTCGATCCCCCGCAATCTGTCCCGATTGATTAGGATCAAACTGGAATGCGGGCTAATCTCAACTATTCGCCGATCGATACAATGACGTAATGTCTAAACCGCGCCGAGATCGACCATTGCGCTTACGCTTCCCGAATTGTTCGCTGCTGACTGTCACGATCGTGCCGTTCGTCGCCCAGGTTGTGATCGTGGTGGGCGTGACGGGCTGGCTTTCGTTTCGGAATGGACAGAAATCGGTGAACGATCTCGCCGATCGGCTGCTCGCGGCGTCAGCGAATCAGCTACAAACCGAGATCAAACAATACCTACAGCGTCCGAGTCTGGTCAACCGCACCATTCGCGGCACGATCGAGCTGAATCTACTGAATCTCGAAAATTCGGCGGCACTGACGCGCCTATTCGCGCAACAGCTCGAATTTTATCCGGCGATCGATACGATCCAATTTGCCACAAACGACGCGAATCGCGACTTTATCGGCGTGGGGCGTTCGACCTCAAGCAGCAGCGATTTAGTCATTAAACAGGCCACACGCGACACAAACTATGACTTTGTGCAGTATCGCTATCAGCCTGATGGATCTCCGGGGGCTGAACTCGATCGCGCTCCCGACTATGACATCACAACGCGCGACTGGTATACGGGCACAATTTCCGGAGATCGCGCGATTTGGAGTCCCGTCTACTCGATGTTCAGCACCAAAAAGCTCGGCATCATGCGAGCGGAACCGGTGCGCGATCGCGAGGGTCGGGCGATCGGCGTGATTGGGACGGATTTACGACTCGATGCGCTGGATCGTTTTTTGCAGAATGCCGCCATCAGCGATCGCGGCGAAGTGTATCTAATCGAGCGCGGCAGTCAGGAGCCGATCGCCAGCTCAGACGGCGAGGTCATGATTGCCGACAGGCCGGACGGAAGCATCACGCGTCGCACGATGTCCGAGTTTTCCCAGCTCGATCGCCTGATCCAAGCCAGCGAGCAAACTGGAGCGCAACCGTGGAACGTTTCGGAACGGCAACACTGGTCGATCGCACTCGATGGCGATCGCTACTTTGTCCAGGTCGTACCGCTCGATCCCACGATTGAACTTGATTGGCTGATCTTAACGATCGTGCCAGAGGCGGACTTTTTCGACCAAATTGACACCCAAACCAATCAAACCATCATCCTCTGTGGCGTGGTGTTAATCCTCTCGATCGCCGCTGGAGCGCTAATCGGTCGCAGCATTAGCCGACCGATTTTAAGCCTCAGTCAAGCCGCCCAAGGCATTGCTTCGGGACGCCTCGACCCAGATGTCTTAACGGTTCGATCTTCGCGGCTGCGGATTCGTGAAATCGAAACGCTGCGGCAAGCCTTTCAAACGATGCAAGGGCAGGTTCAGCACGCCTTTGATCGATTAGCCGGTCGCGTTGCCGAACGCACGGATGAACTCAGCCGATCGCAAGAGCGTTTCGCCTCAATTTTTCGCGCATCGCCGACCCCCAGCGCGATCGTCTCCCATAAAACGGGGCAGATTCTGGAAATTAATGCCAGCTTTTTGGACCTATTCGAGCTGGGCGATCGCGCGGACGTGATCGGTCGTAGCGAACTCGATTTGGGTCTATGGAGTGATCTCGATCGGCGGCTTGAATTGGTTGAACGGGTCGAACGCGGTGATGAGATCAACACCGAAGAAGTCGAATTTCGGACGCATACCGGCACGATGTTAACGGTGCTGCTGTCCGCGACAAAGATCGATCTTGACGGCGAATTGTGTTTGCTCGCAACGGCGATCGATATTACCGATCGTCGCCGTCTAGCCGTCGAACTACGCCAGTCGAAGCAGTTTCTTGACAGCATCATCGAAAACCTACCGCTGGCCGTATTCGTCAAAGATGTGCGCGATGATTTTCGCCTGATTTCCCTCAATCAGGGCTATGAAAAAATCTCGGGTCGATCGCGCGAGGAGATCCAAGGCAAAACCGTCGCCGAGTTATACCAACCCGACCAAGCTGCACTCTTTAGCCAACACGATCTCGATACCGTCGCCCAAGGCGCGATCATTGCGATCGAAGCCGAGCCGTTTACGAACGCGATCGGTCAGACTCTAACCCTGCGAACCTCAAAAGTCCCCATTCGGGATGAACAGGGCGAGATCGCTTATCTACTCTGTATTTCCGAGGATATTACCGAGCTCCATCGCAGTCATGCAGAACTCCACGCCCAACGTGAAGCCGCGCTCGATGGCATTCTCGTCTTCGATGAACGGGGAGAGATTTGCGCCCACAACCAGCGCTTGCTAGATCTATGGGACATTTCCGCCGATCTGTTTGAGCAGGGAACCGAAGCGGTGCTTCAGGCCATTCGATCGCAACTTCGTTTACCGAATGAGTTCAGCGCCACCCTCGCCTATCTCCAGGAATTTCGCTTTGACACCAGCCGCGATGAAATTGATCTCATCAATGGTCGTACGTTTGAGCGCTACTCCAGCCCGCTCTATTCCGAACTAAATCGCGCTGATCATTCTGATTATAGTAATGAGTATTACGGGCGGATTTGGTTCTTTCGCGACATGACGGAGCTACGCGAAAAACAAAAGCAGCTCCGGGCGAATGAAGCCTATATGCGGATGATTCTCGACAATATTCCGCAGCAGGTCTTTTGGAAAGATACGAATTTGGTGTTTCAGGGCTGCAACCGTCACTGGGCGGAAGCAGCGGGGCTGGCCTCACCCGAGGAGGCGATCGGCAAGACAGATTTTGATTTATTGCCACCGAAGTTAGCCGAGGAGTTTCGTCAACGTGATCAGGAGATCATGGAGACGGATACGCCGGTGTTACACGTCGAAGCCGTGAAGTTCAAGCCCGGTGAGGATGGAACAAAAATTTGGCTGGATATCAATAAGCTACCGATCCACGATCGAGATGGTCAGGTGATCGGCATTCTGGGTGTGTTGGACGATATTACGGTGCGGCGGGAAGCACAGGAGGCGTTGCGCTTAGAGCAGGAGCGATCGGAGGAATTGTTACTGAATATCTTGCCCAAGCCGATCGCGGAACGTTTGAAAGTCGATCGGGGCTCAATCGCGAAACATTTCGATCGAGCCACCATTTTATTCGCCGATATCGTTGGGTTTACGCCGTTATCCGCTGAATTAGAGCCGATCGCCCTCGTGGACTTGCTCAACCGCATTTTTACGGCTTTTGATCGGCGAGCCACATTCCACGGGCTAGAGAAAATCAAGACGATCGGTGATGCCTACATGGTCGCAGGTGGGATACCGATGGAAAATGGCTACCACATTGAGGCGATCGCCGAGATGGCCTTAGACATGCAGCAAGCCATCCAGGAATTGCGCCAGGAGCTCGATCGTGACTTTGCCATCCGAGTCGGCATTCACGTCGGCCCCGTAGTCGCAGGCGTGATTGGAACCAGCAAGTTTATTTACGACCTGTGGGGCGACACGGTGAACGTCGCCAGCCGGATGGAATCGTCGGGAGACGCCGATCGAATTCAGATTTCGGAAGCCCTGTATAAATCCTTGAAAGGACGCTATCTATGCGAGCCTCGGGGCGCGGTCAACGTGAAAGGGAAGGGATTGATGGAAACGTACTGGCTCAATGCGCGATCGCCGTTTCACCGTTACGTCAGCGAAGCCGAGCGGTTACAACTCCAGGAACGAGAAGTCCAGGAGCGAGAAGTCCAGGAGCGAGAAGCCCAGGAGCGAGAAGCGGATCAAAGCCAAACCTCGCCTTAATACGCACCACTGCGGTCAAACAGCATGACATACACCGTCTTAAAAATGAGGACAACATCGTAGAACGGAGTCCAGCGACGCTGATAGCGTAGGTCAAGCTCGACGACATCTTCAAAGCTTTTCACCCGCGATCGACCATGCACCTGCCATTCACCCGTAATCCCAGGCTTCACACTCAGACGCCGCCAGTGGTGTAGAGAATAATGCTTCACCTCATCAGAGGTTGGCGGTCTGGTGCCGACTAAGCTCATATCACCCATGAGCACATTCCAAAACTGCGGAAACTCATCGATACTCGTCTTCCGCAACAGTTTCCCGACTCGGGTGACACGCGGATCGCTCTTGTTCTTAAACATGAGCCCTTTGTTTTCGTTGGCGATCCGCTTTTTGTGGATATCGGCCTGATCGACCATCGAACGAAACTTCCAGATCTTGAACGGACGTCCATACAACCCATGCCGTGTTTGGGAATAAAACACCGGCCCTGAACTATCGATCGCGATCGCCACGGCGATGGGTATCAGGAACACTCCCAAGAGAGCCAGACCGATACAGCTTCCGATGATATCGATCGTTCGCTTGGTCGGCGAGTTGATCGACGGATGAGTCCGAGTTTTAGTGGATACGATTGACGTCGTTGAAACCATAAGGCTCAGGGAGGTTCTTTAGCGTTGTGCGAGCAGTAGAGCAAACGACAGGCAACACTCATGCCATATTGCTAATAACCAATTGGAGCATTTTTTCATCGTTCATGTCATCCAAGGGTCAATCAACTAGCGGTGTGATGATGCTGTGCTAAGGGCAGAAACGAAACATGTAGCAGTTCTGCAATGAAGCGCAAAACAGGATCGATCCTTGGAAGTATTGCTGTATAAGGAGTTTAGCAAAAAAAACTGTTGATTACATTTTCCGGATCGCTATGGTGACGACCAAAAAGCAATTTTTTGGCGTGCATTCCTAGATAAGATATTGGCCTCGAACTGTGTGTAGTTTGATGTCACTCTTACGATATTTCTTACCTTCATATTTCTAGATAAGACGGTAGCTTCAAACTATAGTCAGGACGATTTCATGCACATTAAGCTTCAAAAAAAGCCTAGAACGGTGCCGACTTGAGCCTGATCTAAGGTGAGTCGTTGTACGTTCTGAGATTCATCCTTACGTAAAGTCTGCGGCGGAGATATGAATAGATGGCTTGCCCTACCTACAGAATAAGGCGACAGCTTGCGTTGATGACATCGTGGAAACACGCGAGTTTTCTTGAAGTTTTCTTGAAGTTGCAAAGGGTTAACACTGGGTATACTTAGGATTCAGTGTTCAACATCCGCCGAAATTGAAGAATTACGATGCGAGTTGCGATCGCGGCTGACGGGCACGTTCAAGCCCCCAAAGTGCGGCTTCCGTGATGAGGTCGCCCATACTGTGTCGCAGACGATCGCGCTGGCGAGTCCAGGTTATTTCATTGGTGGTGTACACCGCTGGTAACCGATTCAGGGCATAGGCGATCGCGTCGTTGATGTCGCAGCGCGTTTGATGCTCGATCGATAATTCGCCCAAACGATCCTCAAGCGCTTCGATGACAAGTGCTTCCATAACGTTGCGGTAGGTCGGTTGTGATGTCATTGAGAGTACGGGGGGATGAGACTATCGGGAGGTGGGGGAGCCAGACTCAGGTCACGGAACGACGGAAAATAGCCTGGAATGTGGTTCACGATCGCGAAGTTAATTGCATCGCGAAGGTCATGTTTTTGAGTTATTTCGATCACAACCAAGGTATTAACCTGTGTCACCATCGTGCGTATGGATCATGCAATCGAAATCCTTCATGGTAGAGAGACGTTAAGTTTTTAATGATTGTTTCGATTACTTTAATAATTCCACTCAGACATTACACAATTCCTGAATATGCTCTCAAAAAAGTCAGGAATTTCTAATACATTTACCACTCAGTAATTATGCATACAACCGACGATTTGTATCACTCGTAACGCAATCTAGCCAAAGAGTCTGGATAAATCCTAAGTTTGAGCGTAAGGCGTCATTTAATCAATACGAAGTGATTGAGTCGCCCAAGAATATGAACGGTGACGTTAGACCTTTGAGGTTTCCCAAATCTCAAAGGTCTCGCTCCCTGTCATCCATCCCAGTTGTTACTTGAGCGACTTAATTTTTTTTCAAAAAGTAGTGAAAGCTACGTTTTTGATTGAACTAAACCCGTTCAAGCTCGGGGACAGTATCGAGTTGTGGGGGGAAGACGGAGGGTGTAGCGTCGTCTTCGCTGGGTAGCCAGCCGACAAATGGCAGCGGAATCAAGGTCGTGAGATTGGTCACGAGTACCAATAACCACAACTGGTCGAAATTGTCGGGCGTGACGTGCATCCAGTGGGTCAGAATTGCGCCCAATTCTTGCGAGACGGCTCCGGCAATGTTGAAGACGGACATCAGCAACGCGAATAAAGTTGCTTCGACGCCGGGGGGACACAGTCGCGCGGCAAGGACGAGGACGGGCATAAAGGCAATCTGACCGGCGACGGTGAGCACGAGACTATCGCCGAGGCTGAACCAATGGTCATCAATGCCGATCGCTCGGTTGGCGTGGGTGACCAAAATCAATGCGGTTAAGCCGAGTCCGGCGGAAATCACGATCGACCAGCCAAAAATCTGGCGCAGTGGCACGGCCTTAAAAAAGCGTTGAAACATCCAGATGCCGAGCAGTGACGCCACGCTGGTGACCAATCGTATCCGCCCGAGAAATTCCGGCTCAAAACCAAGTTCATTGGTCGAGAAGAAGAAAAAGGCGGAGTCAGCGGAGGGGGTCGCCTGCCAAATGAAGAGAAACAGCGTGGGCATCCAAATCGCCTTTTGACTAATGGCGGTTTTGAGTAGCACCACTTGCTGTTTGATTTGGGAAAAGTCGGCGCGATCGCTCGTCCGCTGTTCGGCGATCAGTCCGGCCACGGCGGAGACGATGAGGGGAAATGTCGCCGTAATCAAGAAAATGGTCTGGATGCCGAACTGTTGCAGCAGCGCCCCGCTGAGGTATGCCGTGATAATCCCGCCGATCGCTGAGGCTCCCCAGCAGAGCGATTGTAGGGCTCCGGCGTTGCTATGGGATTCGACCCGCGCCCGTTCGACCACGAGGGAATCGACGATGACGTCACTGACCGCAACCGATAGGGAACTGAGGGCGATCGCGATCGTGGCTTCCCAGGGTTTATCGACGATCGTCGCGAGTGCCACCCAGGCGATCGTGCCGAGCAGTCCCGCCAACACCAAATACGTCCGCCGTCGGTAGCCGAATAGGGGCAACCCATCCGAGAGAAACCCGAAGACCGGTTTGATCATCCACGGCAGCGCCACGACACCGAGCAGGGCGGAGACTTCCGCCGGACTGAGCGCGAGGTCATCTTTGAGGAAAAAGCTAATGGCCAGCCGTGCGAGACCGAGGATGCCCTGAACGAAGTACACCAGCAAAATGGCGATTAGTTCCGGGGTCGGTTCGTTGCCGAGGAGTAGCTTGTCCTTGACCGTGGTTTTCAGACGATCGAGGGTATTCGGGGTAACGAGCATACGTTACGGGGGTTAATGTTTCTTAATGATTCCGCCTCTATGATAACCGGCCTGCCAACTGTCCGTTCATTCGGGCTGATTTACCGTCGCGATCGCGGCTAACTGAGCCTTGGCTTTCGAGAGCGACTCGAACCATTCCCGCGTCGGATCACTATCCGCCACGATCCCGGCTCCGACTTGACCCCAAGCCTGATCCCCTGTTTTCAGCAGAGTCCGAATCAGAATATTTAGATCCAACCGTCCCCGCCGATCGAGATAGCCGCACGATCCATAAAACAAGCTACGTCGCACGGGTTCTAACTCTTCAATAATCTCTAGACATCGCACCTTGGGACAGCCCGTAATCGTTCCCCCCGGAAACATCGCCGCCACCAGATCGATCGCGTCATAATCCCCGGCCAAATCTCCCACCACGTTACTGACAAGATGCATCACGTGGCTATAACGCTCGATTACCAGCAGTTCATTCACCGCCACGCTCCCCCAGGTGCAGACTCGCCCCAAATCGTTTCGTTCCAGATCGACGAGCATCACATGCTCCGCATTTTCTTTGCGGTTGCCCAATAGCTCATGGGCGTAGGCGGTGTCGGTTTCGGCGGTCGTCCCTCGTGGTCGAGTGCCTGCGATCGGGCGCGTTTCGGCTTGGCGATCGGTCAGCTTTACCAGCCGCTCGGGCGAACAGCTTGCCATCTCGCCCCACGGCGTTTTCCAATAGCTAGCAAAGGGTGACGGGTTAATCCGGTGGAGTTCCTGATAGATTTCCCAGCCGGTGGCGGTGGTGGCGTGACCAAAGCGTAACGATAAGTTGGTCTGGAAAATATCCCCGGCGCGGATGTAATCCTTGGCGCGGCGCACCATCGCTTCGTAGTCCGCTTGTGCGGTTACAAAGTCGGGCGGGATCGCTTTCTCAGGAACGTTGAGCGCGATCGTTGTGTTGCAGGACAAGATCGGCAGTTGAGCGCGTAAAAATCTTTGCCACGCGCAATCGAGCTGATCGAGCTGTTCCAGTGTTGTCGCCGCCAACCACAAACGATCCTCTAACTCATCCGCGACAGCGAAACACTCCGGCTCGTACCAATAGGCCACCGGAAACGGCAACAGCTCCGGATTTTGCCACGGCAAGCGCTCAATTTCCCAGGCCGCATCATACCCCAGCCAGCCCAGCCAGCCTCCCACAAACGGCAAATGATCCGGCGCGTCACCGATCGCGCTTTGTTCCCGCAGTTGATCGCGCAGTTGATCGCGCAACCAGGGAAAAATCCGACCGATCGGCGGCGTTCCTATGACGAGTTTACCGTTTGCCCTGCGGGGTTTACCGGCGGCGATCGAGTAGCGCGAAAGGCGAGGGTTATCGCTGCGGGTGGGGCTTTCGAGTAGGGTGGCGATCGGCTCGCGATTAAACCCAAGCGCGACGAATACGTCCGATCCCGTGGCCTCTTTCAGGGTCACGGATCGCCACAGCCAGGGGGGTGAAGTCATATGGGCTACAAGGAGATGCTGATCTAACGGATCTAAAATCCGAATTAAATCCGAATTAAATTCGATCGTACAGCCCTTGCATCACCTCTAGTAGCGTCAACAGTTGTTGCCACTCCGGCACATTATCGCGAGGGCTATCGGCCCATTCACGCTTGAGCGATCGATGCAACCGATCCATCAGTACACGCGGTTCCTTCTCGCTGGTCGCGCTTGAGGTCGCGCCGGAGTCTACCGCAGGCGTAGATGACAGGTTGGTCGTGACTGTCGTTGTCGTCGTGGTTGTGGTAGACGGGGCTATGTTTTCCTCGTCTACCTCATCCATCTTTACTGGGTGCGCATCGTCGATTAGATCCTGTGCGGTGCTGGCCAGCTCTAGGGCGCGTTCCGAGAGATTTTCGGGAACCGCAGGGCGATCGGAGAGATAAAGCTCGGCAATTTCGATAAAGAGCAGGCGGGCGTTTTCCGTCCATTCCAACGGCGGATATTGCACCCAGGCGGCTTCGGTCAAGCCACGATTACGTGCGGCTTCTAGCAGTTGTCGGGCGCGTTCCGCTGTCGGCATCGCCTTTTGGGCTAGTTTCATGGGCACGACGGGTGAGTCGCCCAAGCAAGCACGTGCTAGATCGAGAAGCACCTGGCGCACCTGAGCGACCCACTCGAATTCTTCTGTGCTCCAGTGTAGGTCAGTCATCTAAGTTTTATAAGTAGTAAATGAGGTCTGAAAGGCGAGAGAGAGACGAATCGCAGCGAAACTGATGAGCACGGAACCCGAAGACTAGCCCATATCTACGACGGCCACCTATTTGTCAGTGAGTTTCCACACGCCATCCCAGTCTTCATTGGGGGGCTGTTGCTCAAATAACATGCAGCGCTCGACGTGCAGTTTGGCCGCTTTGTTTTTCGGATCGATCGCCAATACCGCTTTAAACTCCTCGCGAGCATTGTGGAATGCTTGCTTCGATTTGGCAATGAATTTTGGACGGAGTCGATCGATGAATTTTTCGATCTGCGCCAACTTCATTTCGCTGGCTTCCTCTGCCAGCATCTGCTTGGCGGTCTCGTCGCCCGTGAACTTCTTGAGCTTGGCGATCGTCATCCGTTTGATCAAGCGCGGTGTCAACTGCTTCACCTTAAACGGTAGCGTCCGATGGAACTCCGCGTCAGTGATCTCGTTCCAACTTGTCGCATTGAGCATCCGCAAGAGCGCTTCTTCGCCAATCACCTCAATCAGCGCCTCACGCGACCAGTTACCCAGCATATCCTTGAGCATTTTTTCCGGCTCAAAGCTGAGATTGGCTAGCTCATCGTCCGGCATCTCTGAAATGGTGTGAAGTACCGCGATCAGCTCTTCCATCGACAGCTTTTCGTAGGCGGGCTGGAGGTAGTATTGACGGCCTGCGTGGTAGCGATCGATGATTTCCTGCTGATCGGGCTCCACCGGACGCGCCAGCTCGCCTTCTTTCAACGCAATCAGCTCATAGATCGTGACCGGCTGGGTTTTACCTTTCACCGTGATGAAATCCAGCTCGCGAACCACCAGCCGGTCGGCGTAGGCCAAATAGGTTTGTTCGCTAATCACGAGGTCGGTTCCGTACTGCTTGCTCGTTCCCTCCAACCGTGATGCCAGGTTCACCCCATCCCCGATCGAGGTTAGCTCCATCCGCTTGCTCGAACCGATGTTGCCGCTCACGACCTTATCGGAGTGAATCCCCATGCCGATCGCGATCGGCATCTTGCCATCTTCCACCCGGCGGGCGTTGAATTCTTCCAAGCGCTGACGCATGGCGATCGAGGTTTGCAACGCACACCATTCATGATCTTCGAGCGGCGCAGGCGACCCAAAGACCGCCATCAACGCATCACCGATGTACTTATCCAGCGTGCCGCCATACTTAAAGACCGCATCAACCATCTCCTCGAAGTACTCGTTGAGCATGGTCACAACTTCTTCGGGTTCGAGCTTCTCTGTCAACGTCGTGTAGCTACGAATATCCGAGAACAGCACCGAGACCTGTTTACGCTGACCACCCAGACCGGTATTGCCGCTAGCCAGTAACGCTTCCGCTACCTCCGGCGTCATGTACTTGTACATCAGATTCTTGACTTCCATCTCGTCGCTGATGTCTTCCATGACCACCAGCGCACCGTTAACCTTGGCGGGATCGATCGCATCGGCCATCGAGTTAATCGATAGGTTGATGCTCTGATCCTCGCGATCGTCGCCGTAGACCAGCAGTTGGTTCGGGTAATACTGCTGTCGGTCTTTCTCTTCCTGGGGATGGAGCGCGGCTGCAAACCACTCGGAAAATTTTCCTTCTTGCAGATGGATACGATCCGCCAGCGATTGGCCTTCGAGCAGGGCGGATTCAGCGACGGAAAAGCCGAGCAGTTCGATCGCACTTTCGTTGGCAGCAATGATATTGCCCACTTTATCTGTCGAAATGACACCGTTACTCAAGCTACGCAGAATGTCTTTCTGACGCTGTTCCTGCTGCTTCACCGTGGCGAACAGCTTGGCATTTTGCAGCGCCACACCGGCCTGGGTGTTAAACGCCTGCATAAACTCCTTATCTGTATTGTTGAAACTGGCTCGCCACGCCTCCGGAGCCTCCGGCCAGGTGGTGGGATCGTAGGCGGGGAAATCGCCCTGACGTTTCTTGTTGATGAGCTGCGTCACACCAATGAGCTCATCATCGGCATTAAACACCGGCATACACAACATGCTGCACGTTCTGTAGCCTGTTTTTTCGTCCGTTTTTCTCGACAGATCCGATCGCTCGTCCTTATACAAATCAAACGGGATCAAAATCGGCTCATGGCTCTCGGCCACCATGCCCGCAAACCCAGCACTGCGAGGAATACGGATTTCCGTCGATTGACCATTAATCGGAATCTTCGTCCACAGCTCGCTCTTCTCTTCGTCGAGTAGCCACAGCGTACTGCGATCGGCATTCATCAGCTCCTTCGCCTCATCCATCACCCGCTTCAGCGTGTCTTCTAAATCAAGACTGCTCTTACTCAGCGAGTTCACCGCCGCCATCAAAGCCGATGCAGCTCTCTGCTTCTGCGTCGCGGCATAAAACGCCTTCGATGATTCGAGAATCAGACGAATCGACGGGCCAAACTCACGAAAGACATCTTCATCATCCGGCGTAAAACCGTTGGGATCAATACGCTCTTGAAGCGCTAAATGCGGTTGAGCATCGAGTTTCAGCTTGTTAATGAGCTGGACGACCGCAACGAGCGTGCCGGTCTCTTCATTGAGCAACGGCATCGTCAACATCGTGTAGGTACGATAGTTGTTCCGCTTGTCGAGTTTTTGTGCCGTCTCCGATCGTGGATCGTCGTAAAAATCGTAGGGGATGGAAATCGGCTGTTTATGCGTCGCAACTTCCCCCGCGATCCCCACCGTTGCCGGAAAGCGAATTTCTAAGGCATTACCTTTTTCATCTTTGGCAACGATCGTAAAGAGCTCATCTTTCTCTTCATCCAGTAGAAAAATTGTCGCGCGATCGGCATGGAGCAGCTCACCGGTTTTCAGCGTGATCGACTGCAACATCTCATCCAGAATTGCATCAAAGCCCTGGCTATCGAGCAGGCTATCGAGCATTCCTAGAGTCTGATTGACAACCTCTAGCTTTTCCTCAACACCTTTGACAACACTTTTAAAGTCATCCCGATTCAGCGGCGCCAGAAACGTCTGAAAGTTTCCATTCGTCGTCGCTAACGCACTTTTCCCGCTTCTTGACGGTTCTTCCGAAGGCGGCGGCGGTGGGTCTCCAGCATAGTTGGCCTGGACGTCGATGATAACGTCCGTCTCGGTGGAAGATTTCGGAGATGCAGAGGTCATAGCTCGCTGTAAAAACGGGGATTGCGGGATAGCGTTGTGCCGCTCAAGGCAAGTTTTTTGACTCACTAGAACGTTGATTCGTCATGTTGAGCGATGCCGCTAAACGCTTTTTTACAATTCGTAAGATTTACGACTCGGACAATTACGAGACGTAGATGGCGACAGAAACGACACATGCTGCCGCCGCCTGGAACATCGAGCCTAAGCCATAGATACCCCATAGAACATAAAGATCTACTCATTAATGATCTACGGGAGACTGGGTTCAATTCAGATTCTAGAGTTTTAACAACGTATCGGTTGCAGCCAGAACCATGTTTCTACACATTATGGACTAGGTTTCCAGAATCACCCAGCCTTACAGACAGGATTTCATTAAAAGCCGAGACAAACGCAGTCGGCTACGACGAGTTTTGACGCCATATCTTGACCTGCGTTCATGATGGAGAGCACAAGCGTGATACCAAAGCTAGATGAACCCAATCGAAAATCTTGATAACCGGACTTTTTCGGGAAATCTCTTTGCCTCTCGATGTTTCTACCGGATTACGAGATAAATCGTCCAAGGCGCTTTGTCTTGATTCTGTGACATAAATGCCCGACGATCTCAATAAAGTCATAATTCCGTGACATAAAAGCTGGGATCGCACGCTGTGATACCAAACAGATGTTGCGAAATGATGAAATATCAGTCAGAATTTGACCCATAAGACCGAAGTGAATGCTCAGCTTGGACATCATGTTCCAAGTCAAACAGGATACTTTGTTACGAATTCACGACTTACGAGGAGGTTGTAAACCTAGCCATGGCACAAGAACGAATTCCCCTGGAAGAACTAACCTTGCGTCAGCTCCGTCGAGTCGCGAGCGAGTATAAGGTTTCCCGTTACAGTCGTATGCGCAAAGTAGAGCTCATTGCTGCTATTCGCGCGATTAATCCCAATGCCACAGCCCTCGCCACGGGTGACTCAGTGACTGGCGCTGAACCCGAAAAGATGGGAGCGCCTGTGATATCTACACCAGTCTCCGGTGCGGTCAAGGCTGATATCACGACTCCGATCGAGACCCCGAAGGCTGATCCATCGCCGGTTCAAGAACGTTTAACTAACCCTGACAGTATCCCCGTTATGGCTCAACAAGAATCGTCTTCTTTCGCCCCAAAGACAACGGCTGCTCAGTCTACAGCGGGATTTGCGAATACATCGGAAGAGCAGGAAACGATCGAAGCAGCAAAGTTTGTCACCGGGGTCGCAGAAACGACTCCTCCGACTCCAGAGGAAATGGCCGCGATCGACGCCAACTTGCCGGAACTGCCGGATGGCTACGGTGCAAGCCGCGTCACGTTGCTCCCGCGTGATCCCCAGTGGGCGTATTGCTACTGGGATGTACCGAATGAGCATAAAGAAGAGTTGCGTCGTCAAGGTGGCCAGCAATTGGCACTGCGGATCTATGACGTGACGGATATTGACATCAACGTCCAAGCACCGCACAGCATTCAAGAGTACGTCTGTGATGAGCTGGCGCGTGAATGGTATTTGCCGATTCCCGTGAGCGATCGCGACTACGCTATGGAAGTCGGCTACCGTACCGCCGACGGTCGTTGGTTGATGCTGGCGCGTTCTGCGTCGGTGCATGTGCCGCCCGTCTTCCCTTCGGACTGGGTTGAAGATGTCTTTGTTACGATCCCCTGGGATGAAGACCTGCGCGGTCAGACCTTCGCGACCCTGGTTCCTCCGGCCAAGAAAGTGATCAAAGGCGCTCCGAATCCGCAGTACGACGAAGTCTTTAACCTATCGGAAGCCAGCGAAGCACAGCGCATCTCGGGTTCTCTGTTCGGTTCGATGCACCAGGTTCCCGAAGAAAGCCTCAGTTCCTTTATCTTCCCCTCGGGTGTCGGTAGCTGGGCGTCGGTTCCGACGGCTTCCGGTATCGGTGCTGTAACGGCTTCGGGAGTTGGCATGGGTCTGATGGAGACACCAGAATTCATCACCCCCTCGGGTGCAGGTCTGGGCTTCAGCGCTTCGGTTCCCAACCGTGAGCAAACGCCGCGCAAATTCTGGCTGGTGGCGGATGCTGAACTGATTGTTTACGGCGCGACGGAACCGGATGCAACGGTAACGATCGGCGGTCGTCCGATCAAGCTAAATCCGGATGGTACGTTCCGCTTCCAAATGTCCTTTCAAGATGGCGTCATCGACTATCCCATCATGGCGGTAGCGGTTGATGGTGTCCAAACGCGATCGGTTCACATGAACTTCGAGCGCGAAACGCCGTCACGCAATACCAACACGAAGGCTGAGGCTGTGGAAGAGTGGGTGTCCTAGGCTCTCATACCTCCTAAATCCAACTTGTTTGGTAAATAGCTACGTTTAACCCTAACGATCGCGATCGTTGGGGTTTTTATTGATCGAACCGATCAAAACGTCCAAAAATGAAAAACGACAGCATCGCGAAATCGCTTGCTGCCGTTGACATTGAAGACTGAGATACTGAACCCACCGATTCAGCCGCCAAAACTCTAAATGAGCTTGACACCGCGCAGGGTTAGATAGATGGCCGATGCCGTTGCAAACGCACCAACCAGCATTGCGAGATATAAACCAAGTACAGACACGAGCAAATGCTCCTTTATTTAATAGAACCGAATTTATCTAGCCTCAATTAAACCCCGTCGTTTAACGTTTAGGCAATCTCTGTTGAACCATTCGGCATTTTCGGGGTATGCAGCTCTACAAAGCGAAAACCGGAATCTTTCATGCAATGACAAAATTCTGGTTTGGAGCCATAG
>CAZFJL010000042.1:0-33421 GCA_964518905.1 uncultured Geitlerinema sp. | reverse complement strand
CGAACCAACCGACGTAGAGGCGGTTGTTGGTGCTGGTGACCCATTCGCAGAAGCGCGACCACAGAGACGCGGATTCGCGCTGCTGTAGTGTAGTCGTCATCTTGATTATTGCGTTTTAATGGTTCTAGCGTTGGCCGATTGGCCTTCGCTGTAATCAATATAAGTCAAATATTGCGTGTTGTAAAGTATTTGACGTCAAGTGCGGATATTAACCTAGGTGATTGCCCGTCAAATCTTTACTCTGCAAGGAATCTGGGATTCTGAGAGAAATTGCAACTTATGTAAGTTGCGAGGCAATATTACTCTCATGAACATTGAGTTTTGTAAAAAACGCGGCCTGATGTAGGTGCGAAAGACGTCGTTCTGTCTTGGCAGGGCGATCGGTCGTCCCATTGAAAAAAGATCGATCGTGGGGCGTGAGACCTTTGATGTTTCCAAAATCTCAAAGGTCTGAAGTCACGGCTTATTCTCTTGGTCTACTTAGCCATACAGCTCGCAGGTGCAGATCTCAACCCGGAGGCCACTGCATCGATCGGCCTCCCAGAATATGAATGTGCAGATGATCCACGGTTTGCCCGCCATCATCGCCGTTATTCATGACGATTCGATAGCCGTTATCGGCGAGACCAAGGTCACGGGCGACGATCGCCACGGTTGCCAGGAGGTGACCCAATAAGGGTGCATCTTCGGGTGTGGACTCGGATAAGCGTGGGATCGGTTTTTTGGGGATCACCAGCACATGGGTTGGGGCTTGGGGCATAACATCGCGAAAGGCAAGGCAGAGGTCATCTTCGTAGACAATGTCTGCGGGAATTTCGCGGCGGATAATTTTGGCAAAAATGGTGTCGGTCATAGCGGGTGTATTAGATAGGTATTGATCGGTTAAAAGTGACGTGGGCTTGAGGCTCCGGAGAGATTGCATGAGAATCGGGCAGAGGGTTAAGCCGTGCCGGTTTCACAATGTCTGAAAGTGCCTCATTGCCAGGTTTGCACCCAATTCGCGGAAATTACCTGGTACATTAACAAGCGTTAACAAACCGTCATTACTCTCGTATGCATATCGCTTGGTTGGGAAAAAAATCTCCCTTCTGCGGCAACGTCACCTACAGCCGCGAGATTACCAACGCGCTGACTGATCGAGGGTATGACGTTAGTTTTTTTCATTTTTCCCATGAGGCCACCCCGGATGGTTGGATCTCATCACATCAGGCAAATTCGGAGGCCATTGGTAATCATGGCACTGTGGGTTCGTCGGGTGCATCGAGCTCCTCGGCTTCGTCATCTTCAAAAGGCTGTGATGTCTCTCTGCCCTGCCTACATAAATCGACGCTGTATACGATCCCGACGCTGAAGTCACGCAAGGTGCTGACGGAGGCGTTGCGGCAGCTTAAGCCGGATGTGGTTCATGCGTCGCTGGCGCTCTCTCCGATCGATTTTGTGCTGCCGGATATCTGTAACGAGCTAGGTTTACCCGTCGTTGCAACCTTTCACCCGCCGTTCGATCGCCGCCGCTGGAATATCACGTCGAATACGCAGCATTTCGCCTATCAGCTTTATGCGTCTGGTCTCGCGAAGTACGACAGGACGATCGTCTTTTCGCGGATTCAGCGCGATTTATTGGTGCGGCTGGGTGTGCCGCCCGATCGTGTGGCCGTCATTCCCAACGGTGTCGATTCTCAGAAGTATTCGCCGGGATCGTCGGATCTGAAGCTGCGTGTTAGGGCGGAGCGAATCTTTGTCTATCAGGGACGAATTGCGATCGAAAAAAATGTCGAGTCGCTGCTGAAGGCGTGGAAGTTGTCCAAAATGGGGGACAAGTGCCGTTTGCTGATTGTGGGTGATGGGACATTAACGGATTCGCTGCGATCGAGTTCCGATGAGGCGCACGGCATCCAGTGGCTGGGCTATATCGCGGATGAACAGCGCCGGATCGAGATTTTGCGCGGTGCGGATGTGTTTATCTTGCCGTCGTTTGTGGAGGGGTTGTCGCTGTCACTGCTAGAGGCGATGTCTTGCGGTGTGGCCTGTGTGGCGACGGACGTGGGGGCGGATGGTGAAGCGCTGGAGGGGGCGGGCATTGTGCTTGATCCGCAGCGGGTAACGACGGAATTGCAAACGTTGCTGCCGCTATTGCGCGATCATCCTGAAATGGCGGGGATTTTGGGCTACAAGGCACGCCAGCGCGTGTTGGAGCGCTATCGCCTGGATAGCAATGTCAGCCAGCTTGAGGCGCTGTATGCTCGTCTCCTCAATCAGGAAATCGGAGGCAGTGAACCGACACAGGCATTGGTCAAACCGTCGATCGAACTGTGAAGGGTTTGTAACAAAGACGTTAGACTTTTAAGCGGGTTTAAATGCCTTAATATCTCTGATGGAATTGAGGTTCGGGTTCAAGCCAAGTACGGCGCGATCGCTAGATTTTGAGACTTTATGATCATGACAACGACTGGGTGGGATGCCTTCCAAACTTGGATTTATAACCTCGGACAATGGGCGAATGATCTCGTTGGCGATCAATTGGCTCACCTCAGTCCGCTGAGTTTTGGGATTGTCCTGGTGGCGGGGCTGCTCACAAGTTTGACCCCCTGCATGTTGTCGATGTTGCCGATCGCCGTGGGTTACATCAGCGGCTACGAGTCCGAAAGCCGTACCAGTGCCTTTCTACAATCGCTGTGGTTTGCCTTCGGGTTGGCGACGACGCTGGCGGGGTTGGGCGTGGTGGCGGCGCTGTTTGGCCGGGTGTATGGCCAAATCGGGATCGGTCTGCCGATCGTGGTGAGTGCGATCGCGATTCTCATGGGACTGAATTTACTCGAAGTGATCCCGTTGCAGTTGCCAAACCTGGGCGGTACGGATTGGATCGCCAAGTCCTGGCCGCATAGCGTGCGATCGTATCTGCTCGGCTTGACCTTTGGCCTGGTGGCCTCCCCCTGTAGCACGCCCGTGTTGGCGACCTTGCTCGCCTGGATTTCCAGTACCGGCGACCCGGTGTTGGGCAGCGGCCTGCTGTTGGCCTACGCGATCGGCTATGTGTTGCCGCTGGTGGTGGCGGGAACGTTTGCCGCGGCGATCGAGCAGTTTTTAGCCCTGCGTCAGTGGTCGGGTTGGATTACCCCAGTGAGCGGCGCGTTGCTGATTGGATTTGGCGTTTTTTCGTTAGTGTCGCGTTTATCGCCGGTGATTTAATTGGTCTACGTCACAGCTTACCAAGCCCAATAGAAATAAACCCCAAAATGTGAGACGTTTCAAGCGTGTAAAAACTTTGATTATTCCGATATAGAGCCTAGACACAATCGCAAGTCTTACAGCATAGAAGCCCTTAAATAGACACAAGATCTAAAGTATTGGAGGCTGTATCTGTTTGAGGAAATTTATATTAGGTGTAATACAATGCGGTTAATAACCACAGAATTCAGAGTGACGCAAATCCGATGACTCATGAAAACGTATACCGCAGTGAAGGAGCCGCTTTGGCCGCGAGTGGAGCGATCGCCGGTGCTTCGTTGGGCAAGATTGGAGTATTAGCCGGTGGAGCGGGGTATAGCCTGGGAGCGATTCCCCTCGCTGGTGCCGGTGCATTAACAGGTCTGGCTCTATACGAAGCCTTGCGATCATTGGTCGAACAAGATTCTACGTCTGTCAGTGCTGCGGTCGTTGGGGCAACGGCGGGGGTCGCAACTTCCGCGATGATGGGAGGAGTTGGCGTCGCTGTGGGTGGCAGTGCAGTGGGTCTCGGTATGGCTTCAATGGCAGTCGCTGGAGGCGTGATCGGCTTGGGACTGGCGGGTCTCGATCAACTCTTGCACCAAGGGATCGATCCAGAACAGCTTTTGGATCGTGCGATCGAGCAAATGAAAGCAGACTTACAGAAAACACGACAAGCCGCCATTAATCTCATTGCTAGCCAAAAGCGACTCCAGCAGCAGTATAACCAGGCACAAATAGATGTCAATAAATGGAAACAGCGGGCAAGACTTGCTTTAAAAATGGGAGATGAGCCTCTTGCTCGGAAAGCTCTAATTCGCGCAAAGATGCACGCTGGAATACTCAGTAATCCTGAAGTTCAGCTCAATCAAGAGACAGCTTCAGTTAAAAAGCTTCAGCAAAGTCTGGCTCGTTTAGAAGCCAAAATCTCTGAAGCCAAAAGCATGAAAATCAGACTCAAAGCACAAATTGCAGCAGCACGGATGAATATGCAACTGCAATCTCAAACAGGCAAGCCGGATATCAGCCGTGTATTAACAGACTTTGAGCGTCTGGAAGAAAAAGTATTGCAAATGGAGGCAAAGGCACACTCGCTGTCAACAACAGAACGGACAGACGCTAGCTTAGATGATCAGTTGGCAATGCTAGAGCAAGACACTGACATTGAGGCACAACTGGCAGCTCTGGCATCAGAGTTATTGGGGGCGGGGAGTATAGACCCTAGCCCTACCCTAAGCCCTAGCAGAGCCTTTGTTGTAGACGAATTGCGCTCCTCTGACAATCTCAGCGCTGATAGCTAGACTAAGGTCTCGCCCAATATTTTGGCAAACTGGTCGGTTTGCTCCAGCAACGCCGATCGAATCCCTGGCTCGCTGGCCGAATGTCCCGCATCCGGCACGACAATCAGCTCCGCGTCCGGCCATGCTCGATGTAAATCCCAGGCGGACTGCATCGGGCAAACCACGTCGTAACGCCCCTGAACGATCACGCCGGGAATTCCGGCGAGCTTGGCGGCATTGGCTAAAATCCAGTCATCGCGATCGAAAAAGCCAGCATTAACGAAATAGTGACACTCGATTCGCGCAAACGCCTCGGCAAACCGATCGCGCCCAAAATTTTCCTTTGCCCGTGGATCAACCATCAGCTTACTCGTAGACCCTTCCCAGATCGACCACGCCCGCGCTGCCGTCAGGCGCACCTCGGGATCGTCACTCGTCAAGCGTTTGTAGTACGCCGCCATTAAATCGCCCCGTTCGGCGGCGGGAATCGGCGCGAGATAGTCCTCCCAGGCATCGGGATAAATCCGGCTCGCTCCCGCTTGGTAAAACCAGTCTAATTCTTGACGACGCAGCATAAAAATTCCGCGCAGGATCAAGCCGAGGCAGCGATCGGGATGGGTAATCGCGTAGCTCAACGCCAGCGTACTGCCCCAACTGCCGCCGAACACCGCCCAGTGCTCAATCCCCAGCGTTTGGCGCAGGGTTTCGATATCGTCGATCAGCGTCCAGGTGGTGTTATCGCGCAATTCGGCATGGGGGGTGCTGCGCCCGCAACCGCGCTGATCGAACAGAGTGACACACCAGCGATCGGGGTCAAAATATTGGCGGTAAAACGCCGGACAACCACCACCGGGGCCACCGTGCAAAAACACCACCGGGATACCCTCCGGGTTGCCGCACTGCTCGTAGTACAGCTCGTGGAGATCGCTGACACGCAAACGTCCGGTGTTGAAGGGTTCGATCGGTGGGTAAAGGGTGCGCGTCATGGTTAAACGTTACGAAATAGAGGGAATGAGAAACGTAGGTAGAGTATCGCTTGGCATGCCTAAGCTTAAAGCGAAATGCCTAAATTGAGCGTTTCAACGCTAGCATTCAGCATCACGCAAGATCCGGCGTAGGGTCGTGGAGATCGTCTTAATTCGACCATTCTTTGAGGGCGTGCGAGGTGGCGATCAGATGAGGAATCGACATGATTGAGGGTTACCAATTTCGTTTGGTCATATTGAACTGTAGTCGTTGTATCCGGTCACGAGAGTGCGATACGTTGATGATCTGATTGAATCAATGGATCGAAGCGTTGGCGGTGCTGTGGTGGTATCGTCAAACGGCCAGAATTGCGATCGTCATGATTGACCTTGAAGACGTTTCGTCGATTAATGATCGATGCTTCCGTTCTGTGTTGTCCCGATTTTGTACGCTCTTTATTTCATTTTTATGTTAGTTGCGCCTCAGCCCAAACACCTTGCCGCTTTCTGGTCCGATGGATTTGATCTAAAAGCTCATCTTCAGGCTTTTCTAAAGCTTGAATCAGGTGATATTGACCTTAAATTAACGGAGTGTCGTGAGACGATCAAGGCGATCGGCGAGCATTTCGATTGGGCAATGGTCGATAATTTCTATCAAGAACAGGTCGGATCAAGTCATATTTTTGAGCTGGCTGCATGGCATCTCGAAAGCTCGGATTATATCGGCGACATGCTATGTCTAATTAATGATCGCGCCGTGGGTCGAGTGCTGGATTTTGGCGGGGGGATCGGAACCCATGCGATCGGGGCTGCACTCTGTCCCAATGTGACCGAAGTTCACTATGCCGACCTAAATCCTACGAACTGCGAGTTTGTTCGCTATCGTGCGTTACAGCTTGGTTTGGGCGAGAAACTTCATGTGTCTACGGAGATTCCTGATCCGAAAGACTTTGATACCATCATGTGTTTTGATGTGGTGGAACATTTACCTGATCCCGCAGGACAGTTACAACAGTTTCATGACTGGCTAAAACCGGCAGGAATTTTACTGGTAAATTGGTATTTTTCAAAAGGGTTTGACCAGGAATTCCCGTTTCATTTAGATGATCCTGAACAAATTGATGCCTTTTTTACGGTGTTACAGCATCAATTTTTGGAGCAATTTCATCCTTATTTAATGACGACACGATCGTATCGCAAGATTTAGTCAGAGTTATCGTAAGTTCACTAAAAAACGAGACATCTTGACGGGAGCATCTCACTTTTGCAAGCTGAGACCCGTAGGGTGGGCACTGCCCACCACGATTAACCTGCGAATACGTATCCGTTATGGTGGGCAATGCCCGCCCTACGAAACTAACTTTTGTCCCAGTACTGAATTCTGGATTTACCAGGGGCTGCCAATCATCGTAAATGCAGACCAGTAGTAGGGATGCGAAAGGTTACGGATTTCGTTGGCGTTGGCTCCTTCGGGAAGCGGGAAGCTACGATCGAAACTGGGGAAGTAAATTTCGCCCGTATCTAGTAGCTCGAAATCATTGTTGATGAGTGCAAGTTGAGCTTGTCGCAGCGCCTCGGCTTTGATGCCGGTTTGGCTGAGTTGTTGATAAAACTGGGTCATGAGCGTGAGGGTTCCCACGTCGCTGACGTACCACAGACTGGCTAAGGCGGACTTCACGCCCGCCGCGATCGCAAAACCTGCAAAGCCCAATTCTGCGGCTTCATCACCCACGGCGGTGCGACAGGCGCTGAGAACCAGTAGCTCGACGGGCGGATCGTTCCAGCCCATTTCGCGAATCTGATCGAGATAGAGCCGTTCATCCCAGAGCTGGATAAACGATCCCGTTTCGCCGCTCCCAAATTCACCGTGGGTTGCGAGGTGGATGATGGGGTACGGATTACGATCGCGGGTGCGTGTGATGTTGCTTCGCGTGAACGATTCATTTAAGAGGGTCGTTCCTTGCCATAGGGAATTCGTGATCGTGCTGAGTTCTAGCGGTACTGCCGGTAGCGCCGACAGGTTTTGAAATTCGCTCGCGCCCATCGCTAGGAGTTCGGTGTTGGCCAAGGGTCGATATTGTGTATCGACCAGCGCGAGAGAGGGAATTAGCCCCAGGCTGTAATCTTCGACGAGAAAATGATCATTGTTATACATGGCGGCAATGGGCAGACCACGTAAACCGGCGGGCATGGAAAAGACCAGCGTATTGATTTGGTTCGCTTCCAGATCTGCCGCGATCGGAGCCACGAGCCAATCGTAAAGTTGCTGGCCGATTTGTAGGTAGCGCTGATTGCCACGCAGGCGATCGCGTGGGCTGGTGATGGCGTAGCGCAGATCGGTGACCGCATTGACGATCGTCTCTTGTTTAACCTCGACACTACGTCGGACGGGATCGCCATTGCTGGAAAAGACGAGTAAATCGACGCGATCGGGTAGCAGTGTGACATAAACCGCTGCGGTTTGATTTCCAGTTTGCTGCGCGATTTGGGTCAGGGCTTCACGAGCGCCTGTGGCGGATAGTCCCGTATTGGCTAGGTTTCGACCCAGAAATCGGCTGAATTCTTGCAAACGATCTTGCTCAAGCGCCGCAATTTCGGTCGTTGGATCGATTTCGATCACCTCGCCAGAAATAAAATCATCGAATTCTCCCGATTCCCCATCGCCGCTATCCTCCTCCGAGGAATCGCCGGATTCACCGTCATCCTCAATCTCAAACCCATCTCCCCCGTCTGCCGCTGCGTCCGTTTCAGCGCCACCGTCTTCCGAGGGAACATCCTGAGCAAAGTTGCGGGTATTCTCTTCGAGATCGGTGCGGTTGATATCGTTAATAAAGACGAGACCGTTATCGGTACGGCTGGTCAATCGCGCAATATCGACGACGAGGGGATTGGTCGCTTCGCCAATTTGTCCGATGCCGGTGGTGGTGAAACTGCCGGTGTTAGCGCGAATGGTGGTGGTTGAATCGAGGCGTAAAATATCGCCACCGTTTGCGTTAACGGTGATTGAGCCGGTGGTGGTGATGTTGCCCAACGTAATGCTGTTGACCTCTTCCCCATCGAGAGCGATCGAAATATTGCCATTGCCTGCATTGAGGGTTGTTCCGGGCGCTTGGGTAATCGAGACGCCGTTTTCTGAGAACAATCCTCGCCGTCCGGTATCAAAGTCTGACCCTAAACCCGAGTCGTCGGCCACGATCGTAATATCGCCGTTACCGCCGCTCGTGTTGATATTGGCGTTAATTTCCAGATCATTACCAGAGCTTAAAAAGACATTGGCCGCTGTTCCCGAGGTCACGATCGGGGCGTTAACTTCCAGTCGGTTTCCGGCTTGAAACGCGATCGAGCTACTACGATTGACGGGACGATCAATCGTCAAATTATTCTCGGCGAGGAATACCACGTTGCCAGAGACCCCGCGAAGCTGTTCGTTCGTAATTTCGGACAGCACGCGTTCGACCGGGAGTTGATTGCTGGCGTTTTGATTACGGATAAAGCGATCGACGGCTGCACTTGGATCGTTTTGGGCTTCTTGAGCAATTTCGTTCTGCCGTGTATCGATTTGCTGTTGGGCGTCTAGGCGCTCGCTTAAAGGCAAGTCGCGAATCGAATCTTCAAAGGCGTTGAGTTCGTCAGGATCGCTGAAGTCGAGCGCGTCGAGGCGATCGTCAAACGAGGCATCGGGATCAAACGGTAATGGTCGTTCATCGATCGGTGGTTCGCTAAAGTCATCGATTGGCGGCTCATCGAAGTCGTCGATCGGCGGTTCGCTGAAATCGTCGATTGGTGGTTCGTTAAAGTCATCGATCGGCGGCTCATCGAAGTCGTCGAATGGTGGTTCGTTAAAGTCGTCGATCGGCGGTTCGCTGAAATCGTCGAATGGTGGTTCGTTAAAATCATCGATCGGCGGTTCGCTGAAATCGTCGATTGGCGGCTCATCGAAGTTGTCTATTGGTGGTTCGTTAAAGTCATCGATCGGTGGTTCGTTAAAGTCATCAATCGGCGGTTCGCTGAAATCGTCGAATGGTGGTTCATTGAAATCATCGATCGGTGGTTCATTGAAATCATCGATTGGTGGTTCGTTAAAGTCATCGATTGGTGGTTCGTTAAAGTCATTGATCGGCGGTTCTTCAAAGTCGTTGATCGGCGGCTCATCGAAGTTGTCTATTGGCGGTTCGTCAAATTCATCACCACCAAGGGTTAGATCCTCTGGATCAAACAGCACCGTACCGTCTACACCTGACGTACCGCTCACATCGATCGCCCCGTCAAAACTCAGCGCCTGCTTGCCGGATACTTCCACAAATCCGCCATTCTCGCCCCGTGCTGTAATCGTTCCATCTGCGATCGTCACCCCGTCCGCCCACAGGATCGCCGTGCCACCGTCGCCGCTGCCCACAGCATCCGTATTAATCTGCGATCGCTCATCGACATACAGCACGTCGGCATTCGGTAGCGTTCCATTTCCCTGAAACTCGCCGCCCAGCAACACCGTACCGCCACCCGCTAGACCCGAAGCGTCGATCGTCGCGTCCAAAACGGCAATTTGTTCGCCTAAAATGCTGGCCTGCTGGGTTGTTCCGAAATCTGCCGATCGATCATTGGCAACATCGATCGTTCCCGAGAGCAACACCGTCCCCGGATCGATCGCGATGCCTAAAGCGGAACCCACCAGCGACACCGACCCATCGGCGTTCACCGTAAGCTGACTGGCCGTTTGTAGGTCGGTATTTCCCGTTAACAATTGCGGCAAGGTTTCCGCAAGCGATAGGTTCGTTGGCGGCGAAACGATCGGCACGACCTCCAGGCTCAACACGTTGCCGGGAATACTCAGGCGCACCAGACTTTCGCCGGGAACGGCCAGCGCGGTAACCGTTCCGGCGGGGGCGGCGATCGTGCCGGTGTTGGCGATCGTGCCGCCGATCGCGCTGAAGTTTTGGCCGGGTTCGATCGCCAGCGTGCCGCTATTGAGAATCACGCCCGGTTCGGCTAAACGAAACGCAAAGCCGATCGGATCGCCGTTCAGGTTCGCCCAATTTGTCCAATTTGACCCCGAACTCGTCGTACTCCACCAGGCCGAAGCTAGCCCTTCACCAAAGCCGATCGCGTCGGCACTCGTCACCATAAAATCGCCGGGGACGTTCAGGCTGGCGTTATTGCCAAACACCACCCCCGCCGGGTTGATCAGGTACAAATCGGCCTGACTGCCCGCGATCGCCAATTCACCATCGATGAATGAAACATTGCCGCCGACCACGCGCCCCAAAACGTTATTGATCGCGGGCGACGTTTGAAAAATTGCCGCCTCGTTTGCATTCAAGCCAAACTCTTGAAAACTGTGAAACAGATTGCCCCCATCGCCCGAAACCTGCCCACCGGTAATCGAAACGGTGTTCGCCGCATCGCTGGGTAAGACGATCGTTCCCGTACCGTCATTGGCCGGTGTAATGGTCTCGGCGATCGCGCCGGGACTGACCGTAATCGCGATCGAAAGACTGCCCAATACGCTCCCCAACGTACCGAAAATACGCTGAGAATTGACAGGTGATCCCACTGCGAAACCCGTTGTAAAGCCCATTGTGGAACCGTCAGAAACAGGGTGCGGCATGGCGTTGGGGAACAATCGTTCAGGGTTGTTGGAGAATTGGGGAGGAGCCTGGGACGCATCGAACAGGCTAAGGCGAGGGCTAGAACGTACCGTGCGAGCCGATCGCCTCGCTGAGTTTCGCCACCACCTCATCGACCGGCATCGACCCCAGCTCACCCGATGCCCGCGTCCGCACCGAAATCGCCTGCGCCTCGACCTCCTTCGCACCGATGACGCCCATCACCGGAACTTTCGCTTTTTCGGCATTGCGGATCGATTTACCGAGCCGATCGCCGCCTTCGTCCACCGCCGCGCGAATGCCGATCGCCTGCATTTTCGCCACCACCTCACGGGCAAACGGCAAAAACTCATCGCTCACCGCCAGCAAACGCACCTGTTCCGGCGCGAGCCACAGCGGAAAATCACCCGCATATTCTTCGATCAGAATCCCCACCAGCCGTTCGACCGAACCAAACGGCGCACGGTGAATCATCACTGGACGTTGGCGCGACCCATCTTCGGCGACATATTCCAGCTCGAACCGCTCCGGCAGATTGTAATCCACCTGGACGGTTCCGAGCTGCCACTCGCGACCGAGCACATCCTCGAAAATAAAGTCGAGTTTGGGGCCATAAAATGCCGCTTCGCCCTCGGCTTCAAAGTAGTCCATCCCCAGGGTCTGCACCGCGCGACGGATTGCGCCCTGGGCTTTTTCCCAGACCTCATCCGTGCCGATATATTTATCCGACGCCGGATCACGGAAACTCATCCGCGCCTTGAATTTCTTCAGGTTGAGGCTGCGGAACACCGACAGGATCAGGTCTACAACGCTGAGAAATTCAGCATCGAGCTGATCCGGCGTGACGAAGAGGTGCGAGTCATCGACGGTAAAGCCGCGTACACGGGTGAGGCCACCGAGTTCGCCGGATTGTTCGTAGCGGTAGACCGTACCAAATTCCGCCAGACGCATCGGCAGATCGCGGTACGATCGCAGCTCATTTTTATAGATCTGGATGTGGAATGGGCAGTTCATCGGCTTGAGGACAAACCCCTGTTCGGCGGCGGCGGCTTCGTCATCCTCCGCCATCATCGGGAACATGTCTTCTTTATATTGCTGCCAGTGTCCCGAGGCTTTGAACAAATCCACCCGGCCAATGTGGGGCGTGACGACACCTTGATAGCCGCGCTTTTTCTGCTCGTCCTTGAGGAAATCTTCGAGGGTCGATCGCAATAGCGTCCCCTTTGGCGTCCACAGCGGCAAACCGGGGCCGACCACATCGGCAAACAGGAACAAGCCCAGCTCTTTACCCAGTTTGCGGTGGTCGCGCTTCAGGGCTTCTTCTTTGCGGCGTTTGTATTCTTGGAGCTGTTCCGGGGTTTCCCAAGCTGTGCCGTAGATGCGCTGGAGCTGGGCGTTGTTGGCGTCGCCGCGCCAGTATGCGCCCGCGACAGTTTCGAGGGCGAAGGCTTTGGGGTTGATATCACCGGTGGTTTCCACGTGGGGCCCCGCGCAGAGATCCCACCATTGATCGGCGAGATGGTAGAGCGTGATCGGCTCGTGGATGCTGTCGAGGATTTCGAGTTTATAGGGTTCGCCCAAGGCTTCGATACGGCGTTTGGCTTCCTCGCGCGTGACTTCCTCCCGTTCGACGGGGAGCTTTTTCTTGATGATCTTGACCATCTCTTTTTTAATGGTCTTCAGATCGGCTTCGGTGAACGGCTCGGCGATATCGAAGTCGTAGTAAAAGCCTGTTTCCGTCCACGGCCCGATCGTTACCTGTGCTTTGGGAAAGAGTTTCTGTACGGCCATCGCGAGGACGTGCGAGGTCGTGTGGCGAATCTTTTTCAGGGTTTCGGATTCGCTGGTGCGCGGTAGCTTGATCGGTTCTTCTGCGGCGTTGTCGATCGCCTGCGATTCAGTCGGTGACATGGACGGTTAGATCGGCTCGTAGACAGGTATAGACCTCTAGATTACCGCTTCGTTACTCGATCCGGCATCCTTGGCGATCGCTCTGGCGCGAACGGTGGGAGCAACCCGCGTGTCAAATGGAGAGTTAGAGCAAAAAATATTTGGATAACACTTGTCATTCCTCAAGGCATGGGCTAGGATTGTAAATACGAAAAACACGGGTCGCTAGCTCAACGGTAGAGTACTCGGCTTTTAACCGATTTGTTCTGGGTTCGAATCCCAGGCGACCCATTTTTTTGAAACACCGCGCGAAATCCAGTCGCTGGGATAGATGCGATCGCTCAAGCCAATCTAACGTTAGCTTGGCTTTTTCGGTTTAGAGACTAAACGTTCCTGGAGAGGGCGAGAAGTCCGACTTTTTGGAAAAGTCGGACTTCTGGGATGAACGATTATTTTCGAGCAATACTCTTAGCTGTTCGCGGATCGTTCAGGTGTGATTAAACCGCAGCGATTTCAGCCAGATAGCCGCGAGTCGCGTGGGGAATCTCGACCGATCGCACCGCAGCGTCACCGGCCATGAGCGTTAACCCAGCGCCACCAGCTTTCGTGCGGATATAGCCCAGCCCGATCGAGCCGGACTCAGTGGCGATCGCGCTGGTCACGATGCCCACTTTGGCCTCATCCAGCATGAGCGTTGCGCCCACTTCGATCGCCGCATCGCTTTGCAATCCCCAAAGCTGTTGCTTGACACCTTGGTAAGTATTGAGGCGGGCGATCGTTTCTTGGCCGATGTAGCAGCCCTTGTCGAACGACACCGTATGCCAGAGACCGGCTTCGAGCGGGTTGTAGTCGGGGGTGAGTTCGCGATCGGGATAGGGGCGACCGTCGAGGATGCGTAGGGTGTCCCAGTCGGTGGTGTCGATCAGCGTGGCTCCGGCTGCGATCAGGTGCGACCAGAGGACGGCATGATCGGCAGCATTCGCCAGGATCGTGAATCCAGGCGAGGAGAGGCTACTCGAACCGATGAGGCGAATCGCGATGGTTTGCTCGGCGATCGTCAGCTCGGCAACATCGTGGGTTCCCGCTGCGGGGCAGGACAGGCCGAGCCGATCGCACAGCGCCGCGCATCCAGCGCCGATCGCGCTGAAACATAGCGTTTCCTCGGTGATGTCGGCCAGTGTGACGCGATCCATCGGAAAAATGTAGCGATCGAGCAGCGGTAGCAATTCGGCGCGGCGTTCGGGTGAGACGATCGCGATTAGCTCGGTGTCGGTGAGGATCGCGGTGGCGAGGTCGATCGTTCGGGCGGTACTGGTGACAAAGGTGGTGTCGCAACAGTCGCCCGGTTGACGGTTCTGGAGGTTGTTGCTGCTCTGATTATGCAAGAAGCGCACCCGATCCTCACCGGTGAGGCGAATCCGTCCCCAGTGGCTGCGATCGTAGAGCATGACCCCCGTAGGATTGGTGGCAAGGGTTAGCAGGCTGGAGGCGTCAGGCATGATGGATGATGTCAAGCAATGGAGGGAAATTGGCTGCGTGTGTGTGTTGGTCTGACCGGCGCGACGGGTGCTTTAACTTGGGTTTCTTAACCTAGATATCTGAACCTAGATATCTGAACCGATTTGTTGTCGCTGATGTTGTTAAACACCGTTCAAACTCCAGGCTAATCGATCGCCTGAGCTGCAACAGATTCACACGCATCGGGCATTAATTCTAATGATTGTTCGCCGATCAAAGCAATTTGATGTTGATCGCGTCGCCAAGCGATCGCTTCTCGAATGGCTCCATTGGGGGCGAAACGACCGCTTGCCGCGTCCGATAATTTAGCTAATTCGGCTAATTCAGCCGATTCCACCGGTGGAGTCTGAGTATAGGTGCGATCGGTAGAAGGCATCCAGCCCGATGGACGCATGACGATATCCTCGCCCGGTCGTTCGGGTAAACCGCTCGCACCGGTGATGTAGAGTGCGCCGCGATCGTCAGCATTACAGTGACCCACTGCCGTGGCCGTGGGTGGGGCAAAGTCAGAATCGAGACGGACTAATGCATTCTGGGAGTCAACCTCGGGCGTAGCGAGCTGCACAACACCGTTAAATTCTGCACCGAGCGCTGATGTCGCCGAAATCACGCTGGTGTCATCAAGAAACACACCGTCGGCCTGTACCGTGACCCGACCGGCGAAGTTTTGCTCGGCGTCGGCGCGAATGGTTCCCGTTTCAAGCAAAGCGAGGGTATCGGCATCGATCGCGATGCTACCGCCGATCGCCACGCCCGACGCGCTGGCCTCGATCGTGCTGCCGTTGAGGACGCGCAGATCGCCGACATTGAGCAACACGTTACCGCGATCGCCCGATGAAGCCGCCGTCGAAATGGTGCTGCCATTGTCGAGAATCAAGCGGCTGGCCGTCACGTTGACGTTACCGGCTCCACCCCCCGCATTAAAGTCCGATCGCGCCGTGAGTTCCGCACCATTATCGATCAGGACGCGATCGGCAGTGAGCGTCACACTGCCCCCCGTGCCGTTTTGATCCGCTGCCGGTAAACCGAGGTTATTGTCACTCCGCACCGATGCGCCAATGCCGCTAATCCAGGTTCCGGCCTCTGTTACGCCTGTTCCGCTAATCTCGATCTCGTCTGCCCGCACCGTCACGTTGCCGCCCTGGCTATTGTCGATCACCCCTACCGAGATCAGCGCCCCATCGCTCAGACGCACACGCGGCGCTGCGATCGTCACTTCCCCGCCGTCTCCCGTCGCATTGTTCCCCACCACCGCCAAAATCGCCGTCGGCAACACCTGGCCGACACCGACCGCCTCCACCGACTCCGACGCGATAATCGTCACATCGCCCGCATCCCCTGCGCCGCCGCCCGTTCCCGCTGAAATAATGCCGCCATCTTGCAAAAAGACCCGAGCCGCCGAGATCGCGATATCGCTGCCGTCGCCATCGCTGAGGCTTCCAGCGATGATGCTGCTACTGGAGTTGGTCGCTGGATCTTGGCCGCGAAAGGCAATCGTTTCTGTGGCGGTGAGGTTAATTCCTTGACCCGTGCCGCGATCGATCACGCGCGTGAACAGGGTCGAACCGTTGAGAAAGAGGAGGTTGCGTCCGGCCACATCGATCGAGCCACTGCCCTCGGGATCAGCGGTATTAATCGCGCTGGAGTTCTCGAAGCGGACATCACCCGCCACCTCAATCCCGCTAAAGTCGATCCGGCCATCGGGCTGACGAATCACCGTCCCCCGCTCGACTCCGGCCACCGCCACCGATCCCTGTGGTGCGGCCAATAACGCCCCATCCAGGATCACCTCGGACGCCAGTAGCGACACCAGTTGCCCTTGACTGACCTCCAGTCCATCACCCGTGACCCCGATCGTCGTGAAGGTTTCATTCTCTTCAGGAACTGTCCCCGTACCGCTCAGGCGAATCGCGCCGTTGCCGCCGTTAAATTGTGCGCCGATCGGCACGCTGACCGTCAAAACCGGCGCGGGATCGTTGATCGAAAAACTGCTGCCATCCTCGAATAGCAGGCGATCGGCCGTTGTCGCCACAAAGGAACCCTCGAAGTCCAGCCGCGCGGTGCTGCCAAAGGAAATACCGTTTGGGTTAATTAAAATCAAGCCGATCGGGGCGCTGGTGCTGAGAACTCCGTCAATTTGTGAAAGCTCACTGCCCGTGATGCGGTTGATAATAAATGACGTGGCATCGACACTCAGATCGGCGGGTAGATCGAAACGCGCGGTGATATTGGCCGGGAGCGAGAACGCATCAAAGCTGTGAAATAGATTCGCGCCGGACACCGTGCCGCCGGAAATTGCGAGTGTGTCTCCATTGGCCGTGATCGTTGTTGCGTCCGGTAACGTGCGATCGGGCACAATCTGGGCGATCGCTGAGGTTTCAAGCGCGATCAGTACCAAGGCTGAGGCGAACGAAGAAAGCCACGGAAAAGCGCAGTTCACAGGACTCGCCACACGTCAAATGCGGGATTAAAAGAGAACGAAATAGTAAGTCATCAATCCAGATTGCCTTATGAACAGGCAAACCAGCTCGATCTAGCCAAATTCTTGGCTTTGGAGTTAAGCCATAGCACGCTGAAAGTATTGCGGGGGAAATCAGCCTTCCAGTCAACATACTGAGGCGATTTTATATCCCCTACGCTACACAAGACCATCGTCTTGTCGTTAAGTTTGTCCATTCTGAACGATTCCAGAATGATATTTAAATTTTTCTCATCCTGAACAGAGCGAATTAAAGGCCAATGCTGACTTTCGCGTGCATCCTGACCCTGATATGACCGAAATTATGGCTTGGTAGTGAAAGAGCTCGATCGATGAATATTTCGCTCGCATCCTTAAGCCCGTGCCGGACTAGAGGGTGAAATCTTCGAGATCTGAATCTGTGCTCGAAAAGTCGAGGTCGCCGTCTTCCGTTAAGTTCAGTTCCGCAGCCAGAGCCAACGTCTCGTGATCCAGGTTGCTTTCTAGACTAATCTCGGACACATCGGGATCGTCAACTTCGCCCGCAATATCAAGATCGAGGTCGATCGGCAAATCGATACCTTGCTCACTATTAAAGGGGAGATCAGTATCATCGCCGCTATCATTTTGTTCAAGTAAATCCGCAACACTGGCCGCCGGAGAAATAAACACCGGTTCTTGATACAGGGGAGCCGTAAACGTGACCGTTGACCCCAGCCCCTCACCCAGACTGAAGAAGTTCACTTCGCCCCCCATGGTCTCAATCAACTTTTGTGAAATGACGAGGCCAAGACCTGTGCCTCCATACGTCCGCGTCCGGGAGCCATCCACTTGGCTGAAAGACTTGAATAAGCGGTCTTGCTTATCGAGTGAAATACCAATCCCAGTGTCGGCAACCTGAATTTTGACCATACCCGGAAGCACGCGATCGCCAACGACAACCTGACGCCGTAGAATTTCGCAGGAAATAGTAATACCGCCCTGATGGGTGAATTTAATCGCATTACCCACCAGGTTTAGCAACACCTGGAGCAAACGCTGATAGTTGCCGTAGAGCAAAATTTTGTCGTCGGTACGCGGCAGTTTGATCTCAAACGAAAGATGCTTGGTTTGGATTTGCGATTGGGTAAAGTCGCGCAGGTGAACCAGCAGTTCTTCAAGGTTGACCGGCTCAAAATCGAGTTCCATTTTCCCGGACTCAATTTTGGCAACGTCAAGAATATCGTTAATGATATTCAGCAGATGCACCGCCGATCGATAAGCCTCTTCAATAAATTCCGTTTGCTCTTCTGGATCATCGGTCATCCCGTCCAAAATCAGCTTTAGGAAGCCCATCATGCCGTTTAGGGGCGTCCGCAGCTCGTGGGATGTATTTGCGAGAAACTCACTTTTGAGCCGTGATAGTTCTTCTGCCTGAATGCGAGCAGCTTCTAATTCCCGATAGAGCGTCGCATGAGCCGCCGCCGTCCCAATTTGGTTCGCGATCTCCTCGATGATCTCGATCTCGATCGGATACCAAATGGTCTCGGGCTCGCCTTTTGTTCCCGTCTTGGCGGGACGGGACAACGAGGATTGACGCGATGAGACACCCGTTGCACGATCGAGCACGATCAGACCGTTGGCCAAACCTTGGTGAGACGTCGCGATCGCAAACCGCGATCGCGCCTTATCGGCCAGCGTCGAGATCGTTGGCGTCAGATGCAAGACAGCGTGAGCAAACTCTTTTTGAGTATTGAGCTCAAGCTTTTCGATGCACAGATCCGGATCAACTTCACCGTGAGAGGCAACGCAATGCAGCGTCGCAAGATCAGAGGACAGGGTAAAGATATGACAGGCCGAGATCTCGAAGGCGTCATTTAAACCATCTGCGGCCTGCGTCCAGACTGTATCAAAATCAAGCGTCTGACGAATTTTACGAGCAATGTGCGTCAGAAAACGGGGAAATGAGACTCGCGACAGAAGACTGTTGCTGTCACCGAGATTGGCGATCGCACTGCTGACGGTGTACCCGCTGATCGCACGCGGCTCACTTGCTGTTACCTCCTGCGTGTCTGTGCAGGGCAAAAGACGCCCGAGCACCAAAATTTGCTCCGTTGACGTACTGGCATCCGCGATCGGTGTCAGGGTCAGATCAAAGGAGACGACATAGTGCCGACAGGTGAAAGCCACAACACGACGCTGAGGAAACCCTTCATGGAAGACGGCTTTGAGGAGCTGTTGGTACGCTTGCGGATCGCAGGGCTGAAACCACTGCGAAACCGTCGTTGCTGACGTGTCCAAAATATCGTAGGTCGCCGCTTGTTTCCAGTAAAAAGCGACATACTGACCCCGACGATTTTGCAAGAAAGCAAGGTCGGCTCCAAGTATTGCTAGAGAAGCAGCTTCAGAGGAAGTAGCGCCACACAAGCGTGAAGATTCGGACACGTGAGATTCAGCCGAAGAGTTCATCAGAAAGCGGAGAAACGGTCGGACTGAGAGTGTCTTAACTCACAGTGGGACGAGAGCGCAATACGACGGGCGAAGTCTTATGGAAGCCAGGATATGGCGATAAACCGTAAGCATCGACGCCGTTGCTTATTAGCTTCAGCATAACCGAACTTTTTAATCTACGTATGGATACTGAATTTAAAGTTTTTCACTCAGTGAATTCAATCTAGCAATCTATCGGCATTTACGGGCGAGGGGTTTGCACGGATCAGAAGATCCACAGATGGCCTCAATCCCTTCACAAATAGACGTTCGATCGTTAGTCATTCCATTCACCGCGTGGGGGAACTGGGGGATTGCGAGGCAAGCGACGACTCAGTTCATCATCACGATTCGATTCGCCACGTAACCATTGACGTAAAGCCGTCTCGACCAGCTTGCTGGGATTGCTTGTTAGATGGCTCATGCGTTCCACGAGTTCTGGATCAAGCTGTACAGACAGTTGTACTTTTTGCCGACCGGAATCGGAGGCATTTTTTGGAGTAATAGGTTCCGTCATAGTCATGAATGCAGTTGCGGCCGACAATGAGTAATGAGCACGTGAGGTAGTGTGATCGTGCCGTTAGAGGTGATCCACGCTAATTTCCGGTTAGATCAATACCCCCCTCCAGACGATGGGAGAGGGGAAAAGAGAAAAGAGAACGAGGATTGGGGTAATGCCACGAGACCACGATCGCCCCATCCAGAACATTAAAATTCTGCCTGGATTGAAATCATTCTACCGAGTTGTCGTAGCGAAAATGCAAAACGGTATACCCGAATGGTCATCGAACCTTTGGATTAAGGGATCTCCTTAAACCTTGGCATCTTCGCGAACGAGCTTATCCCAGCCCAGTTTGTCGAGGCTTTGATTGCGACGTAGGGGACGAGTGGCCAATTCGAGCACGTCGCGGGCGTTCGCAAATCCGTGGATCTGCGCGAAGGTAAATTCGACTGACCATTTTGTCGTGATTCCCCGTGCTTCGAGGGGGTTGGCGTGGGCCATGCCGGTAATCACGAGGTCGGGGTTGAGCTGGTTAATACGCTGGATTTGGTTGTAGTTGTCGGGTTTTTCGACGATCGTCGGTAGCGGCGAGTTCATCTCACGGCAGGTTTTTTCGAGCAGATCGAGTTCGGCGCGTTGGTAGCGCTTGTCCATGTAGGGGATGCCGATTTCATCGACGCGCATCCCGCAACGGATGAAAAAGCGTGCGAGGGAGATTTCTAGCAGGTTATCGCCCATGAAGAAGACCGACTTACCGCGCAGCAGCGAGACATAATCTTCGATGTTTTCCCAGACCTGACGCTCGCGCTCTTCGAGTCCCTTCGGTTCGACACCGAACACGGAGCAAATTTTCTCGACCCAGGCTCGGGTTCCGTCGGGTCCGATCGGGAACGGTGCGCCGATCAGTTTGGCTTTGCGACGACGCATTAGGGTTGTGGCGGTGCGGCTGAGGAAAGGATTCACGCCGCAAACGTAGTCGCCCTCGTCGATCGGGGGCAGTTCGGTATAGCTTTTCGTCGGGAGCCAGCCTTCGACTTTGATGCCTTGCTTTTTGAGTTCGAGATCGAGCTGAGTCACGACGGGATCGGGAACCGAGCCGAAGAGAACGAGCGGCGGATGGTCGATGTAGGGCGTTTCTTCGATCGTCTCGCCTGCGTTGTTTGCGTCTACGATCGACGTGACGTCGGCATCTTTCGGTTGGGCAAAGTTGGTCAAGCGTTGGAGGAGATTTGCCGGTTTCTTCGCTTCAGCGGCGGGTTCGATCGCCGGGGGCGCTGCGATTTCATCGCGGGTGGGGCAGCGCTGTGCCATCGCCGCGAGGACAGTGTCTTCGCCTTGGGTGAAGGCGTAGTCGAGACCGTTGGCACGGGCGACGACGATCGGGATATTAATTTCGGCTTCAAGCTTCGGTGCAAGCCCTTCGAGATCCATCTTGACGATCTCGGTGGTACAGGTTCCGATGAACACAATCACGCTGGGATTGCGATCGCTTTTAATTTGATTGCACAGGCGTTTTAACTCTTCATAATCGTTGAGCTGGGCGGAAATATCCGCCTCTTCCAGCTCGGCCATGGCGTAACGCGGTTCGGCGAAAATCATCACGCCCATCGCATTTTGCAGAAAATAGCCACAGGTTTTCGTACCGATGACGAGGAAAAAACTATCCTCAATTTTTTGATATAGCCACGCCACGCAGCTAATCGGACAAAAGGTATGGTAATTCCCAGTTTCGCACTCAAAGTTCAGCGCATCGGGTTGAGCAGCAACAGTCATCGTGTTTCTCCTGTGTAGATTGTGTCAGTCGAATTTTCGGTCTGTCGATCGAGCGTTTAACGAGCAAATTCAAACTCAGCAAACGATTAGCAAACTGAGATGAATTGCGCGATGGTCGAGCGAATTCGGACGGGACGATCTCGGCGGGAAACACGATGTACGGCCACATCGCGTATGAGTCGCAGAATGAATTGCGTTCGGAATAGACGTCAGGGAGAGTCGGACGATCGCGCCCTTGAGCGAATTGCGCGATCGTCCCCGATGCCCCTAAACGCTTTACCTATTCGAGATCCGACAGCAGACCTGAAATTTCCGGGTCTTCATCATCGTCATCCGCCATCAATGCACCGAAGGCATCATCGTCGATGTCATCGTCATCATCGAGACCGCCGAGACCGCCGAGGTCGCCATCGCTGAGATCTTCGTCCTCGCCAAGATCGCCGAGTCCACCGAGGTCGTCATCGCCGTCGTCGAGATCGCCGAGCCCACCGAGTCCACTGAGGTCGTCATCGCCATCGTCAAGACCACCGAGTCCACTGAGGTCGTCATCGCCATCGTCGAGACCACCGAGGTCGTCATCGCCGTCGTCAAGACCACCGAGTCCACCGAGGTCGTCATCGCCATCGTCAAGATCGCCGAGCCCGCTCAGGTCGTCATCCGCAGAATCAGAGGCCGAATCATCCTCGCCCAGATTGCCCAAACCTAGATCATCATCCGCACTCAGATCCTCGCCAAAAGCACCGAGGTCATCATCTCCATCGAGGCCATCCTCATCGAGATCTTCACCCAAGGCGCCGAGGTCATCGTCACTGTCGTCTGTGAGAAGGTCATCGTCGTCACTCAACATGGCCGAATCATCGTCAGCCTCAGCGTCACCACCGAGGGCTTCGCCTAGCTCATCACCACCAAAGTCACCGAAGCTCACATCGTCTTCATCATCGCTAGTTTCCTCAGCGACTGCTTCGACAATGTTTTCAACGATGTCTTCGTCGAGATCCTCATCCTCAATTTCCGTTTCCGGGTCATCGGCGAGAACCTCGTCAAGAACCGGTTCGGGTTCGGGTTCGGGTTCGGGTTCGGGCTCGGGTTCCGGCTCGGGCTCGGGCTCGGGTTCGGCAACGATCGCGGGTTCATCTTCAAACTGCATCGATGCCATCGCGGCAGCAGCAGCCATCGGATCAATCTCCACTTCCGCCGGTTCGAGACCGAGCGCCATATCCGGGTCAAAGTTAAGACCGAGGACTTCGATTAACGTATCGGGGTCAGGATTGAGCTGCGAGAAGGGCAACATCAACTGAGCAAGCTTGGGTTCAAGGCCGTTGAGTGTCCCGAGGATGAAGTACGACGGCGGACGGCGTCCCCCATCCGGGGTATTAACTGCGGCTACTTGCATGTGCAAACTCAGCCAAGAGCGGTTGGACTGGTAATATTCCAGCCAGGTTTCTTTCAGTGCACTGGTGAAGCTGTCAAAAAAAGCCATTAGTTCTCTATCCCGGAGTTCCTAATCGAGGGGTGTGGGGCGGCATCGCCTGTCAGTAGGCCGAATGAAGGCAAAGAATTAGATTCTATTGATTTTCCTGCCTTCTACTGCATGATACTAGCCCCGTGCTGGCCTCGTGTAGCGGATTCTTCGGTTAGCTTAACGTTGGTGTCTTAAACCATCATTAAATCGAGACTTTCTTCGGCGTTGGTCGGGGGCGCAACGGGGTTGAGGTAGAAGTCCGATAGCAGCGCGAAGAGTTCGCGATCGGGGGCATTTTCGGGGACGACGCCTTCCGGTAGCGCGAGGAGCTGGTCAGCGATGTTGAGGTAGTAATCGCAGACGTAGTTGAGTGACGGATCGGTTTCGGCCATCTCAAACAGGGTTTTGCCCTTCACGCGTGAAACACGAATGTCTTCGATGAGCGGCAACACTTCCAACACCGGCATCGGCACGGTTTCGATGTATTTGTCGATCAGGTCGCGCTTCGAGGTGCGGTTGCCGATCAGTCCCGCCAGACGCAGCGGGTGAGTCCGGGCTTTTTCTTTCACCGAAGCGGCGATCCGATTGGCCGCAAACAGCGCATCAAAGCCGTTATCGGTCACGATCAGACCATAATCAGCGTAGTTCAGCGGTGCGGCAAAACCACCGCAGACCACATCACCGAGAACATCAAACAGAATGATATCGAATTCATCAAAGGCGTTGAGTTCTTTCAGCAGTTTGACGGTTTCACCAACCACATAACCGCCGCACCCTGCGCCCGCCGGAGGGCCGCCCGCTTCGACGCAGCGCACGCCACCGTAGCCTTCATAGATCACGTCTTCCGGCCAGATATCTTCGTAGTGGAAGTTCTTTTCTTGCAGGGTGTCGATGATGGTGGGAATCAGGAAGCCGGTCAGCGTAAAGGTGCTGTCATGCTTCGGGTCGCAGCCAATTTGCAGCACTTTTTTGCCGCGTTTGGCAAGGGCGACGGAAATGTTGCAACTGGTGGTGGATTTACCAATTCCACCTTTACCGTAGACGGCTAGTTTCACAGGGTTAAGCTCCTTGAGGGGCGAGAAGGGGGCGATCGGTCAGCGTGGTCGGTAGCAAAATCGAGGTTGACAGTCGGTCAGTCAGACGGACGGCGACGATCGTAAACCGAGGTGATTTTGGCTGGGATTAGATGGATTGAAAGGTATTTCTACAAGGGTTTTGTTAATTGTGATGACCGGAACTCTTAGATCACTTTACGGGCGAATCGAAGGTTCAAGTCGATCATGAAATCGCAAGATGAGCTTTGCCGGATGGGGATGCGGCAGCGCTCATCTGCTTGAGACTGATTATGGGTGTAGCGACTCGTAGAACCAAGTGTCCCAAGAACTGAAATGGGTCGTGATTCTGTCTCATAAAACGTTGAGACAAGAGGATTGTCGTCTGAATTTTTAGATCATGGCTCAAGCAAATATTTCTCTTTTTTTGATGTTTTTACAAACTTTTTTTATTAATTAGTTTTAATGGCAAAATTAATTTGACAAAGAAACTTTGAAATTTAAGCGGATTGTTGCGATCGTCTGATTCGGTCGATTGCATCTCTCCATAACTCAGATGCCATAGAGATCGCAGCACTTTCCGTCACATCACCCGAGGAGGATTTTGCTTCGATTGGCGCAGAATTTTGGTGGTGGAAGCTTGGGGGTGTAAAGACCCAACGTTTTTTGTGAAGAATCGTAGATTGATCGGATCTAAGGGCGTTACGTTATGCGGCGATCGCACGTAACACCGTCAGCGCCGCGCCGTGTGCCGGGGACGATCGCGGCCAGACGATCGAGGCGGCGGCAAATTCTGATCGCACGTCATCGATCACCCGATCGCGAAACCCCGCCCCAGATTGCCAGACGCCGCCGATCGTCACAATTTCAAACGGCTGATCGATCGCAAACAATTGACGCGCACAGGTACGGATCGCGATCGCCAGGTCTGTCGCGCCCTGTTCGATAATCCCGCAAGCCACGCTATCCCCGGTGATGGCGACCCGATCGACGATCGCCGAAAGTGCCGCCAAATCACGCACCGGCAAACGATGACGATAGACCGTTATTGCGAGATCTCGGGGCGATCGCGCCTGAAAATGGTGCTGAAATTCATCGAGTAATTGGGTCGTCTGGCCGCGTCCATCAGCAGCGTAGAGCGCGGCCTGTAAACCCCGGCGGGCGAGATCGTAGCCACTGCCTTCGTCACCGAGTAGATAGCCCCAGCCGCCGACGCGAGCCGTCGCGCCGGTTGCATCGCGCCCGAAGACGATCGAGCCTGTCCCAGCGATCGCGGCGATACCGATACCGCTGGCATTCCAGTTGGGATCGCCGCTAGCACGCGCATGACCATCGGGAATAGATAGATCGTGCTGATCGTGATTGACCTCATCCACTCGCGCCACGCCGCCGGTCAGGGCGATCGCGCAGTCATGGTCGATATAGACCCGATCGTGATCGCCCTCATGAAACGTCCAGCGACACCCCCCAACCGCTTCGGCGATATATTCCGCCACCCAGCCCCGCACGACCGCCACGTCTTCCCGCGATGCGACCCCCGCCAGCCCGAGGCCAATGCCGCCGATCTCTAGATCGCAGCGGTTGAGTAGATCTGGATTGGCTTGATTGGCTTGATTGGCTTGATTGGCTTGATTGGTTTGATTGGCTTGATTAGTTTGATGCGTTAATGCTTGTTCGATCGCCTGCTCGATCGCCAGCCGGATATTCGATTGCGCCACCTCTGCGCCGACTGCGTGATAGTTCGAGGCGTGGCTTTCCCCTCGGGCGATCGTTGTGCCATCGGCAGCAAGTAGGACACAGGCCGTTTTCGTCCCGCCGCCATCGATTCCCAGTACACAGCGCGATCGACCGGCGAACCGATTTAACTGACCCGACTGACCCGACTGATCCGTTTGATTTAGCATCACGATAAAACGACTCTCCAACCCAGCAGCGCGATCGACAATCACCCATCCCAGAAGTCGGACTTCTCGCCCACCCTAGGAACGCTTATTTTCGGTGTAACACTCCTAACCCGCCGACTCACCGCCGACCACCACATTCCGAATCCGCAAACTCGGCCCCCCGCAGCCCACCGGCAGGCCATTTTGCCCACCCTTACCGCAGCCGCCGGACTCATCCCAGGCAAAATCATCCCCGATCGCCTCGATATCCGCCAACGTCCGAAACACGTTGCCCGACAGCGTCACATCCCGCACCGGTTCCGCCAGCTTGCCGTTACGAATCTTCCAGGCTTCCCCCGCACTAAACGTAAACATCTCGCCATTGGTCATGCCTCCGAGCCAATTACGGGCATAAACCCCGTCCTCAATGCCATCGAATAGCTGATCAACCGGCGTACTACCCCGCTCGATCCAGGTATTCGTCATCCGCACGATCGGCGTGTGTTGATAGCTCAAACAGCGAGCATTACCCGTCGGGGACTCACCCAAACGCCCCGCCGTTTCGCGCGAATGCAAACGCCCGACCAGCATCCCGTCTTTAATTAACTGCGTCGTCGTGGCGGGTGTCCCTTCATCGTCATAAAAATAGCTGCCGCGATGGCCTTCCGGAGCCGCTCCGTCAAAAATTTGCAGATCCTCACAGCCAAACCGTCGCCCGTAGGTCATCACCTCCAGCAAATCCGGATTTTCGTAGGCCATATCCGCTTCCGACAAGTGACCAAATGCCTCATGGACAAACAGTCCCGTCAGAATCGGATCGATCACAACGGTGTAGGCATCCCCTTTCACCGTCGGTAAGTTTAGGGCATTCACCGCCCGGTGCGAGGCTCCGCTAACTTGTATATCGAGATTGAGCAAATCCTCATAGGCATTACGCGATCCTGTAGTTTCACGCCCGGTTTGCACAGTGTCGCCATCGCGAGCCGTCGCCGCAAAGCGCATTTCCATATCCGTCCAGGATTGATCGATCCATGTGCCTTCCGAGGTCGCGAGGATGAGCCGCTGGGCGCTATCGCTGTAGCGAACTGTGGTTGTGGTGACGCGCCGATCGGCGGAATGCAAAATATCGGTGTAGTGGTCGCAGAGGGCTTTTTTGTCCCGCAGGGAAATCAGGCGCGGATTGGTTCCCGTCAGCGGCAACACGCAGGTCTGCTGCACGATCGGGATTTCGGCCAGTTGTGTTTCTTCTGAGCCCACGACCCGCGCAGCGGCGATCGCTTCTTCCAAACGCTGCGGCAACAATTCCAGCCGGTTAAAGCTCGCAAAACCCCATCCGCCTTTATAACAAGCCCGCACCTGACCGCCGATCGCCACCTCTTCGCTGAGGGTTTCGATCTTCTCTGACCTGAGAAAAATATTTGTGCCTTCCGATTCTTCGAGACGAATCGCCAGATAATCAACGCGGGATTTATACCGTGCAATCAGGTCATCGATTTGGTTGCGAGCATCAGCAGGTAACGATGGCATGGGGCGACTCGGTGACAGTCTTTGTCAAAAACGGGACGGGTCTTTAGACGATTGATTGTAGTGGATCGATGTCACGGGTGATGGGCGTATGCGTGGGCGAGGATGTGGGTCTAGGGTTGATCGAGTTTGAAGAAATATGAGAAAACCGAACCCGTTCGAGTCAAGTAACCTTTGCTCGATCGAGCAAAATTGGTTATTATGAGACCGAGGGTTCAAATCCTGTTAAAAAACGTAACATTTTGATAACGTTTTTGTGACACGGTTTGACACGTGCCCTGTTAGGAGCGATCTAGCTACATGGACTACATCGAAAACATTCTGGATGCGATCGGCGAGTGGATTCAACGCACGATCGATACCTTGCTCGGCCCTTCCGCCGAACCGGAGCCAGAAGCAATTCCGATTCCTGTTGATGATCGACGCTTTCGTTAGGCTTTGGTTTTAAACCTATTCCCCTGGCCGATGGTTGCTCTCGTTTTACCAACGTTTATTTCAGTCAACGACTTTACAAGCCCGTGAGTTCTGACGTCAATCCTGTTTCTTTACGTCAGCTCAGTGTACTGGTGCTTCACGGCCCCAATCTTAATTTGCTTGGCCAGCGCGAGCCTGAGATTTATGGTGCGATGACCCTTGCGGCGATCGACCAGAATATCCAGCAGCTTGCAGAAGCCCAAAATGCCCGCGTGACTTCGATTCAGTCGAATCACGAGGGCGTTCTTGTGGATGCGATTCAAGCGGCATTCCAAACCCATGATGGTTTACTGATCAATCCGGCGGCCTATACGCATACGAGCGTCGCCCTGCGTGATGCTATTTCGGCGATCGCCCTTCCCACGGTGGAAGTTCACCTCAGCAATATCCACAAGCGCGAGGCGTTTCGGCATCATTCTTATCTTGCGCCTGTGGCGATCGGCCAGATTTCGGGCTTTGGGCATCGCAGCTATCTGCTCGGGCTGCAAGCGTTGATTGACTGGTTGCGCGATCGCGATCGGGCGGCGGAACTTCGGTAGGGTTATATTGCGGTCACGATCTATTGAGTATCATCACGGTCAGGGGGATACAGGCCGTAGCTCACCGCTAGATTTTGCGTCTTTACGAGGAGTACATGGCATGAATATTGACGCTCTCAAACAAAGTATTCGTTACATCACCAATCCGCAGGGGGAGCAGACGGATGTGCTGGTTCCGCTATCGCTTTGGGATAGTATTTTGTGCGCATTGGGTCAGGATGACGCGATGGATAGCAAGGCGGAGTTGCTTGCAGATTTGAGACAAAGTTTGCTAGAGGCGCAAAGCGGTCAAACGTTGCCGATCGAGGCGTTGTGGGATGAGTTGGAGGATTCCTGACGGCTTTGATGAAAATTCGAGTTACGCCGGTATTCAAGCGTCGTATAAAAAAGCTTCAAAAGCGCTATCGCCGAATTAAGCATGATCTTCGTCCTGTGATTTCGGAGCTTGAACAGGGAAATCTGATTGGTGATCAAATTTCGGGGGTTAGGCAGGCGGTTTTCAAGGTGCGTGCTGCTAATAGTGATATCCCGACGGGTAAGAGCGGGGGGTATCGACTGATCTATCAGCTCGTGAATGATGAAGTTGTGCTGTTGTTGGTGATTTATGCGAAGTCTGAGCAGACAACGATTAGCGCGGCGGAGATCGAAGAAATTATTAAGATGACTCTCGATTAACGTGAGTTCGAGGTGGTGGCTATAGCAAAAAACGATTAGGTTAGAACGCATCAAAAAACTGAGAGCGTTGAGCGGAGTCGTGGGCGTAGCCTTCGCGCAGCGAATAACGCGGTTTTGGGGAAAGGAGGAGAGGTTCAAGTCAGGGCAAAACATGCCAAAATGACAGACCCAGCGTGAGGACGATCGTGGATGACTGGCCGACAAGACCTCAACAAATGGCACTTTTGGATCGATCGCGGCGGCACATTTACCGACGTGATCGTCCGCTTGCCCGACGGCACAACCCAAACCCATAAACTCCTGTCGGAAAATCCCGATCGCTACCCCGATGCCGCGATTCAAGGCATCCGCGATCTGCTCCAGCTCGATCCCGGCGAGCCAATACCGGCAGACCAGATCGCCGAAGTGCGGATGGGAACCACCGTCGCGACCAATGCGCTACTGGAACGAAAAGGCGATCGCACCGTACTCGTCGTCACCGCCGGATTTCGTGATGCCCTCCGCATCGGCTACCAGAATCGCCCCGACATTTTTGCCCGCGAGATTGTTCGCCCCGAAACCGTCTACGATCGCGTCCTCGAAGTCAACGAACGCCTCAGCGCCGAGGGTGAAAGCCTGATCGACCTCGACACCACCGACCTGATCCCCCAACTGCAACGCGCCTACGACGAGGGGATTCGCAGTTGCGCGATCGTGCTGATGCACGCCTATCGCTACCCTGATCGCGAACAGGCGATCGCCGCGATCGCCCACGACATCGGCTTTACACAAATCAGCACCTCCCACGCCGTCAGCCCGCTGATCAAATTCGTCAGCCGAGGCGACACCACCACCGTCGATGCTTACCTCTCGCCGATCCTGCGCCGCTACGTCGATCGCGTCAGCACTGCCCTTGATCCAGACGATCGCCACGCCCTCCGCTTGCTCTTCATGCAATCCAACGGCGGCTTAACCCCCGCGACCCAATTCCAAGGCAAAGACAGCATTTTATCGGGGCCTGCCGGTGGCATTGTCGGCGCGGTGCAAACCAGTCGCCGCGCCGGATTTCACCGTATCGTCACCTTCGATATGGGCGGAACCTCCACCGATGTCGCCCACTACGCCGGAGACCCAGCGACACCGGCAGAATACGAGCGGGAATTCGAGACCGAAGTGGCGGGCGTGCGGATGCGTGTGCCGATGATGGCGATCCATACCGTGGCGGCGGGTGGTGGCAGCATTTTGCGGTTTGATGGGTCGCGCTATCGGGTGGGGCCGGAGTCGGCGGGGGCGTATCCAGGGCCTGCGAGCTATCGCAACGGTGGATCGCTGACGGTGACCGACGCCAATGTGATGTTAGGGCGAATTCAGCCGCAGTTTTTCCCGGCGGTGTTTGGCGCGGCGGGGGATGAGCGGCTGGATGTGGCGATCGTCCGTAAACAGTTCGCCGATCTCGCCGCTGAAATCACGGCACAAACGGGCGACGATCGCAGCTCGGAGGCGGTGGCGGCGGGTTTTTTGGCGATCGCGGTGGAAACGATGGCGCAGGCGATCGAGAAAATTTCGCTTCAGCGCGGCTACGATTTGGCGGACTATACACTGTGTTGTTTCGGTGGTGCGGGCGGTCAACATGCCTGCGCGATCGCCGAAGCGCTGGGCATCGATCGCGTGTTTTTGCATCCCTACGCTGGCGTGTTGTCGGCCTATGGCATGGGGTTAGCCGAGGTGCGGGCATTGCGGGAAACCTCGATCGAGGCGGAGTTAACCGATTCGCTGGATTTAGCGACGCCGATCGCGGTGTTAAAACAGGCGATCGAGCAAGAACTAAATCAAGAATTACAGCCGGAATTACAGCCGGAATTACAGCCGGAAAATCCGCAAGCCTCACGCTTAACCTTTCTCTGTAAAGCGCAGTTGAAATATCGCGGGACGGATACGGCGATCGCGGTGGATTTGGCGGAACCGGCCAAGATGGTGGCGCAATTTGAGCAGCAACACCGACAGCGCTACGGGTTTATCTATCGTGACACCGCGCTAATGGTGGAGGCGATTACAGTGGAAGCGATTCGCTTGGGTGAGGCGATCGCCGCTGTGGAGACTCAAGGTTTAGGCGATTCCAGTTCCATACACAAGCAACCGCACGATCCAAGCTCAGATCCAGACCACCATCGATCGAGTGAAACCCTGACACCGATCGCAACGGTGCAAATGTATGCGCGAGGCCGGTGGATTGATACACCGGTGTTTCAGCGCGAGAGTTTGCAGGCGGGCGATCGAATTGCGGGAGCGGCGATCGTCATCGAAGCGATCGGTACGAATGTGATCGAGCCGGGATGGTCGGCGATTGTGACGCGATCGGGGGATTTGATTTTAGAAAAGTCTTTAGAAAAACCCTCAGAAAAACCCCTAGAAAAAGCCTTAGAAATAACGGTAAATTCAGGCTTAGAACCCGATCAAAATCGGGATTTTACATTAGACAACACGATCCCAAGCAACATCCAAACGAGTCCCATTTCACCATCATCGACGCCTTGGGCGAGTAAACCCGATCCCGTACGCTTGGAAATTTTCAATAATCTATTCCGCGCGATCGCCGAGCAGATGGGCATTACGCTGCAAAACACCAGCACCTCCGTCAACATCAAAGAACGGCTCGATTTTTCCTGCGCGATTTTTGATAGCAACGCCGAACTGGTGGCGAATGCGCCCCATATTCCGGTGCATCTAGGGTCGATGAGTGAAAGCGTGCAGGCGTTGGTGCGCGATCGCGGCTCGGAACTGCGATCGGGCGATGTCTATCTATCGAATAATCCTTATAACGGCGGCACGCATTTACCGGATATCACCGTAATTACACCGGTGTTTGCGGATGATTCCGGTGAGTTGTGGAATGGCGATAATTTTCTACAACAAACACCGCTATTCTACGTTGCCTCGCGGGGACACCATGCCGACATTGGCGGCATTACACCGGGGTCAATGCCACCGAATAGCCGCACGATCGACGAGGAAGGCATTTTATTTGATAATCTCCCGCTGGTAAAACAGGGCGAATTTCTCGAAACGGCCATCCGCGATCGTCTGACGCGCGGCGAATCTCCGGCGCGTAATCCCGATCGCAACATCGCCGACCTCCGCGCCCAGATTGCCGCCAATACGCGCGGCGTCCGCGAGCTGCGATCGATGGTCAACACCTACGGTCTCGCCACCGTCCGCGCCTACATGCAACACGTCCAAGACAACGCCGAAGCCTCCGTACGGCGGGCGATCGCCTTACTTGCCGACGGTGACGCCTGCGTTGAACTCGACAGCGGCGATCGCATCCAGGTCAAGATCACGGTGAATCATGGCGATCGCAGCGCCACGATCGACTTTAGCGGCACATCTCCCCAGCTCGCGAGCAACTTCAACGCCCCGGCGGCGGTCTGCAAAGCGGCGGTACTGTACGTGTTTCGCACCCTTGTCGATGATGATATTCCGCTCAATGCCGGTTGCCTCAAGCCCCTGTCGATCGTCATCCCTCCTGGCTCGCTACTCAACCCCGCGCCACCGGCTGCCGTCGTCGCCGGTAACGTCGAAACCTCCCAAGCCGTCACCGACGCGCTCTATGCCGCCCTCGGCGTCCTCGCCAACTCCCAAGGCACGATGAACAATCTCACCTTTGGCAATGCCCAGTATCAGTACTACGAAACGATTTGCGGTGGTGCGGGCGCGGGGAATGGCTTCGCGGGAGCCGATGCGGTGCAAACTCACATGACGAATTCACGGCTCACCGATCCGGAGGTGTTGGAGTTGCGGTTTCCGGTGGTGGTGGAGTCGTTCGGGATTCGTGAACAGAGCGGCGGTGTGGGACGGTGGCGCGGCGGTCATGGGGCGGTGCGGCGGTTGCGGTTTCGTGAGGCGATGGTGGTGTCGATTTTGGCGGGACGGCGGCGGGTTGTGCCGTCGGGGTTGGCGGGTGGTGGTGATGGTTTGCCGGGTCGGAATGTGTTGATCGGGCGTGATGGCACGATCGAGCTGTTACCGGGAACCGTGACGCGGGAGGTGCAGGCCGGGGAAGTGATCGCGATCGAGTCGCCCGGTGGTGGTGGTTTTGGGCAGGTATAGCAACGAGCGAAATAGTTATATAGCAAAAAACGATTTGGTTAGGACTTCTCAAAAAAAGCTGAGA